>JAFXOX010000001.1 GCA_017528345.1 Desulfovibrio sp.
CGAGAGAGATATGGAGGTGCAGTGACAGAAAAAATTTATCTTAACAGGGTTGCTTTTGGGAATTTGATATGCTATACTATAAAAATCCAAGCAAAGGAGTTTATCAATATGCGGCAAGGTATTCTTAAATAAAATTTGATAATGGGAACAAAGACAAACGTCCTCAAGGAGAGGGCTTGGTTTTTGTACCCAATTTAAGAATACTTTTGCCTTTTCATTTCATATCGTGATAGACAACGGCCAGCCTTGGCCGCAGTTTTCATGTGTGTCCTACCTATCATCCCCAGCGGTAAAAGTATTTGTCGCTGGGGATTTTTGCGCCCTTCTGGGCCTTGTATGGAGGACAATCATATGAAAATCATCAATATTGGCATTCTTGCTCATGTAGACGCAGGTAAGACGACCTTGACGGAGAGCCTGTTATATACCAGCGGAGCAATCGAGGCGCCCGGCAGTGTGGATCAGGGAACAACGAGAACGGACACCATGTTTTTAGAGCGGCAGCGTGGAATCACCATTCAAACGGCGGTCACTTCCTTTCAGTGGCACGATTGTAAGGTCAACATTGTGGATACTCCTGGGCATATGGATTTCTTAGCGGAGGTCTATCGCTCCCTTGCCATTCTTGACGGAGCGATTTTGGTTGTTTCTGCAAAAGACGGCGTTCAGGCGCAGACCCGTATTCTGTTTCATGCTCTGCAAGTAATGAAAATCCCAACTGTTATCTTTATTAACAAAATCGACCAGGACGGGATTGACCTGCCAGGTGTGTATCAGTCTATCCGAGATAAGCTCTCCGCAAATATGATTATTAAGCAGAACGTGCAGCTTTCCCCGGATATATCCATCATGGAAAACATGGGGCTGGAGAATTGGGATACCGTGATTGCGGACTGTGATGAATTGTTGGAGAAATATATTGCCGGAGAACCAATGGACAAAGAAGAACTTCTGCGGGAGGAAAACAGGAGAATCCAAAGCGTCTCTCTGTTTCCGGTCTATCATGGCAGTGCCAAGGTAAACTTGGGAATCCGACAACTCATTGAAGCGGTCACAGATACATTCCAATCACCCACCGGGCAGAACAGCTCTGAATTGTGCGGAACTGTGTTCAAAGTTGAGTACGCAAACCAGAGCCAACGCCTTGCCTATCTGCGGTTGTATAGCGGTACGCTTCATTTGCGGGATTCCGTAGCCTTGGCAGGGAAAGAAAAACTGAAAATTACGGAAATGCGTATCCCCTCAAAGGGTGAGATTGTCCGAACAGAGATTGCCCATGCGGGCGAGATCGTCATTGTACCCTGCGACAGTTTGCGGCTGAATGATGTGCTGGGAAACAAACTGCTGCTGCCCCGTGAAACGTGGAGCGACAATCCTCTCCCTTTGCTGCGGACAACAATTGCACCAGAGAAACCAGAACAGAGGGAACGCTTGTTAAACGCCTTGACAGAAATTGCGGATACCGACCCGCTTCTGCGCTATGAAGTAGACGCTGTGACCCATGAGATCATTCTCTCCTTTTTGGGCCGGGTACAATTGGAAATTATCTCTGATCTTCTGGTGGAAAAATATCAGCTCAACACAACTGCAAAAGAACCTACCGTCATCTATATGGAGAGGCCATTGAAAGCGGTAAGTCACACCATTCATATCGAAGTGCCGCCCAATCCATTCTGGGCGTCCATCGGGCTGTCCGTCACCCCTCTCCCCCTTGGCACCGGAGTGCAGTATGAGAGCAAAGTTTCCGTTGGATACTTGAATCAGAGTTTTCAAAACGCTGTATTGGATGGTATCCGCTACGGTCTGGAACAAGGCGTGTATGGATGGAAGGTAACGGACTGTAAAATCTGTTTTGAGTATGGGCTTTATTATAGTCCGGTCAGCACTCCCGCAGACTTTCGGTCATTGGCACCTATTGTATTGGAGCAGGTGTTGAAAAAGGCGGGGACGCAGCTATTGGAACCATATCTTTCTTTTACACTCTATGCGCCGCAGGAATATCTCTCCAGAGCTTATCATGACGCACCAAAATATTGCGCGAGTATTGAAACGACCCAGGTTAAAAACAGCGAGGTGATTTTTACTGGCGAAATCCCTGCCCGCTGTGTGCAAGAGTACCGCAATGACCTCACCTTTTATACAAACGGGAGAAGCGTTTGTTTAACAGAATTGAAGGGGTATCAAATCGCCAGCGGCGAACCAGTTTTTCAGCCACGCCGCCCAAACACCCGGATTGATAAGGTGCGCCATATGTTCAACAAAATTCTCCCATCAATGATGGACTTATAAAATCCCTTTGGAACAAAGGGCGCACTTCTATACATGGTCTGCGACCATGTATCGTGCGCTCTGCGAGGCTACGGCCCGGACTTCCGAAAGTCCGGGCCGTTTGCGTCGCTCCGCTCCGTACAAGGGGCTGCGCCCCTTGCGCCGCTTTGCGGCTATCCCTGCGCCCTCGCTGGAAAGGTACATCCGCTCTGCGTCTGCACCTTTCCAGCGAGGCTAAAACCGAATACCGTTACCCTTGACCGTTTACCCGACACAGCAGGTAGACGGTCTTTTGTTTTGCCAAGAAGGAGGTCAAACACGATGGACAAGTCACGCGAAGAATTAGAGAAAGAGTATGCTGAGGCCACCGCTAAGTTGGAGCAGTACCAGCACAGAGGCCAGCGGTATGAGAACCGCATCCGCTACTACACCCAAGGCGAAAGGAAGAAGCGAAACCACCGACTTATCACCCGTGGCGGAGCGGTGGAGAGTATCGCCCCGGAGGTGCGCGGCATGAGCGAAAGGGCCTTTTTTCTTTTGATGGAAAAGGTCTTTTCCCTGCCGGAAGTTGCCGCCCTGGTGAGCCAAGCCACTGACCAGCAGGAAAGCGGATAATTGGCCCTGTTCCATCTCCACGTTACCCAGGTCAAACGGAGCGCGGGACAGTCTGTTGTCACGTCCGCCGCCTACCGAGCCGGGGAGAAATTGTATAGCGAATACTATGGCGAGGTCAGCGACTACACCCACAAGGGCGGCGTGGTCTGCACAGACATTCTCCTGCCGCCCCAGGCCCCCAACCAGTACCAAGACCGCGCCACCCTCTGGAACGCCGTGGAGAAGGCCGAGCGCGGCAAGAAAGCCCAGCTTGCATATAGCTTTGACATTGCCTTGCAGAACGAGTTTTCATTGGAGGAAAACATCGCTCTTGCAAGGCAATTTGTTTCGGAGCAGCTTGTGGGCCGGGGCATGATTGCCGACTTTGCCATCCACCAGCCGGACAAGGAGGACGGCGGTATTCCTAACCCGCACTTTCATGTTCTCTGCCCCATCCGGCCCATTGAGCCAGACGGCAAATGGGGGTGCAAGCAGCGCCGCCGCTACCGTCTGGACGAGGACGGGAACCGCATTATGGGAGAGGACGGCAAGCCCCTCTTTGACGCTGTTCCCACTACCGACTGGGGAAGCCCGGAAACACTGGAACATTGGCGGGAGGCGTGGGCCGCTATGGTGAACGCCAAGTTTGAGGAAAAGGGGCTGACCTGCCGCATCGACCACCGCTCCTATGAGCGTCAGGGCCTTGACCTGCTGCCCACCGTCCATGAGGGCGTGGCCGTCCGCCAGATGGAGGCCAAGGGCATCCCCACCGACAAGGGCGATCTGAACCGCTGGATAAAAAAGGCCAACAACATTCTGCGGGATATTCGGAAGAAAATCGCCGGCCTGACGGATTGGATTAAGGCCATAAAAGAAGAATTGAGCAAGCCCCAGGCCCCGACCCTTGCCGCCCTGCTGACCGACTACTATGAGGGCCGGAACGCCGGAGCATGGAGCCGCAACGCCAGGATTGGAAATCTTAAAGGTTTTGCCGAGGCCATCAATTTTCTGACCGAGAGGGGCATCGCTACGCTGGAAGATTTAGAGACCCATATCGCCGCCCAGAGTGAACGAACGGAGGCCATCAACACATCCATGAAAGCGAAGCGTGACCGTCTGAACGAATTGAAGGAACTGCTTCGCCTTGTTGACCTCTACCGAGACACCAAGCCCGTCTATGACGAGTTGCAGGGTATCAAGTGGAAGGGCAAGCGGGAAAAATTCGAGAGGGAGCATGAGAACGAGTTGAGGACGTTCCACATGGCCCGCCGGAAGCTGGACAAGCACCGTTCCCCTGCTGGTAAAATCCCCGTTCATGCGTGGGAACAGGAACAGGCGAGGCTTCACCAGGAGTACACAGCCGAGTATGAGCAGTACAAGCCTATCCAAGACGATTTGCGGCGGCTTCAACAGGTGAAGCGGAACGCCGATGCTGCCATACACCAGCAGGAGCAGACCCAGCAGAAACGCCGGGAGGTGGAGCGGTGAACGGCATTCCCCGACTGACCTACCAGCAGTACCGAGCCGTCCGGCGGCTGGTGCATGACTGCTGCAATTATGACGGCGGCAACTGTCTTGCTCTTGATGACGGCTGGGAGCCTTGTGTCTGCGTCCAGAGTATCACCTATTCCCTGGTCTGTAAATGGTTCCGCGCCGCCGTCCTGCCAACAGACAAGGGGTTGTGTGCCGCCTTGCTCCACCGAGGACAGGCGCGGCCCTGTGCCGAGTGCGGGGCGATGTTCGTGCCGCGCTCCAATCGGGGCAAATACTGTGACGAGTGCGCCGCCAATGTGCGCCGGAGAAAGAAAGCTGCCAGCGAACGGGAACGCCGCAGGCGTGGACATTTAGAGGCTGAAAAGCCTTGCAATCAGGGGGCTTGTGGACAGTCCTCAAAGGGGGACTAATACATTCCCCTTCCCCCACTCCAACGTGGGCGGCAAAATGGCGCTCACGTGGATTAACTTTGATGAATGATGAAAGGAGAGCCTATGACCTACGACCCCAGCATGACGATCACCAGCACCATCCCCGCCCCGGAGGGGAGCGACAGCACCAGCAGAGAGGGCAAGGCCATCCCCCTGCCCGTGATGGCGGGCGGCAACGCTTCACCCGCCCCGGACGTACCGCCACCCGATATGGTAAAGACCGTTGGCGGTACGACCTTTGATATTTATTTCCATTTCAGCCAGACCAGCCGGGAAACCTTTACCGACAAGGTACTGCGCCTTATTCAATCCGATGTTGTAACCTCATAAAAATAATTTACTTTTTTCTCTATCCTTATTGACAAAACCCGAATGGACTTAACAAAACGAAAACGGGGAAATCAATAAACTTTCCCCCTGATCGGCTGAGCGGAAATACCATGACTGACACCAGGGGAAAGGCAGGAGGAAGCGGCAAGCGACACGTCAGCACAAGTTTCGCGTGTTGACTATTAAGGGAAAAAATATTATATTAATCGTTAATATGTAAAAAGTATTTTTTAAAAAACCAAGAGAATTATGCAATGTCAACATATCAGAACGATGTTTTGTACGCCTCAAAAGAAATATGGGATATGGCAATAGGTTTGCAAGACGTTGATAATCTTACTGTATCTGACAAAGTAAAAAAGTTAGCAAAAGAAAACGCTGAGAAGAAATGTGATTTTGCAACTATTGAAAAATTTTTATCAGAACAGGACGATACCTATTATATCAGAGACAGAGAAGCAAACGTAGTAGCATGCAGGATTGCAAAACTTCTTACGTGTGATAATTTTTCACTATCAATTGATTTTTTAAAGTCAATTCATAAAAAACTATTTAAAGACATATATGATTCTGCTGGAGAAATACGTAGTTATAATATAAATAAGGAAGAACCTGTTTTAAATAACAGGACTGTAGAATACGCAGATTTTAGAAAAATAAAATCTTTACTGAAATTTGATTTCAATACAGAAATTGAGAATAAAAATATTTTTGAAAAAAATGTTGTAAGAAAGATTTGTAGTTTCACAAAAAATATTTGGAGCACACACCCGTTTTCAGAAGGCAACACCAGAACTGTAGCAGTATTTATCATTAAATATATTAAATCACTTGGCATTGACTTTGACACGTCATGTTTTGCTGAACATTCACGGTACTTCAGAAACGCCTTGGTTCGAACTTCGTTTTCAGATTATACACACGGATTTCCTGAAAATACAAAATTTTTAAAAAAATTCTTCGAAAATATGATTCTTGGAAATAAAAATAAGCTCGTAAATATAGATCTAGTGTATTTTGAATTATTTCCTTATATCCAAAAATACAACAAAAAATTTGACAATCTTTATACCAATCTCATAAGGGAATTTTTATCTTTATACACAAGCGAAAATAGGTGCGAAGACAACAATACTGTATTATGTATTGACAGAGACCATAAACTTGTTATCACAAAAATGGAATATGTAGAGTCAGATCAGACAGTGCTAGTTAAGGCATCAGATAATTTCGTTATTATAAGAGATAGAATCCCGTTAATTATTGAAAATTATTTTAATAATTGGTTATAATAGTATTTGATTTTAAAATAAATATTACTATTTCGAGACATGTTATGACACATATTAATACCTCAGGCATGCTCTACACAATAGGATACTCTGGATTTACTACTAACGCATTTATTGAAAAAATAAATTTATTTAATATAAACTGCATTATCGACGTCAGAAGCTGTCCTTACTCAAAAAGATTTGAAGAATTTAATAAAGAAAATCTCGAATATTTAGTAAAAAATAAAAATTTGTGGAAAAATAAAAAGATCTGGTATCTGCACCTTCCTAAAGAATTTGGTGCCAGACAAACAGATCCTTTATATTTTCATGAAAAAGAGAAATATGTAGATTTTGAAAAATTCAGAAGTTCTCAATATTTTTTGGAAGGTTGTGAACGCATCAAAAAAGGCCTGTCACAAGGATACAATATTGTATTGATGTGTGCTGAAATCGATCCTAGTCATTGCCATAGATCAATAATGATTTCCAGATGGTTTAATCTTCATAAATATAAAGTTTTACACATTCTCCCTGATGGTATTAAAGATCAGGAATCTGTAAATAATGAACTTCTCAAAAAATATTTCAAAGATGAATATGCAGAAAATGGGTTTACAGGGAGTTTGCTTGATATGGACAAGTCTGCTGAGGAACTTCGAAAAGAACGCTTACGAGAAGCGTTCGCAAAAAGAAACAGAGAAATAGCATTTCGCGTGACTGAAGGCTAAAAGCTACCCTTAAGCATCAAATATTGTCTCATGAACAATTTTTGCGACTGCTGCCTCCGTGACATCCTGTGGAGTCGGTGCCTCAAAGCAGTCAAAGTAGAGGCCATCGCTGTCTCTGGATACCAATGCATAGCCTCTGACGACCACGATATTGAAAAGCTCGTCGTCTATGGTCATCTGCAGAAAATGGCTCTCAGGGACTGTCGTGGGATAGATTCCAGGCTCATAACCCGGCTGCCAGCGGTCATAGAGCATCTCTTCGTAATCAAGAGCTATTTCTATGTCCTCGGCATCCAGGTAATACTCAACACCTTTTTTCCCGTCACAGAGATAGTAAAGATTGGCGTCATGCAGATAGTTCTCTGCACGCTTTTTGTCGAGAAATCGTCGACCCGGCTCCATACCGCCTGGTGTCGCTGAATACAGTGTCACCGTTCCATCACCATTCTTTGCCATTTTCCTGCCCCAGTGTTCGTGCTCGAGAGCGTTTACGTGTTTCCTGACCCAGTGTGAGCGTCTGCGTAAGCACACGGACATTTCTCAGACTGTCCTGTGCCGCAAGCCTTGCCTTGTCCCTTTCCTGAAGCTCACGATCACGCTCCCGTGCAAGCTCAGGCTCTTCTCGCCGCATTTTCTGCAGCCCCAGTCTGTACGTCTCATTCATGTTGCTTCTGACTCGCACAACAGCACTACGCTTGCGCACAAGCTGATCTATTCGCTTTTCCTTGCGTGCCACCTCTTTCTTCCAGTCCGCATTGCGCCAGATGCCTTCAATAAAGCCGGGCTTGCGCTTCATTGTCTGCTTGAGATCTTCACGCCGCTCGGTAATTGCCCTGTCCATCCGCTCCACAAGCCTGTCTGCCTGTGCCTGTTTGGCCAAAGCATAAATGTCCGTTTTCTGATCGTACTCGCTTTCAGCCGTCTGAAAGGTCTCCTGCTCAGAATCAAGTATCTGCCTGATCTGTGTGTCCAGATCCTCAGGACTGTCCGTAAGCTGCCGCTCCTGATCCTCGAAAGGCGTTTCCAGAATCAGACCCTTTTCACGCTTTTCCTCGGCCATCTGGCGGATCTCAAGGAAATTGTATGCCTTCTTCACCACTCTCGATCGGGTTTTCAGCTCAATGAGTCGCATCTGACCCTCCGAAACCAAGCTTTTTGAGAGCAGTGAGCTTTTCAGGATCCTGCACATAATCAAGGGCATCCTTGTCCTTTGTCAGCGCAGTTTCTGCGATCTCCCGTGTCAGAACCCCGGCCGGAACATAACGAATGGCGCGGCTGTCACCCTTAACAGCCTTAAGGCACAGTTCCGTCGTCCTCATGGGCACAGGCACTGCCACCAGCGCCCTGCCCGTGATGTTCACAATATCTGCCCAGAAAGCATCCGTTTTGTACTCGTCCGGGACAACCTCACTCATTCGTGGATCAAGCGCACAGGCTCTCACACAGAGATCATAGCTCACATACTCCACAGGACAGAAAAGCAGGGCACTTCCGCTTTTGTGAACTGCGTATCTGCAGAGTTCCGGCGTTATCATCTCTTCCGGCACATACTGCAGAGCCTGACCGTCCTGATCGAGCGCACGCATGATAACGGGTGCTGTTATGTCTTCACGGTTCATCGACCGTAAATCCTTCCAGGAAAATTTCTTGTCCGACATAGGCTCTCCTTTGCACAAACGGGTGTACGTACAACATACGCACACCCGTTCTTTACTTGGCATCTCAGACCTAACTTGCCGATGTCATTTCATACGCACTGTTTTTCACATTCTTTTCTTCTGTCGCCTTATTTTCCCAGTACTTCAGACGACCACTGTTCAGGGAATAAAAGCTCTCAACATAGTACACAAGGTTTTCAGGCACATACTGACTGGCCAGAGCATTCCGTGTCACAGCACTGATGCACATCTCAGGTGTCCGAAGATTTTCAGGCACAAAGCGCAGCATAAGCCCATTGCGGGAAACTGCCGAATAACACAGATCCTGATCCCTGATATCTTCCGGCACATACTGCAAGGCATCTGCACTGCTTTTGACAGCTTCTTTGCAAATGCCTTCCGTTCTGAGATTCTCAGGCACAAAGCGCAAGGCTTTGCCGTTCTCTGTCACGGCTTTAAGGATCAGATCTTCCGATAACAGGTTTTCCGGCACAAACTGTAAGGCCAGTCCGTCATTACTGACAGCAGCTTCACAAAGCTCCTTCGTCCTGACACTGATCAGGGCAAGGGCTGATCCTTTCTGCGCAACTGCCTTCTTTCGGATTGTCTCGATGTCCATATCCTTCGGCAGATATTCCACGGCCTCAGAATTGCTGTGTATCGCCATCAGACAGAGTAACGGGCTGATCAGACGCTCTCCCACAAACTGCAGAACAAGGCCATTGTCTGCAACCGCATCTTCACACATCACAACTGTCTTGTACTGATCAGGAACATATTGCAGATTCCAGCAGTCATTTCTGACAACTGTCCGGTAGAGATCCTCATCTCTGAGGGATTCTGGAACCCATACCCAGGCATCATTGTTCTGTGTCAACGCCGCATTACATATGACACTGTCACGCATGTCTTCCGGAACATATCGCAAGGCCTGTCCGTTTTTTTCAACAGCCATCAGACACAGCTCTGGACGCAGATAATTCTGCATCACATACTCAAGCTGCATGGGATCAGTCTCAACGGCTGCCTGACAAACTTCGTAGGTCTGATTGATGAGACCAACATCCTTGAGAAGGATCTCTCCGTTTTGCAAGCTCTCGATAATGCTCTGTTCCTTTCCGGCACTGTCTGCCGCCTCGAGAACATGCTTACGCAGATTTTCCGGAATGAACTCCATGGCCTCATGATTTCCCGTATACGCCAGAAGACAGAGATCAGGCGTTTTTTCCTCAGGCCTTACATACTGAAGTGCCAGTCCGTCCTGTCTGACCGCTTCAAGACAAATGTCACTGTTCCTGAAATTTCCGGAATTCAGAAATTTCAGGGCATTGCCATTCTGCCTGATGGCTGCAGCGCAAATCTCGCCACTTCTCAGATTTTCAGGAATGAATTCAAGTGCCAGCCCGTTCTGCGTAACCGCAGTCATGCGGATTTTTTCACCGTCCGGCCCTTCCAGCACCCTGTCAGGCACATCCTGCAGACAAAGCCCGTCCTCACTGACCATCGCAAGGCAGACACCGGCTGAACGTCTGTCCGGAGGAATTCTGCCAAGATCTGTGATCACAGAAGGATCGTCCGGCTCGTTTTCGAGAATGCTCTTCGCTTCCTGAACTTCCTCCACAATCTCGGAAGGAATTTTCCCTGACTCTTCCTGAGGCTCTGCTTCGGTTTTTCCCTGCTTATCCTGTCCTGTAGGCTCTTTCTCAAGCTCGAGACATAAGGGATCAGCAAGAAGCTTCATCCTGGCTTCATACATTTCGCTGACGTCTTTCTCAAAATCCGCGTCCTGATCCTCAAGAGTTCTGGCCTTTTGAACCAGTTCCCCCATGACCGCAATATTTTCCAGGAGATCCTGTCGCAGATTGCTGTATTTCTCACCACCTTCCTTACACAGTCTGACAAGTCTGCTCAGACGACCGTCATACTGCGAGGCTTCATTCAGCTTGCGCACAAGTTCTGTTTCACCCTGATCTGCATTGCTTTCAGAATTACCTGGCTCGTCATCCTGATTTTCAGCTGCAGTCCGGTCTGTATTTGGGACATCAGGTTCTGTATCTTCGAAAGCATCAGAAAGCACTTCCTCATTAGCTCCATCACCTGAAAAACCATCAGCATCAGAAGCCGTGGCATTCTCTGATGTCCATTCTTCACTTTCCGGCGTATTTTCCGGATTATCTGCTTCTTCTGACATATCATTCTCAGAATTATTCATATCGGAGACGTTCGCCTGAACTTCATCCGTCCCGGACTCAGGCTTTTCTGCCTGAGCAAAAAAGTCGTGGTGATACTTTCTTTCCGTTTTTTCTTCCCAGCACTCAATTTTTTCGCTTCTTTCTTCCTCTGAAAAAGAATCAAAAAAGGCATTAAGAAGTCGGTCAGGAATTTCCGCCATATGACTTGAACTATGCTTCTCAGCATTTATACACATTTGAAGTGTTTTTAATTTGTCAGGAACATATGCAAAACAATGTCCGCTCCATTCAACAGCTTCTTCGCACATTTCCTGAGTCTTGAATTCTTCAGGAATATATCGCAAAGCGCTTCTATTGACTGAAAAGGCCTTATTGCAGAATTCTTGATTTCTGAACCTGTCAATACACATAATATCTTTCATATATTCTGATATTTTGACAAGCTCAAGAGCATGCTCTTCTGTCAATTTATCAACATCTTTAACAGCTTCGCTAAAAGGTATTTGCGACATATTCACTCCAATATGAGGTAAAAAACTATTTATAATGAAAATCCATGAGCAACATTCTGATTCTGCAAGATGCGTTCATTCCGTGAACACATTCTCTGAAGGTCCTGCTTCCTTGATTTCTCCTGTGTGTTTTTCTGGTAGATTTCATCACGACGTTTTGTCAGATCAACATTGTTGATCCTGACCTGATGCTTGGCCATACGCATTAATTCGTTCTCGTCACTCAAATGCGTCTTGACAAAAGTCAGGCGCTTCACACATCTCCTGACAACTTCCTTGGTCGAGTGCAGAACTTTATCGAACTCTTTTTTGTGCAGAAGGGTATTCAGGAACGTCTTTGAGGTTTTTTCAACACCATGGAAATATTCCTGCTTTGCCTCAATCTTTTTATTGAGCTTCTGAATGATTTTCTGACTCTGAGCCTGTTTCTGCTCAAAAAAGAGCTTCATGCGCTCCTTGTACTCCTGCATGACCTGAGCACAGTTCCGTTGGTACTGATCCTTGACAAAAGCTTTCTTTGCGTGCGGAACATGGGCCATGACCTTTCCTGATCTGTCGTGCTGCACAGCACAGAGACAGACGCGCTCGGTACGCATTTCTTTGGAAAGTTTGCCCAGAAGTTCCGGCTTCTCGGAAACAGCCATCATACAGTGCTCTTCTGTCAGCTTTTCAGGCGGAATTTTGCCGATAAGCGTTGCATCCTTTTCAATGGCTCTCTGCACAAGTTCAGGTGTCAGAAGATCCTGCCGGACATTGGCGATCTGCGAAGGATCACGGTCAACGGCGGAATACGCCATCTGCAGAAACTGACAGTTCTGAGGAACGTCCGGAAAGACCGACGGATCACGCGACATTGCCGCATCGCACAGTCTGACCGTGCGGCGTTCTTCCGGAATGTCATGGAGACGTCGGGGATTTTCCGTAACCACTGACAGATCTTCCTGTTTTGTCACTCTCCCCTGTCCCATCTCATCCATAACCATACGTACAGTCGACCGGGATTTCTCGGGCACCCATCTCCAGGCACTCTCATCCTGACGAACGGCAAGTGCACAGGCCTCAACCGTTTTTTGCGCCTCTGAAAGCATGGCCAGAACCTGTCCGTTCTGGGAAACCGCCGCTTCAATGATTTCAGGCGTGCGCTGCTTCTGACTCAGATGCTCAATGGCAAAGCCGTTCTGCTTGACAGCTGCAAGCTTCACAGAACGCGTGCGCAATCTGTCCGGCGTGTACCTGATAAGATTGCCGTCGCTTCTGACGGCTCGAAGTGTGTTTTTCTCGCTCTTGTACTCATTGGGCATGTGCTTGTAGGCAAGAGGCGTCTTCTCCAGTGCCATCTCACAAAGCTGCTCGCTTCTGAACTGCATGGGGATTTCGCTGATGAGATGCCCGTCATGCTTTATGGCCATATCCGCGATCTTTCCGTGCCGTAAGGCTTCCGGAACCGACTCAATCGCTCTCGGATTCTGCTTCATGGCCGCCATACAGAGATTTTTTGAGCGCATTTTCTTCGGGACTTCTGAAAGACGTCTCCCGTCCTTCTCAATCATGGCAAAATACTCTGCCATCGGCTCCTTCAGCTCCATCTTCTTTTCGAAGCTCTCTGCCTGACCTTCCGGCAGAAAATCCACAGAGCTGGGATTGCTCCTGTAGGCCATCTCAAGATGCTTATCCGTAAGCATCTGGTCAGGCGCATACTTCACGGCATCCCCGTTCTGCGTCAAAGCTTCGTTCAGAAGATCACTGGTGATCTTGTCATCTGGAACATACCTGAGATTCAGGCCGTTCAACGCGACCTGTTTCATGCAGCGTTCAAAGTTCCGCTTTTCTTCAGGAATCTGAGCAAGCGCATTGGGATCCTGTTCGACACAGAGGTCATACATGATGTCCTTGCGCTCATTCTTCGGAATGTTGGCCAGAGGAAGCCCGGCATCTCTGATCATTTCAAAATGGCGCTCTTCCTGCTCCTGTCGTCTGACCCTGACCTTCACGGCATCGAGCAGCTCAACGGGCACGCTGCCCATAGCCCTGTAATCATTCATCCTGGCCGTTATGCACTCCGTCAGTCCACGGTCTTTCTCAGGCACCATGGCCAGATTCTTCCCGTCATACATAATGGCATTTTCCCGAATGACCGCCAGGTCCTCCTCAGTCATCCGCACTCCAAGCTGCGCACTGATCAGGGTGTCCAGGACACGCTCTTCGTCCTGAACAGTTAAGGTTGCCATCCCGATATCCGTCATCTTGTCGCGGACAACACGTGCCAGATTTTCCTCAAATTCCACCTGTGATCCGCTTTGAGCAGCCTCCTTCGAACCCACATTCTGCGGCACATAGATATACGAAGCCGGATCCTGCCTGAGACCCGTGTCGACCATTTCCGCACTCAGAATATGGTTCGGAACATACTGCATGGCCCAGCCGCTGGTCTTCATGGCCAGTCCGCTCATCTCCCTGTCCCGGAACCGTAACGGCACACCGGCCAGAGCCTGACCATTCTGCTGCACAAAAAATTTGCAGGTTTCATAATCCAGCTCCTCAGAGGGGATTTTCGTGATATCGCTCCAGTGCATCTTCGAAAACTTTGCATCCATGGAATGATCCTCTTCAGCCGGTGAGTTTCTGTCTTCAGCATGTCAGGATTATGAGGCCGTACACACATGCCTGTGTGCGCAAAAAGCACCCGGAAAAAAATTTCCGATTTTTTTTCCAAAAATTGCTTGACAAAAAGTTGAAAAGGCGTAGTTTGATTTTTGCAAAATGTTTTACATCTTTACTCTCTTCGGATAAGGCTACTTTTCCGAGGAGATTTTTTTTTTGCCTTATGCCGCAGCCGCTCGGCTGACCCGAAGCCTCAGCCTCTCTTTTCGCGTCTGGACATTGACGCGCAAAAAACCATCGTTTAAAATGAACAGAACAGAAGGTGCTGTTTGATATATCACTCAGGCATTCAAAAAAATTTTTTTTATCATACACACACCCCTGAGTCCTTTCAATATAAATTTCACACTCCGCTGTCCGTCTGTCAAGATGAGTACAGTGGAGTACAGCAGAATACAGACCTTCGGGTCTGCTCCCGGGAAAAACGCTTCTGTTCTTTCCTGAAAAAAAGTCACTTTTTTTTCGTGTCTGATATAAATGACAGGTAAAAATGCACGAGGTCTCCCATGTCTGAAAACATCGTTGAAGTCTTCCGCGAAAACATCCGCTTTCTGGTGGACAGGATCGGTATCAGCAAACGCTGTCTCACGGAACGGGCCGAGCTTTCTTCCAGCGTTCTTTCCTTCGACAAGGAAAATTACAACCCGACGCTTAAGACGATTCAGACTCTTGCCGATACACTCCATATAGACTGGAGACTGCTTTTTATTCCCCATTCCAGCGACGAATGGCGTCTGTTCATGCAGATTATGAACATTGCGACCGATTACCGCGAGACACAGATTGTCGATCCCGAAACCCACGGCATACTCGGCGCATGCATCCTCTCCAAGGAAGAAATCAACGCCTGTCGTGAGAAGGAACGCCAGTACATCAAGCGACTGAGCCAGGTCGCACACTCCCCTTCCGGTGAAAACCAGGGAAATGCTGAATCTGTTTCCGAAAATTCCGAGGAAAATGAGGAAAACAAAAACGAGCCTGAATCCTCTGCCGAGGATCAAGACGGAAAATCCTTTTAAAAGCAGAAGGCCGTCTGCATGACGGCTTTTTTTTTCGGGAAGTGTCCTTTGCCCTTTACGCCAAAAAAATGGGCACACCCTCAGGATGCGCCCGTTTTCTGCGAAGAAAAACTTCCGTTGACAAATTGGCCTGTCAGCGTAAGATTCTTGCACAACAAAGGTTCTATGTCAGCGAAGGCAGTTTTGCCACAGCCGCTCTTCCGGCATCAGGAGCAAGATGCGCATAGCGCTGACTCGTGACAACCGAAGAATGCCCCAGAAGATCGCTCACAATTTCAAGTCTTACACCCTCCTGGACAAGCCAGGAGGCAAAAGTGTGACGGAGACTGTGGAAGCAGATGCGATGGCGATCCGAATACCCCTGGTTAATTGTTGTCTTTTTCAGTGCTTTTATGAAAAAATGAGAACTTTTGTGTACATGCATCCCTTTTTTGACAGGGCTTTCAAATAAATACTCATTCGCCCTTCGGCAGTATTTTCTGCAGACGGCAAGGGCATCGTCATTCAGCGGAATGACGCGTTTTTTGCCATTTTTGGTCTTCAGCAAAATAATGATACGGTTAACGGGGTCCACATTTTCACCTTTCAGGCTTACCACCTCGCCAAGCCGCATGCCCGTGTTCAGCGTAAGCAGCACAATGTCATGCCAGAGCGGTGACATCTCCTGCAGGAGGTCAAGGATGAGCCGGGCTTCATCTGGTGAGAGAAAACGGGTTCGGGTTGAATCCGCTACAATACGCGGAAATTCAGGCACGCGGTCCAAAAGCTGCAGTTTCTGGCATTTGCTGAGTATTACATGAAAAACCTCCAGGATGTGTCGCACGTAACTCGAAGCAAGTTTTTTTTCCTTAAACAACCAGTTGACAAAGCTCTGCACCTGTTCAGCGGTTATTGACATCATGTCAGAATTCTGCCAGAATTCTTCCAAGTAACGCTTACAAATCGACTCTCTGGCCTTCAGCGTGTTCCTTGTGTACTGTGAGTAACGCAGCGAGGCTCGAAACGCCTCATCAACTTTCAACATATCTGTACCTCCTTTGTTTTTTTCTCATCGGCAAAACGCAAAAGGTACTTACTTTCAGGCTCTTTTTTTTTCAGTCCCCCCACTCAAACTTTCTCCTTTTTCACTCCCCCCTTCTACCATACATAGTTATCCACAAGGAGAGAGAGGGCTCTCCCAAAATAGGCCCGGGCGTAGGCGTATTGTTCCGGAAAATTCTTGGCCTGTTGCTCAAGACTCCTGTTTTTATCCCAGCCAACCGTTGCCAGTCCTGCCTGCAGGGCGAGTATGGCTGTGTCTGAATACCTGCTTTCCCTGGCCAGCGCATCGATTTTGCCAAGATCCATGAGATAGCTGCGGATGACGTCGATGGAAAGCGCTTCAAGACCAAGGTCTCTGCGTTCAACGAGCACAAAGAGCAGCCCGCTGATGAGACTCTGGGCATTGCTGGCAAAGATCTGTCCTGAGCCGTGCTCGCTTGTGGGCATAAGCGCAAAGAGCAGCTGACTTAAGCTATTGGCATCGCCCACGGCAAAGGGATTTTGGGTATTGCTCTGGCGCAGGGGGGTGCGCAGATGATGATGTGTGCGCAGGCTCTCAAGACCTGCCTTGTCGGCCATGTAATTGATGAGCAAAAAATCGTCTTCGCGACCCAGCATTCTGGCCATGGTCCAGATCTGTGCGGCAAGTCTTGGGGCGGCCTTGGGATCAACGTAGATAAAGCCGCTACCAAGAGCGAGGTAATTGAAGCAGAGTGAGACCAGAGTCTCGGTTTTGCCGGCACCGGTTGTGCCAAGGCAGAGCAGATGGGTTAAGAGATCCTCACGTGTCAGCCAAAGCTCACAGTCAGAGCCGTCCTCATTGCCAAGGTAGAAGATGCCTGCGGCCTTCTGAAAACTTGTATGGAGTTTTCCGGGCCTGGGCAGCCCCGGATCAAGGCAATTGGCGTGGGCTGGCAGACGCATGGGTAATGTTTCCCTGCGCAGATGAAGATAGCGCCCCCAAAAAAGGACGGCTGCCGAAGTCAGCGCAAGCGGCCAGCATGGCGGGCAGACAAGGCAAAGCAGGGCAAAAGCCACAAAAAGTGCCGTTGCTGTTCTGCGTAGGCTTAGACTTGCAAAAAGCCGCTCCCAAAAGCTTCGAACATCGCGCAGCACGCTTTCCTTGCGTTTTTCCTGCTCCTTCAAAAGCCCGTAGAGATCATCCACTGACTCACGCCTCACCTATCCAGCCTTCCTGGAAAAGCGCCTGACTGAGCCCGGCAACTGCCTCATCCACATAGGGCCTCTCCAAAGATCTGGCCTCAAATTCCGCCATCTTGGCGCCAAGCCCTTCCTCAACCCGATAATGCGCCAGAGCTCCTGCCGCCTCAACCCAAGCTGTTCTGCGTCCGTAATTGTTCAAAAGATAGAAAAGCGGCCGGTTGACAGGCTTGAGCCAAATCATCTCAGCACAGGTCAGAATACCGCGCCTGCGGGCAAAGACAAAAAGTCCGTAAAGCAAAAGATGTGTATACTGATTGTGCTGGCGTATGATTGTGGCAACTGTAGGCTCTCGCCAAAGCGTTTCTACCTCAGCTGCTTTCAGGGGAATGCTCGCAGAAAGGCGACAATTCCTGGCTTTTTTGGGTACATTGAGAAAAGGAGCTTTCAGGCTCAGCCCAAAAGATCGTTGTGGCGTAGCTGGCCGAAAGCTGAGACTGAGCTGATCGGTAATCTTTCTGGCAAGCCCTTTGCGATCAAGACCAAAGAGCACAAAACTCACAGCCAACGCATAGAGATAGGGAGAAAGCTTTTCAAAGCCCTGAAATTTCGGGCCAAGCTGAGCGGCAAAAAGCGACCTTGTCTTTTCCCGGTCAAGGATAAGCCTATCGCCTCCATGCCAGACAGATTTTCTGTCTGCCAGATGCCCTTTTTGCAGAAGGGTATGCATAGCCACAGGCTCTCCATTTGCCTTATCAAGCAAAAGCCCATGCTCTGCCGCAAATTGCAGAGGCTGCCTTGCACACATCCATGGCCCTGAATCCACCTCTTCCTCAAGCAGGGATCTTGGCCAGCGCAGAATGGGCGCAAGGCAGGGATAGGTTTTCCGATGTATGGCAAGGAGACTATGCATCGTATGTGTCTTGCAAAAGCGCTCTCTGAGAGAAAGCCTGCGTGAAACCATACAGAATATGCCAATTACAAACGCTGAGATACCTCCCAAGGGAACAGAACAATCCCTGAGCTGCGGCCAAAGGCTTCGCCAGTCTGGTATGGCAGATTCCTCAGGCACACATGCGCTCTCCCATGTTCCCAAAAGCATCTGCCAGAACTCCATCTGGATCTTGGCAAAGCGCCAAAGGAGCTTGCGCAGCAGAAGATCTGCCTCTTGCGCAAAGATGGCCCAGATGACGATGAGCAAGATAATCGCAAGGGCGCCAAAACCTTCGCCTCTTCTGCCTGTGTCCATAGATCTCCCCATCACAAGCCCAATTTTCCGCCCCGCAATAGCTGCAAAAGATGTCCTTTGATCTTGCGGGCATAGGCCAAGGCCCTGGCAGATTTCGGTGAGTGATAGTGCCCGATGGCTTCCCAGCCAAAGCCTCGTTTTTTGATCTCTCCAGCCAGAATTGAGGCGCCCATGAAAATATTGTTGTTTGGCGCAAGCAAAAGAGCGGGATCAATGCCCAGGCGCTCAAGCCACTCGGAATTGATCTGCATAAGCCCAAGGTCATAGCCTTGTTTCCGCATCCTGGCCTCCCGTATGAGTGCCAAGGCCTCCTGAGAGCTTTTGGGGTGATAATCCCTGCCTGCAATATTGATGACCAAGGGATTGCAGTCTGATTCCTGCCTGGCTATGGCCATAAGCAGTTGATAGGGGATGCCAAAATACCTGCCAGATCTTTGAAAATCCTTAAGATACCTTGCCTCGCGCAATCTCAGATCCATCTCAGAGGCCCAGGCGCCGTCACAAAGCAGCACAAGGGCCAATGCTCCAAACAGCATACGATTCCACATATGACTCACGGAATACAGTAGGTTACGACCTGCACCTGCCCCTGACTTTCCTGCCAGAGCCCAAGGTCATTTTCTTCCCTGAGACCAATGGTCCAGGAAACAGCATCTTCTTCATAATAGGCTATGTGTGCCCGCTCCTGCCCCGGACTTGCCAGGGGTGTTACGGTAATAGCCGCTTTTCCTGTTGCACACTCAGGTTTGATAAGCCTTGCCCCGGCTCCAAGGACGTAGAGGCCACGCAGATGGGGAGTACTTGTGTCTAGGAGCCTGTGGCGAACAGGCTCTGTGTCGTGTGTCCCAAAATAGTAGAGGCCAGGTGTCTCACCTGCCTGATCTGCCTGAAAAAAAAGCGTTCCTGTTTCAGGGGACGGGCTTGTGACAGGGCTCAGCGCAAGACCTGCCACATTGAGAAGCTTTCGCTTACCAAGATCAAGGTCTGTGGCCATACGGTTGAGCATGGGCATGCCAGGGACCTCTGTGCGGTAGAGCTGATCATGGCCATAGACTCTTGCCCAAGCCTCGGCTCCCAAAAGTGTTGCCACATAGGCAAGACTGCCAGCAGGCGCTCTTATGCCATATTCACCAAGATCAAGCCTGGCTGAGCCTGCGATAAGCACACTATCCTCGCCAAGATAGCCTGCCATCTCATGATAGCGCTCCACAGGCAGACTCTGACAAAGCCTTGCCAAAATGTGAGCTGAACTTTTCAGAACCTTGTCAGATACCCTCGTTTCACCCTGGCAGATGACAATGAGCATCAGGGCATGGGCGTCTGTATCCGCCAGGGGGAACTTGCGCACATAAAACGTATAGTACCAGTCCAAGGGATTGCGGCCAGAATGGGCGTGCAGAAGATAGGCTGAGATCTGCTCAGGCAGGCCGTTTATTCCCTGCCAGGTTGGCCCACGCTCTTTGTCCGCCTGGGTAAAGAGTTCTTGGATGTGGGCCTGCACATAGGCCTGGGCTGCGCTGGCCACACGGCTCATATCACTGGCAACTCTCTGCTCAAGCTGCCCTTCACGCAGATGTTCAAGGACCGGCACAAAGCCCTGCAGCAGACAAAAGGCCAGCATAAGGGTGAGAAGACTTTCCAGGAGATTCACAGTAATGGCTCCCAACGCTTGCTCAAGATGGCCACATGCCAACGATCGACCTTGCCTCGAAGCATCTCCCAGAGCTCTTCAGAGACACGTTCCTCAAGATCCCGCACCAGGAAAAGCCCGCAGGCATCGAGGGCTTTGAGCGCCTGATAGCTTGCTTCACCCAACAGAGCCTCCTGTGCCTCTTGACCAGGCACAAGGAGGCATTCCTGGCGTGTCAGGTAGCCTGTGATGGGTAAGATCTCCATGCCTAAGGCACAATCAAGCCTGTCCAAATGCGCCACAAGCGCTTGCTCAAGCGCATTGGCAGGACCAAGCCTGCCAGAACAGGCGCTGGCAAAAACGCGAGCAAAATCGGCACTGCCTGTAATTGCAGGATTCTCACAGGCAAGATCGCGCAAAAGACCGGCACAGAACTGCATCTGCCAGGCCAAACGCCCTTCCGCATGCCATCTCGTAGGCTCTCCCCTCTGCAGAACAACGCTTGCCCAAAGACACAGCGCAAAAGCGAGCAGCAGCATTCCCTTCACGAAAGATACCTCTCCCCATTTAGGGGCCAGTAAAGGTCACGGTATTACTTGCCCCACTGCAGGCGGTGAGCACAGCTGAAGGTGTCACCTGGGTATTGTCAGCGCGATTGTAGATTCTCAGATCTCCCACATTGACACTCTGCCAGGACTGCGTGGCAAGATTGGTAACACTGCGGCAGGCCGAAGGCGGAAGACTGGCAAGACTCAGGCTATAGGTCGTATCACTGGCTGAGACAGTAACTTCCCCCCAATGGGTTTTGATATCGCTTGTGCCACTTTGCAGAGCACGGGGCACAGCCCCTGCCTTGAGCAGCGTTTCATTGGAGATCCCTGTATAAGGTCCTCGTCCGTAGATCTGTTCAATATTAGCACGAAGGATTTCAAGAGACTGCATGGTCTGATGTTCCTGATTTCTTTCGCGCACATTTGTGTAGTTCACAGCAACCCCGCAAATCACAACAATCATGATGACAACACTCAAAAGCATTTCCGTTAAGCTCATACATCCTCCTCAATCCTCACAGGTTGATAAAGGCTGCCTCAAGATCGCCAAGACCCTGCAGCACACACAAAATGCCAAACGCAACAATAAGAAGCAGAACAATGGCACATCTTTGCACACGAAGCGCCATCTGCTCCCGCACCGATACCAGAGCTTCCCTGGCAATACTCTGCATTTCCTCCTCAAAACCCGGAAGCGTTGCCAGCAGCCGCAGATCTTCCACAATGCCCCTCGACGGAAAGGCAAAGGGACTCTCGGCAAAGGCCTCTCCAAGGTTTTTGCCATTCCTGAGCCCAAAGTCTATGGCCCTGACCCGTTCTCGCAGATAGGGGCTGGTTTGTGGACTTGCCAGACACGCCGCAAGAATCTCCTGCGCCTGAATGCCCTGGGCAAGCAGTGCGGAAAACGACAAAAGCCAGCTGCTGCCAATAAGCAGGCGATAGAAATTCCAGGGAAAAACATGCTCAAGCTTGCTACGAAGGCTTCCGGTGACTCTCGGAAGCGATAGGGGAAGAAGTATGATGACAAACACAAGCATGAGAGCTACGACCACAATTCCCCAGCCCTGACTTGCCCGATGGAGCAGCAAAAGCAGAGCCGCCGATCCCTGCCAGGCATCCTCAGGCACAACCTCAAGCAATGCCGGCACAAGCATCTGTCCAATAAGCCCAAAGAGCATACAGGTCAGACACAGCAAAAACAGCGGATAGCTCAGGGAGCGTAACACCTTGCCTTCAAGCTGCAGCTCCTCTCGCAGAAGCATCTCTGCTTCAGACAGGCCTTTGGCGAGATTATCGCGTTCAAAGGCCTCTATCAGCAGGATTTCCAGGGAGCCGGCAAAAGGGGTAAGACTCTGCGAAAAGGACTCACCACAGGCAAGACGGCCCAAAAGAACACGTAGGACATGCCGCATGCCCTTACCCTGAGCTTCAGCCTGTCTGTGCAAATGACGTAAGGCGGTAAAAAGTGTGATACCGTGCGTCAGCATGAGAGCAAGCTTCCTGTAGAACCTGACCCTCTCCTTCCGCGACATAAGCAGAGAGAAATACAGACGTTTAAAAAGACGCATAGCCACTCTTCAAAAAAATGATACGTCAAATTTATTACACAACATCCCCTAAAAAAAGCCCCAATGAGGGCAGCAAAAAATGTCCTAGTAAGAACACCAAAAAATGTCAAGTAAAAAAGTAATTTTTTGATGTAATCAAAATTTTTTGTCAAAAACAGGAAATTACCACGTAAAATTTTGCTATTTTAAAACTTTTTCTGAAACTCGCCCATCTCATTTGTAAATATCCCCGCAAGCTGCAGCCATGCTCGAAAACGGCTCTGCCTTGCGCCTTACAGAGATCTTCTTCCAACCTTCCAAGGAAAAGCTTAAGATACGCTGCAAGCTATGCTTGCTGAGAATGCATTGATTGAATTTTGAGAATACGGAGACAATGTCATGCCCAAGCAGTACAAAGATGGCCTTTCAGCGGCAATCCACGAATTGGCGGAAGATCTGCATCGTCATGGTGCGCTTAGCAAGCAGACCATGCGTGAGTTTGACACATCGTGCCTGTGTCAGGCGGGAAATCTGAGTCCTGAGGAAATACGCAATATCCGAAAGCGGGAGAAGGCATCGCAATCTGTTTTTGCACACTATCTCAATGTTTCCAAAAACTGAGTTTCAGACTGGGAACGCGGCGTCAAAAAACCCGGCGGCCCTTCGCTGCGGCTGCTTACCCTTATCTGGGATAAGGGGCTTGCTGCGCTTATTTGACATCCTCCCCTCCCTAACTGGAACGTAAGATCACAGCTTCGTGCGCGAAACCAACGGAGCCCTTTTCTCTCACACGATGCCTTCAGGGAACTGACCGGTGTTTCGCCCAAAAAATATCGAGCCGCAGAGCATAAGCCCTGCGGCTCTTTACGTCGTTAAACTTCCCTGGAACGCTATTTCTTCGACGTATACACCCATTCGCCGCCGATCATCGTGCCGAGCACTTTTGCGTCGGTAATCTTTTCAGGCGCGCAGGCGGTAATGTCCGAACTCAAGACAACCATATCGGCTTCCTTGCCAACCGCGATACTTCCCAAGGTATCTTCGCATTTTAGCTCGTAGGCGCAGTTGATTGTGGCCGCTTTCAGCATTTGTGCAAGCGTGACGCGCTCTTTGGGATTCAACAGCGTATCGGGCTCACCGGGAACCTGACGTATGACCCCGTATTGAATACCGATCAGCGGATTGACATCTGTTGTCACCGGATAATCTGTCGCCTGGCTGACAACGATTCCCCTGTCAAAAAGCGATTTCATGGGATACTGATTTTCAGCGCGTTCCTTGCCAAGATAGGGTATGGATAACTTTGTGTGATAATCCGGCTCTATGGTGAAACCAAAAAGGATTCGCCACAGCCACAACATGAAGTTTTGCCATACGGTCGATATCTGCGGGCTGCACCAATTGCATATGCGTAATGGCATTGCGTGCATCAGTGGCAGACGCCGCTTTTTCAAAAGCATCCAAGGCTTTGGTCACTGCGCCATCGCCGATGGTGTGAATATGTATGGTGATATTCAGCTCATTGGCTTTTTTCACAGTATCCGCCAAGGTATCCGTATCAAAGCGCAGCATTCCGCGATAGTTGTCCTTGCTGTCACTGTACGGTTCGTTAAGGTATGCCGTCCGGCTTTCAAGAACGCCGTCGAGCAAAATTTTAATAGTGTCTATATCGAAGCGCTTGCCTTTGAACTTTTTCCTAAGCGCTACCGCGTGTTCAACATCAGCAACGGGATTTTTGTCGGCAAATACCTGATAGCCACCGTGGACACGAAGCTTCAACTTCCCTTCGGCGTCCAGCTGATGATATGCCTCCATCACGTTTTCCGAACCATAGTCAAGGTTGACCATCGGGTCGAAAAGCATTGTTAAGCCGAGTGGCAAGAAGGCCTCTTGATAGCGTAAAATGGCTTTTTTGTACTGCTCAACCGTAAAATGGTAGATTAAGTCCTCAAAATAGATTTTTGCGCCTTCGCGGAAACATCCTGTCGGATTGCCTTTGGCGTCGCGGACGATCACGCCATCGGCAACATCTGGGGTATCCTTGGTGATGTTTTTCAGTTTCATGGCAGCAGAGTTCAACCAATAGGAATGATGCCCATAATCTATTAACGATATGGGCTTGTCGGTCAAATCGTCAATCATCGCTGCCGTAGGCCCGCTCGCTCCAAACGTTGCGTCATCCCAGCCAATGCCCTGAATACGGTCCATGTCGGGATGTTCTGCAATAAACGCTCGCAGCGTTTCGCGAATGTTTTCAATGGTTTTACACCCATTGAGCGAACACATGAGAAGCATCTTAGAACCACCGAGATGACCATGCGAGTGGCCATCGACAAAACCTGGCATAATCACGCCATTCTTGTAGTGTTGCTCTTTGGTGTTTTGCCGATGTAGGCTTTAACGCCTGCTGCCGCGCCAACGTAGACAAATGTACCGTCCAAAATAGCCACGGCTTCGGCTTTGGGATTTTTTTCGTCAACCGTGTAAAAATTGCCGTAAATAACCGTATCTGCAGGTTTTCCGCCACTGGCTGCCATGCTGTCGCCGCAGCCTGCCACAACAAGACCAAGTGTGGCCAAAGAAGAAAGTCGGATAAACTCTCTGCGCGTTACGTGTTGGAACATATGATCATCCCTTCCTAAGCTTCATTCACATGATGTGTGAGAATTATGTTGTCACTTGAAAATGGACTTTACAAGCCTCTAGCACCAGTTGACCTTTTGACATGCCCTGTGAGGATGCACAGACAAAGAAACCGCCCTTGTACGAGGGCGGTTTCGAAAAAAAGGCACTGGGGGGAGCCCTATGCCCCCCCCGGCGGGCATTTCAGGGTCGAAGAGGCTAACCCTGAAAATTTCGCCAAATATTAGTTGGCCTGACGGCGGATGAAGGTAGGAATATCATCTTCCGTGGCATCAAAGAAGAAAGAATCACTACCGGGATTATGCGGCTGGGCCGCGCGGGGATAGCTACGCTGACGGCTTGAATAATTGCTGACCATCTCATCTTCATAGAGCATGGTTTCTTCCCTGGGCTGCATATTCTCGATAAGGCTGGGCTGTCTGCGCACAGGCTGGCTCATTTTTGGGGCCTGCACTGCCTGCGTCTGCTCAGGTTCCCGGCTAGCGCGGGGAAAATCAATACGTGTGGGTTTTCTTTGTGGTTCACTGTGCAGCTCTTCGGCAACCGGCTCCTGCGCTTCGATTCCTGTGGCGATCAGGGTCACTGAAAGCTCATCATTGCTCGACTCGTCAAAGACCACACCAAAGATGATATTGCAGTCTTCAGGCGCAGACTCCTGAATCATGGTGCCGATCTCGTTGATTTCCGTAATGGTGATGTCTCTGGGCCCGGAAATATTATAGAGAATGGCTTTGGCACTATCGAGGGAGACATCCTCAAGCAGAGGGCTGGAAATGGCTTTCTGGGCGGCCTCACGGGCTCTGTTCTCACCACTGCCGACACCTGTGCCCATGAGTGCAAGACCTGCCTCCTGCATGGTTGTGCGCACATCGGCAAAGTCGAGGTTGATCAGTCCCTCACCATTGACCACATCGGAAATACCTTTCACGGCATGGTAGAGCACTTCATTGGAGCGCTGCAGCATATCCTCAAAGGTGGCTTTCTTGGGGGCCAGACCAAGGAGACGATCATTGGGAATAGTGATCAGACAATCCACATACTGTTTGAGTTCGGCAAGCCCTGCTTCAGCGGCTTTGCGACGTTTGGTGCCTTCAAAGTTGAAGGGTTTGGTGACAACACCCACGGTCAGCACATTCATTTCCCGGGCAGCCTGCGCAACCACAGAGGCTCCGCCCGTGCCTGTGCCACCGCCCATGCCGGCTGTGACAAAAAGCATTTCCGCATCACCGATGGCGTCACGGATGCCATTGATGCTCTCCATGGCGGCCTCGTGGCCGACCTTGGGATTGGCACCGGCGCCACGGCCCTTGGTGATCTGTTCGCCAAGCTGCAGTTTCACCTTGGCTGTTGATTTATTCAGTGCCTGTTTGTCCGTATTGGCGCAGACAAATTCCACACCAGGCAAACCAGAGTCAATCATATGCTGAACGGCATTGCCGCCACCTCCGCCAACACCGATAACTTTGATCCGCGCACCCAAGCAGTCAGTATCGACTTCCGTGCTCTCCAAGACTTCGGCTCCGTCCATGATTGAATCCGACATAACCTCTCCTCTTCGTTAAAAATGACTGTTTTGCCCGCTCATTATTTAATGTCAGAAAACCATCCCTTCATGATGGCGACAATACGTGCCAGAAAGCCAGGTTCGTTCTCGTCGACGATGGGCTTATTGGCCGTATTGGTCTGCGGCACAAGCGCATAGGCTTCCCGCAAAAGTCCGACGGCTGTGGCGTACTTGGGATGATTGACGAGATCCTTGAGACCACCCACATTGCTAGGATAGCCGATACGCACAGCCTTTCTAAAAATTTGTTCCGCAAGATCCTTACAGCCTTCAAGGAGAGCTGAGCCGCCCGTGAGCACAACCCCTGCCCCAAGTCTGTCGGAATAGCCGGAATCGGTGAGAATCTGATCCACGCGCGTGAGAATTTCATCCATTCTCGCCTCACAGATCTCGGCCAAAACCTTGCGCTCCACACGTCTGGGAATCACGCCACCCACACTTGGCACCATGATCTGCTCGTCACTCTGCACGAGATCTGTCATGGCGCAGCCATAGCGTGTCTTGATCTTTTCAGCCTCAGCCACAGGTGTGCGCAGGACAAAGGCAATGTCATTGGTAACATTCTGCCCGCCCATGGCAAGCACAGCCGTATGCTTGATGGCATTATTGACAAAAATGGCCACATCGCTGGTGCCGCCGCCAAGATCGACAAGGGCAACGCCAAGCTCACGCTCTTCCGGTGAGAGCACAGCCCTTGCGGAAGCCAGGCACTCCAGGCTCATGCCGTCCACATCGAGATCACTGCGATTGCAGGAACTATAAATATTTTTAGCTGAGGTCGTAGCGCCTGTGACAATATGCACGCGCACCTCAAGGCGCACACCAGCCATACCCAGGGGATCGACAATGCCACGCTGATTGTCCACAATGTATTCCTGCGGCAGAATATGCAGGACCTCACGATCAGCGGGAATAGCAATGGCACGTGCCGCATCAATGGCCCGATCCACATCCTGCTTGTCGATTTCATTACCCTTGACGGCGATGACACCGTGGCTATTGAGACTCAGAATGTGATTGCCGGCAATACCCACATAGACGGAATGGATCTCACAGCCGGCCATCAGTTCGGCTTCCTGAATGGCTGAGCGGATGGCCTGAACGGTCTGCTCAATATTGACGACCATGCCCTTGCGTAAGCCCGTTGACTCGCTCAGACCGATGCCCTTGATTTCCACAAGGCCATCGCCCGTAACTTCGCCCACCACGGCACAGATTTTCGTGGTGCCGATATCCAGGCCTACGATTAGACCGCTACTTGCCATGATCCCCCCGCATGCCGGAACAATTCCGGCCTATTGAACCCCAGGAAGCTGTTTGGCCGACTGATTGAGCACAAGCCAGACATTCCCTTCAACGACACGCATCTCACGCACATTCTTCATTTCGCGCCGCTTGATCAAATCCGCAAAAACTCTCTTGATGCGCAACACATTCTTTTCCCAATCTCTCGGATCAAAGGAAAGCCACAGTTCCCGGTCCTCGAGAAAAAGTTCCAGTCCCTTACTGAGGCTCAAGGTGATCTGAGAGACCTGTGCCACATCCACAGGCAGATCACCTGTTCGCACACTTTCCTTGAAACGGGCAAGATAGGGCCTAAGCTGATCGGCTCCCTGTTCCACACTGAGTGCCGGAAGCGAGAGAAAATTGCTGCTCTCCACAGGCGCAATGATCTCGCCTTCCTCACTTGCGTAGTAGAGCACACCGTCTCTGTGCACCCAAAAGGACGGCATACGCTCATGAATACGAATGACAAATTTATCCGGCAAAAGCCGCTTCACACTGACGGATTCAACCCAGGGCGTACGCCGCAAATTCTGCTCAACACTGGCGATATTCACAGCAAGTGAATTCTGCCCTTCCCGAATACCGGCATAGTCAAGCACCACATCCCTGGGCAGCCGCACATTGCCCGAAACCTCAATGACATGGGTTGTGAAAAAATCACTGGTGACGGCCACATCATAAAGCCAGACAAAAATTTTGCCGATACCAAGAGCAAGACCAGCCAGGGAAACCAGGATGCATACGCCAAGCAAACATTTTTTCAGACGCTGCCAGGGAATGACAAGTGTGTGGCGCTTTACCTTTTCCTTGACCTCTGGCTTGGGATGGCGGTCAACGTAGAAATTGCCCCTGCGCCCGCTCCTCGGCTGGGCGGCCCTCACGGCACTATCCTGACCTCTGGCTCAAGGCGGATGCCACTCATGGCCTCCACAGCCTCCTGGGCAAGCTGCATGAGTTCAAGCGCCTGAGAAGCCGTTCCGCTTCCCTTGTTCACCAGAAAATTGGCATGCATATCCGAAAAGGCCACGCCACCAAGCTCCCGTCCCTTAAAGCCCGCATCTTCCAGAAGTTTCCCCGCAGCCGGACCCTGGGAAGGATTCTTGAAAAGGCATCCGGCACTGGCAAGCGCTATGGGCTGATGCGCTTTCTTGGCCAGAAAATGGGTATTGGCAAGCCTGTGGATGGCGTCAACAGTGCCACTTTCAAAGCCAAATTCGGCCTCAAGAATGAGGAAAAAAGCACGACTTCCCGGAAAGGCAAAATGCCTGTACCCAAATGAAAGCTGGTTGCGGTCCAAAGCCTGAATATGCCCTTCGCTGAAAACCGTTACCGCGCGCAGGAAGGTTCCGATTTCGCAGCCAAAGGAGCCGGCATTCATGGCAATGGCGCCACCGACGGTTCCGGGTATGCCTGCCATGCCCTCAAGTCCTGTCAGGGCATGTTCAGCCAAAAAACGCAAAAAACGCGGAAGTTTCACAGAGCCCGAAACCCTGACCACGGTTTTTGGTCCGTCAGGGCCCAAAATCTCAAGTTTCTCAGGCATGGCCTCACGCACAAGGGCCATGTCGTGATCGCCGTCTTTGGCCAAAATATTGCTCCCGTTGCCAAGGGCAAGCGGTGCAAGGGCAAAATCCGCAAGAAGATCGGGCAGCGCCTCAAGATCATCGGCGTTTTCCACGGCAAACATCCGCCTTGCCCGTCCCCCAAGATGCAAGGTGGTCAGACGGGGAAAATTGGGCCAGGCCTGTTCACGCATCGTGATCCTCAAGCCACATGGGACCAAGTTTGGTGATGGTGCCAGCCCCAAGCGTCAGCAAAAGATCATTGGGCCTAAGCACCGCATCCAGCCCTTCCTTGAGCTCCGTGAGATTCTTAAAATAATAGACTTCGGTATTGGTCACCTGCTGAATACCAATGGCGAGGTTCTGTCCGGTAATACCGGGCAGCGGCTCTTCACTGGCCGCATAAATCTCCGTCAGCAGGACCATGTCCACATTGGCAAAGACCTTGCAAAAGGCGCCAAAATGGGCCTGTGTGCGTGAAAAGCGATGCGGCTGAAAGGCGACAACAAGTCGCCTGTTGGGATAGCAGAGTCTGGCCGTGGCAAGGGTTGCGGCAATTTCCGTCGGATGATGACCATAATCGTCAATGACAATCACATCATTGCGCGTCCCTTTGTATTCAAAACGTCGGCCAACCCCCTTGAAGGCGGCAAGACCGCGCACGCAGTCCTCAAAACTGATATCACAGGCAAGTGATGCCCCAATGGCTGCCAGGGCATTTAAGATATTGTGCACACCCGGCTGGGGAATTTCCGCAATGCCAAGCTTCACGCCCCGCTGCCACACCTCAAAGCGGCTACCCTTGCCCTTTTCGAGGAGAACGGCACGCAGATCATTTTCCGCGGCAAATCCATAGGTCAGAACGGGTCGTTTAACCTTGGGGAGAAGTGCTAACACACCGGGATCGTCACCGCAGACCACATTCACCCCGTAGAAGGGGATCTTGTTCATATACTGGATAAAGGCGTTATCAATGGCCTCGCGGGTTTTGTAGTGATCGAGGTGATCCTCATCCACATTGGTGACGATATTGACCACGGGAAAAAGACAGAGAAAGGACTCATCACTCTCATCGGCCTCGGCGATCATGTATTCCCCGTGCCCGAGATGGGCATTGGTGCCGTAGACATTGAGACGGCCGCCAATGATCACCGTGGGATCCAGGCCAGCGAGATCAAAAATAGTCGCTGTGAGCGACGTTGTTGTCGTCTTGCCATGGGTTCCGGCAATGGCAATGCCGGTACGCAGACGCATGAGTTCGGCGAGCATCTCAGCGCGGGGGATGATGGCAAGATTCCTGCGCCTAGCCTCCACAATCTCCGGATTATCATCGCGGATGGCCGTTGATTTGACGAGAACCTGCACATCGGGAATATTTTCCGCTCTGTGACCAATGGCGATCTTGGCACCAAGTGAACGCAGATGTTGGACCATGGCCGAATCATGCAGGTCAGAACCGCTGATTTCATAGCCCAGATTCAAAAGGACTTCGGCTATGCCGCTCATACCGGCACCACCTATGCCCAGCATATGGATCTGATGAATTTTCTTGTTCACCCCAAGCTCCAGAAATGGCGTAGATCACTGCCACACATCGCCCTAAGGCCCGACTGATGCGCCTTTGCTCTAAAGGAAATTCGGAAAGTCTCAAAAATTTGGGATCTGTCCTAGGAACGTTTTTTGTAACGTAATGTTGTTTTTTTCTCAACTTTTTTCCGAAGGCTAAGCTGCAAAAACTGGCTGCCGTATTGCCAGAAAAGTATCTATAGATCTAGCTTTTCAGGAAATTTTAGACAAATAAAAAATTTTCTGGGAAGTCTGCCAAGGAAAAGATAAGACGAGCCACCTTCTGAGCGGCATCGGGAATGGCGAGAGCCCAGGCCTTTTCCGACATTGTGCGCAGCTCTGCCTGATCAGTCAAAAGGGCAAGGATCTCCGTGGCACCCTGGCTTTTGAGTGCGTTTTCCGGCACAAGTCTTGCGCAGCCTGCTTCTTCAAGAACACGCGCATTCTTTGTCTGATGGTCGTGGATGGCATGGGGAAAAGGCACAAGCACAGAGGGCAGACGCGCTGCGCAGAGCTCGGCAACGGTTGAGGCGCCGCTGCGGCAGAGGGTAAGATCTGCCCATTGGTAGACTTCCGGCATATCGTGGATAAAGGCGCGAACGCAGTCGCTGCCAAAGCCGTGCTCAGCATAAGCCTGGCTCACCCAGGCAAAATCGCGCTGACCTGTCTGATGGATGATCTTGATCTGGGCCTTCTGAAATTCGGAAAGATGCTCCACCATAAACGCGTTTAAGGCATGGGCGCCCTGGGAGCCGCCAAAGACCAGAAGATGCCTGCCATCAAAGTGCTCACGCGGCGCCTTCTGCACAACCTGGGCACGCACAGGGTTGCCGCAGACAACGCATTTTTTGGGATCAAAGCCCTGAGTTTCCGGAAGGGAGACGGCAATACGGCGCACAAAGCGCCCCATAATGCGATTACTCGTCCCGGCAAGGGCATTTTGCTCATGCAGAAGACTTGGGATACCGAGAAGAAGGGCCGCTGACATGGGCGCAAAGGAAGCATAGCCACCAAAGCCTGCCACAAGTCTGGGTTTTTCCTGGCGAAGGAGGGAGATGGCCTTACAAAGCGCTTTGCCCATCAGGCAACCTGCGGATAAGGCTTTGAGCCCACGCCCAAGCAGCCCGCGCACAGCAAGACCCTGAAAAGGTACCCCTGCCCGCGCACAGAGATCTGCCTCAGGCCCGTAGAGTGAGCCCACAAAAAGCACAGAAATGCGCTCGTCCATGCTTTTGAGCGCATCGTAGACGGCAAGTGCCGGGAAAATGTGACCGCCTGTGCCGCCTGTGGTCAGGATGATGTGCGACATACGTCCTCTGTGCGTGAAAAATGCAGGATAAGACCGATGCAGATCATGGTGGCGATGAGATTACTGCCACCATAGCTTAAGAGTGGCATGGCAACGCCCTTGGGCGGAAGCATGCCCATGACCACGGCAAGATTGATGAGCGCGCCAATGGCAATAATGGCTGTGAGGCCAAAGGCCGAGAGCCGTGCACGCATATCCTTTTGTCTGAGCACAATGCGAAAGCAGCGCCAGAAAAGACAGGCAAAAAGCAGCATGATGATGGTTATGCCGCACAAACCCATTTCTTCGCCAATAACAGACATTATGAAGTCATTGTGGGCTTCGGGCAGATAAAACATTTTCTGCTGGCTTGCGCCGACCCCTACGCCGAAAACCCCGCCTGACGCCAGGGCATAAAAGGATTGAATAAGCTGATAGCCTGCGCCTGACGGATCCTTGAAGGGATCGAGAAAGGCTTTCAGCCGCTCCATACGATAGGGAGCAGATATGGCCAAAAGGGCCATGCTCGCAACACCGAGCACAAGGCTCCAGGCGATATAGCTCCAGCGGATACCGCCGGCGATGCACATGAAAAAGAGAATGCCGGCAAGGACAATGGCACTGCCAAAATCAGGCTGTGAGAGGAGAATGGCACAATAAAGGCCGGTCACGAGACAAGGAGGAAAAACCCCGCGCCAGAAGGTGCGCACAAGATCCTGCTTGGCGCTCATGAAATAGGCGAGATAGAGAACAAGGGCCACCTTGACAAATTCCATGGGCTGAATGGAGGCAAAGCCCAGGCTGATCCAGCGTCGTGCACCGTTAATGGTCGGGGCAAGCGGGGTAAGTGTCAGCCCCAAAAGCACAAAGGTGATCAGCAATGCCCAGTAATGCAGCCCGTAGATGAGCTTGCGCGGAGCCAGTGCCGCTCCCCACAGGCAGATAATGCCAATGAGTGCGTAGAAGAGCTGGCGCTTGAAAAAGTGGTATTTGTCGTGAAAGGTGTGCTCGGCCACAATGGAGCTTGCCGAGAGCACCATGACAAGCCCTATGGCCAAAAGCGTCATCATGATGGTGAAGAGCCACCAGTCAAAGGGTCCTGTGGCACGCTTGGGAGGTGTCGCAACACTTGCCTGTGTCTCGCCAGTCAGCTTGGCAAGGGCACTGTCTTCAGCCTTCTTGGCTTCGCTCTCTGAGCTATGTTGGCTTTTCACGCTAAATGCTCCACGATTTCCCGAAAGTCACGGCCACGCTCGGCGTAACTTGTATAGAGGTCAAAACTTGCCGTGGCAGGGGCAAGTAATACGGCATCTCCGGCCTGCGCGTGCTCGGCAAGACATTGCACAGCATCCTTCAGCACAGGATGCCACGAAAGCGGCACAATACCCTTCCAGGCGCCTTCAAATTCTTCGCGCGCCGCCCCAAAAAGGGCCACTTCCCGAACCTTTTCCTGCACAAGGGGAATGAGTCCAGCAAGATCCCCACCCTTGAACTTGCCGCCGCAGAGCAGTCTGAGGGGTCTGTCTATGGCACGAATGGCTACCTCAAGGGCAGAAACCGTCGTTGCCTTGGAATCGTTGATATAGAGCACACCTTTATGTTCACGCACGCGCTCCAGGCGATTGGGCAGCGGCCTGAAATCGGCCACAGCTTCTGCCGCACGACTTTCAGTGACCCCAAAGAAGCGACAGGCCTGATAGGCCGCTTCACAGTTAAAGCGATTATGTTCGCCCAAAAGCTGCATATGGGGAAAACGCTGGCTTGCCTCCACAAAAATCTTGCGTGCCCTCAGCCCATAAGCTTTGGCTGCGTCCTCAAGGCCGTGTCCAAGAACCGCCAAATCATTTTCATCCTGCCAGCGGAAAATGCGGAACTTGGCGTCGCTGTATTCCTGCATATCCTTGTGGTAATCCAGATGATTGGGCGAAAGATTGAGGAGGACTGCCACGCGCGGTGCAAAAGTCTGGCAGCATTGCAGCTGAAAACTTGAAATCTCAAGAACGAGGACATCGGCCTTGCGGGAATCGAGGACATATTCGGAAAGGGGGGTGCCGATATTGCCGCCTAAAAAGACGGAAAGCCCCTGTGCCTTGAGCATGGCAGCAGCAACAGAAACCGTGGTTGTCTTGCCGCTGGTCCCTGTGACAGCCAGGATGGGTTCATCGTCGAGATAGCGGAAGGCAAGCTCCATTTCCGCGATGATTTCCACCGCACCGCTGGCGAGCTTCGTCTCATCAAGATAGGGCAGAAGTGAGGCTCTGGGCACGCCTGGACTTGGCACAATGGCAGAGGCTCCTGCAAAGTGTTCTTTATGATGCTCGCCAAGGACAAGTTCGCCGCCATTTTCCCGAAAGACCTTTTGTTCAGGTTCTGAAAGGGCCTTGGGATTTTTCTCAAGAAGCCGTACGCGCACACCCTTGCGCAGCAAAAGCGCACTTGCCGCCTTGCCGCTTCTGCCGGCACCGACGACAACCGCAAGATCTCCTGCCTTCAATGTTTTTCCACGTGTATTCTGCATATGTCCTCTAACGGAGCTTCAGAACGGAAAGAGCCACCAAACCGAGAAGAATGGAGGCAATCCAGAAGCGGATAATGATCTTGGATTCGGGAATATTTTTTTCCTGAAAATGATGGTGCAGGGGTGCCATGCGGAAAATGCGCTTGCCTCCGCTCCATTTGAAATAGCTGACCTGCAAAATGACCGACAGGGTCTCAATGACAAAGAGTCCGCCAACAACCCCCAAAATGAGTTCCTGCTTGCAGAGCAAGGCGAGGTAGCCTAATAGCCCGCCAATGGAGAGCGAACCCACATCCCCCATAAAAACCTGAGCCGGATAAGCGTTGAACCAGAGAAAGCCCAGACCTGCCCCGATAAAGGCCGCGCAGAAGACCGTCACCTCGCCCACACCGGGCATGTAGGGCACAAAGAGATAGCCAGAAAAACGCACATTGCCCGTGATATAGAGAAAAATGGAAAAGACAATGGCGGCCACAATGGCCGGTCCAATGGCCAGTCCGTCCATGCCGTCGGTGAGATTGACGGCATTGGAGGCCGCAATCATGATAAAAATGCCAAAGGGCACATAGAAATAGCCGAGGTCAAAGGAAATCTCTTTGAAAAAGGGAATATAGAGCAGGCTTGAGTAGGAGGGATTGTGCATGAGCAGCCACATGCCGGCAAAGGCCACAAGCAACTGTCCGCCAAGCTTGGCACGCGGGGATATGCCCTTATTGTTGTGCCGAAGAAGCTTTGTCAGATCATCCCACAGTCCCACAGCGCCAAAGCCCACAACCACGAGCAGGCATTGCCAGACATAGCGGTTGGTGAGATCAGCCCAGAACAGCAGGGAAATGGTCAGGGTAAAGATCAAAAGCACGCCGCCCATGGTCGGGGTGCCGGCTTTGTTCTGATGCAGTTTGACATCCTCATTGATGTACTGGCCACATTTCAGGCGCCTGAGCATCTTGATGAATCTCGGACCAACGATAATGGAGATGATCAGGGCCGTGATTAAAGCTGCCATGGAGCGGAAGGAAATATAGCGAAAGACATTGAAGAGAGGCCACTGCGAGGCGTAGGGCACAAGAAGATTATAAAACATCCTGCCCTCCGAGGACCTCTTCAGCGACTGCGAGCTCCTTTTCAAGGGCATTGGCCCGTGAGCCTTTGGCAAGGAGGGTAATGCCACCTTGCGCAAAGGCTGTCTGCAAAAGTTCGCCTAAGCGCTCTTTGAGATGGCAGCTTGTGATCTCAGTAAATGTGCCGGTATACCCGCCTTTTTCAAGGCCCAAACGTACATCCTCCATGTGCCCGCCCTTCCAGAAAATATAAGGGACAGCCATTGTGGCCAGTCTTTCCCCAAGTTCTCTATGCGCGCTCTCGGCCAATGCGCCAAGTTCCCGCATTTCTCCCAAAAGACAGACCAAGGGTTTGCCAAGCGCAGAGGCAGCCTCAAGCATTCGCTGCATGGAAAGAGGATTGGCATTATAGGTGTCATCGATGACGATATGCGCACCAAGTTTTTTGCGGCAGAAGCGTTGCGCAGGATTGTGAAAGGCTGCCAGGCCCTGCTTGATGGTTGCCAGCGGAACGCCAAGCAGATGCGCTGTCAGGGAAACCGCACAGATATTTTCAGCGGCATAGGCGGCAGCCAAAGGACAGGTGAGGGTTGTCTCCCTGCCTTCCAACACAAGCTTATAGGTACCCTCCCCTTGGGCATTTTCCCCAAGATAGCTTGCAAAATTGGCGCAGCTGTTTTCACCGGCAATGTCCCCTTTTTTGCTGCTGAACAACACAAGCGGACTTCTGTGGGTTGCCATGGCTTTCCAGACAAGGTCCGGGTAATCCGCAGAAACAATACCACAGCCACCTTCTGCCATATGCACAAGAAGCCTGCTCTTGTGCCAGGCAACCCCCATGTCACCCAGGCCTTCCGTATGGCCGCTGCCCACATTGAGGATCAGGGCATAATCCGGCTCAAGCATAGTTCCGAGCTCATCCATATCCTGAGGATTGCTGATGCCGGCCTCAAAAACCCAGAAAGCCTCATCGCCATCGGTATTCAAGATGCCGTGGGCCATACCCAGCTGATTGTTGTAGTTCACAAGACTTTTGGCGGTTTTGCCGTGCAGGGATAGAATACCTGCGAGCATTTCCTTGGCTGTGGTCTTGCCACAGGAGCCCGTGAGACCAACGACACGCGCCTGCGTTTTCTGACGCCAGGCATGAGCAAGGAGCATCAGCGCCTTGAGCGTTGAGCGCACGACAATCTGGGGTATGCCCAAACCTTCAATCTTCTGTTCGCAGAGCACACAAGCAGCCCCACTCGCTTCCGCTTTGCCGGCGTAGAGATGGCCATCTGTGTTCTCGCCCCTGATACAGGCAAAAAGATTACCTCTCTTCACACAGCGGCTGTCATAGGCCATGCCGCAAATCTGTGCATCATCGGCAGCAGATTTGTCGACGAGGCAGGGTTCAAGAACCTTAACAATTTCCGATAGACGCATCTGCACGGCTCAACTCCGAAACCACTTCCTGATCACTGTAATGGTGACGTTTTCCCTGAATAATCTGATAATCCTCATGCCCCTTGCCGGCGATCAGCAGACAATCATGGGCATCGTGCACAAGCCCCAGGGCAAGACGTGTGGCAAGCCTGCGATCTGCTTCAACATACTTTTCACGCGCCTTGGCAAGACCTGGCAAAACGTCCTCAATAATGGCCATGGGGTCTTCAAAACGTGGATTATCACTGGTAAGCACAGCCACATCAGCGTATTTGGCCACAGCCTCACCCATCAGGGGGCGCTTGCCGCGATCACGATTGCCGCCACAGCCAAAGAGCGCCACGATACGCTGAAAACCCGCCTTGCGTAGCGCTTTGAGCACATTTTCAAGCGCGTCAGGGGTATGGGCATAATCCACAAAGACATGGCGACCATTGGCCTCAACGCGTTCCAGGCGCCCACGCACACCGCAAAAATTGCCAAGAGCGCCAAAATCCTGTTCCGAAAAGCCGAGCCCAAGGGCCAAGGCCTGCACCGTCAAAAGATTTGCGGCATTAAAGGCACCAATGAGCGGCGAAGAAAGAAGCCAGCTGCGCCCCTGATAGTGCATACGCAGCGATAATCCCTGGGTATCCTGCCGCAAAATCTCGCCCTGCAGGAATGGTGACAGATGGTCCGGCTTGGCAAAGCCAAAGCCCAAAGCTTGCGGACACATCTGAAGAAGCCTGCGCCCGTAGGCATCATCGCCATTCACGGCCATGGCTTTGTCGGCCAAAGGCAGTTCACAGAAAAGCTTGGCTTTGGCCGCAAAATAGCTCTCCATGGTCTTGTGAAAATCGAGATGGTCCTGAGTGAGATTGGTGAAGGCTGCGCCTGCAAAGGGAAGACAGGCCACCCGTTTTTGCAGGATGGCGTGGGAAGAAACTTCCATGACACAGTAGGTGACGCCTGCCTTCTGCATCTTGGCGAGATTTTCATGAATGACGAGCGGGTCTGGCGTGGTCAAAGGCGCATTCATGCTAAAGCCTGGCCAGCGGTAGCTGACCGTGCCCATGACGCCGACTTTTTCCCCGAGGGCTGTGAGCAGCGCCTCCATCAGATAGGTCGCTGTTGTCTTGCCATTGGTGCCGGTTACCCCAAGGATCTTGAGAGGGAGATGGGCTGTGTGAAAACGCGCCCGGGCAAGCCTGGCTACAGCTTCCCGCATATCCTCCTGTTCGCAGACAAAAACGTCGTCTGGTAGCTTTCCCAAAAGTGCCTGACAGGCCTCTTTGCAGGCCACGATCACCCGTGCTCCACGGGCCAGGGCATCGTCGATGTACTTGGCCCCGTCTTCGGTCTCACCCGGTACCGCCAGAAAGATGTCGCCTGCCTGAATACGACGGGAGTCTGTCTGGACACCACAAACTTCGTTTTCCAGTTTGTCTTCAAGCTCTGCAAAGGAAACAGCACCTGCCATAGTCACCTCACACGCAAGACAGCCTATTTTTCCGACAGCCAGAGCACGCAACTGCCCGCACTTTTTTCCTCAGGCCAGAGGCTGCCGGCTGCCGGCAACTGCTTGACCACGTGATTGCCCTGACCTTTGAGCTCCGGCACAACCCCCCCTCTGGCAAAGAGCTCAACGGCATTGCGCAGGCTCTTGCCTTTGACATCAGGCACACGATGACTGGCGCGGGCGAGTCTGCCGGGTAATTCCATCTGCGGCTTCTTGGGGGATTTTTCTCGCATGACAGGCTCTTCCGCACGTTTTTCCCAGGGAGGGGTGATACCGGCGAGTTTCAGAGGTCTGAGCGGAATCTCACTTTTGGCGGCCTGTGTCTCTTTTTCCGACGCTTTCTCGCTGGCTCCCTCATCGTCTCTGCGGTCTTTTGCCGTTGCCACCGCAATTTTGCTGCCCGAATAGGCCAGAAGTTTGGTGCCAATTTCACTAAAGACCGGGGCTGAGACCACACCGCCAAACTGATTGCGCGTGGGTTCATCCACCATCACAAGCACCAAAAATTTGGGGTCATTGGCCGGCAAAAAGCCCACAAAGGAAGCCAGACGCTTGCTGCCATAGGTGCGCGAACGGCGGTCGGCCTTCTGGGCGGTACCGGTCTTGCCGGCCACTTCAATGCCCTCAATGCGCGCCCTGCGACCTGTGCCATCGCTGGCCTCCACAACGTCACGCATCATGCGCCGCACCTCGCGCGCCGTGCTCTTCCCAAAGGCCCGATCACGCTTGTCCGGCTCAAGATCCTGATCCACAAGCCGCAAAGGCTTGTAGATGCCATCGTTGAGAAGCGTCAGATAGGCCTGAGCCATCTGCAGCCCTGTCACCGAAATACTTTGACCAAAGGAGGTGGAAATCGTATCAGCACGGCTCCAGTCTCTGGGACTGTGCAAAATGCCGCGGCTTTCCGCCACAGGCACCTGCGTACGCTGCCCAAAGCCAAGATTGCGCAAATACTGATAATAGCGTTTGGTATCGATTTTCAGGCCGATCTTGGCCATACCGATATTGGAGGAATAGCGAAGCACTCGGGAAGCCGTAATGATGCCCTGATGCGAGGTGTCACGGATGGTAATATTTTTGTCCGCCCACTTGCCGCCTTCACAGTTGATCAGGGTGTCCGGTGCCACCTTGCGGTCGTTTAAGGCGAGCGCCATGACCAGAGGCTTGAACGTTGAGCCCGGCTCCAGGGCGTCCTGGGCCAGACGGTTGCGGTAGATGAGTGTTCCGTAGTCGCTGTAGGAATTGGGATTGAAAAAGGGATACTGTGCCCAGGCCAGGATATCCCCGCTTTTGACATCCACAACCAGGGCTCCGCCCCAGCGTGCGTCAAATTCCTTGACAGCCCGGCTCACAGCTTCCTCAGCAACGTACTGCACATGCATGTCAAGCGTTAAACGGATATCCTCACCACTCACAGGGCAATACTCGCCTTCGCACAGAGAAATACGCTTGCCGCGCGCATCCCTGCGCACCACCTGCTCAATGCTCGGTGATGCCAGCCTGTTGTCCAGACTGCGTTCAAGCCCTTCCAGCCCCTTGCCGTCGGTATTCACAAAGCCCAAAAGCTGGCCTGCCATATGCTTGAAGGGATAGACGCGCACATATTCCGTTTTCTCGCCAATACCCGGAATTTGTAAGGCACTGACCTGACTTGCCGTCATGTCGTCGACCTTGCGCTTAAGCCAGACAAAATGCCTGCCCTGCGTGGACAGACGCTCGTAGAGCTTCTGTGCATCAAGACCCAGAATGGGAGCCAACTGATTGGCACAGGCCACTTTATCGATGATCTTGCCGGGACTGGCATAAATGGAATGGGCTTCAATACTGCGCGCCATCACCTGACCATTGCGGTCGGTGATAATGCCGCGCTTGCCCTGAATCTGCTCGGTAAACTCGTGCTGCTCCTGCGCACGTGCGGCAAGTTCGGGGGCAGCGATGACCTGCAGATAAAAGGCTCTGCCCCAAAGGACGGCCCAGAACAGACAAAAAAGCCCTGCCCCGATGATGATACGAAAACGCGACCAGTCGTAGCGTTTAGCCCATTCAGGCATGGCACGTTCGCTCTTTTCGGGCTTGGCAGCCTCCGGTGCCTTGTGTGTCACATACACCGCACCACGCTTGCGTTCGGTCACTTTTTTCTTTTTTCTGAATAGCATTGTCAGCTCACTTATCAAGGCGTCGTATCTGTCCGGGATAGGCTTCATGCATGCCATAGCCCACAGCTTTCTGCTTCAGCTCATGCGGTGTCAAAAGGCGCTCGCGCTCAATTTCCAGCTTGGCCAGATGCTCATGCTTTTCAGCTATCTCCTGTTGCGTTCGCGAAATGAAATAGGAGGTGTCGACCCGTTCAATATTGGTCCAAACGTGAATCAAAAGCATGATCAGAAGCGACAAAACGCCTAGGGCAAAGGCAAAAATCCAACCGCGTCCTCCACGGCGTCTGTGATCACGAAGGGGGTTGTGCTGCATGACGACCTCAAAAGAGAAAAAAGCCCCTCCAAGGCTTTAGATCAGTCGGGCCACGGCCCGCAATTTTGCGCTTCTGGCCCGGCTGTTTCGCAAAAGTTCCGACGCCTGCGCCTGCACAGGCTTTTTGCTCAAGATACGTACTTCAGGCCTATGCCCGCAGACACAGTGATCCACATAGGGAGGACAGAGGCAGCCCCGACTCCAGCGCTGCATGGTCTTTTTCACAAGACGGTCCTCAAGGGAATGAAAGGTGATCACGCAGAGGCGGCCATCGGGTTCAAGATAGGCTAAGACCGTCTCCAAAAAACGCTCAAGCTGGCCAAGTTCGTCATTGACAGCCATACGCAGAGCCTGAAAGGTACGCGTTGCGGGGTGATGCCTTGCGGTCTCGCGCCATTTTTTGGGATAGCTTCTCTCAACAAGCTCTGCGAGCTCTTTGGTGGTCACAATGGGCCGCTCATTGCGCTTTTCCACAATGGCCCTGGCAATCCTTGCAGCATTGGGTTCTTCCCCAAAACGGGCGAGAATATCGCGAAGACTGACGAAACTTGCGCTGTTGACAAGGTCTGCCGCACTTGGCCCGCTTTGGCCATCCATGCGCATGTCGAGCGGCCCGTCATGGAGAAAGCTGAAACCCCGCCCGGCGCTATCGATTTGCATGGAGGAAACACCGATATCGATGAGCACCCCCTGCACGCGCTCCCAGCCAAGGCTTGCCAGATAGGTTGGGAAATCTGCGTACAGACCGTGGGCCAGGTGGACGCGTTCCCCAAAAGGGGCAAGCCTTTGCGCTGCCAGAGATAGCGCCTGCTCATCGCGGTCAAGGCCAAGAAGCTCACTGGCTCCACGTTTTAAGATGGCGCTGGCATGGCCCGCCAGACCGACTGTGCCGTCGAGATATCGCCCACCCCGTTCAGGCTCCAGAAATGCCAGAACCTCGTCGAGAAGGACGGGAATATGCTGATCTGCCATCTCCATCACAGGGGAATGGCGATACCCGTACTCGCCAGGGCCTCGGACATGTCCTCAGTGGTCAGAATGCTGTCAAAGCGCGCTTGATCCCAGATCTCAAATTTGTCTGCCATACCCACAAGAATGACGTCCTTGACAAGACCGGCCTCACGCATCAACGGCTGCGGGATACGCACCCTGCCCTGCCCGTCAAAGGTAATAAAAGAGGCAAGGCCAAGAACCTTGCTTTTAAAATGCGAGAGCTGAACATTGGTGAAAGGAATCTTGCACAGCTGTGCCATGATCTGCTCCCAATTTTTGGGCAGATAGGCCACAAGTCGCCCGTAAAAACCTGTCAGCCAGAAGCCGGCTTCGGCGCCTTCCTGTGCACAGGCCGCAAGACTCTCACGATACTCTGGCGGCAGAATGAGCCGGCCTTTGGCATCGAGCGAACGGTAATGTGTGCTCAGAAAGGACTGCGTTTCCACAAAAAACCTCTTTTTACCACTTTTCCCCACTATGCCTTTCAGCCTCTTCTGTGTCAAGGAGGTCTACGCTCTTGGACAGTACTCTTCCCAGAAAAGCCCCTCTGCAAGCGGCTATGTGGTCTTTTGTCTGTGACTGATGGGCAGACCTGAACCTTCCCCCCAAAAACGCAGCCTACCTTCTTCCAACACGCTCCAAGTCCTGCCGCATGGTCTCTCCACATTCCCCCACAAAACCTGTGCGGCACACACAAAAAAAAAGACCCGGAAGTGTATTCCGGGTCTTGTGGGAGATAGTGGGCGTGAACGCCACGTGTTTGCGCCATTATGGCTGACTTGTGTCTGTGCCCTGGGGCGTTTCAGGCCAGAAATGAGAGTTTTTGCGCGCTTCAGGATCACAGAGCCAGCCAACAAGCCAGCCCAGCAGTGAACAGCCAAAGCCAACAAAAAAGGGCGGAATCTTACTCAAAGCCGGCCAGGGCATGGGCAGGATGGCAAAGTGACGATCTGTCATCAAATACCAGAGCATGCAGCTGCCAAAGCCAAGGAGGAAACTTGCCCAGGCAGCACGGGTGCTTCTCTTCCCAAACCGTACGAGCGCCACATAGCAGACGAGAACAGCTGAGCCCACCACACTCCAGCTCGTCGCACAGAGCATGGCAATAATCTGGCCCTTGATCTGGGCACAGCCGGCACTGAGCAGCACAATAAAGGCTATGGCAAAAAGCCAGCGAGGACGTGTGGCCTTGGAACCTGGCAGGTCTTCAGCAATGGCGCTGACAGCGATGTGGAAGATGGCGGTTGCCGTTGAAAGCGAGGCTGAGGCAATGGCAAGGACAAAGAGCTGCAGACCGACATCAGGCAAAAGCATCTTGACCATGGTCGGCATGACAGCATCAGGCGAGGCCACAGACGGCAGAAAGAGCCGCCCGAGACAGGCCACATAATAGGCTCCACCCACAAGCACGGTTAAGACAAACATGGCAAGGGGGGTGATGCGATCCACCTGATGGGCCGAAGCCAGCGCAAAATGTCGCTGAATCATCTGCGGCTGCGCCCAGACAGCGACAGAGGTGACTATGACCAGAGAAATGATAAACCAGCCTTCGGCACCACTGGCAAGCTGAACAAAACCCGTATTGGCGGCCTTGGTGGGTTCCAGGGCAGCAAGCTGCAGCATACCGCTGACAGGGCCTCCCACCTTGTCGAAGACCGCAAAAATGAGCATGGAAATACCAATGAGCATCACAAAGCCCTGCATGGCCTCAGTGTACAGGACGCCTCTCAGTCCCCCCACAAAAACAGCTAGGCCCACAAGCAAGGCCACAGCCCAGACCAGGAGACTGGCTGACAGGGGCAGAATCTGTTCCAGAAGAAGCGCTGCGCCCTTAATGACGGCAGAGGCGTAGACGCCCAGAAAAACGGCAAAAATGAGTGCCAGACAGCGTCCAAGCAGCGGACTTCGGTGACCTTTGGCAAGAAGCTGAACAGGCGTGCGCGCGCCAAGATTGCGCTGACAGACACGCGTGGGCCAGGCAAGATAGCGGTAGACAATCCAGGTGCCAAGCCAGACATTGCCAGCGGCAATGAGCAGCATCTGCATGCCATACTGATAGGCAAGGCCTCCGAAACCCACAAGGGCCACAGCGGAGATATAGGTAGCAACAAAGGCAAAGGCCTGTATGCCGAATCCCACCTTTCCTGACATCATGACATCATGGCCGCTGCCCTTACGGAACAACCAGATAAAGACAGCTATATACGCAACCCAAATGAAAATATCGACGATAACCATGACTAGCGTCCACGCCTGCTAAACTGCACAAGAGAATAGACCAGGGCCCCGACCAGTGAAAGAACGCCAATAAGAACCGGAATGTCCGCGGTTCTCAGCGCTGCCAAAATGTCCGACATGGAAACACATCCTGAAAAAAAAATCTCGGCAAGTCGCCAAAAAAGAGAGCTGATCAACCTTTGAGCGCGCTAACCTATCCTCAAGGCCATATTTTTGCAAGAACGCCGTTTTCTCACAAACACGCAATCAACCACGCTTGCCAGGCGCCACACCGCAACACAAGCCGCACACACACGTTCTTCACGACCTTTGGAAACGTACGAAGTTTTTTGTGCCGACCAATCAGCCCCAAAGCTACCATCTCTTTGCCCGCCACTTCATCCCGTCTCATCGACTTTCATTGCCAAAGAGATCTTTATTCCGCAATGTGAGCAGTCACAGGGAAACGGCACAAGACCTGCTCAGCAAAAAGCATAAACGCCCACGGACAAAACGTGGCAGCAAGCTCTGCTTCACAAAAGATCGCAGATCTCGGCATGTCTACGCACGCTGCCACACTTCTTGACTGTGCAGTAGGATAGGTTAGATTACAAACATGAGGTCAGGCAAAAAGCAGAGACTGGAGCTTGTATGCAGAATGTAGAGATGAGATGGCAGGACGTTGGCATAAGCAACAATTTCATCTTTATTCATGTTTTGCAAAACAAATCACTTGCTAGTAAGTTGCTTAAATTGATAACTCATATATAAATTGTAGATATTGACACGCCGAAACCAGAAAAATATTTTGATTCATTTATTGATGCAAAGTCTATAAAATCTTATATTTATATTTCAGATATAAATAAAAATATATACAATATTGAATGTCAAGTCAAAAATGAAAAGAAAGACCCTTTAAATCTAAGACAGCGCTTTATACATTCAACATTGTCTGTAAACAGTCTTGATAAGGGGAAAAAATATGAAAAGTTGCAAAATAATTTTGTTATATTTATCTGCAAATATGATTACTTCAATTGTGGGTTTCCAGTCTATGAATTTAATAATAAGAAATGTGAAAAACATGAAAATATAGAACTTAATGATTTAACACATACCATTATCTTAAATTCTACGTATAAATATAAAGATGGTGTCGACCCAGATCTCCTTGGTTTCCTTGATTATTTTAATGGAAGCGAGCCAAAAAGTGAAATTGCTAAAGAAACAAGCGATGAAGTACAACGTGTAAAGTCTAAAAATACTATTAAGGAGCAATTTATGAATTTGTCTATGATGATAAGAGACGCAGAAGTCAACGCTTATGACGATGGTTACAATAGTGGATTTGATAGTGGATCAAAAAATACAAAAATTGAAATTGTAAAAAATATGCTAAATGATAATAAAAGTATTGATGAAATCATAAAATATACACACCTAACTGAATCTGAAATTTACAATATTAGATTAAGTATGCAGCAATAATTTCTACAATAACAATATGTGTATTATATAAAGGCATATTATATGAATATTGCTACGATGATAAGAGACGCAGAAGTCAATGCTTATGACGACGGATATAATAGTGGTTTTGATAGAGGATTTGATAGTTGAGCAAAAAATACAAAAATTGAAATTGTCAAGAATATGCTAATTGATAATAAAAATTATGATGAAATCATGAAATATACACACTTAACTGAATCTGAAATTCACAATATTAAACTAAACATGCAACAATAAAGTATATAATTGACATATCTTTTAAGAAAGCATAAAATTGTTAAATTTTTTATGCTGAATACATTGAATAAATTTCTAAAGAACTTAAATCATGATATTAAAAATAAAGGTGTAATATATGAATTTTGCACTGATGATAAGAGATGCACAATAACTGGATATGCACATGGCTACAAAAATGGAGTAAAAGAAAGATGCAAAGAAGTGGCAAAGAATATGCTAAAGGACAACTGCCCTATTAATGAAATTGTACGTATACTAAAATTAGATGAGGCAGAAATTAATAATTTAAAAAATACTATACAACAGAAAAGCATGTACAATACTTTAAATTTTTATTGCATAAATACATATCATATTTCATATATTTTTAACATACTCAAAAATTTCTAGCACAAAAAAAGAGCCCTGATATAGCATATCTGTTATATCAGGGCTCAAATGCATAAGTTAGAGCATACAGAAGCTATGCACTCTGAACCTTGTCCTTGGGCCTGTGCAAACGCTCATGCAGGATACTTTGTGCAAGGTCCTGCAACACATGCATTTTTTTCTGATTGAGCTGCACGTCACCCATGGGTACCGGGCGATCAAGGAAGTGATATTTCTGGGTACCAAGACGGTGATAGGGCAACATTTCGTATTCCACACGCGTAAAGGGCTGAAGAAATTCTGCAATCGCCTTGATGGTCTTGGCATTGTCGTTAAAGCCAGGAATGACAGGGGTTCTCGCACGGATAGGCAAATTGGGAAATTCTTCAGCAAGAATTTTGAAATTGGCCAAGATGCGTTCATTGGTCATGCCAGTCTGGGCCTTATGCACCTCAGGATCAAGATGCTTGATGTCAAAAAGCACCTGCCTGAGATACGGGGCAGCCGCGCGTATGGTTTCCTCTGGCACCATGCCGCATGTTTCTATGGCACAGCGGATATGCCGTTCATGGGCCTCGCGCAGAAGCGCCAGAGCATAGTCTTTTTGCAGGAGAGGTTCGCCACCGGAAAGGGTCAGACCGCCGCGTGAGCGCACGTAAAAGGCCATATCCTGTTCAACCACGGAAAGCACATCGTCCACAGTACGCATCTTCCCATAGACCAAAAGCCCCTGGGCCGGACAGGCGCTGGCACAGGCTTTATCCGTACAGCTCGCACAGGCCTTCCGGTCAATGACAGGCAGGTCACTGTCGCCAAGACGGATGGCTCCGTAGGGACACGCCACAATACAGTGGCCACATTTGGAGACGCCAAGGCAACGGCCGGCGTTGAAGGCAAGATCAGGCTCGGCCTTCTGGGACTCAGGATTGCTGCACCAACGACATCTGAGAGCACAGCCCTTCAAAAAAACAATAGTGCGGATGCCTGGACCATCATGCACGGAAAATTTCTGGATATTGAAGACCATTCCCTTCTGCTGGCTGTCGAGACATTCCTGACTCATAGACTATCCTTGGCTGAAAAAAAATGTATTTGCAAAAAGCACCCAGCTTTCTTCTGGCACAAATGCTTGAGACAAAAAAACGGGCAGCTCTCTGGGTATGAGAGCTGCCCGTCTGTTATATACGCATGCTTACATGGCGTCATGCTCGGTGCGGGCGATCAGGTCATTCTGCAGATCGGGGGAGAGATCCACAAAATAGGCGCTGTAGCCGGCAATACGTACAATGAGGTTACGGTATTTGTTGGGATCCTTCTGGGCCTTGAGCAGGGTGTCCTTATTCAGGACATTGAACTGCACATGCCAGAGCTTCAAGTCGCAGAAGGTGCGGATAAAGGAAACAAGCTTTTCGGTGCCTTCATCACCTTCCACGCACTTGGGGGTAAACTTGATATTGAGCATACGGGCTGCACGATCGCGCATGCCCATATTCTTGGTATTGTAGTTGGACAGAAGCACAGCGGTCGGACCGTTGACGTCGGCGCCATGGGATGCGGAAGAACCGTCCGAAAGCGGGAAGCCATCTGTGCGGCCATTGGGGGTTGCGGAGACAACCTTGCCGAAGGGCACGTGGGAGGTAAAGGGCACGTAGCGCACGTCATTGTGAATACCAAGGTCACGCATGCTGTACTTGCCGCCGTACTCCACGGAAATCTTGTCGATTTCCTTACCAATGGCGTCAGCGTAGGGATCGTTATTGCCGTAGCAGGGAGCGCTCTTGAGCAGAGCCTTGACGTCATCATAACCCACGAAGTTGGCGTCAATGGCTTCAATAAGTTTATCCATGCTCAGCTTCTTCTCTTCAAAGACAAGCTTCTTCACGGCGCAGAGAGAATCGACCACGGTGCCAAGGCCCATGTATTCAAAGTAGCCGAAATCAATGCCTTCAGGAATATGTTCCTGATGCAGGTCAATGCAGTGCTTCATGCACAGATCATGCATGGCCGAGCCCATGGGCTGAGCAAAGTGCTGGGCGCGCAGTTTATTGATAATGTACTGCTGATGGAAAGCCGTCTTCAGGAAGAGCAGATGCTGCGTCTTATAGGCATTCCAGAATTCTTCCCAGGTCTTGAAATTGCGCGGGTCACCGGTTTCCACACCCAGCACCTGGTCGCCATATTTCTTCATACGGCCGTTACGCAGAACCATTTCCACCGCTGCGGCGAAGTTGATATAGGCGCCACCTGAGGTATAGGTGTCACGATTGGGCATTCTCGCTTCCGTGCAGCCGCTCACCGCATAGTCCAGAGCTTCTTCAAATGTCGCGCCCTTGGAGACATAGAGCGGCACCACTTCTTCGTCGTTGATCAGTTTGGGGAAGCCGGAACCATATTTGATGGTTTCAGCCACATCCCAAAGGTAGCGCTCAGGGGCACGGGAATGGATACGTGCGGCAAGATCCGGGTAGTGCAGGGGAAATTCACGCTTGGATTTCAGAATGATATAGGTCAGCTCATTGCTGGCATCGCGTCCGTCAGGAGTCTGGCCGCCGACGGTCACAGCTTCCCAGTGAGCATAGCCCTCGTTGAAGGCGCCGCCGGTGGGGGAAATGTACATATCAATGAATTCGGCCATGCCGACCCACATGCATTCCAGAAGTTCCATGGCCTGAGCGTCGGTGATCTTACCGGCTTTTTTGTCGGCCTGATAGTAGGGGTAGAAGTACTGGTCCATGCGGCCGTTGGAAATGGTGGTACCGGTCTTCTGCTCTATGCGCGAGAACATCTGGGTGAACCACTGGCTCTGGCAGGCTTCCCAGAAATCACGGGCAGGCTCGCCGGGCACGCGTTCAGCATTTTCGGCCATGCGCAGAAGTTCTGCCTTGCGCTTGGGATCTTTTTCAACGTCAGCTTTGGCACGGGCAGCTTCAGCATGACGTTTGGCCCAGAGAACGATGGCTTCACTGACAATGATCACCGCTTCCAGGAAAGGACGTTTTTCGCAGTTGTCCTTGCAGCTCATGGGATCAAGAGCAGCCAGTTTTTCTTCAGCTTCACGCTTGATGTCGTTAAAACCGCGGCGCAGAATTTTGCCGTAGTCGTGCACCCACTGGATGGAGCTGCGGAAAGAGGCCGTCTCATTGACGATAAAGCGTGAGATGAGACCCTGAGGATCATCATAGGTCAGCTTATGCACTTCCGGCGGCAGCGAACGGTTGAGATCCTCGTGGAAGGTCTTGCCCTTCCAGTAGGGGGCGATCTCTTCCACCACACGTTTGGCATCCTCGGGGGTGATGGTGGCCGGTGATGTGGCACGGGTGGGCAGATCACGCACGGCGATATCCAAGAAGTCGCCGTCGAGTTCAGGATAGAGAATACCATAACGGCCGTCGCAGCCAGCACGACCAAGAAGCAGCTGATCGTCCTGTACGGTGACGGTGATATTCTTGGCAATGTGCATCAGCGCTTTTGCCCAGCGCAGAACCAGGGGCTGCCCCTCGGTCTCTTTCATGGACTCGGTGAAGTAGAGAGCGCGCTCAATATCAATGCGCGGTTTCTGTCCTTCAAAGCGCTCAAGCAGCTTAAAGACGCGGGGATGACTTTTTCTGAACTTATCTTCCTTGCCTTCAATTTTATCCAAGAGACGCTGTTCCTGAGGTGAACGGCATTCGCACACTTGCGTCATGATACACTCCTTGACTGCTCTGCGTTGAGACAACAGTCCACGTTGAGGATGTTTCGTTGTTGCGCCGCACGCCAAAACCATGCCGTGCGGCCACGTTAGTCTGCGCTATCTTTGCAGATCTTGTGCCACTTTGCCCATGCTCTGAAAATCAGCCAATAGTGCAGGCTACTAGCTAGCGATGGCTCAAGCCATCAGGCTTTTCCCAAGGATAGTCGCAAATTTGCATCTATCTCTTCGCAAATCTGCCACAAAGCCGGTAAAAACTGTCGCAAATTTGCGACAAAACCTGAAAAACCTCTGTATTTCCAGGCCCTTACCGAAAAATCCTGTTCCTGAAAAACCTGCTCAGGGAGGCATTTTTCACAAGCACGGTCAATGCCTCAAAAAAATCCGAGCACTTCAATACGCTTTTGCCTATGCACGCTTTTTCTCTTTAGCCTGAGCAAAAGCCATTTTTGCGCAGGACCTTTGCCAACAGGGTATTGCCCAGCAAAGCCGTCGCAAATCTGCGACAATCGTGTTCACGAACGCTGTACGCTCAACCAGATCCTTCCAAGATACGCGCAGAAAAAAAGCCTGGCATTTGCCAGGCTTTGCTTGCACCATGCGCGTCTGCAAAACTGAACTCAGGGATTGGGGTGTTTTCGCAATTCATCCATGATCGGATAGGAGAAATGCACCGTCAGCATCCTGTCCGTAAGCTCTTTGCCATTGGCACTCTGGGTCACATCGACTTGCAGGGTATCCTTGGGAACAAGCATGAGCAATTGTCCAAGGGAGGCTGCATCCCTCAACTGTTCCTGAGGAATCTTGGTGATATCATACCATGCATAGCTGATCTTTTGGGGAATGTGAGCACTTGTCAGTTCGCGAAAGCGCTTCTGAAAGGCCTTGATGCCCCCCAATTTCACCAGGCTAATCATATCAAGGGCCTTGTCATCAATGATCATGCCGAGCATCTGAAACTTTTGTGCCTTGAGATAGTCACTGATTTGCGTAAGTAGCTCGCGGGAGTAGCTGGAATACAGTGTCACCCCGTTCAGCCCGGCATCGCTAAAATGACATTGAGCCGTCCAGGCGTAACCCGCCCACTGGACACCTTTGAGAAAGGCATGATCCTGAAAATCTTCCTTTCCCATGCTAACGCCTTCGCGAGATGCGATTGCTGACTTGGGTGTTCCATACTCAAAGCCAGGCAACAAGGAGGCGGCCAGCAGGCTTCCCGGAAAAAGGAGCGCGACGGCAAGAAGCGCTTGCGTCAGGATTCTCAGAAAAAGCACGTGCATAGCTTTTACTCAATCAATTTGGCAAAAAAGGTGAGAATTTCCGGGAAGGCAATGAGCAGACCTACACCAACGAGCTGGCAGCAGATAAACTGCAGCATGCCGGCATAGATATCGGTGAGCTTCCAGTGCGGAAGAGCGCCCTTGATAAAATAGGCTGAAAGTGCAACTGGCGGCGATAGCCACGAGGTCTGCAAGGTCACGGCAACAAGCATGCAGAACCAGAGCTTATCATAGCCCATGGCCTCCACAACCGGTAAGAGCAGAGGAACGAGGATGAGCACAATGGGAATCCATTCCATGGCCCAGCCCATGAAGAAGATGATCACAAGGATCATACAGAGCATGATCATGGGGCTCACGTTCATGCTCAAAAGCAGGTTGGAAAGGTAGCTTGCCCCGCCAAGTCTGGAAAACACGGCGCCAAAGAAGTTGCAGGAGGCGATCATGACCAAGATCATGGCCGACATCTTGGCCGTGGCAAACATGGCCTTGGCAAAACTGCGAAATGTGAACTTGCGGTAGGCGATGACCATGACAATGGAGGCAAAGGCACCGCAGGCGGAGGCTTCTGTGGGGGTTGCCAGGCCGAACATAATGCTGCCCAGCACGGAAAGAATAAGGAGAAGCAGGGGAATAGCACCAACACAGAGCTCTCGAACAACTTCACCGGCAGATTTTGGGCGAAGCTCCGGAGGCAGCGGCGGACCATACTTGGGCCAGATACAACATTTGATGAGCGAATAGAGAATGTAGAGACCTGCCAGCATCAATCCCGGAGGAACCGCCGCAATAAAGAGATCGGTCACAGGCACGCCGACCATGGGCCCAAGCACGACAAGCATGATACTTGGCGGGATCAAAATACCCAAGGTTCCTGCAGCAGCAATGGAGCCTGCCCCCATACGCACATCGTAGCCGCTTTTGCGCATGGTCGGCTCAGCCATGACACAGAGCAGATTCACAGAAGAACCCACAATACCTGTTGCCGCGGCAAAAAGTGTTCCCGTGGAAATGACGGCCATGTACAGCGAACCGGGGAGCCTGGCAAAGAGCTTCTGAAAGGCTGAGAAAAGGCGCTCCATGAGGCCTGCCCCTTCCAGCATATAGCCCATGACCAGAAAGAAGGGGATGGCCACCATGACAGAATCATTCATAACCTGGTAGAACTGCACGGTGAGCAGATAGGTGACCAGTTTCCAGCCAATGCCCAGAAATCCGAAAAGCACGCCGGCAAACAGCATGGTATAGGCGATGGGGAAGCCGAAACAGAAGAGAACAAACATGCCAACGAGCGAAAGCATGGCAAGCATTTCATTATGTGACATGGCCCAACCCCTTATGCCTTAGGTGTGCTTTCATGCGCGGCAGGTTCTTGTTCAACGGCCTCGGAGCTGTTTTGCCAGAGGTCGACCTTGGTTTTACACCGATACCAGCACTTCAAAAGTTCGGCAAAACCCTGGGTCATGGTAAGGACGATATAGATAACGATGGCACCCTTGGCAGGCCAGATCCACATACCCCAGCTGCTTTCCGGGGAAGATTCGAACTTGGCGAAAGAAGTGGCAAAATATTTCCAACCAACATAGAGGAAAATGATGTGCGCCGGGTAGAAGAACAACACGTAATGGGCAATATCGGAAATCGCCTTGGCGCGTACTGACCAGTTGTGGTAAAAAAAGTCGGTGCGCACATGCCCGCCATCACGCAGGCAATAGGGGGAAGCCAGCATATACATGATACCGTAGCAGAGCACAGTCATGTCATTGGCCCAGACCGTCGGCTTATTAAATCCATAGCGCAAAAAGACTTCACAGATCAAAAAAGCAATCATGGGCACACACAGCCATGATGCGGCTTTGCCCACAAAACCGCTCAAGCCGTCAAAAAAAGCGATAATTTTTTGCGCGCAGGGCGGTACCTGTGCCATGGCCTCTTCATAGGTGTATCCCATATTACCTCCTAAAAAGCCGGAGGAAGACAAGCCTCCTCCGGCTCAAAGAGCAACGTATGACGCGGTTAGACTACTTCTTGTAGTCTGTGATCAGGCCTTGATCCATGGCGGTCTTGCCAAGGGTGTAATACAGGCCGTTGGCGCGCATCTGAAAAGGCACCGTCAGCTTTGCCCAGGCAATCTCGTTGTCCATGACTTCCTTGAAGAAGGCGTCCTTGGCAGCGTAGCGGGCGAAGACTTCACGTGTGGCCTTCATGAAGGCGTTATAGTACTCAGGCGGAGTCTGATCGAGAACAACACCACCCTGCACAATCTTCTTCAGAGCTTCGGAGTGCAGCTTGATGTTCATATTGTTCTGATCGACAACGCAAATCTTCAGGCAAAGATCCAGAATGGTACGCAGGTTCTCAGGCAACTTGTCATACCAGGTCTTGTTGATGACAATATCACCGATGGAAAGAGCCTGATGCAGTCCCTGCAGATAGAGGTGCTTCCAGATCTGGTCAAAGCCCATGGCGATGTCTTCGGCCGGGGCAATCCATTCAGCGCAGTCGATGACACCCTTCTGAGCGGCGGGAATAATGTCGGGGCCGCCCATGGAAACGGCAGGCATTCCCATTTCGTGGAAGATTTCAGCAGGCACTCCAGGAGGGCAACGGAACTTCAGCTTGTTGATCTCCTTGAGGGTCTTGTAGGTCTTGTGGAACCAACCAAAAGCCTCGGGGCCCATGGGCAGCACGGCAAAAGCCACGATGTCCTGCTTGCAGGCTTCCTGATAATACCTGTTGAGCAGCTTGCCACCGTCGCCCTCAAAAATCCAGGCCATGACGGAAGCCTGATCCAAACCGTAGCCGATACCACCGCAGGGCGCGGAGAACAGCGTGCCTGCAGGATTGAGGCCGGAATTGTAGTGAGTCCAGGCCATACCACCGTTAACCAGGCCTTCACTCACAGCACCGTAAATTTCAAAAGGTTTGACAATGGCGCCGGCAGCGAGAAGTTCGACTTCCAGCTCGCCCTGGGACAGTTTTTCAACATTGGCCTTAAAACGCTCCAGGGTCCTCATGTAAATGGAGGAGTTGGTCAAAGCTGTCTGAATCTGGAGCTTTTCTTTCGCCAAAGCACCGTCCACAAAGCAGCCAATGGCCAAGCACAGGGAAATGAAGAGCACAAACAATTGCTTACGCATCTCTACTCCTGTTTGGTTAAAGGTCCCAAAGAACAGAACACACGAAACTCGACGGTCGACACAACGCTTGCGCGCAGCTTCATGAGAGCCTGCAAGCAGCTGCGCAAGGGGAAAAGCCACAGGTCGACCTGCAATTTTTCTGCTTGTGATTTTTTGTACAAAGTCATTTCTAGCAAAATTCACAAGGCAAAGCAACTCGACAAGAAAGAAGAATCAAGAAGTTAGCTCCCAAAACCGCCTGTCAGAGGGCGAAAATTCGTTATAAACGCTCCATACGACTTCTTTTTCCGTTCATGTTCCTCAGAGCTTTTTTGCCCCCAATGACCGCCTTGACTTGCCTGTGCAAGCGACTTTTCCGGACTGGGCCAAGCACGCGCATCCGTTCACCCCGATCATTCGCCACACACCTATTGAGACGTTTTCACGCAAAAAAATGCCTCAGGAGCTTTTGGGAAAACTGATGTGTCCTATTAGCTGTTGACAAGAAAGAGAATTTTGCCTTTTGTAAGGTAATCACGCCTTGATTATGATTTTCCCATGATGTTCTATGGGTCTTGGTAGCACCAAAACGTGTGGGCACAACTTCTTGGAGCAGAGATCTCAAATGAAGACAGGACTTGTCACATCATGCCCTGCTCATCTTGACCTTGCTCTCGCCATCATTATAGTTGTGGAAAAATGTCAAAATAAGCTTTCCAGGTGCACAAACAGTTTTTTTTTGCTATCCTCTCAGCTGTCTTAACAAAGCACAAAGGCACCCCTTACTTCACAGAAGGCGTGCCTTTGCTTGAACTTCAAAACCATGGGGGCAACTATGCGTAACGCCCTGTTCTCAACCACCCTGGCCGTTTTCGCCTGTCTTGGTCTCATCTTCGGCGCAGCGGCACAAGGTCTTGCCGCTGAAAAAACACTCAATCTGACGCTTGGTCATCCCATGGCTCCCGGCAATAACGTCACCGTGGGCTATGAAAAATTTAAAGAACTCGTGGAAAAGAAAAGCCGTAAAAAAATCAGGATTCAGATCTTCGGCAACTGCCTGCAGGGCAGTGACCGTGTGACCACAGAGGCCGCTCAGGCAGGAACCCTTGACATGTCCTCAAGCTCGTCTCCCAACCTGGCAAGCTTCTCCAAGGCCTATATGGCCATCGATCTGCCCTATGTGACAGACCCCAAGAATCAGGCCAAGCTTTACAAGGCTCTCGATGAAGGAGAATTGGGCAAGGCTCTGGACCAAGTCGCCGCAAGCATTGGTCTGAAGACCATCATGTTCAGTGAATACGGCTACCGCAACTTTGTGTCGACCAATAAGCCTCTGAACAGCGTCGCTGACTTCAAGGGTCTCAAGTGCCGCACAACGGACTCTCCCGTGGAAGTGGCCGTGGCCTCAGAACTTGGGATGAAGACCGCGCCCGTTGCCTGGGGTGAGACCTATTCGGCACTGACACAGGGTTCTGTGAACGCTGAAGGCAATACCTTCTCCCTGCTCAACGATGCTAAGCATTCCGAAATGCTCAAATACGCCGTCAATTCTGAGCACAACTATTCCATGCACATTCTGCTCATGAACAAAAAAAAGTGGGAGAGTTTAAGTTCTGAGCAGCAGAAGATCATCAGTGAAGCCGCGCACGAAGCTCTGGTCTGGCAGCGCGAGGAAAGCGTGAAGCTGGAAAAAGCTGCCTGGAAGGCCTTTGAAAGCAAGGGCATCAAAATCCACATGCTCACCCCGGAACAAAAGGCCGAACTCTACAAGAAAACGCAGCCTGTGCGTGACAGATTCTCCAAGGAAGTGCCCGCCGAAATCCTCAAGCTCATCCAGGAAACGCAAATGTAGGCACGGTGGCAAAGGCCATCCTAAAACCACGCCGGAAGCGTTTTTTTCCTTTGCTTGCCTATTCCTCTGTCGCGTTGTGACGCCCACGCGCTCCCAAAGGTTCCGGGAACGCCTGCAAGACATCGGTGAGATTCTCCTCATGCACTGTTTGTGGCTCAACCATGCCATTGAGGACTTGCCTGAAGCCGGTGCCCGCGGTATCCTAAACCTAGCACGACCAAGCTTCTCTTTTTTTCGTAGATATTGACTTGGGAGCGCCAAAGGGTGCGCGCTCTTGCCCATTGTCACGAGTTTCCGTGTCACTGCTGCGATATGATCTGTGCGTCAACTGCCCATTGGCAAAAGGCCTGTGGGCATAATTGCATTGTGGCAAAAGAGTTGTGCAAGCAAAAAAATACCGTTTCAACAAAAACCGTCCCTGCTTGTCCAAATCTCAGTCTCTCCCCCCTGAAATGCCGCTTTGTACTGTCAACGGCAAATACCTGCCCTGTAAGAGGAGTTTCTACCATCATGAAAACCATTGATTTCCGTTTCCGCCCCAATACCCCTGAAATCATTGACGGAATCAAAAACAGCACCATGTTCAAGGCCGCCTGCAAAGTCATCGGATTTGATGCCCGCAAAGCTCAGCCACTACCCGAGATCGTGGCCGATCTCGACAGCATGGATGTGGAACTGGGGGTCATCACAGGCCGCGACTGCGAGACAACCTATGGATTCCCGGCCAATAACAAGAGTGTCCTCGAGTTCTGCAAAGCCTATCCCAAAAAATTTGTTGGCTTCTGGGGCATTGACCCGCACAAAAAACGGGCTGCCCTCGACGAAATGGAACATGTGGTCAAAGATCTGGGGATGAAAGGTATTGCCATTGATCCCTATCTTGCCCATATTCCGGCCAGTGAAGCCCGCTTCTACCCCATCTACACTCGCTGCGTGGATCTGGGCATTCCCGTCTTCATCACCATGGCACCTCCGCCGGAAGTATCAGGAGCCATTCTTGAATATGCCGATCCAAGGGATGTGGATAAAGTAGCCCGAGACTTTCCCGAGCTGTGCATCATCATGAGCCACGGCGGCTACCCCTTTGTCAACGAAGCCATTTACACCTGCCTGCGCAATGCCAATGTCTATATGGACATTTCGGAATATGAACGTGCCCCCATGGTCGACGTCTATGTGCGCGCCATGAACGACATGATTCCCGACAAAGTGCTCTTTGCCAGTGCCCATCCCTTTGTGGAACTCAGAGATGCGCTTGCGGCCTACAAGGACTTTCCGCTTAAAGACGACGTGCGCAAGAAAGTCATGTACGAAAACGCTAGACGCGTGCTGAAACTTTCCTAGTATTCCCTCTCCCCACGCAAGTCGGTTCGTGTGAGGACAAAATGGCACTGCTCGCTCTGTACTGTATCTGCCTTGTTGTGGGGTTACTCGTGGGGGGCACGGGCATGGGCGGAATTCTTATTCCCCCTGCCCTTGTCCTCCTCAGTGGTCTTAAAACCCATGCAGCCATGGCCACAACCATTGCCTCCTTCATTCCCATGAATGTGCTTGGCTGTTACCTCTTCCACAGACTCGGCCACATCCGCTGGCGCAATGCCATCCCCTTTACCCTTGGCGGAGCTTTGGCTGCCGGGCCGGCCGCTCTCTTCAATGTTTACTTCAACGCGTCCTTTCTCAATTGTCTTCTGGCCCTTCTTGTCCTCTTTGCCGCCTTTTCCTCTTTTAAGCCGCCCCGCCATAACACTTCCAAGCAATCCCGCTGGCTAAGCCCCAGGGGACTTTTTGTCATTGGCATGGTGACAGGAACCATGGCCGGTATCACCGGAGCAGGAGGTCCGCTTTTAGCCATTGCCTGGATGGTTCCCTGCGGAATGCCCCCACTTGCCGCCATTGGTCTGACCATGCCCTATTCCCTGGCAACAGCTCTCACGGCCACATTCTCCAATTGGCTCAACGCCAATGTGGACGGCCCCATGCTTCTCAAAGCCGGCTCTCTTGAACTTGCAGGCTTTATCTGTGGAGTTTTGGCCGTAAGTCATATGCCAGTTCTTTGGATACGCAGACTGATGGCGGTCACCTGTGCTGTTCTTGGTCTCTTTTTGCTCGTGAGAAGTCTTTTTCTGCCTGTCTGAACTCGAACATTCCTGCTGAGGCCAACGCTTTGTAAAACGCCGTCTGTACAGGCACGGAGAAAGCGCACCTTCACTGGAGTTATGCGAAAAGACTGATGCCGCAAGACAAGGAATAGAGGAAAGGCCGACATGCGGGCCGGATCTAGACATGAAATTTTTGTCTTTTCAGCTTGAGCGACATTACGCAGTACACAAATCGAAGGTCACCACAGCTCCCCGCCAAGGAGCATGGTGACCGGGATATCTCCCCACAGCCTACGTCGCAGACTTCAAGATCATCTTACAATGATAACATACCACGAACATCTCTAAGCTACCAACATACAATTTGCGTTCTTGGAGGCTGTAACCATGTTGAATACTGGTATAACAAATTGGAAAGAAAATACAATTGACGAGTGTTTTGAAGAATGGAAAGAAAATACGATTGCCGAACATATTGAAGAGTGGAAAAAAGAAATATTAGAAGAAATTATACCTATATGGAAAAAAAATTTTCAAAAAAACTATATCTCTAAAATTATTAAAAATCTTATAGCAATGGGTATAAATGAAGAAAATATAGCATATGCTGTAAATTTATCCCTTAATGAAGTCCGATTACTCATGCATTAAACATGAACGTATTGGCAGGTAGTTGATTTTGAGGACAACATACACAAAAGAGCTGCACCAATGATTTGTGACAGGACTGTTTTCCGATACACCGGGTGATTCCCTCAAAAATCAATACCGGCCTTCTTGATTCGCTGGGACTAGCCCTCAAAATAACGAAGTCAGACATACACAAAAAGCCATGGCAAAAACCATGGCTTTTTGTTCTAACAAAGGCCTTAAAACTCAGCGCGCTTATTTCGCAAGCGCATCAAGCTTGCTGTCCATTTCTATGGCTGTTCCCAAGGGGCCACCGGCAACAAAGGCCGTGGAAAGGATGCTGGTCATGGTCTTGTCATAACGGGCATCAGCAAAGAGCTCGTTACCCGCTTTATCAAGATCCTTACCCTTGGCATAGACACGATCACAGATCATGGCTGCAAAGGAATCAGCAACTGCGGTCAATCGCCCCATGACACTGATCTGCCCGGCACGGGTATGCTGGGGATAGCCTGACCCATCCATGCGTTCATGGTGCTCAAAGCATGCTCTGATCAACTCGTCAAACTTCAGATCACTCTTTTGCATAAGCTTGACCGAGGCAACCGTATGCATGGTCATCTTGTCCCATTCATCCTGGGTGAGCTTGCCTTTTTTGGTCAGATAGAACTGTGGCATCTTGCACATGCCTGCGTCATGCAGCACAAGGGCGAGCATCACTCGATCCAGTTCCTTGCGGCTGTATTCCTGATTCATCTGCATCCACAGCCACGTGCCCACAATCATGGTATTGACCGCATGGCGAGCCGGGTCAGCTTTTCGAAAAAGACGACGCATGAAAGGAGCAATATGATGCTTGTCTGACCAGAGGTACTCCGTAATGACCATGACGTCACGATAGAGGAGCTGCATCATGTCTGGCACAGGCTGCTCGTAATAGTTGCTGTATTTGGTGGCAACACCCAGAATGCACAGCTCAGCAATTTCTCCCTCGGTCAGATTCGGATCCAGGAGTACGAGATCCAGCTGGTGAATCATGTACTCTCTATAGATATCCTTATCCGAATGCGCCACAAAGAGATTGCCATTTTCACAAATTTCGGCAAGCTCTGCCACCTGCGCATCGGTCAAGCGTCCACCCTTGCGGTAAAAAGGCTCAAGGACACCAATTTCCTCTCTGAACACATAGAGGTCCAAAGGAGGTCTATGTTTATGAAATCTTGCGAGGATTTCCGTGTTGATCTGAAAGTAATCTTCGTTATTGATCGGCATGCGTTCAACTATTTCCAGTAAAGTTTAACGAGATTGGTACCTCTCGGGGTCTGTTCTCCTGTTGTCTGACCGGCCGTAATCACGACGCAGTCTCCCGGGGCAAAGTCAGGACTTGCAGCGATGAAGTTTTCCGCCCGCAACAGGTGACTTGTCTCTTCGTCAGGATGCTCAACAAAGACCGGTGTCACGCCCCACACAAAGTTCAGAAGCCGAACCGAAGAAGATTCCGTGGTCAGGGCATAGATGGCCTGGGGAGGTCTGCGTGCGGAAACCTGCTGGGCACTCTTGCCGCTCAGGCTGTGAGAGACAATGGCTTTGGCTCCGGCCTTGTCGGCCAGAATGCAGGCAGAATAGGCCAGAAATTCAGGGATACCTTTATCCTTGCCCGGTTCTTTGTGGCAGAACCGCTCCTGCAAAAGATTTTCCGCTTCCGTTGTGATTCTGTGCATATACTGCACGGTCTCAACCGGGAAATTGCCCATGGCCGTTTCTTCAGAAAGCATGACGCAGTCGGCACCGTCGAGCACGGCATTGGCCACGTCTGTGGTTTCTGCCCGTGTGGGAGCAGGGCTGTTGACCATGGACAGCAACATCTGGGTCGCCACAATAACAGGCTTGGACATGCGGTTGCAGGCTTCAATGATCTTCTTCTGCAGCATGGGCAGAAGCGGCAGAGGACATTCCACACCGAGATCGCCCCGAGCCACCATCACCACGTCGGTTTCCTTGAGAATTTCCTCAAGGTTGTCCACGGCAGCCTGACGCTCCAGTTTGACCACAATGGGGACTCTGCGTCCGCTTTTGGCAATAAGGGCCTTGGCCTCTCGCACATCATCGGCTGTCTGCACGTAGGAGATAGCCACAGCATCCACACCCATTTTCAGGCCTTCGGCAAGATCGGCTTTATCCTTGTCCGTCAGTGCCCTCACACGCGTAATCTTGCCTGGCAAAGCCAAACCTTTACGTGAGGTGACAAGACCGGAATTTTCCGCCACAAGCACGGCAAGACCGTCTTTTCTGCGCTCCTGCACAGTAAACTGCAGACCACCGTCGGCCAGAACCATACGATCGCCCTTTTCCAGATGCTCGAGAATAAGGGGATGGTCAAAGGGAAGATAGGGCATTTCCTGTGTTCTGGCAGCTTCAGGTCCCAGAAGCACACGTGTGCCCTTTTCAAGCTGAATGCCCCCTTCATCGGGAATAACGCCAAGACGAATCTTGGGCCCTGAGAGGTCCTGCATAATGGTGATGGGTCGGCCTATTTCCTGTTCCACGGAGCGGATATCCGCGATGGTCGTTACAAAATCCGCAGCCACGCCGTGAGAAAAATTGAGTCGAAACACACTCACCCCGGCCTTGGCCAAAGCCAAGAGACGCTCCCGTGAACGTGAGGCGGGTCCTATGGTGGAGACAATCTTGGTGCGCATTTCTTACCATCTCCCGTGTTGAGTAGTGGGATTTTCCGCTCCAGGTCCTCATTTTCAGCAAGTCACAGAGATACGCCCTGGAACAAAAAATCTGCATTGGCCGCTTTGCCGGCAAGCAACCTGCAAAGGACGCGGCTTAACTTCTAAAAATTGCTATTTTTCCATTATCTGTCAAGTCTTCTACAAAGGCCCGAAATCTTTCGCCTTTACGGCGCCGTAGGCGCAAAGAGAAGGCTTTCAGGTGCCTTGATGGTCAGGCTATGACTGATAGTCTGGGTGCCTGAGGCCGGCACCTCCAGTTCCCAAAAGCGAATATGCTTCTTGGCATCGACGTCAGCCTTTGGCTTTTCTTCAAAGCGCACACTGATCTGCTCCTGCACGATCTGAGGATCTGGCCGCTCAAGCCGCACACGCACAGGCTGACTGTGGCTATTGTGCAAAACATAGGTCCAGGCCCAGGTCCAGGTTTTATCACGGCCAAGGAAGCCGCTTTCCCCGCGCTTACGCTTGTCCTGCACGACCTCAAGACTCACTCTGGGGTCACAGCCGAAATAGAGCACAAGTTCCGGGCCTTTGACCGCAAATTGGCCTTTGCCTGTTTCCTGACCGGACACAGAAAAGACGGCTTCGCCATCCGGCCAGACCTCTCCTTCGGCAATCTCATGGCGCGCCATGAGATAGACCTGCCCCTGACTTATCCCAGGACGGGCAATCCAAAGCAGCGGACTTTCCCACTCTTTCTGGCTGATAAGCATGCTGCTCTCGCCCTGCTCCAGGCTGCGTGCGGGCAAAAGCCAGCTTGCGTAGATGCCACTGGTATCCTGCTGTGGCAGGCTATGGCTGTCTGAGCGACGGGCATTGGCCATCATGGCAGCAGGCATAGCCGCGCTTTCCTCATACATGGCTTTTTCACGCCCTTTGGAGCGTTCCTCTCTTGCTTCAAGCACCCAAGAGCGAAGCGGCGGCGGTGCCAATTTTCCCTTACTGCCCGTAACCAGCGTGATTTCCGTATCCGTCCAGTCCATGCCGCTTTCCTGCCAGACTTTGGCCATCAGCCGGACAACAACGCGATCCTTGGCTTTTTCCGGCGCAATGGCAAAGGCATAGTGAGCACGCCAGCCACAATTGTTCAGGGCATAACTATAGGTCACAGGCAGATGTGTGTCCTTGACCCTGTCGGCTAAGGTCACACGCACGCATTTGCCTGTGCTCTCCGGCTTTGGCAGGCTTTTCAGCTCTTCCGTCAATTCCTGAATTTCCCGCTCAAGGGCCTCCGCTTCCGGCACAAGCGCTGTGAGCACCTGCATTTTCTTGCTGTCCCAGGCTTCAATATCGGCTGGACCCAGGTTTTTGGGAATGATATTCCAGATCTTCAGACGCTCTTGGACTAATGCCAGACGGGTATTGGCCCCCTCAAGGCGGGCTTTGAGTTCCAGGCTTCGCTTGGCCCTGGCGCTTGTCGCTGTCAGTTTGCAGGGGAAGTTTTCTTCCTGCACAATACGTGCTCCGGCAACCTCTATACGGAGATTTTCCGCCTTGGCCGGCACAAGTAACGTGAGACGGCTTTTACCGTTATGCTCTTCAACCAGAGCCTTCTGCTCCACGCGCAAGATGGCACCCTGCTGAGAAAGCAGAGCCGCCTTGGGCGGCACAAGGCTCAATTCGGAAGCCTGGCAAGCCTCTGTCAGCCCCCCCGCCATGCCGGCTAGCGTCAGAAAGAGACAGAGCAAGAGTTCTTGATACCATATCCCTTGCATTTTCATGACAACTCCTTGAATTGTCTCAGGAAAAACTGTTCTCGGCAGAGATTGCTATCTTGCCTTCAGCCGTGAGATGGCGTATTTTCCTAGGAGTGGCGGTGTGTTCCGCGCACGTATCTTCGCCACCAATTTTCCTAACGATACGTTTTTGCCGACTTCAGAGCAACCAGAATCTTGCCCGGTTTTGGCAGACCGCGGGCATTTCAGCCCTATCATGCGCGCAAACCGACTCAATCCCAACGATATTTTCATCCGCCGCATCCAGAATTCGCTTCTGCATTCGGGTATTGCCGGCTGGCGTCGCCGTGGCAAAACCCTTCTGGACATCAACTGTGGTGATGGGCGCTTTTTAAAATCCCTCTGGCATGCCGGCTTTGATGTCTCAGCCACAGAGCTCAATTTCCGACTGCGCACCCAGGCTGCCCAAAGCATGGGCCGCCACGCTGAAATCTATGCTGCCCAGGATAGTGACCTGCCCTTTGAAAACGCGGCCTTTGACTGGGTTGTGCTGCATCTGCGTTACGAAGACGACAAGGATTGTCTTGAGGATGTGCTCAAAGAAGCGGTACGCGTGGCAGGCCACGGCCTCTGCGTGACATTCTGGAACAGTGCCTCTCCGGCCTGTTTTCTGCAAAGAGGGCTTACAACGAGCCTTGGCAGCTTTGGCTGGTGGCGCGTACGCAGCTGCCTGCGCCATCTGGCAGGCGGAAGAGTCAGCACGCAGAGCACCCTGCTCTTTGCGCTTTCCCCGCTTAGGCGCCTCTGGCCAAGACTCTATTTCAGCACCGTGAAAACGCGCCTGCCTTTGGGGCTATGGACTGTCATCCGTCTGGACATGAGTCCGCGCAGCACCTTGACCCCACTCATTCTCCCCACCCGTTTCCGCAAAATGCCGGACCTTGAGCCTGTTCTCCAATGTAAATGTCCGAGTAAATCCTAAAGCAGCAAGCCCGGAGTCACACCATGCAATTTGTGCAAACGCTCAAAGCACAGGTCATCAAATACAAATGGATTCTTCTGGGCACTGTTCTCGCCGTGCTTCTGGCTCTGGCCACGGTTTTCGGCGTGCGCTACTACCAGTTTCGCCAGTCGCCGCAATACGCCTATGGCACCTTTCAGGCAGCCCTGGCCTCAGCCAATATCGAAAAGCTGGCCCATCTTGTGGACTTCAGAACCATTACCCAGCATCTGGCCGATGAAACCATCAAAACCTTTCCTTTTTTCCTGGCAGGACCCGACCAGCAGGGCAAAATCAGCAATCTCTACCAGGCTCAGATCCTCAAAATTCTCCGTCAAAAGCCTGAAGGCAACGACGATGGTCTGATCAACGATCCTGTCGTGCTTTTGCAAAAACCCCTCTATGTGCTTCCCCCAGATATTGTGCCGCAACTTGTGCGCAATATGGCCCTGCGCAATGTGGATTCCACCTCTCAGATGATCACCACAAGCTTTGAGCACCCCTTACTCAAACGCAGTTTTCCCGTGGTCCTGGGGCTCACAAAAAGCTCTGACGGCTGGATTATCCGCGACTATCTCAATGCCCACGATACCCTGACCTCCTTCCGCGCCATTCTTGAAGAGCGTCTGCGCGCTCAGCGCCATCTTCTCGTGCTCAAGTCCAAGAAAATCCAGCAGGAAATGGAAAAAACCATGGAAATCCAGTCCTGCGAGTGCCAGGCGGGCCTTATTTCCGATAAACGCACCCTGCTCATTGTGGTGCATATTCTGGCCCGCAATAAAACAGGACTCACCGTAAAAAACGTCAACGCCACAACCCGCATCACCAATGCCAAAGGCGAAACGCTCCTGGAACGCCAGCTCAATGCCGTAGATCCCACAGGTCCAAGCGAGGATTTTTCCCACCGCTGGACCATTGAGCTCGACGGCACATCGGATGAGGGCAAAGCCATTCTTGCCGCAGGCCCTCTAAGCTGCAAGCCCACCTGGCGTACGCTGACGCTCAGCAATTCCCGTGTCTTCCATACCGAGCCCCTGCCGGAACAGTTGGCTCGCTGCACCAAGCATGAAGATTCGCATCCTGAAGGACTCTGCACCATGGAGGTCTTCACGTTTTCCGCTCCTCAGGAGCAGCCCAAGGAAAAACATTGATGGCCTCACGCCAGGAAGGAGCGTTTTGATCTCAATCCGGCACAAATAAGGTCTTGCTCCCGAGCTCGCCGGGCATTGTGCCCGTGGTCCGAGTTCTTTCCTGAGTTTGTACGATCTTCACCCAGGCGAAAAGGCCAACATGCATGGTCTCGTGCGCCTTCTATGGTGCAAATCCTCGGGCAGCTCCATGAACGTAGGAAAAACCCCAGTCTTTGTCTCGCATTTCTGCCTTTTCAGGCTGACTTTTTTGTGGCATACTCGGCTTAGTACTATTGAAAAGTGGCCTGAAAAGCCAAAACTTACGAAATACATCTCTTGCGGATGCCGGCTTTTCCGCCAGGTTTCCGTTTAGCACGTTCTTTGTGAAGGAGGCTCCTATGCAGGGTCTTGTCCGTTCAATCCACTTATCACTCCACATTCATAAAAACCCGGCGACCATGGCTGAACGGGCCGCCCATATTCTCGCTGCAGCCTGTGAAGAGGCCATTGAGGAGCGGGGCGTCTTTCGCATTGCCCTGTCAGGAGGCGTTACCCCCATTCCCCTCTTCCGCCTTCTCGCAGCTCACGACTGGGCCGACAGACTCCCTTGGGACAAGATGTGCTTTTTCTTTGTGGACGAACGCTGTGTGGATCCGGAACATCCCGACAGCAATTACGGCCTCGCCAGACGAGAGCTTTTAAGCAAGGTCCCTGCCACCCATTTTTACCGCATGCGTGGCGAAAGTGACCCTGTGGCGGCAGCTGCCAAATACGAGGAACAGATCCGCCAGGAATTCGGCATCAGCGGCAATGCCTTGCCGCGTTTTGACTTCATCATCCTCGGCATGGGCGAAGACGGCCACACAGGCTCCATCTTCCCCAATTCTCCGGCCATGGCCGAAAGAAAACGCCTGGTCATTGATCAGTACGTCCCCGAGCGCAAAGCTGACCGCATCACCATGACCTTACCTGTGATCAATAATGCCCGCTGCTGCCTTTTCCTTGTCACCGGCAAGGAAAAGCATGCCGTGCTCTCCAAGGCCCTCAATCTCCTGGATGCCCCCACACTTCCTGCTCAACACGTTCACCCAACTGTTGGTGATCTGATCTGGATTGTGGATGAGGCAGCGGCCACAGGTCAGGACTAGGTCTGGCTGTTTGCACGTCCAAGAGCTCTTTTGTGCCACGAAAGAGCTCTTTTTTGTATATCGCTATTCTCCGGAATCTTTTGCAACTATAGCGACGATGAAGATTACGCTGCTCAATAAAATTCTTATTCCTGCGCTCTCCATCCTCATCACCTCGACGGTTCTCAGTGCTCTGTTCATTTCAAATATCGTTGAGAAGAGGCTGGAGACCCATACTCTGAGCATGCTTCAGGCCAGTAATGTTCTCCTTACCAAAAATATTCGCACCATCGCCAATACCTACCTCAGCAACATACAGACCATTTCCAAGCTTCACTATCTCCGCGAACTTGCCGACGATCTGGAAAACCCCCTTACCAATCGTCAACATCTGAATCATTCCCTGCAGAGAGTCCAGGATATTCTGGAAGCGATGCCTGAAAGCTATCAGCTTTTCCTCAACATCTGCTTTGCTTCCCTCTCAGGCGAAGTCGTTGCCACAAGTAACGCCAACGCTCTCGGTAAGGTCAATGTCCATGACCGCCAATTTTTTCAACGAGCCCTGCATGGCAAAACAAATTTCTCACGGCCACAGTTCAGCAAAGCTGTGGGGGAAAAGTGCATCATCGTGGCAGCTCCTGTACGTACAAGCTCACACAAAGTCGGCGGCGTGGTCTTTTTTATCGTGCCCTGCCGCTGGCTTGCCGCAGATACCATTGACGAGATCCATTTGTCCTCCACAGGCTATTCCTATCTCGTAGATTTTAACAGCGGCCTCATGCTTGCCCATCCTGTTTTTGAAAAAGTGCAGCGCATGAATATGTTCTACTATCAGCCCTGGATGAAAACGCTGTCTCCCAGCGAATCAGGGCTGATGACCGATTATGTCGATTCCCAGGGGCGCAGACGCCTTGCGGCCTTTCATATGGAACCGACATCGGGCTGGATTGCTGTTTCCTGCCTTGATGCCAATGAAGTGGAGCAGCACGGCGCTGAAATTCGCAACCTGATCTGTGCCCTCACACTTTTGAGTACACTCATTGTGGCTGCGATGCTCTACCTGATTATCCGCTCCATGACCGCCGATGTTTCCTTTATCAGCCGTTATGCCCACGATGTGGCAGGCGGCGACCTCGACAAAACCCTGAAACTTACGCGCGATGATGAACTTGGCGTTCTGGCCGATGCCCTGCGCAGCATGGTCTTGACGCTCCAGAAAACCATTCATGTGGAAAAAGAGCAGAATAAGACCTTCCGCGAAGCAACCCAGCTTCTCTATACCAGTATCTATCAGATCAATGTCAGCCAGGACCGCTTCTCCTCACAGAGCCTGCATAAGCATTTCACCTCCCTGGACAGCAAGCCGCGATCGTATTCCGAAAGTATTCAACTTCTCGCCCAATGCCGTATTAAAAGCGAATTTCAGGAGTCTTTCCTTGACTTCTTTGCCAAGGAAAACATCATTCAGGCTTTTGACAGGGGCGAGGTCAACCGCAGTTTCGACTGTCTCTTCCATGCCAATGAAAATGATCCTTTTGAGTGGATACGCTTTGACCAGCATCTGTTCAAAATTGCCCTGAGTGGCAATATCCACATGTATCTCTATGCCAAGAATATCAATACCGAAATCACCAACGAAATTCAGGCACGCTTTGACTCCCTGACTGGCTGTCTCTCCCGTGCGGCTCTGGAAAGCAATATCATTGACAAGCTCAAGCGTGAGCCTGCCCAAAGCTATGCTTTCTTCATCATGGACATCGACAATTTCAAGTCCATCAATGACCAGTGTGGCCACGGTTTTGGCGATTTCTGTCTCAAGCAGTTTGCCCAGCACCTGCAGAGCTCTTTCCGCCGAGACGATATCATCGGCCGCATCGGTGGTGACGAATTTGTGGTTTTCATCTCCATCCCCGACCCCGAGTGGCTCAGACAGAAAGCAGAAGACTTGCGTGCGGCCCTCGATATGCATTGTACTGACGGCTCAAGCGACTGGCATATCACAGCCTCCATCGGCATTGCCCTCTACCCTGATGATGCCATAGACTACAACGAGCTCTATCGCCGCGCAGACACGGCTCTCTATGTCTCCAAGGCCGCCGGCAAAAACGCTGTCCATTTTTTCACGGAAGCCGACCTGAACACCTCAAAAAAACCGTAGAGCCGCTTCTCTAGGGCATATCTAAAATTTCTGCATAAGACCCTCGACAAGGCAGTGAAAATAACGTATATACTTTTTCGTTCTGAACGTTGCTTACGCATCCTAAAAAATTCATCGGCAGGCTGTCCGGCTTGTCCTGACAGTCCCGTTACATAAATTTTTTTGACCCAAAAAGGAGAATGCCTGCCATGCTCATGGAATCAGATCTCTTCAAAGAAGGAGAAGAAAAAACCAAAGCTTCTCCCCTGATCGGAGAAGGTGTCAAATTTCAGCGTATCCGCCGCATCACGGGCTATCTCGTGGGCACTCTGGACCGTTTCAATAACGCCAAGAGAGCGGAAGAACACGACAGAGTTCGCCACGGCTAAAACGCTTCGGTTCTCGTCTGCCGATATAAGAAAGCGGCGTTCCTCCAAAAGTAGGAACGCCGCTTTCTTATTGGCAATAGACTCGTCTGATCGTCACTTCATCACAAAAGCGGAACCAGCATCTCAAACCTGTGGCCCCATGTCGATGCATGGGCTTTTTTCCGATTTCACTTCAAGGAAACGCAAGACACTTCGCAACGAGCTGGAAAGCGTTGAACATCTCGCGTACCGTACTCGAAATGGCACTGAGTCATTGATGGCGCAACAAGCTGCAAAGCAAAGAGCGTGCTTTTCTCTGGAGACCCATTGCCAAGCTCCTTCAGATCTCATTCCATGTAAGCCATTTCCAAGCTTCACATTCCCTCGTTCTTTGTGCTATTCAGCTAACAGCACAGCTGCCTTTTGTTGTTGCGTTCGCCCGCAAGGGTGCGATGCAGGCAGAAGGAGGTGTGCCATGCTTGCGAAGGTCATTTTTGTCCTCGCCATAGCTTTGGCTACGATTGTACTCCTACCTTCAGGCCTGGAGTAAAAGGCTCTTTGTCAAAAAGGATGCCC
>JAFXOX010000032.1 GCA_017528345.1 Desulfovibrio sp.
AACACATTATCTCTTCCCTGGGAGATTCCGTGGATCGGCCGCGTCTGCTCAACTACGTGGCAGGCTACAATGTGCTCAGGCTCGAAGACAGCTAGGAGTTGCCATGTATTTTCCCTATGGCCCCACGGAAATGAACTATCTCACCAAGCGCGATCCCAAGCTTGGCCGCATCATCCAGGCCATTGGTCACATTCAGCGCCCTGTGGAACATGATCTCTTCTCGTCAGTGGTCCACCACATCATCGGCCAGCAGATCTCAGGCAAGGCCCAGGCAACAATCTGGCAACGCCTGCTCGCAGCTGTGGGAGATGTGTGTCCGGCAAAACTCGCAAACCAAACCTGTGATAGCCTGCGAACGCTTGGTATTTCCCAGCGCAAAGCCCACTACATTCTCAATTTCACAGACAAGGTTCTGCACAAAGCCATTGATCTGCAGGAAATAGCCCTTCTCCCCGACGAGGAAGCCATTGCCAGACTCGTTCGTCTTGAGGGTATTGGCAGCTGGACGGCAGAGATGCTGCTCATCTTCTGCCTGCAAAGGCCGAACATTCTCAGTTTCAAGGATCTTGGCATTCAGCGCGGCATGCGCATGGTCTACGCACTCCCCAGGATCGACCAGGCATGCTTTGCGAGCATCCGCGCACGCCTAAGTCCCTACGGAAGCGTCGCCAGTTTCTATTTCTGGGAAGTCAGCGCAGGCGCCTGCCAGCTCACAGACCCCGGCCGGGCAGCAAATTCACGCTCCTAGCCGAGCTATTTTGATTTTTTAGCACTATAGAATCTCCGACTTCATGTGTCAATAAATAGTGCTTTTTTACGAACTCATTGTTCTGTCAGTGCAAAACTTCGTTTTTTCTTCCCATATTTATGAGGCACTGTTCGCTTTAACGACACGCTTTCACGTCTCTCCTCTGTGCCAAAACAGCATAGCTTACGTGCTTTCTGATACATGCAAAAAAGCAGCAGAACTTCTAGGCAAAAAATTTGCCAACACGCCTGCGCTGCCAAATTGTGGCACAAAAAAAAGACTGCACAGGGAAAACCCTGTACAGTCCTGACGGATACAGCCGCACTTTTGCTGTGAGCATCTTGTGAGGACGTTGGCTGTGTGTGCGTTGATCGACAAGGAGATGAAGCCACCAACAAGAGCCCAGGGGCGTCGCTCAACAATCAGCTTCTCTTGCCCACACGAAATCAAGAGTTTTGCTACGGCGCTGCAAGCGTGCACTGGCTCCGGCTACGACGCCACCTGCCAAGACAGATCTTGCAATCAACGACCTGGATGACGCCATTTCCCGACAATACCCTTGCCAGTGTAAGCTAAGCGCCGTATGACCCCGTCCATAGGGCGGGGATATACGGCGCACCTTAGGCATTTCCTTCTTGCCTTTCCAGGGCTCTGCTTCGGCTATCCTCATGATCCAGCTGACATACGGATAGGCGCCAGTAATGGTAGCTTTGGCGTATCCGTGCAGCCTCTGTCTTTCTGGGGGAACAAAAAGACCCGCAAACGGCCAGCTTCGTATGCCGGAAACGCAGAACTCTCTGCAAACATCGGCATAGCCCGGCTCAATCTCGTCACTTTTGACGACACTCTCGTCAGATCAAAAGCCCTCAATTGCCCACAAAATAAGGTACATATGACGCTGTCGAAAAAAAATGATGACGTTGCCTCCGTCAACAATATTCTCATTGACCTCGATCACAGGCTCAGCTAGTTTGCAGATAAGTCATAGGAAGCAACGCTGCCCATGCCCCTTGGCAGAAACAATGGCAGCGAAATCACTTCATGTTTTTGTCTGACAACATTCGGCTTTTTAGCCCTTTTTTCTCTACGGGAGGCGTCTCATGAGTCAGGTCAATAATGCCACGGTCCAAACATCCTCAGTCAATTTTTCCAACGTCACAGGTGCCCGTAGTCCACAATTGGCCCTGGCCATGCTCATGCTACAGCTTGCCGATACCAATAAGCAAGCGGCTATGAATGGTATTAAGGAAATCGAGGGTGAGCAGGCCAAGAAAAAGGAAATCTCCGAGGTCTTGAATAAGGCCCGTGAATACAAGAGTTCTGGACTTCACCTCAATGATGCTGGTATACCTTCAGGTATTGATGATAAGTTTACGAAGTTTTGTAAGGACAATGGCATCACAGTTCCTCATTATGAAAAATATGCTGATAGTAAGGAAAAGCTTGATGCAAAGTGGGATATTGCCATTGCCCAGCTGCAGACCAAAATGGACAATACGGGCGCTGACATTCAGACCAAGATGGTACAGCTACAGGATCTGATGGGCCAGTACAACAGCTATACCTCTGGCGCCAATACCGCCATTGCCAAGTCCAATGATATTCTCTCAAGTCTCGCTCGCGGACAATAGCCCAAAAAGCAATTCTTTTACAAAGAAGGAAACAAGATGAGTCAAGTTACGAACACCGAAGCAAGCTCCTCTGTCAATTTCTCCTCTGTCACAGGTGCACGTAGTCCACAATTAGCCTTGGCCATGCTCATGCTGGAACTTGCCGATGCCAATAAGAAAGCCGCTATGGAAGGCATCAAGGAAATCGAGAGTGAGCAGGCCAAAAAGAAAGCCATTGCAGATGTTATGAATCAGGCGCGTGAATATAAGGGAAGTTCCTCCAATTACACCAAGCAGGCCGGTGGGGAGCCCTATACCAGCGCAGAATTTAACAAAGCCGTGGAAGATATGGGCTTCACAGTGCCTGATAAGGCCGGCGATAAGGAAGCAAACGACAAAAACTGGGAGAAGCTCATCGCTCAGCTGCAGACCAAGATGGACAATACGGGCGCTGATATTCAGACCAAGATGGTGCAGTTGCAGGATCTGATGGGCCAGTACAACAGCTACACCTCAGGTGCCAATACCGCCATTGCCAAGTCCAATGACGTTCTCTCAAGTCTTGCTCGCGGCCAATAAGTCACCCAAAGGCCATATTCTTTACATGGTACAATATGCTTTCATGTTCTCTGTCTGCGGCGTTTTCCAGGCTCATCCGCAAGGAAAGCTTTTGGCGAGGATGTATGGAATGACGTAAGCGCGCACTGAACACGAATACAAATCCTGAAAGGGAGGGGGAAACCCCTCCCTTTTTTTGTCCACAGGCCCCCGAAAGCTCTGTAATACAGCATTCTGTGAGAGAGGAGCCCCATGAGGGGCTGTTCTCAACCCAAGCTTGCACAGTCCTGAGCGTTAACTCTTCTGCCTTCAAGTGGGCTAACGTTTTGCGAGGGCCTGAAGCTCACCTTTCGACCGGACAACCTCTCAGGGCACAAACGTCATTATTCTCGCCATCTCACCAGCTTCTTTGCCGTTGCGTGTCTTTCTGGCTACGGGATCTTTGGCACACGCTGACTATCCAAAAAGGTTCCATCGGGCTAAAGATTTGCAAGTCCCTTCTTTCAGTCCAATCCTCACGGCTTGCCTTTTGGGATTGCTGCCTTATGCGCAAAGCTACCAGTTTGGGACTTCCACATTCGTGAGAACGCCCATGCCGGGCATAGCAAAAAAGCCCCCCGAATTTCGGGGGGCATGGCTTTTCAAGGAGATATTACCGTATACCAAGATTCAGGAGATGTACGGCATTCCAGACAAGGTCGTTTTTGGCAGACGCTTTCCTGTGCAGGCTTTGCCCACAAAGCCTTGCAAAGACCAACACATCAGCTCTAGATCTTCGGAGATACACGTTCCGTAATATGATCATGAATAAAGGTGGTGATCCCGTACTTGGTGGAGGACACGAAGCCGAGCTTCTTGATGGCGTTATTCCTATTGGTATCCACCACATCACTCATGACATCCAGGAATGTGGCCTGATCGTGTGAGCGCCTGTTACCACTGAGCTCCTCTGCCTCCAAGGCACTGAGTTGGTCCAGAGCCCGTTGTCGAAGCGCCTCTAAGAGCTGGTCCATGGCAGCCTGATGCTGCGGGTGGTTAATGTCTTCCAAAGCGTCTTTATTGGCGTTCCACAATTGGCTGAGCTTTGGATCCTTGTCAGCAATCCGTGCTTTGAACTTCGTAATCTCAGACTGGACACTGAAAAGGGTTTCAAAGGTACTGCGCTGCTCTATATTCAATTCTGAATCCGGGTTTTCAATATCCGCCCGTACATGTTGTATGTGAGTAAGTACCGACTCCTGACTCTGGTTTTCGTCGGCCATAGCCCGCAACGCTCTGTCCAAAATGGCGAAATCCAGGGGAATATAGTCATCCATCCGCTCGTGGCGCAGATTATCGATTGCGCAGATATCCTCCTGAATGTGATGCATCAGCGTAATCATCTCGTCGATGGAATTCTGCAGGCGTATCTGACTGTTGGAGAAATTATAGATCGCATGGGGAATTTCCACACCATTACGCTGTATCTCTGAAAGGATGGCTGCGATACGACCACCGGTGTCGCCCATGCCCCCCTTCTGCATAATCACACGCACGCTCTCCAGAATCTGTTCCCGCTTGCTGTCAAAGACAGCCCGTGCCTCAGCGGGCAAAAGTTCACGGAAAGAGTTCAGAAACTTCGATGACTGCCGGGTGGTTGTGGCCACAATCATGGTCGTCACGGCACTTTGCTGCTCGACGCTCAGCTTGGTGGCATTACCAAAATCAATAACTGTCAGCTTCTGGCCATCGCTCATGATATTGCCGGCATGCAGGTCGCCGTGGAAAAAGCCCTGCTCACCAAAGATGCCCTCTGTCACCCACACTTCGGCAAGCGCCGTAAGCTGCTTGTGTCTTGCCTGTGCTGCATCGTAGAGCTCCTGCAGACGCTTCTTCGCAGGGATCAAATCACTGACGCGACTCTCAGGGACATCATAGTAAACCTTCGTACGTTGGCCATTCTCATTGTACCTTTCAAATCTGCCAAGATTCTCTCCCAGGTGTGCTATTTCCTCACGCGTATTCCTTGTAAAGGCATCCAGGGTCGTGCCCGGAGCCAACTCCATGGCCATGGATGTGCTCTTGGGCGGAATATCCTCCACGATCTTGACGCTCTGAATACTTTTTTCAGCACCGTTAAAGGGCGAATCGTAGACCGCGCCGACCTTGGCGTTGCCGGATTCAATGCTGAAATCCAACTCTTCCATAATGCCCTGGAGCTGCCCCCTAAAGGTGCCCAGCATACCCGGCACCTTAGCTGCAGCCCGTTCAAAGATCGGCTGTTCACGCTTGACTCGATTGGCAGCATCTGGCCTGAGAATCTTGACGACGCAGTCGCGGGTCTGTCCGTTTTTGTCCGTCATACGGCAGAGAAAAGCCTGACCAACACTTGCCGCCCCCAGCGAGGAGAGAACCTCAATATTGGTGATACGGCCATTGGAACTATTGACCATATCCAAGAGTGTGGCCTCTACGATATCCGGCGGAATAGGCGCCAAACGGCTCTTCATATCCTGACAGGCAATGCGCAAATCCTGCGGCAGCCCAGGCCCGTCAAGCCCCTGAAAGATCTTCTGGAGAACAGGACCTGCGCCTTTGAGCATGGCGCCAAGCTGCTGCATGGGCGTGGCATTGGGCGGTGCATAGCGAAGGCCCGCCGCGACCATGGCCCGCTTATCCCGCAGAGGCACACTCTGAAAATAATCCTGAATGACAAACTTGACGAACTTGCCCACACCGTCGCTGCTGAAATCTGTGCCGGCAGCAGCCACAAGACTGTCCAGATTACTCGCAGCAAGCTGTGCCAGACGCGCCTGATGCGGATCTTGAATCTGAGCCTGAGGTTCAGGTTCAGGCTGGGCCGGGGCTTGCGCCTGTGGGGCTGCGACGTCATCCTCGTTCCCGTCGTCAACGACTACCACATCGTGCTGAACCATAGCAGGCACGGCAATGCCCAAAGCCGTATTGGCCTTCGCTCTGGCCTGCCAAGCTGTCGCATCGGCATTGCTTTTGGCTTGATTGGCCTGTCCTTCAACTAATGCGGCCATCTGCTCTTCGTTAATGGCGTCAACCTGATGTTGGACGGCTCTCAGGTAGGCTTCTTGGGCCTGAAGGAAATCATTGGCGTCCTTGTCGGCCAAAGCTCTGGCCTCTGTGACCTGGGTACGGATCTTTGTGGCCTCTTCCCGGGCGCTCTTTGCCTGATCTTGCGCTGTTTTTGCCTCTCCCAGGGCCGCGTCTATGGCCTCCTGGGCTGCAGAAGAATCCCGCAGGGATTGAACGTGAGCTTCTGCAGCAGAAGCCGCGTTTTCCAAGTTTGTCGCATGTTCTTCGGCAGTCGCAGCTGCTGTTTCAGCCTGCTCAGCAGCCTCCCGAGACTGATTGGCCTTATCCTGCGCCGCCTTCCGCAGATCATTTTTCTCCTGGATCTCTCCCGCTGCCGCATTGATGTCGTTCCGAGCCAGGAAATTGCGGTTTTTGGCATTATCCAGGTCTTGCGCGGCCTGCTGGGCATTCGCTTCAGCCTGCAGAGCTTCGTCCTCAAGCCTTGCATACTCCTGCATGGCATTGGTCGCCACCATGATGGCCAGATGTCTGCGCCGCTCAGCATTATCCACACCGGTCACAGCATCGGCAAGGCCTGTGACGGCTGTCGAGACGCTGGCCGGCAAATGCTCCCGCTCCATGAACGCTTCGATATTCTCCTTGTTCATGGGGAGATGTTCCGCCTCTAAGGCCGCCTTAATCTCACGCAGCACGACCTTGGTGGGGTCGACAAGCGAGGCATCCATGGCGAGGATGGCCGCGGTCATCTCATCCTGCACAAGGGATGTGGCCTTGACCACGCCATCATTGACCTGCTGCACAATCTTCTGCAGATCCTGGGTTCCAAGCTGTGTCAAACCTATGCTGATACTCGCCGTGTCAGCGGGCATATTTTTTTCCAACAGGCCATCTCTGACGGTCTCGACCATATCCCGAATGGCGTCGGCCATATTCTCGGGAAGCGACTTGAGTACGCTTGCACGTTCATTTTCCGGCAATTGCTCAAGGGTCGTCAGCCGTTCTCCCAAGGCCGTATCTGCCGGCACGTCAAACTCAGCCCCCAGAGAAGCATCAGGCACACCTGGCTCGGCGTCTTTGATGGCCTGACGCAGATCGTCGACCTTCTTCTGATCTTCCTCATTACCGGTGAGCTTGGCCTGGGCTTCAGCTCTTGCCAGACGCACGGCAAGCCGTGCGGTTATGGCATCATGGGCTAAGGGAGAGTTCTGGTTGAAATCATCAAGGGCTTTCTGGGCATCGGCAAGGGCCTTTTGGGCATTCACAAGGTCAGACAACAGTGCCGCATCGTTTTCAGACTCCGCAACTGCCTGCGAGGCCTCCCGGACATTTGCCTGGGCTTGTTCAAGGCTGAGCTCAAGAGGCTGACGCCCTTTGAGCATTGCCGCCTGGGCAGACCAGGCCTGGCTCTCCATACCGGTAAACGCCTTTTCGTCCACCTTTTTCTGGCCGCCAAAGAAATTGCCAAAAAAATTCCCAATGGCATTCAAGCCTTTGCCAAACACATTGCCCTGAAGGGTCTTGGCCGCAAACTGAGCGGCATTGGCCTCGGCACGGGCAATGGAAGCTGTGGTCTTGTCGTCAGTATTGGCATCGGGTAAAGCTGCCTTTTGCTCGGCCTCCTTTGCCTTGCCCTCAAGCTCAACAGCGTTGACACAGGTCTCTATCCTGACCATATCGCCAATCAGTCCGGCATTGGACTTTAAAACCTGCCCCAGACGCTCCTCAGGGGAACGCGTATCCTCATCCACGATATTGCCTGAAAAGATGATATCGGCGGCAAAATTGGAGACCTTCTGGGCGACCGGTTCAGGCTGATTGGCATTGGGCCTGAGCACAGCCACATTGACCTTTTGGCCGGTATTGGCGTCCTGCTGGCGCACATTCATCAGCTCCATCACGTCCTGGCTGGCAATGCGGTTGGTGGTGGCAATCTTTAAGACGTGATCGATCAAATTTTTGGCTGTGCCGTAATAGCCCTCCAAAGCGTACTGCGCAATGCGATCCAGATAGCGGGTGGGACAGCTGTGCAGCTCACCGCCGTCGATGCCCAGTTGGATCTTGATGGCCTTAATACAGAGATCACGGTGACGGGAATCATTGACCCCCATACTGTCGAGGGCATCCTTGGGATCACTGAGGTTGAGCTGTCTCGGATCCTTGGCTTGCACGCCGTTATCAGGAGCCGCAAGCACAGACCTCAGCGCGGAAATTTGGGCCTGCACCTGAGGGCTCTGACGATTTGGAGAAGCCTTAAGCGCTGCGAGCTGCTGCTTGAGCTCATCACGCTTGCTGGTAAAGGTATTTGTGAGCGTTTCCTGAGCGTTTTTGGCCTCTTTGAGTTTGGTGAGACTGGCGTTGCCGTCGACATTGGCCTGTGCTGTGTTTTTCCGCGCGCGGGCAGCTTCCAGTTGCTGCTTATCCTCACCATAGAGCTTTTGCAGTGTTGCCTGCGCCTTCGCTTTATCAGCCAAGGCGCTTGCCTTCAGGTCGTTGATCGCCTTCTGGCGGACGCCGTCAGGATCTGTGGCGCCGTGTTGCAAATCCTGACTTAAGAGCTTCTGGGCTTTTTCAGCCGATTCAATCTGCTCGACACATTTGAGGAGGGTGCGGTTACAATCGGCCTCGGTTTTGTCGTAGGCTGTCTGCAGGGCTTCCAGAGAGGTTTTGGCCTCCTCCAGTTCCTGCAAAAGAGCCGGGGCCGCGGCATCTTTCTTGACCAGCGCCTCGGCCTTGGCAATCTCCTTCTGGCATTTGGCCAAATCCAGCTGATACTGCTCAGCCAAAGAGCGACCCGCGTGCCCACGCTTCTTGTCGTTTTTGTTCACACTCTCACTACCGGAAAAGAGATCGAGCGCTGCCCGCTTGCCATAGAGATCGGTATTGGCGACGATGTCGTCTTCGATCAATTCCGCGATGACCTTGGGCGGAAACTTGGAAATAATGCGCTGACCGCCGATGGTTGCGGTGAGGGTTCCGTCCTGATTGCGGGTGACAGGCACGTACTTGTCATCCATAAAAAAGGCCGTCTGCGAAATACGATTATCCTTTGCCATACGGTTCATGGCGTTTTTGAGGCGCACGGCATCAGCGGCGAGCTCTTTTTCCTTGCTGGCCTCCCTGCGACACATGATGGCCGGGGCAATGCCAAAGGTTAAGATACCGGTCACGATCTTTGTCGCCAGAGACCACTTGGTGTATTTGGCAGCTTCCTGGACATTTGTGCCTTTCAGGAACATTTCGGCGGCGGCACGATCCTTATCCGAAAGGTGGGCGAGAGCAGCAGCATTAGGATCAGCCTGAGCAGCTGGCTGCTGGACAACCGGCTGGGGCTGATTGCCTACTACGGCCGGCTCTTGTCCTTGCTGTTGTAGTCCATGCTGCTGGACAGGATTGGCTAAAGGGATCTGGGACATCGTTGTCCTCCTTACGTGATGCTGCGAACGGTTCTCTGTCCACCTCGAGCGAACTCTGGGGACATATCACATTGTTACCCAAAAAAATTGTTGAAGCCTTGTGCTCCAGGCTCTCCACGACCGAGTCAAAGCCCGCCGAGTAGCCCCCCAAGCATACTTACGCCTGAGACTGCTGCAAAAGCTCCTCCAAGGTCTCGCTAACCCCTTCTGAAAGCTTTCGACCGGCTTCAGCCTCTACCCGTAAAATGCCCACAAGGCGCTGGGCCTGCAAAAGGTCCATGGGAGAAAGCGCCTCGGCAGGCTTGGAGAAAATCTCGGAGAGGCTACGGGCCGTCTTCAAAAACATATCCTGCTTATGGTGTGCGGCCGCCTCCAAGTGCTCCATACCGTGCTCGAGATTGACCTGCTGGGCCTGTGTCAACGACTCTGGCTCACGTCGTAACCGTTCACGGGCTCCCTTTGCCGTCTCAGCCGGAACATCCGCAGAATCGTTGGCAGGACGAAAAAGCCGAGCATCGGCAATGACCTTCTCTGGTTCTGTGTGGGTGGCATTCACGGCCTGAGGAGCAGCCGCGCTGCTTTCTGCCGGCATTTGTGCCAGTGCCCGCTGAAAGCGCTCAACAAGCTCAGCCGACGGTGGCCCAGAGGGCAGAGAGCTATTCCCGGCCTGCTCGGTCCAGTCAACAAGTCGCCCCAAGGTCGCCAGAAGGTCCTTGTAGGCTGGCGTTGAAGCAATTGAAAGCATCATCACCCCTTAGCAAAAAAGCCAAATCTTGTCCCGTAAAAACCCGCCTGTAACAAGGACCAAAAAACGCTTGAGGACAAAGAAATGCAGAAAGTGCTGCCTCTCCCTGCGCTCACCTGGTCATCCTGGGCGGCATCGCTGCAAGCAGTTGCGTATGTTCGAGGGGATACCTTGCCTCTGCGTTATTTCCGCTCCTGCAAGCTGTCTGGGTTAGCCCTGTTGATCCAAAAGCTGCTCAAAGGTTTCACCGACACCTTCCGAGAGCTTGCGGCCACTTTCAGATTGCACCCGCAAAACGCCCACCAAGCGCTGTGCCTGTATAAGATCTATGGGAGAAATGTTGGCGGCCTGTTTACCGAGAATTTCAGAGAGCTTTGTGACCACATGCATAAATTCATCCTGCCTGCTCTGCGAAGCAGCTTCAATACCCTGCATGCCCCGCTCAAGATTGACTGTCTGCGACTGCGTCATGGCCTCAGTGGCACGTCGTGGTCGCTCAAAGGCTGAATTTTCCAGGGAAGTGGCAGCGTCACTGGACGACGAGGGGGCAGCATCTGCCTGAAAAATCTTGGAAGAGGCAATGATATCCTTGGGCGTTGTCTGCGGCTCAAGGCTTTGGGCAGACTGCACGGCAAGCTTATCCGTAGACACAGGAGCGGCCTGCAGGGCATTGGTAAACTGCTGTACCAGTTCGGCCGGTGGCGGACCTGAAGGTAAAGCCCCCTTGCCAGCCTGCTCTGTCCACTGCGTCAACTTGCCAATGGCATCAAGCAAATCTTTATAGGCCGGTGATGCTGCGACTTCAAGCATAGCCGCCCCCTTTTCTTAACCTTGCCCTCCCTGTCAGGAAGGGGTTTTCTGCTCCATCACGGCCTGCCCGGCCGCCAGAATATTGTTTGCGGCAAAAAGGGCAGGCAAGTCAAAGATACTGGCTCAATGGCCCAAAACCATATTGCTCCAAATGAAGACGCCGGCTAAGCCGGCGACCTTCAGAAACAAGACTAACCTGTACGCTGCGCCAAGCTCTTGAGCATTTCCTGTATGCTCTTGACCACCGATGAAATGGTTTCCAGCTTAGCATTGTACTGTCCCATGGCGAACTGCAGTTGCAAAAGATCCTTTTGATCAACATTCTCCTGCTTGCTGATGGCATCGATCTTACTTTGCAAAGCCTTGCCATCACGATCTAAACTGGATGTGGCGCTCTGGAACATCGCCCCAATATTAATGCCGCCGACTTCACTCATACAATCCTCCTTACCAGTTTGCATTGGCAGCTAAAAGTTGTGTCCGTACCAATGCCAATTTCGCCAGCAAATTTAGGGAAGCTTACCCATAATTTCTTTGACATTGAGTCCCAAACGTTTCATGCGGCTATTTAAGGTGGTCCGCTTCATACCGAGATAGGCTGCGGCTCCGCGCGGTCCTGCAATTAAACCGTTGCAGGCCTGAATGGCTGCCACAATGGCCTCACGCCCGTCTTCGCTTCCCGCACTTTCTGCCCCAACCGGCCTTTCACGCCGCATGGGTGAAGGTGATGCCGCCATTTCAAGATTGAGGATTTTTCCTGAACTGACAATCACCGCCCGCTCAATGACATTGGCAAGCTCACGCACATTTCCGGGCCAGTCCTGATTACAGAGCCAACGCATACCCTCAGCGGAAATACGACTCACCTGCTTATGCAAACGGGCGCTCAGAAGCTCCATAAAATACTGCGCCAAAAGAGGAATATCCTCACGCCGCTCTCGCAAAGGGGGGAGCACGATGGGAAAGACATTGAGCCGATAGTACAAATCCTCGCGAAAACGCTTTTCCCCCACCATGGCCACTAAATTCTGATTGGTCGCAGCCACGAGTCTGACATTGACAGGAATCACGGTATGTCCGCCAATGCGTTCAAGTTCACGCGACTGCAAAATACGCAAAAGCTTGGGCTGCAATTCCAGGGGAAGATCCCCCACTTCATCGAGAAAAAGCGTGCCATCCTGCGCCTGTTCGAAACGCCCCTTATTCTGGCGGATAGCTCCCGTGAAGGCGCCCTTTTCATGCCCAAAAAGTTCACTTTCCAGAAGACCTGTGGGCACGGCAGCACAATTGATCTTGACCATGGGCTTGGACTTGCGCTGACTGTTTTGGTGAATGGCCTCGGCCACCAATTCCTTGCCGGTGCCCGTTTCTCCTAAAATCAGGACCGTACTGTCACTGGGCGCCACCATTTCAATTTGCTGCAGAACTTTGCGAATCGCCTCACTCTGACCAATAATGGCGCTGTTTTGACGACGCCTGTGGGCAATTTCACGACTCAGGTCGGCGTTTTCCTTGGCCAAAAGCATGCGTGCGCTCTCGACAAAGGCATATTCACGAGCATGATAGACCGACTGGGCAAGGGCACGGGCAATCTGGGCAAGCAGGCTTACGCTGTCACGCGTAAAAATCTCAGCGAGACTGTGACCCACAATCAGAGCGCCAAGGGGCTTTTGCTGAAAAGTCAGAGCAAAGCCACAGGCTGCCGTATCGCCATGGTCGAGCAGGGACGCTGCCAGGGGATCACTCTTCTTCACACTCTGTATGGCCTTTTCGCGCAAAAGACAAAAAGGCTTGTGAAAGATCATCTGGCCAAGGAGCGTATCCTTGCACGGCAAAAAAACATTTCCCCTGCGAGCCGGCAGAACATTGTGCACGGAGACCTGATCATTGTCTTCGTTCAGTTCAAGCGCCACATCGTTGACCGCAAAGAATCTGCGCAGATCCATGGCGACCATCTTGATGAGATTTTCAAGATTGAGGGTACTTGAAGCGACATTGGCCACGCTCACCAGAATATTGAGACGATCACGCTCACTGCGCAGGGCTTCCATGGCCATATTCTGCTCTTCATGAATGAGCAGCTGCGTCAGGGTACTCCCCACCATGATCCCCTGAAAACGGCAAAAAGCCAAGACTTCCTGCGACAAGGCCCTTTCCTGCGTCCAGACGAAGAAGATAACAGCTCGGTAGCCATTCACCCCAACGGACAGGGGCAGTAAGAGGTATTGCTGACCATTCTGGAAAATCTCAAGCTTGGCCGCTGCGGAAAAATCATGCTTCAAATGCTCATTGTTCAGTAAACGCAGCTCAAGCTGGCGAAAAAGCGTATAGCGACCTTCCTCGTCAGCCAGGTCAAGGCGGGCCGTTGTCGCCATATTCCCTGTCACATCAAGGGTATAGAGCATGTCACGCTCACGCAGTGGTGTCTCAATTAACAGGCAGAGCCGCTGAAAGGCCATCAGGGGCTGGCTGCAGTACTTGACCATGCGCAAAAGGGCCGAAACATCGGTCTGCCGTGGCAGCATATGGGCAACAGCAAGGACGGCATCCAGATGCTCCATGGAAAAATTGCTCAAGGACTGGCTCTGAGAAACACTTTTCACGTGACTATCAGCGTCAGCAGCCGACATACCCAGGCAAGGCAAATGCCGGTAAAAACGCTGCTCCCTTTGTCGTTGTAACAGCAAGCTCGCTCGCTGCCCTCCCTCAAGGAAGGGATTTGAACATAATATTCAACGTGAAGCCTACTGAAGCACGGAATGAATACCGGGATCCTCAGGCTGACACGCAAGCCCCGTCGCCTCAGGGCTCTTTGCGGCATGTACCCGCTTTCCGGCGCGTTGGATACTTTAAGATAAAGCAAAGGCCATGCCATCTTCCTAAATTATCGCTTTTGTAGTATTTCAGAGGTGTCAAGTCAAACAAAGTCACCCCAAAATCGGCATCGGCACAAAAAATCCGTCGTTTTTGACGAAATCACACGCAAAAAATCCTTTCAATTCAGGCTTTCCTCATGCTGACGAAAACATGGCTTTCGCCAGTTTTGACGAAAGCGGCATGGACAGAGCCACCATCGTGAACTGCAAAGCGATTTTTCTTGACAGCAGCTGAGAACTTCTGCATTTCTGAAGATTACTTTTGTTGTTAGGCAATCGAGGAACTCATGACGCTGCGCGCAAAACTTGCCTTATCCGTGGCCTGCGCCATTGCCCTATCCATAGCGCTGACGCTTTTTCTGACCTGGAAAAAGGTCAGCTCTGCCATTCTTTCTTCTGAAGAAGCGCATTTTTCTTCCATCGCGAAATCCGTGGAAAATAATCTTGAATCCTCCTATCAGGAATATCTTGCGGCCAAAGTGCGCGTGGTCATGGGCGCCAAGCATCTGATGCGTTCCACGGCCATCAATGCCCGTAATGACATCTTCATTGTGGAAAGTACCCTGCCCATTTCACCCCTGCGCAACAATCTCTTAAACCTTCTCATTAACAATCACGACACGGAACTCGCCCCTTTACTCTCCGAAAATGTCGTCGTTGATCTCGTCACCGTGGGGGAACTGCGCCATAAGGGCTTTACCCCCTTACATGTTGGCGAGAACATGCTTAACGTCAAGGAACAGACCATTAGCGAAATGCTCATTTCGCTGCCGCATGAAGGTGAATTCGGGCTCTGGCAGGATAAAGACGGCGTCAGTAAGCTCCTCTTTATTTTGCCAATTGACAACGATGCCTTTGGCAGGGGCATTGTGGACAGCGACCGTATTCTGATCTGCGGCATTGTTTTGCGGAAACTGTTCCATGAGGCCGATGCCATTTTACGCAATCGTCTGAACGCCACACGCATCAATTTTGAAAATCTCGATTTGTATGAGCGTGGCTGCATATTCCTGCGGTCAACCCAGGGCGAGATTCTCATTCAGAGAGGCAAGTATACGCCCCTTGTCAACGAGCTCGATGAGCTCTACAAAACGGCCTTGCAAAACGGCAATGCCATAGGGCAGATAGCCACGAAAGACGGTGAATACCTCTGCCATGTTTCCTGGATTCAAGCCTACCACTGGTATTTTATCATGGCGGCACCCGTGGAAGATTTGCGGGAACCGTCTTCGGCCGTTGTGTCCAAACTGCTTCTGGCCGGTCTGCTCATACTCATCGGCGCAGCGCTGTTAACCAGTCTTTTGGTCGTCCGCTTCATGCGTCCTCTGCACGAGCTGCGCGACTGCACAAGTGAACTGGCTTCCGTAGACCCATCCTCGGCCTCGAGCCTGGCCTCCATGGAACAGGTGCTTTCCGAGAAACTGAATATCTCACGCCATGATGAACTCGGCGATCTGGCTCGTTCCTTTTCCTCCATGGGCCGAGAGCTCATCAAAAATATCCGCACATCCATTGATGCCATGACCGCCCAGAAGCGCATGGAAGGTGAGTTGTCTGCAGCACGTGATATTCAGATGGGCATTTTGCCGGATCTCCAGGCACAGCACCTCGAAAAAGGCTTTTCCATTGCTGCCTTTCTTGAACCGGCACGTGAAGTCGGTGGAGACCTCTATGACTGTTTTACCCTGAGTCATGATCGCAAGGTTCTGGCACTCGGGGATGTCTCGGGCAAGGGCGTACCCGCGGCGCTCTTTATGACCATGACCATGACCCTTTTGCGCAGCACCCTGCATTCCGGTCTTGAACCTGCCGAAGCCATCAAGCAGATCAACCATCTGCTTGAAGAGCACAATCCCGGCAATATGTTTGTCACACTCTTTCTTGCCGTCTATCAGCCTTCCACAGGCGAGCTTGTCTACGCCAACGGCGGCCATTGTCTGCCCTATATTCTCAGCCGCAACGGCCAGATACGCCAGCTAGAACATCTGAGTGGGCCCCTGGTAGGCGTCATGCCTGGCATCGACTATCTGCAGTTCAAAGACACACTTGCCCCTGATGAACGCTTCTTTCTCTACACTGACGGTCTGACAGAAGCCATGAATGCCGATAAGGAATTCTACGGTGATCAACGTCTGGAAGCGTGCCTCTCAGCCCATGCCCAGGATACCCCCGAACAACTGCATGAGGCTGTCTTCAACGATATTTGCGCTTTTCGAGGTAGCGAGCCGCCTTCTGACGACATCACCATGATGACCATCTGTCGGACAACAGAGAAGACTGTGAACCAGGAGAGCCAAGCTGATCAGCGCAAAAACGACCAGCCCACTGCCTGAGCGGGCGTGATGCGCTTACCATCTGCGCAAAACGCTGCTCATCGTAGCCAATGAAGCGATGAGTAACCATCGATGGCAGAGGTATGAACAACCTCAAGTAAAGCTTGAAGTAGACCGCTGGTTCCCAAAGGTATTCCACGTGCGGCACGACGGTGCAGAATACCATGCCACAGAACGTCAGATTTTGGACGTGCTTTCATTGAAGAACAGAGTATGGCCGTGAGTTCCACGGCGACAGCTTGTGGAGGGGAAGGCTCTGGCTGCGCACATGTGCGCTGAAACCGGCCTTCATGAAGCAGGAAGCTTACAGCAAGCTTGCTTAGGTTTTGAGATCATAATCAGGTTTGCATAAGATGAGGAGAACGGCGCTGAGAGATATGAAACACGCTCTTTTCTGTCTTTTTTTGACGTTTGCCACGCTTTTCCTCTGCCTGCCTGCCTGGGCAAGGGATCCTCTGCGCATTATCTGTGTGGAGAGTGGTACTCTCGACTACAATCTCCGCGTTTTCCAGGGCTTTGTCAGAGGGCTGCGCAAGCAGGATGCGCTAAGCAAGGTTTTACCCCCGGATCTTTTCAAAAGCACCAAGGAATACTGGTCGTGGCTGAGCAAAGAAGCCAATCCTCAGAATTTTCGGTTTTTAGCCAATGGCTTCTATTCTTTTGGCTGGGACGAGAGTCGACGTCGTTTCCTTCGAGAGAAAATCCGTACACGCCTTGAGGAAAAACGCGATGTGGACCTCATTCTTGCGTTTGGCACACCGGCAGGTTACGACATGGCGGCATTATGCAGCTATGTACCGGTTCTCGTCGTAGGCGTCACCAATGCCGTGGAGGCCGGTATTGCTGCTTCCATGTGGGATTCAGGCAAAGATAATCTTGTCACCATTGTTGAGCCTTTTCACTACCGCCGGCAATTGGAGTATTATCACAAAATTTTCCCGTTCAAACGCCTTGGCATTGTCTATGAAGACACACCACTTGGCAAAAGTATGGTTTCCCTCAAAGAGATTGAAGGCTCAGCCAAAGATCTGGGTTTTGAACTGGTACGCTGCACAACCGGCCTCTACGACGACTCTGAACTTGTCACACAACATCTGAAGGCCTGCCATCGACAATTTGCGAAAAAAAAAGTGGATGCCGTCTATCTCACCTATACAGCGCCTCTGACACCACGGCAGAAGCACAAAGTTCTTGAGCCGCTGCTCGCCGCACGTATTCCCTCCTTCTCACAGGCCACTGTGGAAGACGTCCGATACGGCGCACTCTTAAGTCTTATGGATGGCGGGATAAACGAAGGCCTTTTTGCGGCCAGCCTTTTACAGAAAATCTTTGAAGGTCATAAGCCTCGCAGTCTTTCTCAGATTTTTCAAAGCCCCATGCAACTCGTCATTAATCTGCACACAGCGACACGTCTCGGCTGGGACCCCCCCCTGGAAGTTCTGTTGAGCGTAGACAAATTTTTTTGAGTCTGATTTTCCTTTGGCTTTCTGGAGCTACTTACGGGGGATAACATGAACAAGCCCTTTTTCCGTGTCATCCTTCTCTTCACGTTGTTGTCAGGCATGTTTCTGACTTCCCCCCAGGCTCAACCGCTGAATATCATCCTTGTTGAGTCAGGTCCCGTAAACTACAATTTCCAGCTTCTCTATGGTTTTGCGCAGGATCTCTACAAACAATCCTTTCTCACGCTTCCCCCCCCACCCGATCTTCAAAAAGCGCAACAGCTCTGGCAGTGGCTTGGTCAGCACTCGCGTTTCCAACGACTGTCTTTTTCTGTCAACGGCTATTATTCCTATGACTGGGATAAGGCTAAACGTCGTGTTCTGCGGGAGAGCGTGCGTCGACGTCTCGAAGAACAACAGGATGTCGATATTATCATTGCGCTCGGGACACCGGCTGCCTTTGACATGGCAAACATGCCCACGGATAAGCCTGTCATTGTCGCTGGGGTGACCAGCCCCGTAGAAGCCGGTATTGTGCCTTCCGTCTCGGATTCCGGCAAAGACAATCTGGTGGCTGTTGTTCAACCCAAGGAAAATCAGCAGCAATTAGAATATTTTCACAAAGTTATACCTTTCAAACGCCTTGGCATCACCTATGAAAACACCGATTTTGGCAAAAGTATGCTGGCTTTTGATGAAATTGAACACACCGCAGACATCTTAGGCTTTGAACTTGTGCCGTGCCAGGCCAATCTCTTTGGTGAACCAGAACTTGTGACACAAAGTCTGCTAGAATGCCACCGGCAATTTGCCGAAAAACAGGCAGACGCTGTCTATCTCACCTATTCCTCGACCTTGACGGCGCAACAGCGTTCAACGACGCTTGAGCCTCTCATAGAGGCCAGCATTCCCACGTTTTCCCAAGCCCTCGTAGAAGACGTCAAATACGGTGCTCTGCTCAGTTTTGTGGACTCATGCATCAGCGAAGGACAGTTTGTGGCCAATTTGCTGGTCAAAATCGCGGCCGGCCATATGCCTCGCAAACTCTCGCAAGTTTTCCTCTCCCCCAAATTACTGGCCGTCAATTTGCGCACAGCCGCCCTCATCGGCTGGAATCCCCCCCTGGATGTCCTTTTGAGCATTGATGAAATTTATGAATAGAGCCTGGGCACACGGCTCAAGGTCTCTGAAAGCAGCCTACGGCTAAGCAGCGTCTACACGGAAAAAAAGCTCTACCGTATTGCTCCCGTCAGTGCCGCTGTAGATATAGTGGCTGGAGATATGCTTGACCAAATGCACACCCAGTCCCCCGGTCTTGCGCTCTTCCACAGGCAGTGAGGTATCGGGCTGCTCGACACAAAACGGATCAAATGGACGACCCCAGTCACGAAGCCAAACGCAGAAATGTTTATGCCCGTCTAAATTGACCCAGCGGCAGCCCAAAACAAGTTGCCCATGTTTGGGGTGATCCTTGCCGATGTCTTTGTCATAGGCATAGCTTGCCACATTGACCAGAAGTTCTTCCACGGTCAATTCCACATAGGTCAGCAGTTTTGCATATCGATCACCCAAATGCTCATGAATAAAGGCTGTAGCCTGGCTTATGCTGTCTTTTGTGGCAGGAAGAGAAATTTCAGGCATGACATACTCCTCACGCATGCAGTGCAGCAAGCCCTGAGTCGCGATCAGCAAAAACAGAAAGCATGCGATCAAAACCCGAAATGTGAAAAACCTCTGACACCATGGGTTGCAGAGAACAGAAGCCAAGACGTCCCTGACCATTCTTGGCAGCCTTGGCAAGGCTCAAAAAACTGCGTAATCCTGCTGAACTCACATAGACGAGGTCTTTGAGATCGACCAGGATATGCGTATGCCCCTCTTTCAGTGAAGCCTGCGCCACCTGGTCAAAATTTTCGGTTGTCGTCGCATCCATGCGTCCTGACAAGGCCAGGATAAGACAATTCTGATCTTCAGTAGCCGTAATTTCCATATATCATCAGCGAAGCCCCGACAGTCTGTGTCAGAGCAAGCGCTGCCTCCTTTTTTCCGTAAAAAGTTCCAGGCGGCATAAAGCCTGAGACCCTATCAAAGATATCAATGCAACAAACGGACCTAAGCCCAATTCGCTTCTGGTCTGTACGTCGTCATCAATGATAGCTCAAGAGCAATCCCTGGCTGATCTTCAACCAGCCATCCAACGTCACAAAGAGCAAAATCTTAAAAGGTAAGGAAATCGTCATGGGGGAAACCATCATCATGCCCATGGCTAACAGAATATTGGAAATAATTAAATCAATTGTCAAAAAGGGGAGATAGAGCAGAAAACCCATCTGAAAGGCATGTGTCAATTCCGTAATGGTAAAAGCCGGGACTAAAATCAAAAGATTGGTCTTGGAGATATCATTACGCATCTCACTGGGCCAGATACGCTTAGCCGTGCCCAAAAAGGCATTCATGATGACAGGTGAGGTATTGTCTGTGAGAAATTTTCTGATGGGCGGGGAGCAGTTCTGAAGAGCCTTAACCAGTTCTGAGGGAGGAGAATTGCCGGTAATCTTTTGCTTTTCTATAAGATGCAAGGTATCCGTAAATGTTGGTGCCATAATAAAGACCGTCAGAATGATGGCCAAGCCGTTCATGACCATCGTCGGGGGAACCTGCTGCACCCCGAGGGCATTGCGGACAAGACTTGTGACCACCACGATCTTCACATACGAGGTCACAAGCATCAGCATAAAAGGCCCAAGGCCGAGGACAGCAAGCCCTGAGATGAGATAGATCGGGTTGATTCCCAGCTCCATTACTCGGCCTTTCCCATGCTGCTCTCGCTTACTTCTGTGCTGGCAAGCTGTGTCAGCTGCACCCCCAGAGTTCCCCCCACATCCACAAGGCGCCCCATGGCCACGGGACGGCCTTGAGCCAGAACCGTCACGGGCAGATGTGCGGCGTCTGCAGCCAGGGTGAACGTTGTGCCAGCAGCAAGCCTGGCACACTCGGTGAGCGGCAATTTGATACTAGGCAATGCGAAGGAGATCTCCAGTTCCAGCTTGCCCAGATCATCCTGCTTGAGCAGGGGCTCATTGGCGGCAGAGCTTTGCTGCACGTGCTGTGCGGAACTATCAGCAGTATCCGACATAGTCTTATCTCCCTGAGAAAGCGTCGACGGGGTCTGTTGGTCTTCAAGGGTAAGCGTACACTGATCCAGACGAGCCCTGAGACGAATGCCCTGAGCAAGCCGCACACAGGGCTGCTCAGGGGTGAGTAGTGTGGGCAAAAGGATATCGCCTCGTTCAAGGGAAGCGAGCTCTGATGACGTAAGCCGCATCTGCCCAATTTCCAGGGCCGCCGTGATCTGCAGGCTGGTCAAAAGCTCGTTCGGCAGCCTGGGCCTGAGCAAAGGCAAAGCCTCAAGTCTCTCCAGAACAGGCAAAAGCGTTGACGTATCCTGCCATGCCAGGCGCATCATGCATGTGCTAGGCTGCTTGCCGTCTGTGCGCAAAAAAAAGTCCAGTGATTCCGTAAATCTCGGTCGCGTAGCCGGTCTCGGACTGCCGACAAAAAGCGCCGGTAATCCCGTAACACGCGAAATCATGTCCAAAACATTCAAAAAAAGCCGTTCAAAGACCGCACGCACAAGTCCTTCGGGTAAAAGGGCAAAGCGGTTTTCCCGATCCGCATCATGCCAGGCCGCAAGCTCCGGACGCAGCCGCAAAAGCTCGAGATTATCGAAATCCACCTGCCAGAGGCCATTGCAGTTCACATAACAGGTATAGCTACTGGTGATTTCACGTGGCTGCAGACTGTCCACAGGGCAGGAAAGCGTCACAGAGACAGCTTGATCCTGCCCATTATCAAGACGCAGGGTTGCCGGTAAAAGTCTGCTGACCAGGGCGTTCCAAAAACGCGCCCTTTCTGGCGAAAGCGCAGGAGCTTGCAGAGACCCGCTCATGCCTCATCTGACTCCTCGTCCACAATAGCTCTGTACCCTCTTGAGCGCTGACGACTATCACCCTCATTACCACCACCATTGTCCACGTTGACTCTCACCTGCTCTCCATGCGCTTCCAGGGCATCCACAAGGGACTGTCTGGCACTAACAGCCGTTTGGAAGGCTGTGGCAGTCTGACAATTCACCGTGATATGCAACTGCCCCTCGGCTGTACGCACAATACTCAGATCAGAGCCCTTCAGGGGGCCATCTGCCAGACTGATGCGAACTTCTTGTGCCCCTTGGCTCTTGTCCGCAACAAGGATGCGCTCCACAAGTTTTTCCATTTCCGCGTGAAAAATCGGATCCGCCCCCACAGTTTTCCCCGCAGCTTCAGCAGGTTGCTGACCAAAAAGGCTAACCAGAAGCGTATCGGCTGAAGGCAAAACCATAGAAGGCTTAACACTGTCCGCGTCCTGCTGATCGTAAACTATGGTATGGCCCTGTTCTGCCTTTTTCTCATGCATCTGAGTCCGAGCCTTAAGAAGCTCGTGTATCTCTCTCTGTGCTTGAGCGGTCTTTACCATCTCTGCGCCATTCTCATGCTGACTGGCCCCTTGGGCCTTGGGAGCGCTTTCGTCAAAAGCTTGGGCCTTGGGATCCCTTCCGTCAGAAGCTTGGGCCTTGGGATCCCTTCCGTCAGAAGCTTGGGCCTTGGGATCCCTTTCGTCAGCCCCTTGGGCTTTGAGATCCCTTTCGTCAGCAGCTTGGGCCTGGGAAGCCCTTGCATCAGAAGCATTGGCCTGGGAAGCTCTTTCATCAGCAGCTTGGGTCTGAGAAGCCCTTGCATCAGCAGCTTGGGTCTGAGAAGCCCTTGCGTCAGCAGCTTGGGCCTGGGAAGTTCTTACATCAGAAGCATTGGCCTGGTAAGTCCTTTCGTCAGCAGCATTGGCCTGGTAAGTCCTTTCGTCAGCAGCATTGGCCTGGTAAGTCCTTTCGTCAGCAGCATTGGCCTGGTAAGTCCTTTCGTCAGCAGCATTGGCCTGGAAAGTCCTTTTGTCAGCAGCATTGGCCTGGAAAGTCCTTTTGTCAGCAGCATTGGCCTGGGAAGTCCTTTTGTCAGCAGCTGGGGTCAGAGAAGCCCTTTCACCAGCAGCTTGCGCCTGGAGATTGCTTTGCGCGCCACGTGATCCTGTCTGGACAGCCCCTTCGGCATCGCCTAAGCGGCATTGCCCCCGTGAACACATCAATGGCTCATCGTTCAAAGGATCCTGCAGGTCATCGTTTTCAGAAGAAAAGGTCTTTTCAGAGGAAATGTTCCCCTGATTTTGCCCGTTCTCATAGAGGTTCGAAAAAAGCTCCTGATCTTCTACCGAACACGACGGGGATCCAGCGACGGACTTTTTTGCATCATAATTGCTGAGCGACTTATCGGAGACGTTTCGCACATTCATCAGTTCTTCAGCGTGGAGACCTCGGCCTTAAGGCCAAGGAGAAACGCTGCCTCCATTTTTCGTTGTTCTGGCGCTTGCTTTGCACCTGCCAGAAATGTCATACAAAGTAAGATTACAGACTGTTTTTTGCAGGACCGCGCGATTCTTCCATCTCAAGATCACTGAGGCGCTCTTCTTCTTTACGCATGGCGGCCTGCCAGATATCACGGTGTTCTTCAAGCTTCATGGATGCCCGGCGTGCCATAATAGCCGCTTTGCGAGCTGCTTCGGTTTCGGTCACGCGCTGCTGCACGACCTTTTCCGCCTCATGCACCTTCAGCTCCCGCTCAACTTCACCTTGAGCCAGACAAGCGAGCTCTTCGCGAAACGTGGCAAGTTTCTTGGCATCCATGGGCTTGCCAAAAATTGCCGCATAGCGCCGATCTTCTTCTTCCGGTCGCCATATGCGGTAACGGGCGAGTTCTTCCTGACATGCCTCAAGACTTTTTTCCGCCTTTTTTTGCCGTTCTTCGGCTTCGCGCACGTCTTTCTTGGCACGATCCTCATGCATCAGACGTACTTTAAGCATGGGCGCCAGAGGATAGGTGGAAGGAGGCACGAGCTAGGCCACCGCAGCTTGCAGAGCGGCCACCGTCTGCTCAAAGGTACTCTTTTCATCCTGCTTCTGACGCAGAAAAGCATTGACCTTGGAAATATGCGCCAGGGCCGAATCGGCTTCGGCATCGGCGCCTTTCTTGTATTCGCCAATCTGCACAAGCAGTTCAATTTCGGCATATTTTGCGAGGATGGCACGCAATTGCTGAGCAGCCTTTTTATGCTCCGGGGTAACAATGGCATTCATCACTCGGCTGACGCTGGCCTGAATATCAATGGCCGGATAGTGGTTCTGGGCAGCCAATTTCCGCGAAAGCACAATATGACCGTCGAGAATGGAGCGGGTTTCGTCTGCCACAGGCTCGGTCATATCGTCACCTTCAACCAAGACCGTATAGAGCGCTGTGATAGATCCCTTACTGGAATTGCCAGCCCTTTCGAGAAGTTTGGGCAATTCGGAAAAAACCGACGGGGGAAAACCACGACGTGTGGGCGGTTCACCGGCAGCCAGACCGATCTCGCGCTGGGCACGCGCAAAACGCGTTACTGAATCCATCATCAGTAAGACACTTTTGCCCTGATCACGAAAATACTCGGAAATAGCTGTGGCCGTATAGGCGGCCTTGAGCCGCTCCATGGAAGAACGGTCAGAGGTTGAAACCACGAGGACCGCCTTCTTCAGGCCTTCAGGACCAATATCGTGCTCAATAAATTCACGCACTTCACGTCCGCGCTCACCAATAAGTGCCAGAACACAGACCTGCGCCGAGCAGCCCTTCAAAATACTCGACAAGAGCGTACTTTTCCCGCCGCCAGCTGCGGCAAAAACGCCCATGCGCTGCCCTTCACCGCAGGTCAGAATGCCGTCCAGGGAACGCAGGCCAAGCGTAATGGGGTGATCGATGATTCTTCGGGTCATGGGATTGGGCGCTTCGGCAAAAATGGGATAATGCGTTCTTGCATGCAAGGCAGGACCGCCGTCAATGGGTTGCCCCAGACCATCCACGACGCGTCCCAGTAATTCATTACCCACGGGTACGGAGAGAATTTCGCCTGAAGGAATAACCTCCGTGGCCGGTGAAATCCCCTGCATGCTCCCAAGCGGTGAAAGCAGGGCAATATTTTTCACAAAGCCCACCACTTCGGCCTTAAGCTCCCACGACTCCCAGGGATCGCGCAAAAAGCAGAGTTCACCCATGCGCACGCCCGGCACAACCGCACGAATGATCGTACCAACAACCTGCTCCACGCGCCCGCGTACTTCCACCGGACTGACATTGCGGATGGTTTCATTTAAGAGATTGCCAATATATTCAAAGGCCATAGCGACTCCGCAAACTGTGACAATCAGCTATTTCCTTCGCCGATTCTGGCGGTCAGGGCTTTTTCAATGGCTTTGAGCTGCACGTCAAGGCTGGCATCAACGACACCCATCTCACTTTCAAGGGTGCAGTCGCCAGGTTTCATACGTTGGTCAGCGACAACTTCGTAGCCGGCATTACTTGAACTGAGCGTAAGCATCGGAGCTAGGGCCTCATGCACATGCGGCTCGTCCTCGGGACTGACGCGGATCAAGACACGCTGACGCCCTCGCACCTGTTCCAGGGCCGTGCGCACCACACGCACAATGCGCTCTTTTTCGTCAATTTCCCCCACAATCTTGCGCACAGCCGTGGTGACAACCTCAACAATCTGCCGTTCAAGTCCCTCAAGATATTCCACAGCCTGCATGCCGGTTTCGAGCATTTTTTCAGCCTGCTGCATCTGCCCTTCCATCACGCCGTCACTATAGCCCTGCTGACGCCTCTCCTCGTAGGCCTCTTCAGCTTTTTGGGCGGTGACCTGAGCCTGCCTCTGGGCATCGTCAAGCAGCTCCTGGGCCTTGAGAAGCGTCGCATATTCCCTGGCGCGCACAATGCGCGAGCCAGGGGCAGGTTGCAAGCTATTGCCTATACGGTAAAATACGCAGCCCATGACGGAGCAACCTCTCGCAGCAAACATTTCTTCAGCATACGCCAAAGTGCCTGCCAGTCGGTTTCTGCAAGCACATCCCCGGGGTAGGAAACCTCATGGCACATACCAGAAAGACGCTGCACAAAACGTTCACGCAACAGTTCAGGCCAACGCGAAGCACAGAGGTGCAGAGCGAGCCAACCGTGCAGCCGGCAGCGTTCAACAAGGGGCAAATCCGTATGCAATTGGTCAACAATGGCGCCGGCAGCGCCTGTCTGATACTGTCCACGCGCAAGGGCATATTCGACAAGTTTTTTGCCCAGAACTTCCGTCAGGGCAAGACGTGCTTCACGCTCCACAATTTTAGCCATTTCCCGGGCATGAAGAGTCACACCACTGACTTTGGCCAAAAGCTCAAGCCTACTGTCATCCAAAAGGGCCAGTTTACGCGAATCCTCTTGGAAATCCCAAAAAAAAGCGGGCTTTGACGCCGAAGACGGAGGCTCGCGTAAGCTGTCGGGAACCTGAGAAAGCCAGGCATCAAGGGCAGGAGAAAACCACGCAGCATCTGTCTGCGCTCTGGCAGGCAAAGGATGCTCATTAAAACGCAGCACATGCGGCCAGAAGGCCTTGCTCTGGGCATTGCCACCCATCAAGGCGTCAAAAAAGCCTTTCTCCGCCAATGCTCCAGGCATGCCTTTTACTCCTTGCTCTCAGCGCTAGCTTCTGCAGCGGCTTTTTTGGCGTTATGTCGTTGCCATAAGAGCATACCGCCAATGGCCACTGCCGAAAAAAGTAAAGCAAGGGCAACAGTCTGCAGGAGCAGGGGCAAGGAGAACGTCTCACCAAAAAGATTTGGAGGCGGCGGCGCAAGATTGGGCACAGTCACGCTTTCACGCACAGGCACGAGCATCACCGTGACATTGTCATACGCAAGGGCCGCTACAGCACCTGCCGTCGCCTTCCGGATTTCAGAAACAAGGGTCGTGACAATGGAATCAGGTCGATGTCGCAGAAACACTGTGGCTGTTGCGGGAATTTTCACATTATTGAGAGGATCGTTAACCCCCAGAACCACATGCACACGCGCTGTGAGGACACCGTCAATGCGCGAAAAGGTATTGCTCAACTCCTGAGAAAGCGCCCAGGTCATCTTCGCCTGCTCTTCAGAGGCTGAACTGATCATACCACCACCAGCAAAGACTGTGCCAAGGCTCTGGAAACTGTCCCTGGGCAGACTGTTCTCCTTCAGCTCCTGCAGGGCACGCACCACCTGATGTTCATCCACGGAAATGGCGTAGCCGTTCTTGCCCTTGGCAATTTTCTCGGCCAAAAGACCTCTTTTGAGCAGCACAGAAAGCATGGCATTGGCCTGCTCTTCATCAAGACCGGTATAGAGCTCTGTTTGACAGGCAGAAAGCAGAAAGAGCAGCGGACAGAGGAGAAGAAAACGCAGGAAGCAACATGGAGAGGAAGTGTGAGCGATCATGACTTGTGAGCTCTCGGCCTACAAGGCCTGACGTAACTCGTTGGCCAATTGCTGCTGCGGACAGCCTTCGGGAATATAGTCAAACGCCTCATCGGCCTCAGAGCGCTTGCCGGCAAGTAACAGCGTAAGAAGCTGGACAATACGCGCATCAGCATCATCAGGCTTGGCCGCAAGCACAGGCTCAAGAATCTCCAGGGCTCTGTCAAAATCATCCACGACAAGATGCGAATAGGCCAAAGTGATCAGAGCCGGCACAAAATTGGGCCGAACAGCCAAGACGCCGTCAACAATGACCCGCGCTTCCGCTGGCATTCCTTTATGACAGGCCAGATTGGCCAGATCCAAAAGCAGAGCGACCTCATTATTGTCGAGAAGATCATGCATTGCTTGGCTCATCTTCTACCCCACCATTTTATCGTGAAGGCTGTTTGCAGCCTCTTCCCCGGTTTCTACCGCCACCAAAACTCGTTGGGCCACCTGGAAGTCCTCGTTGCTCAAACCTTGATCCATGCGGTGACGAATGGCTCCCTTCATACCTTCAAGTGCTTCTTGAAGTTTGTGCAAACCCTGTCCCTGATAATCGTCCTCCAAAAGATCAAACGCAGAAAGTTTCTCACTCATGAGCACCTCGTAATGGATAGGTGATGATTTTCTCCCCACTGCGCAAGGTCAGCACTGAGGTTGTGATACGCTCAAGCACATTGCCATTGGGCAGAACAGATCCCTGAAAAAGCCGCTGGCCATCAGATGTGGTGATAAAAACAAGCGGTGCCGTATACACGCCCGTAACCTTGATCCCGCCCAGTGGGTCTCCCGATACGTGTGAGGACGAGGCATGGTCTTGCTTTGGCACAGCCCCAAGATTTGCCGGCAGGTGCAGACCTGCGCCACGCACCCCCTTTGATCCCTGCTTATCACTCTTGATCTCGGCCGGTGGTGCATCAGCCACAAAAACGTTTTCACCGAAAAGCGGCACGCCAAATTGCTGGCTTAAGCTCGTCTTCACGCGCTCAAGAATGAGCCTGACATCAGCGTTAAAATTGCCCGTCATGGTGATGCGGCCAGGCAGACAGACAGGGCGAATATGCTCAAGACCTTCCCGCTGCAAAGCGGCCATGATGCTCGGCACAACATCCTGTTCATGGAAAATACGTCGCTCTTTGACGGGAGGCGAAGGGACATCCCTCTCCAGGCTTGCAAAGGCATCTGCTTCAACCAGGGTATCACGCATGAAGGCGGAAATCCGCACCTTGGGCTCACCTTGCCCACGCTGCATGGCAACAACAGGCGTAAAGCCCCGCACACCGAGGGAATTGCTCACGGCCTGCAAGAGATCGTCGTCCACCGCAACTTCCAGAAAAACGGGGAAAGAAACGTCCTCCACAGCCAGACTTAAACGCTTGAGATCTTCTGGCGTCGGCACAGCCCCTCGCACTTCAACACCCGGCCAGCGCTGGGTAATGGCGAAATCGGCAAATCCGGCTTTGGAGAGAATCTCAGCGACAATGTGCGGATATTCGTTGCGACTGGGTCCCGTGGACACGGCAAAGGAAAGGGCTGCCAGCAATACGGCCAAGCAAAGAAGCGGTAAGGGCTTACGGAGCCTTTCCCCCAGGGAGAGCCGCGCCTTGGGCTTAACCTTGTCCATGACAACAGGCTCAAAAGCCGACCGCTCTTCTGTGACAAGTTCGGGCCCGGTCGAAGCCGTTTCCGGAGAAACTTGCGCAGGTGCCTCATTGGGCTCACTCTCTGCAGACGCATCCGATGCAGCAGCTTGCTCTTCTGGCGCCTGCAGGGTGGCACTTTGCGGGATAATGGCCTTCTGCTCCACATTGGGTAAATTCCAGGCAAAGCAGATTTCTCCAAGATACCAGGCCTGGCCACAGGTCAGCGCTGTCTCCTCCGAGACATTCTGGCCGTCAACAACAATGGGACCTTCCTCAGGCTTCACCCAAATCTGCACATCGCCATCAGCCTGCACCTTCAGGCGTGCGTGATGCGGGGCTAAGCCCATGAGAATCAAATCGCACGCGTCGTCACTGCCCAAAAGCCAGGAGCCCACTGAAAGTTCAATACGAGCGCCAAGATGCACACCTGAAAAGACGTGCAAAACTGCGACAGTCTCTGGAACTTGGTTTTCGTCTTGCATCAGATTTTCAGCGTCAAAACCTCGGTCAGCCCGAGGTAAAAACGCTGCTCCTGTCATTAGGGCCGAACCGGTGTTGACGTGGGCAAAGGCTTGGTTGGTTCACCCATGGGTCGGGGATGCTCGGGATTTCCCGGTTCAGCCGGGATGTCGGGCGTTGAGACGTAGTCAAGACGTTTGCGCGTGCAGCCACCCACAGGCGGCTTCGATGGAATACGCTCATCGTAATTGGCCTGCGTGGCCGTGCGGCTGAATCGCGGATCTTCCACGCGATTGGGAACTTCAGGAATATTCTCAATGTTCAGAATACGGGGGGTGATCAGGACCAGACGTTCCATGCGCGAATGATTTTCGGAAGTGCTGCCAAAGAGATGGCCAAGCAGAGGAATATTCTTGACAATGGGAATACCCGAGCCTGAATCCCCCTGCTTTTCATAGTAGTAACCGGCAATGAGCAGACTCTGCCCTTCGCTCACAATGGCCTGTGTATTGATTTTCGTCTGCTTGATGGGCTGGGGATTGGTGCTGCTGACGGTAAAGGTCGAAGCATCATCGTTGCGATTGTCCTGAACACTGACCAAAAGCTTGATGGCATCCGGCAGATAGGTCCCATCAGGAAGCTTTCGGCCGGGTATGATATGCGGAGTGACATTGAGCACAGTTCCTGTCACGACCTTAAAGAGATCTGTCGCTTGATAGCCCGAGACGGGAATATAGTAGGTACTCGTATTCTCAAGGGTTGCCTGCACATTATCCGTCGTCAACACCGACGGTTTTCCAAGCACACGCGCTACACCGTCCTCTTCCAAGGCTTTGACACGCGTCAAAAAGAAATCCGTCCCGCGCGTATAGAGGGTGGAAAAGGAAAGACCGCTATTGGAAGCTGCCCCTGGCGCTGGCAATGTCCCCTCCACGGAACTGGCACCAGCGGAGCCCCCCAACATCCAGCCATTGCCGAGATCTGCCGCACCCTGAAAATTGATGCCAAGATCACGCTGATAATTGCTGTCAATATCCACAATGGCGGCATGGATTTCCACAAGGCGCACAGGCTTGTCAAGATCGGCAATAACACGGGCATAGTACGGCATGCGATATTCGGCATCGGTCACTACCACGGCGTTCATCCGTGAATCCGCCATGATGCTGACATTGGTCTGATTGCGACTTTGCTGTCTTCCGGGACCGACAGATTCCGACTGGGCTTCGCCCCCACTCTTCTTACCAGCGGCCAGGCCTGAACCCAAAAGGCCCGGTTGTGCCGCAGAAGCGCGTGACACGGTCGAATCGGTCTGTTGGCCGCCGTCCACCATGGCCCGCAAAATAGTGGCCACCCCGGGCACGGTGACCCTGCTGTCATTGCTGCTATTGAACTGCTTGTCTTCCGCCCAGGCATTTTTCAGAGGAAAGACCCGCATGGTCACGCGATTGACCTGGGCCTGCTCCATAGACGCCATGGCCTGGCGCAGCTGATCCACATAATAGCCAGGGGCCTGGACATAGAGAATATTTTTATTGCGCAGAAGCTTGTGCTTAAGCTGAGGCGAGAGCATATCCGCTTCGCGGAACAGAGCAAGGAGGGTTTCAGCACTGATAATGGAGGGGGCAAGAAAAGCCTGCTGTATTTCCTGCTGGGCGTAGAAATTGATGGTGCGTCCCTGTTTGAACCAGCGCACCTGGTAGGCTGCCCCCATACTGGCGAGAAAGGCGTACGGGTCGATGGCTTCAAAAGAGCCTGTCACCGGCCCTTTGAGCGCAGGACTGACCAAGGCCGAATAGCCTTCCACACGGGCAAATTCGGCTAAAAGCAAAGACAGCTCTTCATTTTGGGCCACATGGGTAAAGGGCACAAGGAAGAGCTTTTGCGGACTTGCCGCGGGGCGTGCACTGACCTGAACAGTCAGAAAGACCATGGCAAGCAGCGTAAAGATAACTGTCGCAAGGCGCTGCATCAGAGCTTCAGTCCGGAAAACTGGCCTGCACTGAAAAAGGAACTCATGCTCGACCCTTGTTCGTTGGAGGGATTGAGATTGGCTTTCCACCAGGCGTAGTCGTTGAGCCACGCCTGTACATTTTCAATAAACGTACCTGTATCAACACTCAGGGGGAGAGAACGATAGCAAATGAGACGGGCAAGGTCTAGCGTTTCTCCGGGTACGGAAAGCATACCAGGCTCTTCGACAGCGAGAATAGAAGACTTTTCCCGCGCAGCAGCCACCTGCAGACGTGCAGCCTGTTCACAGAGAGCCCTTCTCTGTTGTTCATCCGTGGGAAGCTCAAGCACGACACCGCGCATCACACAAAACTTTTCACCAAGGCAAAACAAGACAATATCAAGATCGCCTTCCAAAGCCACACGCACAACGCCATACTCGTCCGGCTGAACTACGCTATTCCAGCCTGTGGCCTGAGCCAGAGCCTGCAAGAGATCGCTCATCCCAGCCATGCTATGCTCCTTCTTCAAGCCCTGTCAGCAAAGCCTGTGCCTGAGCCATGATCAGCTTGTGATCGGCATTGGCAGCGTCACCGAGAGTTAACGCCGTCTGCATCGCCACTTTGGCATCTTCCCTGCGATTCAGCTTCAGGAAACAAACACCACTATAGTAGAAAGGCGCAGGATCTTCGAGAGCACCGTAAAGAGCCGCCATCTGGTAAGCTTCTATAGCTTCCTCATATTTCCCCTGCGCCTGACGACTGGCTGCCAGGCCCATCCAATGCGGCACATCGCAATTGGCGTAGCTGCACAGCCACCGAAAAAGCGTTTCCGCCTCTTCCAATTTCCCGCCTGTATAGAGCTGATAGGCCAAGGTATAACGAGCATCAATGGTGGATCGTTTCATACCAAGGATCTCGTAAAGGGCGACACCCTCTAAAAGCGCTTTACGCACCTCTTCATAGAGTTCCGGACTTACGCCAAAAGCTTCTGCGGTTTTGTCAATATTCTTTTTGATTGCATCTGCAAAAAGCTCAAAAGCCTGATCCTGCTGCTTGGTTTCCTTTGCCATCAAAGACTCCTTGATTTGATAGGCCCGTAAAAATGATGTTTTGACTGATACAGAATGGAGGAGATGGAGCAACATCACTTCGCGTCAGCTCAAAAAAATAATCAATCTTGACACTCATAAAGAAGGTGGAGACTCAAAGACCAACAAAACATGTGACATTTCGACCGTCTCACACATGGGAAAAACAAGATCAAAACATTGCCCTCTGTGAAAAATGACGTTCTGCACAAGCATACAACAGCCAGCGGCAAAAAGCACGTGTTCATAGTCCTGATAAGGTATACATCTTGATATCACAATCACGTGAAAATGCGGGGCACAATGACAGAAGTGCGGTCTGAACAAAACGCTCTTCATCGGGGATTGGAGAAGTTCCCGAAACAGTACGGCTCGATTCTGACAATGTCAAAAACAACGGCCCCTGTTCTGTCAGAAAAACAATCTGATGGGCAGGAGCGCGCACGGACAATGGCGTCGTATGCGACCGAGTTTCGCACCAGATTGCAGACCATGCGCCAAATACGACCTTTGAGGCGTTCTTGCCGGCACTTCATGTGATGAATAGTGAATATTTGCTTTATAAGCTAATTATAGCAAGTCTTCAATAACAAGGTGACGGGCCGAGCGGCCCAACTCGGTGGGAAATGCTGTCTCTACCCAGCTATCTCTTATTCCCCATCTCTTTCCTTGAAATATGCCCGATTTTCTTTGCAGGGCATACACAGAACATATGCCAGCCCATAGTGAAGTAATTTGCCTTGGCTCATCAACGCATAGCTCAAGATCTTGAAGTGGGTGGAAGCGCAAAAAAGGTCATCGTTACCACAGTCACATGTAAAAAAGGTCACGAAGAACCGTTTTTTGGTTCTTCATGACCTTTGTCAAGAAAGCCTGGTCCGCTCTAACGACTTTGAGAACATCCAGGGCTACCATGTTCAGACTTCCGCCTCTATCGCAATCCCAGCAGAACCTTGCCTTTTCCAGCATACTCTGAAGAGGCTGCGCATTGCACTCCCTGCAAATGGTAAACTTGCCTGGAGATCATTACCTGTTTTTCACAAAACGGAGAGGCGCTTTGCAAGCCTCGCCATACCAATCATCCGAGGATGCGATTCAAAGCCTGATTTCTGCTCGCCTGCATGGTGTTGATGAACTCTATGGACTGATGAATGAGATCGCGTTGAGCCTGCATGGAGGATTTCAGCAATTCCATAGCTGTATGATCCATCTCAATGGAGGCATCAAGCTTCTTAATTTTCGCCTGCTCCAAGGTATTATAGTAGGTACCAAGCGTATTTAAAATAGAGCCAAGATTGCCACCTATCTGGCTGATGGCCTGCCCCTTCATTTGATTGACCTTTAACGCATCACCGGTACCACGCACGCCAACGGCAGTACCGACAACGCTACCAGCAGCACTGACGACTGCGCCGGTAATGGCAAAGCACATCTGCTTATAGGCGCCATCTTCGATATGCTCGGCCTGTTTGAGCATTTTTTCCTGCACAGCGGTTCCTCGGGTCATGAGCTCTTCGACGTTCTGCTGATTCTGTTCGGCAGCTTCCTGCACGAGAAGAGCAGCTATCATCGCACCAGGCGACATGCTAGCGACCATGCCCTGTAAGGCACTCATGTCCACGTTGTTCTTGGGAGCATCAGGGGCAAAGCGTCTCACATCCTTCTTGTCATTCGGTTCCTCAGGTAAATTCGGGGCATCGTAGTTCATCTTGCCCAAATTATTTACCGGATCATTACCGCTTTGTTCAATATATGAAGGGGTTTGCTTTTGTCCTAAACCATCAATGCCACTCATACCGTTCTCCTTCACAAACTAAGCCATGGAGGTGCCGCCGCCATTGGTCATAATCTGCATTTGTGTATTTGCGTTCTCGTTGACAATATCCGTAACTGTCTCGGTTGTCTTCTGCGCCTGCTCAAGGACAGTCTTTAAATGTTCGTTGACCAAATCATTCAGCATGCTCAACTTTTGCAAAAGCGCTTCAATACGCTTTTGCTCAGCTCTGAGCATCTCAGCATCATAGGTGTTGACCGCGCTGCCGATTTCTGCGCCAGCAGCTCCCACACCGGCCACGCCCTGCCCTATGGTTGCACACTTACTGATAACGTTGGTCACTTTCTCAATGGATGAAACGCTGCTGCCGGCACTTGCACCAAGCGTGCAAGCGATGGCTGCGATACTGATGGCCAGATCAAGGCCCATTTTGATCCATTGCGCCGTTTCCTTAGAGGCACCGAGTTTTTCAGCGAGTTTCGCAATACCACTGGTCAGGCCCCAGCCCTGACCATTCACCTCTTGGCCAATGGTATCCAAAATCTGATCAGCAAGAGCTACACCCATCAGGACAAGACCGGCTACACCAACAGCGCTGCCCACACCGGTAGCAATCATGGCCACACAGGCCACAGCGGCAATAGCCATGCCAATATACTTAAAGGCTTTGCCTATCTTGTCCCAGATGCTTGATTTTTCAAGCTGTTTGATCTGTTCCTCAATTTTGGCGATCTTTTCCTTGTTCTTCGCCTCTCGCACTTCCTTATTGGCCTGAATGGAACTCAGGCCGGCCTTGACTTCCGCATCACGATTTTTGGTATCAATAAAATCAAGCAAAAGATCTAAGGCAATGGAGCTGCCAGCGGCAAGCTGGGGCTTGGTCAGCTGGGGCAGCTCTACTAAGGAAGACCCCTCCGATTTTTCCTGAGCCGGAGGAAGATCACCCGTACTTGCGAGAAGTTTGCGCAGCTCATCTTTGACATTTTCGATCTGCTCAGGTGTCAGCTCAAGGGCGCTTTTAGGCATATACGGCTGATTTTGAATTTGCGACATGATCTTCTCCTAGACCAGATTGGCCAAAAGCTCCTGCGACATCTTGCGGTAGCTCATCTGCTCAGCATCGGCTTCGTCCCCTGCCGTGACGGCAATCTCCAAAACCCGCTTTGCACTCTCTGTATCCTGTATGGAGCAGCAGCACTGCGCTAACAGATACAAAGGTTTAGGATTGATGGGGTAGCCCAGCTCTGCCGCATGCGCGAGACTAAAGACAGCCTCGCGATAGAGACCCTGCTTTTCCAGACAACAACCAAGTCCCAGCCAGTTACGGGGATTGTTCGCGTCATATTGGCAAAGGGCACGGTACATGGTTTCCGCGTCATGGTATTTGCCTGACGAAAATAAGTTGCAGGCCAAAGCGTAGCCGGCCTCAAGGGATTCCGGCGGAATGCTCATGGCTTCCGCAAGTGAGCGGCCTTTACGGACCCGCTCATACATGGTTTTGACTTGCTCAATGGGTAAGCCAGAAACCTCAGCAATAAAGTTCAGCGTTGAATCCAAACTCTCACCAGAAGAATTCTGCGTTTGTGCCATGGATATCACTCCATACAATTAGACGCGCATAGCGCCTTGGCGACGACTTGGACGAGCTGAAGATGAGCTCGACCCTGTGGTTGATGCAAGATATTGCGAAGCACGTGCCTCGCCTTCGCGCTTGGCCTTGGCCTGAGCTTCTTCGCAAGCCTGGCGTACCTCAGCCGTCATATCCGCCTCATCCACCTGCACGCTGCCCTCTTCAGGCAAACCTGCTGATTTCCGTAAGGCCTTTTCCTGCTGCTGCAAACGTGAAAACTCATCTTTCAGTTCGTTAAAAGCCTGTTCCTGAAGGGCAGACAGTTCTTCTCTGTTCATAATTGATTCCTTGTTTGAAAGGTTATGAAAAAACATTAAAACAGTTAGTCAGAGAAGTACCCTTTTCTCATGGCTTGAGCAAGCCCACAGAGCAACACGCTCAGCTCTCTTAAGGCAAGATATATGCCAAAACTCTGTAAACCGCTTCAATCACGGCATTTCAGCGTTTCACCCCAAGCCATGCTCACGCTGTGACGCAGGTACTCTCGTCACAAATGACGACTCTTTTCTCTGCAAAAGGCCAATTATCAAACAATTGGCCGTATTTTTTTCGTTGTCCTAAAACGTCTTCACTCGTCATATCTGACGAGTCCTGCTCATTTGCCATTTTGTCCAAGAGCACCTACACTGCTAGCTACGTGAAGATTGTTTGCCCTTGGCCAAGGAGGAGTCATGCTGAACGAAATTTCTGCACAACGACAGGCTAATCTGCACCCAACAGCTGAAACCACGCAGGTTCAGGGAAGCACTGGCAAACTCATCGGCAAGGCTGTGGTGCAGGTTGTCACGCCACAGTCAATTTTTCAGGATGCCATGGAGGAAATGAGTTTCAACCTGAACAAGTCCAGTGATTATGCCCTGAAAAGCCGCAAAGAACGCAATCAGATTGACCGCAGCAAGGAGAGACTGAAGAATTTCCGGAAGGTGGCCGAGCAAAGCGGACTCGATAAGGTTGATGAGGTGTATCACGCCATAGAAGAGAGTCCCGAGCGCGAAAGCATTCTGCGCTATGTTTTGGAGCAGCATGAAGAGCCTGCTGAAGCCTGGGCCGCTCTGGAAGAGGCGCGGGAACAGCTCGCCCAACATCATGCCAGGCCGGAAGTTCTCAAAGAGGTGGACGAGGCTCTCAAGCTCATGGATATGCGTTACGGCGCAGCCATCAGAGCCGGTATCTGCGGAACTCTGACGGCTGCCGAGGACTATGTCTCGCTGGGCAGTCCCCTTGAGCTTGGTTCCACCTATCGCAAGGCGGTTCTCGAATTTACCAAGTCCATAGACCTCTATAACTATATCCAGGAAAACTACGGTGGCAAATTCGATCAGGCGGTGGATTTTCTCTATGCGTCTCTGGCTGCCGATATGGGCTGTGAAAGCCCCAGCCAGGATCGGACAGAGCTGGAAAGTGTCAATAAGAGCTTCGGCAGGCTACGAAGCTTCCAAAGTGCCGATGCCCTCTGTCAAAAGCAGCTGACACGCTGGCACGATGTCCACCATGTGGAGAACTGCTCCCTGACAAGCGTGGAACTCCTCGGCAAGCTCTTGGAGATTGGGGAAAACACCTTTGCAAGCGCCGTGAATGCCGAGGAAATAACCCGTGCCGCCAATTCGCCGGATGTGGAACATCGCATTTACTTTTTGCAAGAGCTTATGCAAAATGTTCGCAGTTTTTCACCGCTTGTCTTTGACCAGAATGAAGGTCGCGAACGGGTGCTGGGGGCTGTTCAAAGCGCGGTGGATGCCGCTGTGGACGAAGAAGATGTTCTTTTAAGTCAGGAGTAAGCATGCTACGTACCGCTATTGCTACGTTTGGCCAACGTTTGGGAATGGATGCGCTTTCTCTGGGAGAGGATGGTCTGCTCGCCCTTGATATTGCCGATATGGGCAGGCTCTATCTTGAACTTTCCCGAAAAAATGGGCATGAGGAACTTCTGACGTATATTATGGCTCCGCTGCCGCCCCATGATCCGTCACTTGCCGAGCGCGCCTTGGGCTATTGTCACTACGCCAAGGCCCATCCCTGGCCACTCTTCTCGGGTATTCACAAGGATCAGCTGATGCTTCTGGTTCGACTCAGCGAACGCGAAGCCACAGGTCAGACCCTAGAAAATGTGGTGCTGTTTCTCTCACAGGCTTTACAGAGCATTTACGAAGGAAAGACCTATGCCTGATCCCTTACGTTTGCTTGATGGCCACGTTGGCATTGAAAATGTGCTCTCCTCTTTGGAGACGCCCAATATGCCCGAGGCGAGGCCCCTGCCCTCCACGGCACTGCGCGAGGCAGGACTTGAAGAGCTCTTTGGTGCGACCAATACCGAGAAAATGCTTGAGCAGGCACTGTGTCCGTCGGTTGGTGACGGCACTGTGCTGCAGCCGGCAGAGTTCAGCAATGCGCTCAAAAACAGTCTGGAAGTGTTAAAGGACAATCGCCAGCCTGATGTGCGATCCTTTGTCAGTGCCGAGCTCGCGCCCCTTTTGGAAAACGAGGCTCTTCTTCAGGCCTATTCAGGCCTGTTGGTAGGAGGTTAAATGGCCGGGCCGACGACACTTTCCCTGCAGCAAAAACGCGTTTTGCACGTCCTGGGCTATCTCTACCTACGCATGGGGCAGTATGCCCGGGCCAGACGTCTTTTTGCCGCTCTTGCAGCCCTTGACCCCAGCGATGTGCACGCCCGCTGTTCTCTGGCCTATGCCTGTATTCAGCTTGAAGATGGTGAAGCCGCTGTCCACACCCTCACCGGTCTTGGCCCCGGAGATCCCATCCCGGGCGGCGATGCCACGCTCTATCTGTTACTGGCTCGTGCCCATACGCTTTTGGGAGAAGATCTGGCGGCCCGGGAAGCTCTGGCGGCCTTTTGGAAAACGCATACTCAGGGAGAGCAAGGCCAGTGAAGATGCTCTCAATGGCTCGTTCCATTGTCTCTCGGACAACGAAACACAGCGATCTGGCTCTTGTGGCCCTGCTTGTGGCGGTCATTGCCCTGATGATCATGCCACTGCCAACGTTCTTGGTGGACACGCTCATTGGCGCCAATATGTCGCTTTCCTTCGCCATCCTGATGATGACGATGTATGTCAAAACGCCCCTTGATTTTTCCTCCTTCCCCACCATGCTGCTCTTCACGACCCTTTTTCGCGTGGGTCTGAACATCACCACCACACGTCTCATCCTGCTCAATGCCGACGCCGGCGAAATCATTCAGACCTTCGGGGAATTTGCCCTTGGAGGCAATTTTGTGGTCGGCGCGGTTGTCTTCCTGATTCTGACCATTGTGCAGTTTCTGGTCATTTCCAAGGGTGCTGAGCGCGTCGCCGAAGTGGGTGCCCGTTTTACGCTGGATGCCATGCCCGGCAAACAGATGTCCATTGATGCGGATATGCGTGCCGGCGTCATTGATATGGCCGAAGCGCAGAAGCGCCGTGAGATCATCAGCCAGGAAAGCAAGATGTTCGGCGCCATGGACGGTGCCATGAAATTCGTCAAGGGCGACAGTATTGCCGGTATGGTGGTGGCTGTGGTCAATATTGTCGGCGGAACTGTCATTGGTGTGACCCAGCGCGGCATTCCGGCTTCAGAAGCCCTGAACATCTACGGCATTCTGACCATCGGCGATGGTCTCGTCTCCCAGATCCCCTCGCTGATCATTGCCATTTCAGCCGGTATTCTCATCACCCGCTCCGGCGACACGGATGTGGATGTGGGCGCTCAGATCGGCGGACAGTTCTTCAATCAGCCCAAGGCGCTCTTCATCGCAGGCGGATTGATCTTTCTCTTTGCCCTGATTCCGGGTTTTCCCAAGCCGCAGCTTTTCACCCTGGCCTTCGCCCTGGGAGGCTTCGGCTATGTCTTGAAGCGCATTCAGCAGACACCGGCCGAGCGCGACGCCAAACAGGATTTTGAGCAGTCTGTGCGTGCCTCGACCCAGCCCAAGGCCGGTCCCAAGCGTTCTGCCGGCGAACCTCAGGACGATTTTTCGCCCACAGTGCCCATTATCCTCGATATCTCCCAAGACCTCTCCAATGCCCTTGACTTTGACAGACTCAACGATGAACTGGCGGCCTTACGCCGTGCCCTCTATTTCGACCTCGGCGTCCCCTTTCCCGGCATCAATCTGCGTGTGGCCCGCAGACTGACGGGCCTGGTCTACGAGCTGCAGATCAATGAAATTCCCCTCAGCTCGGGCAAACTTGAAGCCAATATGGAACTTGCCCGGGAAAATATGGAAACCCTCAGGATGCTCGGCATTGACGTGAAAAAGGGCGAAGACTTTTTGCCCGACGTGGAAAGCCTCTGGATCTCAAGCCAGGATGCGGCCAAGCTTGCCAAGAGCAATATGAACTGCATGAACCATTCGCGGATTATTGCCTTTCATCTTTCTCTTCTGCTTTCGCGTCACGCCGGTGATTTCATCGGTATGCAGGAAACCAAGTACCTGCTTGACCGCATGGAGGAAAGAGCCCCGGATCTCGTCCACGAGGCAACGCGCCTTCTGCCCGTGCAGCGTATTGCCGAAGTCTTTCAGCGTATGGTGCAGGAGCAGATCTCCATCCGTGACCTCAGAGGCATTCTTGAAGCCCTGATAGAATGGAGTCCCAAGGAAAAAGATATTATCATGCTCACGGAATATGTGCGCGGGGCGCTCAAGCGCCAGATATGCTATATGCACTCGCGCGGTCAAAACATGCTGCCGGCCATTCTCCTCGATCCGCCCGTGGAGGAGACCATCCGCAAATCCGTGCGCCAGACTTCGGCAGGCGCCTTTCTGTCCCTTGATCCTGATACCTCCAAGCGTTTTCTTGACGCCGTGACCGATGCCGCCGGCGACTACCGCTCCCACAGTCAGAAGCCCGTTCTCCTGACCAGCATGGATATTCGCCGCTATGTCCGCCGTTTGATTGAAACGAAGCATTATGGCCTGATGGTCCTTTCCTATCAGGAACTGACACCGGAAATTTCCGTGCAACCTCTAAGCCGCATTCGCCTGTAGGCTTGTTATGGAATCGGGAACCTCCTACGCAGCGCAATCGCTTCTTCTGGTTCTGCAGCTCTCACTGCCTCCCATTCTGGTCGCATCCATCGTGGGTATCGTCTTCAGTCTCTTTCAAGCCATCACCCAATTGCAGGAACAGACCCTCTCCTTTGGCGTCAAGCTCGTGGCTGTGGGCATTGCCCTCTTTCTCATGAACGACTGGCTGTGTGGCACTATCCTGCGCTTTAGCGACGAAATTTTTGACAAATTCCAGCTCTTCTAAGAAAACAGCCAACCCTGACACAAGGACAGGAAAGCGTGTGAGCTTTTTTGCGCAAACTCAGGCGCAGCCCCTTGTCCATGCTGAACCCAACAAACGACTATGGATCTTGTTTCCTTTTTTGATGAGCTTGGCATCTTCAAGCACTTGTCGGCCTTTTTACTGGGCATGCCGCGTCTTTTTGCCGTTGGCCTGGTAGCCCCCTTTCTCGGTACCGGCGTCATCGAAGGTCAAGTCTGGCTGGTCATGGTGCTTGGCTTCTATTTACCCATTCATCCCTGCGTTGTCGCTCAGCTCACCCCGGCTCTCACACTCTCAGCCCACATTGATCTCTCCATAGCCGGCAATTTTGCCTGCATTTATCTCAAGGAGACCTTAATCGGCTTTGGCCTTGGTTTTTTGGCCAGTATCCCCTTTTGGGCCGTTGAGACCGCAGGCGTTTTCATCGACAATCAGCGCGGTGCTGCTCAGGCTGAAGGCACGGAAATCCTCACAGGCAAAAGTGTCAGCCCCATGGGGGCCCTGCTTTTTCAGTGCCTGATCTATCTTTTTTTCACCAGTGGTGCTTTTTTGACGTTTCTCGCACTGGTCTATGCAAGTTATGAGCTTTGGCCTGTGTCGTCGATGCTCCCTGTTCCCAACAATTTTGCCATTCCGCTCTTCTTTGCCGGTAAGGTGGCCTGGCTGATGGCGTATATGATGCTGATTTCCGCCCCCGTGGCCGTTGCCTGCCTGCTTGTGGATATTTCCCTTGGTCTGATCAACCGTTTCTCCCCGCAACTCAATGCCTATGTCCTGGCCATGCCCATCAAGAGTGGTATGGCAGCCCTCCTGCTCTGTTTCTATCTCGGCATGCTTCTGGCCCACGCACCGGGCATCTTTCATCACATCGATGACGCTATCCACTCCTTTCAAGGGCTGTTAGGGGCCTCACATGGCTGACGAAAAAACAGAACAACCAACACCAAAACGACTCCGTGACGTCCGGCAGAAGGGGCAGGTGGCCAAAAGTCAGGATGTGGGCTCCTCGCTTTCGGTGCTCTCCATTGCCCTCTATTTTTTGGTCATGGGCAAGGATATGCTTGAGTCGCTGCTGACGCTGACGCAAGTTCCCATGCAGCTGCTGCGTCAGCCCTTTGAGATAGCTCTGCCACGGGCCCTTGAGGTCATCAGCACCTGTACCCTGCACCTGGTTCTGCCACTTATGGCCATGGTCATGGGAGTTGTCTTATGCGCCAATCTTGCCCAGGTGGGCTTCCTTTTTTCCCCTGAAGCGGCCACACCAAAGCTTGAAAACCTCAATCCCGGCCAGTGGTTCAAAAAAGTCTTCTCCCTCAAAAATGCCTTTGAGCTTTTCAAAAACATCCTCAAGGTCACCGTGCTGACGGCTGCGGTCTATATCATTTTCACAGACCATCTGCCGCAGCTTTTCCGCATTCCCCAGAGCAATCTGGGCAATATGTGGCTTGTCCTGGGAGATACAGCCAACAGTCTGATTCTCACCTCAGCCTGCATTTTCTGCGTCCTTGCCGCCTTGGACTTTTTCTTCCAAAAATGGCAATTCACTAAACAGAACATGATGAGCAAGGATGAAATCAAACGCGAATACAAGGAAAGCGAGGGTGATCCGTTGATCAAAGGCAAGCGTAAACAATTGCATCAGGAACTGATTAATCAGAATTCCCTGCAGAAAGTCAGGAAAGCTAAGGTCCTTGTTGTGAACCCCACCCACTATGCCGTCGCCTTAGACTATGAAAAGGACAAAACGCCTCTGCCGGTGATCCTGGCCAAGGGCCAGGGCGAACTGGCGCTGCGCATGATTGCCATTGCCAAGCAGGAAGGCATTCCCATCATGCGCAACGTGCCTCTGGCCCAAAGCCTGTTCAAGGAAGGCACAGAAGATGCCTACATTCCCAAGGATCTCATCGGCCCTGTGGCCGAAGTGCTGCGCTGGGTACAGGGGCTGTCGCGTTGATTGTCACGCTTCTCTGGCCCGTATGGCAGCGCCATCCGGCTAAGCGTCTGCTTTGCCTGCTTCCCCTGCTCCTTTGCGCAGCCTGCGCCAGGCATCAGGCAGCAACGCCATCACCACCTAAGCCCGACCAAGCTGTTGCCCGCCTAACAACGCAGATACCAAAGCTTGAGCGTGAGAATCCTGACAAGCCATTTGTGCTGCCAGCACCCCATGCCGCGCCTTTTCCAAGCATTGATGATCGCTATGGCCCAGGCGAGCTTGGGCCAAGAATACTCCTGCACACCCATGAAGTCACAGAGGTGAGCCCCCAGCGGCTCGAACTTACCCCCATAGATCTTCCCGATGATCTGCCGGCAACTATGCGGGACGCTCTCCATCAGGAAGCTCCTGAAAGCCAAAACGACGAAAACACTTCACGCCCCTTCCTCTCAGACGGGACACTGGACTTTCTTGCGGGAAAAGCCCCAAAACCACGCAAGTCACGACCAATTCGCGTCTGGGATATCCGCAGACCTCGTTCAACTCCTCCCAGTCCCATTCAGCCTGCCCAGTATAATGCCCTGACCTATCTCCAGACCCTTGGGCTCAAAAGCATCTATGATCTCTCTCCCCTGGCCCGCAAGCTCATTGTGCCCAAAAAACACTGGCCGAGACTGGCCTTTCCGTACATTCCGCAAAGAGCTTCGGATCCCACGGCTCCGACCAGAACACAGTGGCTTGCGATGATCAACGAAGCCGCCCATTTCTTCGGTCTTGATCCGGCCTTTGTGACGGCCATGATTCAGGTTGAGTCCAATTTCGACCACAGAGCCATTTCCAAGGCAGGTGCCCAGGGCGCCATGCAGATCATGCCAAAAACACAGGAATTGCTCGGTCTTCAGGATCCCTTTGATGCGCGTGCCAATATCTATGCCGGCTGTGCTTATATCCGTGCCCTGCTCGACCGCTATAAACGCGTTGACCTGGCTCTGGCGGGCTACAATGCTGGACCGGGTGCTGTCGATAAGGCTTGCGGCATTCCCCCCTACCGTGAAACGCAAAATTATGTTCGCAAGGTCATGGAACTCTGGCAGCCAGAGGCCGTAGTCCTGCCCCCTCTCAACGAAACAGCGCACAAGCCGCTCACACGCAACGTCTCTCAAGGCAACGCAAAACCAAAAGCCAAAAAAACCCGCTCCCGGGTCCATACCAGAAAACGTACCAAACCATAGACTGTGCCGCGAGACGTCGAGATGACACGCCCTCCGTGCTACATCGGCCTGGGTACAGCGTTGATCGGCAAAATATCTATCGCCGTCAGGGCTGTGGGCGCTCACAATCACGCGTTATCACGGGCTCTCCCAAAACATGAAGAGCCGCAGTGTGATAGCACTGCGGCTCTTTGGGAACGTACGCACCGTGCATGCTGACTGCGCCACGGCAAGCAAACAATCAAAGAAGAACGCACACAGCTTGGTGACCAGAGCGATTGGCAGACAAAAAAGACAGGCTCACCAACGTCGCTTCTAGGCCTTGTTCGCCCCCATCTGACTCAAGGGAACGAATTCCTGACCCAGCTTCACATCTTGCACACTCTGTCCCTGCTCGTGGGCATCCAAAGTAAGCTGGAACGTATAGGTAAAAGTGACCCCGCCGTAATGGGGCATCCCATGGCCACCCGTCTGACCTTCTTCGAAGACGATCCTTTGAAACAACGAGGCCGTAACTTGAGCGGTTTTCTTGTCCTCAGAGACCTGTACGCTATACGAGGGATGGGGACCTCCCTTTTTATAGTCTGCGATAATCACATGCCCGGGCTTAGAGGAGTAAGGAATGCTCGCGCCGCCGGCTAACGCATTCACAGGTCTGCCATCAGCCAGCGTGCCCTTCATCGATGGCCCCTGAACGCTTTCCCACAAACGCTGATTGATCAACTTGCTGACAAACTGCTGATCTTTGGCATTGGGAAGTACGTCCTTCAATTGCGTGGTAATCTGCTGCTGAGCAACTTCCTGACTTTCTCTGCTGATTTTCACATTGTTAATCGTATAATCATTGCGTTGGATATCATCCAGCAAAGTCGAATAGATATTGTCTTTGTAGCTTGTGGAATCGGTATTGCCCGGCACCCCCTCAAGCATTTTGAGGTCATCACCGATAACCTGCTTACAATAGTCGTTCACAGGCTTTCTGGACTCTTCGCTTCCGTCAAAGTTCTTCCAATGCTGCATGCGTTCAACCATGTTCTTCACTGTTTCATTCGTAGCATTGGCAAAGGCAGGAGCAAAGCAACAGCCTTCGAGGAATGAACGGAAAAGAGGCCTGACTTCCGGTGCAAGTTTTTCGGCGTGCGTTGCGTAGGCATTGTCAATGCCCGCTTTCTGCGCCTGCATAAGTGCCGTGCCCCCCAAGTTATCGTTAATATTCTGCGCATTCCACGAACTATCCTTGAATTTTCCCGCATTCTCCGGCATCTTCAAGAGCTCTTGTGCCAAAAGGCTCGTCGATTGAGGCGTAAGATTGACATTCATTTCCTGCGCCTTCTGGATCAACGCCTTTTCCACCGCATTTTGCTTCAGGATGGGTGTTAGGATGCTCTTGAAATAGGACACAAGTTTATCATTGGTAATAAGGCCATTGCCTGTGTAGTAGCTCTCCATCCGGCTTCTTATCGTATTACCGGTTTCGTCTAACAAAGACATGCCTTCATCCAAAGTCCTGTAGCCACCGTATACTGCCCCCAATTCAGCAAGCGTATTTTCAAGATCACCGCGTAGTTTAATCATCTGTTGGCGAATGTCCATGTCGGAGACCAGTTGCTGAACATCGGCTTCGCTTTTCAGGGTGTCAATCTTATCTTGCAATCCTGGTTGAAATTTGAGCATATTTGACACCATCGACGACATTTTCAGGCCGCCTAAACCACCGGATTTGTCGGCTTGTTCCTGAACAAGCTTGGAAAAGATGTGAGCGTTCAGCATCGGGACATACGCATCCTTGATGATTTTCTGCAAATCATTAGGACGTACGGCATTGGGAGAATTTTTGATGGCTGTAAAGATTTTAAGTCCGGGAATACCTACGATATTATAGTCTAAAGCGCCCAACTGATCTTTGATGGTCGCTCCCTGAGGAATATACTTTTCACCGTATTGGCCGCGCAACTCATTGAACATTTCATCGACGGCAGCCTTATATTCCGGCGGTAATTCCATCTTTCCAGTAGCAGCTTTGGCCAAAGACATGTTTGAAATGTCGTCTCTCGGTTTTGCCGCCGGAACGACACTTGGATTATGTGCAACCCGGGGTTCTTTAGGCTGCGCAGGTCTGGCGTTGGCGATCATAGACTTGATACCGCGGTAGGCCAGACGAACGAGTTCAGAAATGCCAATGGTCACTATGCCAAGAGCAATCCTGCCACATGTCTTCAAAATTGAAGAGTTCGAAGATGGACGGGCTTTCTCCAGCTGTTCAGGAATATCAGCAGTGTTTTGCTTTTGTTCAAGGGAATTGTTTTGATAATGGGTCAAATTAGGAGTATAATTATTGGCAATCTGTGACATGGTGCATTGTATCCTTTGCTAAAAGGCTAACATGTAAGGCTCTGTTTACACGAAGTGTTGACGGGATTTCCCTATCCTCACCCCCAACCGTCACAGAACGGCTAACAGCGCCAGAAATGCTTGGACACTCAATATACCTTGTTGAATAACAGCCACAATGTTACAGGTCCACATTGCTCGGACTTGACAAACACTGTTTTTTGATTCTGCATAACAGTTAACGGTAAAACGAGGTGCGTTACTCTGCGGCAGAAATGACGGAAAACAGTCAACGGACAAGGGCAAAGAAACTTTTCTCAGATCTTCCCGATGCCTTAAGAAAGGCATTGACGGCATGAACTGGGAAGAGGTGCAAGGGGTTGCTTGAAGTTTACCAGAAATCTTTGTGTTCCCTGTATTCGGCCTGAATATCCTAAAGGTACCTCCAGCGTCAAAAAGATGAAAATGGTCTTCCACATGTCTTCTACGACGAAACGCACATTGCCAAGAGTGGAACAAAGGACGAGGCGCAATCGGTGTTGTAGCAGGAGAAAGTCCTTTGCTGACACGCAAGATCGCATGCAAGGGCAACTGAAAAGTTGAAGTCCGTGAAATGGCAGGCTTGTCTGCTCAGCGTGCTTTTGTCTTTGCAGGTCTCAAAGCAAGAACGACGATGTCGATGGCTGACGAGCTCTCCCCTCGAAAATGCCCAAGATACGCCACAGATATCGGCTACGGCAAGGCTTCGCAATTCGTTCCCATCTGTGAAGGTTTTCGTCTCTAGTCTAGCAGAAACGGCGTTTATGATGCAAGGCGTTTGCAAAGATCGTCAATAATGACGATATTCAGAAAGTTCTGGGCAAAAAAGACTTCAAGGCTCAACAGGCAGCAAAGCATATCTTCTGAGAAAGACTTCGCGTGCTAGCATGAGCCTGCCATCTTGGAGTGGAGGGGAGCATCAAGCCAGGGAGTAAGAAAAGACCAATGTCTGCTATGGCAGGAGGGGCATGCCGCAATAAACTAGCATTCCAGCCATGGGAAATGCCAAACGCTTTACCGTCTTACAGGGCGACGGCTCTCTGCTCAGCAAGCTGCAGCACAACTCTTGCTGCGGCACAGGCTGCACCATAGCCATTATCAATATTGAGCACACCAATACCTGGAGCACAGCTCACAAGCATGCTTGCGAGGGCCGCGTGTCCCTCACAGGCCATGCCATAGCCCACGGAGGTCGGCACGGCAAAAATCGGCTTCGGTGTCAGCCCACCCAGGACGCTTGCAAGTGCCGCATCAAGACCTGCCACAACGATGACGCAGCCGCAGGCATTGATGGCCTCAAGCTTTTCTGTCAGCCGCCAGAGACCTGCCACGCCGCAGTCCTCAAAAAGCTCAAAGGGTATCCCAAGATAGCTCAGGGTACGTGCCGCCTCATGGGAGACAAAGGCATCGGCTGTGCCGGCTGAAACAATGGCAACGGTTGCGGTTTTTTTGGGGGCAAGTCCGGACGCATACGCTGTGCGCGAAACAGCGTCATAGTCATAGCCTGCGGAAATCTTCTCTGGCACCCGTGCAAAGATATCACTGGCTAAACGCGTAAAAAGGATACTGCGCTCGCCTTTTGGGCCAAAACGTTCCAGAAGTTCACAGATGGCCTCAAAGGACTTTCCCTCGCAGAAAACCGCCTCAGGCAGGCCTATGCGTGCCGCCCGTCCATGATCAAAAAGAATCTGGGAATGCATGGCTTCTCCCACACGCTGCGAAAAAGCGAGCGCTAGACAAGCGCTTTGCCCATGGCAAAGCTTACGCCATTGGGCAGATCCGCAAACTCGCGGCTGCCGTAGACAAGCGCGGTTTTGGCAACCTGCATGGCAGGCCACGGTCCGAATTCCACAGGCCAGACATGGAGAAGTGCTGCAGCCGTGGGTGTCACGGTTTCTCCCTGTCCGGCAAAGGGACAGACTTTCAGCCCCTCAAGCAGGCGCAGCACAGCGGGAGCCGGTACAGGCAAAAGACCGTGGGCGCACTGCACAGAGCCATCCCCCACAGGCAGAGGACTCACCACAAGACGGCTCAGGGAAAGTGTGGCCAAAAGCTCACAGGCGAAACAGATATCAAGAATACTGTCTAATGCCCCCACCTCGTGAAAATGCACCTCTTCCGGAGGGATACCATGCACCTCCCCTTCCGCCCGCGCCAAAAGCTCAAAGGTGGCAGTTGCCCAGTCACGCGCCTGCTCACACAATCCGCTCTTGGCAATGATGGCCACAATATCCGCACAATGCCTGTGCTCGTGTTCATGGGGAAGGGAAACCTGAAGATGCCAGCCTGAGACATGCGAGACAGCTTTTTTCACAAGCGCAACGGTCCCAGCAAGCTCAGGCATAATCTTGGCAAGCCTGGCATTGATTTCATCGGCTGAAAAACCGTGCATGCACAAAAGCCCGGCAACCAGCATATCGCCAGAAAGCCCTGAATGGGAGCGAATCGTCAGAATGTTACCAGCTTCCTTAGGCGCATGTGGCTCCTCATGTGCGTGGGCGTGACAATGAGACATACTGGCTCCTTTGGCAATGATCTGAAAAAAAAACGCTGACAAGACCATATGCCTGAATGCCACGCAGCGCAAGAAAGCCGAAAGGCCCCGACTGGGGCCTTCCACGTCAAACAAAAACAGGAAAGACGCTTACTTCTTCTTGGGTTCACGGGTCAGATCATCACGGCTTTGGCTTGCATGCTCAATATAGAGCTTGGCCACTTCCGGCAAAAGCCCAAGACCTTCAAGATTGACATCCACCTCAAAGCCCTCAGCCTTAAGACGGGAGGCCCAGGAATCGTCCTCGCTGCCGCCGAGATCATTGCGGGCATGGTCGCCGGCCACAACCATCAGTGGCCGCAAAAGCACCTTCTTGACCTGACGAGCTTTGAGTTCGGCAAGGAGTTCTTCAAATCCGCGCTGTCCTTCGACAGTGGCCATGAAGACCAGGGGGTCCAGCGCCGTAAAGACCTGGCGGACGCCTTCAAAGGTCAATCCAGCCCGGCCGTGTTCCTGACCATGGCCCATCAAAACCAGAGCGCAAGCTTCCCCACGCTTCTCTTTGCAGCTGGCAAGGACAGCTTTTGCCACAATCTCCGCATCCTCCCGGCTTTCCAGAAGGGGGCGACCAATATAGACGGCATCAAAACGACCGGGATGCTTCTTCACCTCAAGCAAGAGCGCACGCTCAAGCTCCGTATATTCCTCTCCGGCCATGACATGTAAAGGCTGCACGCGCACAACGCGCACGCCCTGCTTCTTCAGATGGCGCAAAGCCTCGGCAATGCCAGGGATATGTTCGCCCTGCTTGTCGAGCTTTTTCCGAATAATTTGTGACGTATACGTCCAGGCCACAGGCGCCTTGGCAAAGCTTCCGCGAAACGCCTTTTCCACAGCCTGAAAGGAGCTTTTGGCCTCAGGCACACTTGTGCCAAAAGCTGCCAGGAGAAAACCTTCCTTGGCCGCAACCTGACTTCTCGCCTGCACCTCGCCTGACATCAGAACGACGCAGAAAACGGCAAGGAGTGCGGCCCAAAGCCGCCCTTTGTTCCATACAGTCATACAACCTCCAATCGAGCGTTGAAAGGTGAACAAGAACCCCTGCCGGGTATTCGGACTCAAGATTTGCGAAAACCACGTTTTCCACGAACTCTGGCCACCTTCACCGCAAAGCGACTGGCTGTCTGAGACCTGCCAGAGTTCTCCTCTTTCACCGCAGCGCGACTGTTTCCGGTTTGCACGGAAATTCCCCGCAACAAGGGTCAACCACAAAAAGCTCCAAACTGCCCGGTCAGTGAGACCTGACCGGATGTACATGATGACCGTGCAAAAGCACGACCCGACGAAAACGCAGATAGACAAAGGTGATAAACAGTGCCGTGACAAGCCAGCTTAGAGGGTAGGAAGCCACAAGCACGGTAAAATCAGGCCAGATCTTAAACACCGTAAAGACCCAGACCACGCGTATGCCACAGATGGCCACAAGGGTCGCCACAGCCGGCTGCAGACTGCAGCCGTAGCCACGCAATGCCCCTGAGAGCACATCGATAAAAATGGTCACCACATTGGGCAAAACAATGAGATAGATGCGCACCATGGCTGTGTCCAGGACCTTGGGGTCCTGGGAAAAAAAGCCCAGAAGACTTGGTGCGGCAAGGATGATGGCCAGACTCATGACAAGATTCAGGGGAAGGGTCAGGGCCAGGGTGACTCTTGTCACCCGCAGACAGCGGGCGAGATTGCGCGCGCCATAATTCTGGCTGACAAAGGTCGTGGCTGCCTGGGCAAAGGCGCTCATCAGGCAGTACATATTGATTTCAATGGTAAAGGCCGCGGCAGAGCCTGCGATGGCGATGGGGCCGAGACTATTGATGGCCGACTGCACAAGAACATTGGAAAAACAAAAGACCATGCCCTGAATGGCCGCAGGCAGACCAATGCGCAGCATCTCCGCGCATTCCCCGCGATCGAGCTTGCGTGGGATGAGCGAAAGCCCAAAGACCTGGCGACGCATCAGCATGAGGATGAGAATAAGCGCACTCACGCCGTTGGCCAGGCTTGTGGCCATGGCTACCCCGGCCACGCCCCAGTGCAGGTGCAGGGTAAAAAACAGGTTTAAGACAATATTGAGGAGACTGGCCACAGCCAGACTGATGAAGGGACTTGTGGTATCGCCCTGGCTGCGCAGCATGGCCGCAGCAAAATTATAGATGGCAACGGCAGGAAGGCCAAGTAAGTAATACTCAAAATAGACCTTGGAAAGCGGCAGAAGATCCTCGGGGACAGAAAGCAAGATAAGAATGTGATCAGCTACAGGATAGCAGCACACAAGACAGACAAGCCCAAGGACGAGAGCCATGCAGGCCGCTGTCTGCGAAGCCCGGACAATACGCAGGGGTTCCTGTGCTCCAAAATATTTGGCAATAACCACATTGCAGCCCAGCGCAAGGCCTCCGAAGAGCGCCACAAAAAGGCTGATAACCGCTGTGAGGCTGCCCACAGCCCCCATGGCCTCATTGCCCAGATAATGTCCCAGTACAGCCACATCGGCGGTATTGAAGAGCTGCTGCAGCACATTGGTCAAAGCCAGAGGCACAGAAAAAAGCACAAGCTTGTCCCAGATGGAACCGGAAAGCATACCCATCTGATTTTGCTTGTTTTTTAGGCGAGCAAACATCGTGCGTACTGCAACCCCACAATCAATGGCTGAGGAAGAAAAAAAACAACGGCAAGGTCAGCCTGAGCCTCCCCATACTCACGGAAGGCTTGTGAACCATGGCTCTCAATCCAGCAGTGCTTTACAGCTCAATACGCAGCCTCGTGGATGTACCGCAATCCATAGGCGTCAGCTTCTAGCCAGAAGCCCATTGCCAGTATCTCCGGTTCTTACTTGGCGTTATGCTGCCCCATGCGCTTTTCCATGTGCCGCATCAGCAGCGGCGAAATCAGCCCAAAAAGACAGAGACCGATGAGAAGCCAGCACAAAGGTGTGGAGAAAAGAATGGAAGGATCACCGTCGTTCAGAAGCAGGGAACGGCGCAGCCCCTTTTCACCAATGGGCCCGAGAATCAAGCCAAGAACAATGGCTGCGGTATTCAGACCAAATTTCTGTGCAAGCCAGCCCAAAAGGCCAAAACAAAACATGATCACCACTTCTTCGAAATTGTTGTGGATGGCATAGGAGCCCACAACACAGAGCAGAAAGATGCAGGGAATAAGTATGGCGTCAGAGAGTCTGCCGATCTGTGCAAAGCCCCGGCAGCCGGCCAAACCTACGGCAAGCATACAGAACTGAATGAGCACAAAGCCGCCGAAAAAGGTATAGGTCATGCCGGCATAGGTCGTGAAAAGCTCGGGCCCAGGCTGCAGACCGTGGATGATCAATCCCCCCATGAGCACAGCCGTCACGGATTCACCGGGTATGCCAAGGGTCAGCGTGGGAATGAGGGATCCGCCGGTCACGGCATTATTGGCAGCCTCAGAACCGGCCACGCCTTCAATGGACCCCTTGCCGAACTCCTCCTTGTGCCGAGAAAAACGTCTAGCCTCATTATAGCCCATAAAACAGGCAATGGAGGCCCCAGCGCCAGGAAGAATGCCCACAATATTGCCAATAATCCAGGAGCGCAGCACATGCGGTGTCAGCCGCTTCACCTCAGCCCCGCTCAAACCGATCTTATCCTTAAAATCCACAGGCCGTGCACGCTGCACAATGGCTTTTTCCGCCAAGATCAGCACCTGGCTCATGGAGAACAGACCAATGAGCGCACAGGTCGTATTGATGCCCGAGTCAAGGATACTGAAATCAAAGGTGAAACGCGGCACACCTTCCATGGGATCCATGCCTACAGTTGAAAGCAGCAGGCCCAGGACACCGCTCATCAGCCCCTTGAGCATAGATTTGGAAGAAACGCCCGCAATAATCGTCAGCCCGAAAAGGGAAAGCCAAAAATATTCGGGACTTTTGAATTTCATGGCAAGCTGAGCCAGAAGCGGCGAAAAACAGTACAGGGAGAGGCAGCTCAGCAGGCCACCACAAAAAGAGGCTATACAGGCTACGGAGATGGCCTTGGCTGCCCTGCCCTGCAAGGTCAGCTGATAGCCGTCAATAGCTGTGGCAGCTGAAGCCGGCGTACCTGGAGTGTGGATGAGAATGGCGCTGATGGAGCCGCCAAAAATGGCACCACAGTAGACTCCGCCCAGCACAATGAGTCCTGTGGCCGGATCCATGCCAAAAGTCACAGGCAAAAGCAATGCAACACCCATGGCTGCAGACAGGCCTGGCAGACAGCCGATGACAATACCCACAATAGTGGCTAGCAACATGGCCAGAAGATTGACGGGACTTAAGGCGTTGATCAATCCCTGGGAGACAAGAGCAAGCGTATCAGGCATGGTGGCCCTCCTTAGGCAAAAAGCCGGCCCACAGGCAGGGGCACCTTGAGAAACAGGGTAAACACAGCATAGATCAGTGCAGCGAGAACTGCGATGGACAGAAGCAGGTGAAGCTTGGGGACACGCAAAAAACACATGCACAGCACAAGATAGGCCAAGCTTGTCACATAGAAGCCAAGATACGGCAAAAGCGCCATATAGGCCATACAGGCAAGCAGGACAAAGAAAAACTGACCGGCCCTGAAGCCGGCAAAGATATCCGGCAGATCATTGATGAGCCCGCGTCGTTTCAAGGCGAATACTTCGCGCAGAACAAAGCAGGTATTGAGTACGGCAAGGCATGCCAGAATGGTCAAAGGATAGGTTCTGGCCTCTTCTGGCAGGGTGGTCACCATAAGATAAAAAAAGAGGCAGACCCCGTACATAAAAAGACCGACACCAAGATCTGATCGCTTCATCAGTTCATCAGCGTTGTTACCCGAGCCTTCAGGCTGGGGAGGAAACGCTGCCTCCATTTTTTCCTCAAAACAAGAAAGCCCTGTGAGAGCTAGGTTGTCTGCCACTCTCACAGGGTAAACCAAAAATCCGGGGAAGGTTGCTCCCATCTGGGCGGTGCTTACACACCGCCCTTTCTTTTTACGGCAAAGCTACTGCCTCGTCAAGCAGCTTGAAAAGCACATCTAAGCCGTGTAGAAAACCTGCGGGACTTCCCTCCTCGAAGGAGGGTTTGCCCTATGTGGCAAGTTCTCATAAGCTTTGCCGTCCAAGTGGCGGCAACAATTGTGGCTGAGTTACTTCTTTCATTTTTAAACAAGAAATAACAAAAGCCCTGTGAGAGCTGGATTCCGTGCCACTCTCACAGGGTAAATTCCAAACCGGGGAGGGTTGCTCCCATCTGGGCGGTGCTACCACACCGCCCTTTCCTTTTACGGCAAAGCTACTGCCTCGTCAAGGTCGCATCCCAAACGGCTGAAAAGAATGTGTGCCTTGCTAAGCCTTGAGTTGCTCAAAATAATCACAGGCACAGTTTTCTCAAAACCGTTGCCTGTGACATCTGGTCACAGTGCTGGAAAACGATGTTGGCACAACTCAAAAAAATCAAGAAGGGGAGAGACTGCTCTCCCCTTCACAAAAACGGCTTTTACGGCTTCTGATTATAAAGCGAGGAAACAATATCTCGTGAAAAGACAAGCTGCGAAAAGATGAGCTCCCCAAGAGCCTTGCTGTTCTTAAAATCAAGGCTCATCTTGGCCTTTTCATGGGCGGCCACGCATTCTGGATCGTTCATGGTCTTCTGGAAGGCATCCTCGTAGAAGGCGATGATTTCCTTGGGGGTGCCAGCTGGCGCAACCAGAGCACGGGCACTGCCATACCATTCCTTATAATAGCCAAGCTCGCCTAGGGTGGGAACATCGGGGAACTGGGCCAGACGGCGCGTATCAAAGACAGCAAGAATACGCAGTTCAGGGTTGCTGCCACCAACCAGAGGCGCTACATCGGCCACCTTGGCGCAGGAAAAATGTACTTCACCCTGGCGCAGGGCAAGGAGCTGATCGGCTGTGCCGCCGTAGGGAATGGCCTTGTAGGAGAATTTGGCTGATTGGGCCAAAAGTTGTGCTGCCGTGTGGTTGGAGGCCTGCTTGCCGTTCGTGGAACAACGGTACTTATCTGATTCACGGCAGGCAGTAACAAGATCGTTGAGCGTCTTCCAGGGACTATTGGCCTTGACGACCACAACGCAGGTTTCGGTGAGATGGTTGGCAATGGGCACAATGCTCTGCACGGAAAAGGTGGATCTTGGCTGGGCACTCAGGGTCGTAAAAGAAGGAAGATTGATGAAGCCGATGGTGTAGCCGTCGGGCTTGGAACGGGCAAGTTCTGTCCAGCCGATTTTGCCGTCTCCGCCGGGCAGGTTGTTGATGACCAATGTTTGCCCCACATATTTACGGGCATACTGGGCCAAAAGACGTGCCCCGGTATCCGTACCGCTGCCGGCTTTATAGGCCACAATAACCGTCACATCTTTGTTGGGAGACCAGGCCTGCGAAGAGGCCGGTAACAACAAAAACAACGCCAGTAGGAGAAGCATTTTTTTCATGAGATATTCAGCGTGGAAACCCCGTCATACATGACGGGGAGGAAACGCTGCCTCCAGTCTTTTCCCTTTGATTATGAAAACATCCGTCAGATCCGTGATCAGGCGGCAGGACTTCTTGCACAGTCCAATGAACGCGTACTCTGAACTTCCAAAAAGAGCAAAGCTTTGGACACATGAGCTCTTCCTGGGCTCTCCATGCCTTCTCTTTATTATAGCTGGTCAAAACCGGTGTTTTCTGGGCCTATACACCCATCTGCCCACACAGACGTTTTCAAAGCTCTAGCCCCTTCGAAGCTGTGACAAAGCACAGCTCAACCATACCCATGACAGGAAGTAACAGGCTATCATTCAGCGTTTCCGCCATGGTAGCGTTTTTCCCTTTTCCTGGCAACAAAGGTCGTTTTCACCTCCTGACAAAGGTCCACGACCCTGTTTCCATCGTTGCCAGTCACAGCAAAAGCTGCCACACGCCACAATCTTTATCATAACCATAAGCTCAAAAAGATATCGCTTCGACAGTTGAGCGTATTCGCTGTTCAGCCAGCGTTCACACCATAGAAAAAGCCACACCTTTTCTCAAAGGTGTGGCTTTGAAACCTAGCAATCGTACTGCTCTTAGCCCATATTGGAATCTTGTGAATCAGCGGAACGGTTGCGGCTGGGACGCATGGACAAAGCTTTTTCCACATTGGCACGAGCTTTGACAAGACAATTCTTGCTCATGAGATTTGTACCCTCAGGATACCCACAAACGCGATTATAGTCCTTGGGATCGACATGGTGCACACGTTTCAGATGAGCGCCAAGAGAATTCATCTTTTTCCCGCAGATGCAGCATGTAATAGAATCTTCGGCAATGGCGTTGTCAATTTCATTGCGTGTTTTGAGCATCAGATCACTCTTCTTCAGCTCAACAAAACGAGGTCCTTTTTCTTCAGCAGCATTACTCTCGCTGGCGGCTTTGGCAGCAAGAACTTCGCTGTTTTCAAGCAGTGCCATTTTGGCTTTCAGAACTTCTTCCTGAATAAATTCCATGGGCTTATCAGGATACTGGGAATAAATAATTTTGAAGAGCTGCAGATCTTCGTTATCAATAGCCATTTGGGTCCTCCTGAGGGGTTTGTCTTCGAAAAAAAACTTGCAAGGCTGATAGCCTTAACCAAAAAAGTGACTAAAGGAGCAATACACATGACAGATCTTTTCGTCAAGCAAATCATGAAAATATTTTTTTCCTTTTCCAAAGGCCATGCACGACATGGATACTGCAGGCTTCTGTTGCAAGCCATGCACAAAGCATGACAAAGATCACCATGACGAGGATTATGGAAAAATGGCTCATCTGAAACAAGCACGGCGCTGCCAAAGATTTCTGAGTCTGGGATATGTTGGAAAAAACTTCTCTGTCGGCTAAGCGTGGGCTCTTTTCCCGCCATGTGCACAATAACTACAAGGGCCAGGCAATACCTTCAAACCAGCATTTTTCCTGCCCAGATGCGTTTTTACACAACATTTTTATCTGTTGGCATGCATATATTTGCCGCTCTGTCACACATTTCAGCGCACGTCAGGCCAACGCAGGCCATGGGAACATAATAATAGGTATCCCAAGAAAAAGGCAGGAGTGCGCAGACAATGTTTTTCTGCGCAGTCCTGCCACCCAAGGGAAACACCATGTGTTCCTCGCTTACCTGCACTCTCCCCTCAGCTTTGCTTCCCATACACGCCTTGGGAGATCAACGTTTGCAAGCTCGTTTAGTCCAAGCAAATAGTCTCCCAAGTTGCTTCATACATCACCTTTCCCAAGGATAAGAGCGTAGCCTTGCCGAGACAAAAGCTATCGAAAATTGCCTACAGCGCATGCCTAGGCAGCCCCATTACAGAGAAATGCGCGACCCCAAGCGTCTTTCCGCATCCCGGGGATCCACAAGACCCTGCGCAATTTTCTGCAAAGCCACCTCCCAGGCGCTCTGAAAACCGGCATTTCTGGCAATGCTTTGGGCAAGCATAAGCTCGCCGTGCAAAAGCGCTGCACGCAACTGAGCACTCACAACCACAACTTCTGCGGCAAGAGTCATGGAGACAATGCCTCTGCCCTGACAGTCTGCGCAGCCAGGGCCGCGTACGCAAACGCGGGAAAAGCCCCGGCCAAGGACATTTTTGGCGCGAAGCAGGCTTGCCCTGCTATCTTCATGGATACCTAGGCTTTTCCTGCGAAGGGCGAGAGATCCCCGTATTTTGCACGCTGGGCAAAGGACAGGCAAAAGGCGCAGATGGCAGAGGCCACTGAGCACGCCTGGATTGAGAAGCCACTCCCTGGCTCGTCGCTTCCCAAGTTCCTCGAGCAGACTCTCAAGGCGCGTGATACAGGCAAACGTATTTTCAGCGTGCAATGTCGCCCAGACAGCATGGCCTGAAAGAGCACAGGTGACGGCCGCCTGAGCTGCTTCAGCATAGCGGATTTCTCCGATCATCAGGACATCGGGATCTGAGCGCAGCGCTCCGGCCAGGGCCTCCCTGTAGCTGTCTGCCCGGCTTTTGCCTTTGACCGCCTCAGTCTGCACCTGAATCTGATTGACGCCGACAATGCGGTATTCCGGCGGATCCTCCACGCTCAGATAGCTTTTTTCGGGCATACTAGCCACCATGGATTCAAAAATATGCTTTAACACCGTCGATTTGCCGTGTCCGGTTGCGCCACAGACCAGGGCAAGGCCATCCCTGTGCACGAGCTCTTCCATCTGGACAGTCTGCTCGGGCAAAAAGCCAAGACGTGTCAGGCGCTCACGCAGGCTTCCCCATGCCTCTGTGATGTCATAGAGCAAACGCAGGGTCATGAGCAGGCCAGAGTCCCGGGCATTGGTTTGAATGGGCTCAGCGTGCAGGCGAACCGCAAAGACATTGGCCGGCAAAACCTCAGGGTTGATGATGCGCCCGTCCAAACGCAGAAGGTGGCTGAAGACGGCCCTGCCCGTCTGCTGGGCAAAACAGTTATAGAGCAGCGCCATCATCTGTTCGCCAAAAACCGCATCTTTCTGCGCGTAGTCCACAAGATCCCCCAGAATACGCATACGAATCAGGGTGGATCGGCCGGTATGGATGATGTGGATATCCTGGGCCTTTCGGGCATAGGCTGTTTCAAAAAGCCCCACCACGTAGCGCTGGACCGCGTTTTCTTCCAGACGCGTCTGCGTTGAGGCCCGGCTGAAATGCTCCTCAAAGGCCAGACTGTCATGCCAGATGATGCGCAATCCCTCCCCGTGCGCCCAGAAAAGCAATTCACCCAGCCAAAGATGGTCAAAAAGCGCCCGCGACAGATGCAATTGCCGCCCGTCTTCCTCGTAGCTGACAAAGACCTTGCCGGAAAAAGGCGTGAGGATCCTGCGCAGCGCCTCTTCCTGTTCTCTCGCAGGCCATGACCAGATCTCCTGCATGCCCTGCGCTGCAAACAAGGTTTTTTGCGCCATAAAAGTCCTCCTAGCGTCCAAAGGCGAGCTCCCGGGTTTTGCCAGCTTCGCGCACAAGCACGCGTTCTCGGCTGATGGCGAGCACCGTCAAAGGCCCCAAGCGTTCCCCAGGCCTGACACGCCTGCGCTCTCCATCTGGCAAAAGCACAGAAGCGGCAAAGCTACCGCGAGCGCCACGCTCTATGGCAAGAACTCTTGGAAGCCCTTGGACTCTTGCCCCACTCCCCTGCCCTTTGCGCCACAAAAGCCTGATTTTCTCCTCCACAAGCTTTTCAAGATCCTGCCGCACATGTTCTCCTTCCTTCTGCGCTCTGGTGCGCGCTTCAAGCTCGGCAATTTCCGCCTCAAGACGCCTGACACGTTTCGTCTCCTCAAGCAGGTCTGCCTGTTCAGCAAGAGCCCGCAGACGGCCAAAATGTTCTTCGGCCGCACAGCTCTGGCCATCACAAACAAGCAGGCAGAAACAGCCAAAAAGCAGGGAAGCTGAGAACCCACAATATGTCTCTATCTGTTGAAAAAATGGTCTTATCATCACCATCTCCTTTCCTGTATGCCCATGGGCAGATCAACATGGCGTACGGCATAGAGGCAGGCTTCAAGACGATATTTGCCATGGGCATAGCGCAGTTTTTTGAGCACAAGCGTTGGAAAATGCCGCAGCTCCTCCACAAGCTCCGGAAAATGCGCTGAAGAAAGACCTTGCAAGGTCAAATGGCCTGTCTGCCAGGGAGAAACCCTCTCTGAAGCATGTTTTTCCTCAAAGCGAAGCTGCCCTGCGATATGCAGCTTTTGTTGCAGCGTAAGCAGCGCTCGCTCAAGCGCTTCTCTTTCCGTACTCATGGAAGCTTGCCTGGCATTTCTCCCTGCAGAGCCAACATGCGCAGGATTCACCGTAAGGCTGCGCACAAGCACTTTGCCACCTTCCAGGATCCTGTCGCTTTCTGCGAGCCCCTGATACTCAGAAGCCTTTGATGCGCCATAGGTGAGCAGAAGCGGGAGAGGATCTCCGGCTTTCAGACCTGTCATATCCACCTCAAAGCCTGTCAGACGCCAGCCATGATAACGCAGTGGCTGCGCATCAAATGCCGTCAGCAGCTGCGGGAGCATCTCAGGCGCTATCCCGCTCTTCCAGGGCTCCTTACGCATGGGCCTCGGCCTGGCAGGCTCAGCCTGGGGGCTTTGGGGATTGACATCTGTCTGCCAGAACGGCCAAAGGAATCCTAGGCCTCCAGCAAGCCCAAAGAAGAGAAAAAGGAAGAGCGCGTGGCAGGCACAAAAACGCACAAGTCGTTGGCACAAGCCTTGTGGCGGCAATCTGCCAGTGCAGACACGGAATGAACCCCACAAACGCTCAAGAAAGCTTGGCGGGGGAAGCCCTTGCAGATAGTCCAGGCTTTGAGCGATATCCTTGGCCATAAAGACACTGGGAAGCGATCCCTTGTGGCTTTGGGATATGCCCCGGCATAGCTCAAGCACCTCACTGACTCTGCGTTTTCCCTCCTCAAAGCTCCCATAGAGGCTATCGGTATAGGCTGCCAGAAATCTCCCCTCGACACGCACATAAAGCATGTAGAAGGTTTCCTTGTCCTCATCCTGAAGAGGCAGAAGCACAATACCATCGCCAAGCCTTGCCCCAAGCCAGGCTGCAAGACTCATGAGCGAGTCCGCATGGCTAAGATCCTGGCTCTGGCCAAGGCCTAGAGCTTGGCAGGCTAAGGCTGTCACATCACATAAGCAGCCCGCATAGAGCTTTTTGGCCATTGTTCGCCCAGGCTTCCCCGCTTCAAGCGGAAACCAGCACAGTCCCATGAGAAAGCGCTTGCCAAAGAGTTGCAGGCAGTGGCTCGACATGGTTCGCCTGCTCAGCAATGTCAGGTGCGGCATTTTCCACCTCAATGGTCACAATGATCAGAGAGCGGCTCTCTGTGTTTTCCCTGCCAAGACCGAGCAGTCCCAGACGCGTTTGCTGCGCTTTTCCGGCCTGCTCAAAGCCTGCCAGAACCAAGGTCTGCCCCATCAATAAGGTCGCTCGCTGCGAAAAGGCGCGGCTTGAGACTCTGGGCAGCTGAATACGCGCATGGCTGCTTTCAAAGGCATCCATGCCCTCAAGGGTTGAGAGATGCACGGTATACTGTAAAACAACCTTGCGCTCGGAGAGGATATGGGGGGTAATGGTCATGCTGAACCCTGTGGTCACCTCACCTGGCAAAAGCGAGGTTTCTGTACTGTGCTCCCGGGTCTCAATACTTGAGCCTGCGAGATAGCTTGTCTTCTGAATGGCCTCAACCGGTGCCGGCTGATTGTTCATGGCAACGATGCCGGCTGAAGTGATTTGCCGGGCTCGCCCAAATTGCTTAAGGGCTGTGAGCATGGCCGTTGAGCCCTTAAGCTGCCCGTTGAAAATGCTTGCCTGGGCTCTGCCGGCAAGGCTTTGCACGGCAGGAAGCGCTCCAGAGGCGACCCCCATCGCCCCTTCCCCAAGGCTTGGCAGAAGGAGCGCAAGATCTAAGCTCATATCTTCGCCGTCTGTGCTTTCCAGGGCATAGACATTGACCTTCATGGCCACCTGCCGGCTCAGGCTCTCATTGACCTGGGAAATATAGCGGCCAATGCGCCTGAGGCGCTCTGGATGGTCGCTCACAGAGATACTGCCTGCGGCCTCATTGCTCTCAACGTGCCCTTCCGGGGAAAGCATGCTTTGCACGGAGCGCACCGTATCGGCAAAGACGTCAAAAGCGAGGCTTGCGGCAAAGTTCTGGCTTGTTCTGGGTTGCGTGTTTGTACGCTTCTCGCTTTGCCCAAAGGTGCCCGTTTGGGTGTTTTGCGCAAGCTCACGGCTTTCATTGGAAAGCGCGCTTGTAACGCCAATCTTGCCGGGAGCTGTCTTGAGGAAAAAGGTTTTGACCATATTGCGGGCAATGGTCAGAGTATTGCTTGCGCGTTCATAGTCCCAGCCATAACCGGACTGAGCGGCGATCTGATCCAAGAGTCCCACAAAGGGACCTTCATGATTGATGGAAAGACGTTGCTCCATCCCCACACCTCTGTCTGCCTCATCCCCCAAAAGTTGCAAAAGCGCGGGATCAGCAGCAGATCCATTGCTTTCCCCGGGTATCTTTCCTTCACGCACAAGGTGCACCTGCAAGGGCACAAGACGCATCAGGGTATCACACAATTCCGAAAGAGACGCTTCCGTGCGCAAGGTGACAGATGTCTGCAAAATGGGTGCATGCTCATCGTCCATAGGCAGTCGTCGCAGTCCCAGGTAGCCTTCCTCAAGCATGCGAACATCCTTTGGCGCAGCCAGACGCGCAAATCCCTGTGAAGCCTTGGCAAGCCCCGCATGCTCCTGTTTGGGCCCGCCACAGGCCACAAGAGAGAGGGCAAGCACGCCTGCAACAAGGCGCAGGCCATTATGAGACATAGCCATCTATTGCCCCCGCACTTCAAGGACTCGATTGCCCCGGTAAAAGGTTGCCCGCAGCCCCTGCCCCTGAGCAGCAAGACCGCGAAAAAGATGGCGCACGGCCTCTTCAAAGCTTTGCCCAAAATCAAGGGTGGCTGCGATCTCAAGTTCACAGTCCGCCCGCCAGACAAGGTCCGCCAAAGCCTGGCGGCACCAGGTGGCAAGCTGTGCGGACAAGGGTCCTGGCAGCAGGCGATAATGTGGCCTTTGAGATGACAGGGCATCTTCTTGCGCTGCCAGGGGCTTTGGCGAAGAAACTGAGTTAGCCTGATGTTGGAAAGGGGCTGGCAAGGTATCCTGCTCGCGTTGGGGACGATCTTCTAAAGCCTTGGCGGAAGGCAAAACAGGTGCTTTCTCGCTTTTGGCAGCCATACCTTTGGCTTCAGAGCGAGGATGGGAAGCTGTGTGAGACGCGCAAGCCAAAGGCTCTGCCTGAGAAGCCGTTGTGCGCCTCGTCAAGGAAGATGCTTGAGGGAGCTCTTTTTCCCTGGCCTTTTGACGCATCTTGTGCGCATGGCGCTCCTCAAAGCCCTCTGGGGCACTGGGCAGATTTGCCACAATCTCTGTGCCTTCCGGGGGTTTGCGCACATAAACACGATAGCCCTTGCCAAGCGGGGTATGCGGACCAATATGGTTCCAGGCACAAAAGTCCTGAACACGCAGACCCAGTTGGGCGGCAAGCCTTTCCGCCACACAGGCTTTGGCAACGAGATAGGTGCAAGGCGCCTCCTTGTTGGCGTTCTCTTTTTTGGCTGCCTCCTTTGTGGCCGCAGGCTTTGGCTGCGTGTGGGGCACATTACCAGCCCCATGCCTTGGCCTGGCTATTGTCTCTTTTGGGGGAGCTTGGCCTTCCCTCGCCTTGAAAAGCAGGGTTTGTGGCGCTGTATCCCACTGCCAGTGCAAAGCGGCCTTCTCAGCAAGCTCATCCAAAAGGCTTTTGACAGATTGCTTGCGTGCCGCCATGTTCACCCGACGTTTGAGAAGAAAGGGATGGGCCCGCACCTGCACGCCTTTGGGAAGGATAAGCTGCAGAGCCTGCCCAAGCTCAAGATCCCCCTGTAAAGAGGCCTTTTGGGCACAGATGACTTCTTCTTGCCGTATTGAAGGCCCAAGATCCCGACCAGGACGTGGCAAAACTTCGCTTTCTCCTGCAAGGCGCTCCACATAACGACAAGGCGCCTCTTCTGCCCACAAAAGCAGGAGCACTCCCAAACCCACACGCAAAAGGCCTAGCATAAACACCTCCTGCGTGCGGCATAGGAGCTGCATAACGGCCGCGCTTTCCCTGCCCAGAAGTTTTTGGCGTAGCGCAAGGCAGCCATAGGCGTTATGCCAAGAAATTCAATGAGGGCAAAAAAACACATGCCCACAAAGGCCAGAACAAAGGTCCAAAGCCGCATATGCGCAGCCCAGATAAGCATGAACGCCAAAACCCGTGCATCCCAGAAGAAAAAGCGCAGAGGCCTTGCCGTATCACGCCAGAGACTCTCAATGGCCCAGATCTCGCTATCCATACGTCCTCCTCTTACAATAATGTTTCATCAAATTTATTATAATCAGGTGCAGAAAAATGCTGACAAAAGTCCCGCTGCTCCTCACAAATGGCTGCGTACACTTCGCGCCCGATCATCCCCTCAGCAAATCTGGCACGGGCATCCACAAGCAGGGGATGGCCTTTTTGCCTAAGCTGGCTGCGAACCGTTGTCATGAGCTCCTCATAGGGGCTTTCGTAGAGACTCAGACGAATGGCCTCGTCAAAGACCAGGTATTCGCGCAGGGCCACTCTTCCCCTCCCCTGCGCCTGCGGCACAAGACGCTGATGGAGGATCACGCGGAGATTGGCTTTGAGCAGGGTTGCCGCCTCAGCCCGTTCATGTTCCGGAAAACTGTGGATGATACGGGTAATGGTCTGGGAAACATCCTTGGCATGCACGGTGGCATAGCAGGTAACCCCCTGCTCCACAATCTGCAGGAGAGCTTTGAGGGTTTCCAGGTCCCTGGCTTCCCCGACCATGACCATTTCGCCTTTGCGGCGAGTCATGGAACGCACGCCACTTGCCCAGTCAAGGACGTGGCCTGGGATAGCACTCTGGGCAATGGGTGCTGAACGCTGATGATGGGGAATGGTCGCAAAATCAAATTCAATGGGTTCTTCAAGGGTCAGAATCTGCCGGCCAAGGCCAAGACCACCAAAGCTTTGGCGCAAAATGGCTGAATGAAGCATACCGGCCAAAAGTGTGGATTTGCCGCTGCCCATGACGCCGGAAATCAAGACCATGCCGTTTTCGGGATAGAGATGCGGGACGAGCTTCCTGGGCAGAGCAAGATCCTCAAGGCGCGGAAGATCGCGTGGCAAGGCGCGCAGCACAAGGTAGTGGCCGACATTGCTTGCGGTGACATTGACCCGGAAGCGCTGCACAAGTCCGCGTTTTTCAGGCACACGCACGCTGTAGGCAAAATCCGCGGAAAGGCCCCGCTGGACATTGCCGGCCTTATGCTCCTGGCCGGAAAAGAGATTGGTCAAAAGCTGGGTTTCACTGGCAGAGAGCACAAAATGCCTTGCGCAGGGATACCACTGCCCCTCAACCTGTATCCAGGGCGGATCATTGGCACGCAGGACCACATCCGAGGCTTTCTGCTCGCAGGCCCAGAGCAGAAATCGATCCATCATGCCCTGATCAACCGTATGGGCGAGCTCACCCTCGTAGAGATATGCCTCATTCATGGCCTGCCTCACAAAAACGGGCAGGCAGGCGAATGCGGAAAGTCTGGGCATCGAGCGCCAAAACTTCATCCTTTACTTGAATAGCCGGCCGCTCCTCTTCGACAATCGGCAGCGACACAAGGCCCATGGCCTGCAAACGCAGAAACTGCAAAATACCGCGGTAATCAGCGACAATCCTTGCCATATTCTGCTCAAAGACCACAAAAGCGTGGGCACTCCCCTCCTTCCAGCCACGGACAAGCCCCTCCTGCCAGAGCTCACGCTCCTGGCTATCTTTGGGAAGCAACACTTGCTCTGGCTCAACCACCTCACAATCCACCCAAAAGTACGTCTCAAGACCAGGCGGCTCAGCCACAAAACGAGCCCTCGCCACAATCTGGTACTGGGCCTCCACATGACTTGCCAGATCATCGCTTGCGATACGGGTGGCAGGGCCTGACCAGCGAATGACAGGCGGTAAAATTCGTCCGTGCAGCAAAAGCCTGCGAAAATCAAAAATTTTGGTAAATTCCTGGCTTTTGGCCTGCAAAGCTTGATACAGCTCTCCATAACGCCAGGCAAAACCCCGCTGAAAACCGTAAACTCTGGCTGTGTGAGTGAGACTTGCCTCACGCACCCCGAGGGTCTTTGCCTTTGGTCTCTGAAAACTTTCCTCAAGACAGCGGGCAAGCTGCCGCTCTTCTTCAGCGGTCAATGCCCTCTCAGCCCCAAGGCAACAGTGAGGGGTGAAGAGCAGAAGACAGACTATGCCAAAAAACTTCATGGAAACCATAAAGGTTTTTGCCAGAGTCTGCCTACGTTTTGCCGACAATTCACGCATACCCTCTCCCGCAAAAAAGCCAAAAGAACCTCAAAGTCTTCAGGGGAAGATAGGGAATACTTGGCTATTTGTCAAGAAAATACAAATTTTTTGTCTTTTTTTTTCAAAAAATAAGCTAGGTAACGAAAGTTCTTGATTTTTTTTGAGAGCACATGGCCATACCGAGACACTTTTGCCAAGATCAAGAGGCTACACAGCCAGCTGCGTACACTGAGGGGGCAAAAATGAACACAATTGCCAACGCAGACCTTGGTTTTGGCTTGCCTTTCGGGTCTGACATGCCATTTTTGTCACAATCACCAGGTGTCTTGATGGTGAGCCACAAGTTTTTGACCCGACCTTCTGCCAAAGGTCGCAATGGGAGCCTGGATCACATGCAAGCAGGAAGCGGAACAGCTCGCTCTGCCTACGTTGTGTATTTCCTTGGAGTTGGATCTGCTGACAGATAGCGTACCAAGCGTGGACTCCCAAACAGAAGCTCACGGACAACGCTCCTATCATAAGGTCCATTCTGGATCTACGACTCTGAGAGGAGTTTCCGTTGTGTTCACTGCCACAACTCCTGGTACGGCAATCTCCCCTCCCGTCAGCAGCTGCCTGCGCCGGTGTTACCTACAGTGTGGCTGTAGGTAACACCGAATGAGTCCAATCTGTCAGCATAAGACAGTCCGCAAAAGCCAAGCTCTGTTTGACAATTTTTGCGTATAATGCGTAAAAAAGTCATCATGCATAGCAAAGAAGTCCTCAAAAGACTGGCCCACGAAGGGTTCGAAAAAGTGAGTCAAAAAGGAAGTCACATGAAGTTGCGGCATCCCGATGGACGCATAGTAATCGTTCCTCACCCGAAACAGGATTTACCGCCGGACCTCTCCGAAACATTGCGAAGCAGGCGAAGATCACATTGTAAACAAGTGTTGGCATCCTCCCCCAGCCTAAATTCGGAAGATTCCATGCGGAGGCAGACTTGCATCGATAGCCCTAGGCTGCTTTCTGCGAAAACAGGACCACTCAGAGGCATATTTGCTTGCAAATTTCCACTGTGGGGAATTTGACATTTACAAACCTTCCCGCTCTTTCCGAAAGGCTCTCACTATCTCTCCACAGGCTGACACGGCATGCCCTGCCGCCAAAGAGAGTTTAAAGCAGGAAAGGCAAAGAAATGCTAACTCTTGCACCTTATCTCCCTGAGCCTTCCGGACAGGGTTTTACAGTGCGTTGGATAAGGGATTCACCCCGTTACACAAAGGATGACGTTATGAAATACATCGCCATTTTGCATAAAAACGAGGGAACAGCATATGGTGTAACCCTGCCGGACTTTCCCGGCTGCTTCAGCGCTGCTGACACCTTGGATGAAGTGCAGGCAAACGCGCAAGAGGCTGTGGAATTATATGCGGAGGGGGAGGCATTCACGCCGCCTGTCCCCATGACATTCGAACAGGTAACTAGTACGTCGTTCGTTAATAGACTAGACATTTTGATCTTTGTTCTGCTAATGTGTTGCCACCCTTAGTTAGGAGGCAACAGCACATGAGAACACCAATTCATCTTGAAATCTCACCTGACCACCTAAAAAAGCTTGAAA
>JAFXOX010000033.1 GCA_017528345.1 Desulfovibrio sp.
AACAGAGGGTCTTCGACAGAACGAGAAAATGATAAGGCAATTACAGCGACACGGAAACGAGGGCGTCCTCGCAAAAGTGATCCTTCTGATTCGCTCCAAGGGTAAGACGTTTTTGTGTATAAAAAAATGCAAAACTCACGTCTTGAGAAGCTTGCCATTGATAATCCTTGTTTTGGACCCGTTGGTTATCAGCTTTGTTCGTGGCATACAGGCACTCTGAAAACCCTTGCCGATGGGACTCTTGTCAAAGAAGTCAATTGCTGCAATGGCGCCTGCGCCTGTATTTCCCGTGACCTGCACGCCAAACTTGGCTTCTGGAACGAAGGTTACGGGGTCTATGGTTACGAAGATCTTGAATACAGCTGGCGTGCCAAAAGGGTCGGGTCAATACCCGTATACCTTCTTGCAGAGCATGCTCTTGTCCATCATGGCAAAGACCCAGAACAATTGGATCAGGATATTGAAGAGATCAAAAAGACCAGTCGAACGTCTGCTCTGCACGGCACCAAGGCTTACCTCTTATTTCTTTTTCTCTTTGAGCAGGGCCTGCTTCCCCTGAAAATGGGCCGTAAATACCTGCCAGAACGTGTTAACGGCCGTTATCGCTTTAGCTTCAATCCCGAATACAGAAAGGTCCAGCATCTTATGAATCAGTTGGTCAAAACGGTGGCTATTTCTCAGGACGGAGATATATCGCGCCTTGATTTGCGTAGCTGGCAGAAGCCACGGGAAGATCGCTGACCTGGATGGTTGCGAGTGGTTTTCTTGTCCATCAATTGTCGGCAAGAGAAGCCGTGCGTTTGGCATGAGTGCTGTGATGGAGACGCATCGAGAAGAGCATTTTGCCCGACAAAGGTACTGATTTGGGAAGAGCTTGTGAAGGCTCTCAGGCACCTCTTGCTTGGATCTTGCCACAAAGAGACAATCTTTCTATACTCTCGCCGCTTGGAATGTGTGTGAGACTCGTGGCGCGGAATCTTTCCGTGCTCTTTGACAATGTTGGGAAAATCATGGAGGCAGCGTTTCCTCCTCGGTCTGAAGGCCGGGGTTTTCGCGCTGAATATTCGATGAAAAAAGGAATGTTTGCAGTTGTTCTCGGGCTGTGCGGTGCGCTCTGTCTGAGCGGCCTTGCTTGGGCCAATCCCCTGCTGGGGCGCTGGCAGGTTGTTTCTGTCAAAGCTTCAGATTTGATGAATCAGCTCTCCATTGACCGCTATAAGAGTCTACAGCCCAAGGAAATTTCCTTTACGGAAAAAGAAATGGGTGTGCTTGTCCATGAAAAGGAAAACAAGGTTCCCGTGCAGTATAAGCAGGTCTCTGAGACTGAGTGGACCTTTTCCGTTGATGAGGGGAAGACTTGGAACTCCATTACGGTTCAGCCTGACGGGACTCTCTTGCGTAAGGAAAAAAAAGATTTGGATGTCGAAATTGTGTATACACTGAAGAAAATGCCTGAAGCCGCCAAATAGGACAAAGGGTTTTTGTGTTGGCAATGGAGCAGGAGAGCGATCTCCTGCTCCGTTTTTTTTTGGGGGGGAGGTACTGTCTTGACAAGTAAACGATCGTTCGGTAAGTTTCCTCCAAGCGTATTGCCGAGAGGAGAGTCTATGCGTGCTTCATCCAAAAAACAGGATATTTTGCTTTTGGCCGCCAATCTTTTTGCCGAACGCGGCTTTGAGGCGGTTTCCATGCGTGATTTGGGCAAGGCCCTGCAGATGACACCAGCCAATCTTTACCATCATTTTACCGACAAAGAACAGCTCTACAGGGAAACGCTGGTTGATGTTTTTTCTCGTGTAGCCCAAGTCCTTCCAAAGCCTGCCAAGGAAGAACGTCCGCAGAGTTATCTTGAGCATCTGGTGAGCGGCATTATTGCCTTTATGCTTCGGGATACGGTGTTTACCCGGCTGATGTTCCGAGAATTGTCCTCGGATAATCACGAAAGAACCGCCTTTTTTGTGGAAAAGGCCCTGCGTCCTGTCTATGACAGTATTGCCAAAGCTCTTTCTCTGCTTATCAGGAAAAGTGCTGTGACAAGTACCCTGGACATGCTGGTCAGCAGTATCATCGGCTATGTGAATATGAGCCGATTTTTTTCTCTTTTGCATCGAGATGCCTCCTATGAGACGGACTGCGAGGCAATCACAGCTCGCATTATGGCGGGCTTGTCGCTGCATGTTGCAAGTCTCGACATGAAGTGAGTTTTGCCGTCCATAGGGAAGGCTTTTTGAGAGGTGCACAATGTCTTTACGCTTGCGTTGGCCAGGTCTCATCTTGTGTGTTTGTGTGGTGATTCTGGCTTTTTTGGCCAAAGGCTTTTGGCCAAACGATGTGCCGCATCCTGACACTGTCACAGCGCCGGTTCCTGTTTTTCCCCTGGAAACAGCAGGGCTTGTCCCTTTTGAAGAGATTTGTGAAGAGCCTGGTTTTCTGGTGAGCGATGAGCGGGTGGTCCTGAAGACCCGCATTTCAGGCTTTGTTGGCAATGTTCTTGTGCGTGAGGGGGAAACGGTCACCAAGGGGCAGGTCCTTGTGGTCATGGATTCACGTTCCGTGGATGCAGCTATTGAGCAGCAACGTGCACTGTTTGAAAACAGCCGCATTGAACTGCACGATGCAAGGCGTGATATCCAGCATTATAAGCCCCTTGTGGAGCAGGGGGCCTATCCTCGCGACAGGCTCTACAAGCTCAATGTACGGCTGAAGAGCGCCAAGGCGGCCTTTGATCAGGCAGAGGCAGCCCTTGCCGCAAGTCGTGCGGAAAAGTCCTATGCCAGCATAGTCAGTCCCCTGGATGGGGTTGTGCTCGTCAAACATAAGAATGCCGGGGATATGGCCGTCCCAGGAGAACCTCTCCTGACGCTTGATGCACGTCAAAAGCTGCTCTTTCGTTTTTTTCTGCCGGAACACAGGCTTGCTGACATACACCCGAGCTCGCAGGTAACCCTGCAATTTGCCTCAAGGCCTGGCGTCAACCTGCCTGCCAGGATTCGCAGTATTATTCCTGCGGTTGACGAGGCAAGCAGGCGTTTTGAGGTCAATGTTGCAGTTGATGCGCAAGAAGGTCTGGTGCCTGGCATGTACGGCACAGCCAGAGTCGTGCTTGGCGTTCGTAAGGTCTTGGCTGTTCAGGTCAAGGCTCTGGTTGAGCGAGGCGGTTTGAGTGGTGTCTTTGTGGCAGATGAGACTGGACGGGTTGCCTTTCGGTGGCTCAGACTTGGGCGCAGACAAGGAGGCATGGCTGAAGTTAAGGCTGGTCTCAAGGTCGGAGAACAGGTCGTCTTGGGAGCAGAAGGTCTCAGAGATGGACTGATTGTGGCGCAGAAGGTGGATCATGGCGGCTAAAAGGAAACTCAATGCCGCGGGCTGGCTTGCCAGCTGCTTTATAGCCTCTCGTCTGACAAGCGTCTTTATTGTGGCGTCGCTGGTCACGGGGGTGATTGCGCTTTTTCTCACGCCACGGGAGGAAACGCCTCAAATTCAGGTCTCAGGCGCCTTGATTTCTGTCCCCATGCCAGGGGCTGGTCCTGAGGAGGTGGAGCATCTTTTGCTGACGCCTCTTGAGGGTTTGCTCCACGGTATGCTCGGTGTTGATTATACCAAGGGCAAGGCAATGGCGGGCCTAGCTCAGGTGCAGGTTCTTTTTGAGTGCGGTGAGAAGAAAGCGGATGCGCTGACACGTATCTATGAGCGCGTTCAGGCTTTTTCAGCCAATCTTCCCCATGGAGCCGGGCAGCCTCTTGTGCAAGGCATGGACAGCGACTCCATTCCCATTTTTGTGGCAACGCTTGCCTCGGAGCAATTGGCTGAAAACGAGCTTTTGACGCTTGCAAGGCGGGTTTCTGAGAAACTGCAGAGCGTTGACGGTGTTTCAAGCGTTGAGGTGCGTGGCGGTCAGCAGCGAGAATTGCGCATAGATATTGACCCTCTGCGTCTGCAGGCCTATCAGGTCAGCCTCAATGAGCTTGACAGTGCCTTGCGTGCGGCTAATCAATCGGCTTTTCTTGAGGATACCGTTCAAGACAACCGTATAACTGGCATTTGGGCCGACGGCTGGCTGCGTTTGCCGGAAGCAGTGGGGAATGTGGTTGTCGGCGTTTATGGCGATCGGCCTGTTTTTTTGCGAGATGTGGCAAACATCAATCTTGGCATTTCCCTAGAGGAGCGCACGCGTGTCAGCCGTCTTGGCTTTGGGAAGGCTGATCCTCGTCAGGCGAGTCATCCATCGGAGATGCCGGCTGTCAGTGTGGCCATCAGCAAGCAAAAAGGCGCTGATGCGGTTTCGGTTACCCGAGATCTGAGACAGCGCCTTGAAAAGATGCAGGGAACGCTCTTGCCTGCCAATGTCCTGGTTGTGGTCACACGTGATGATGGTGAAAAGGCCAATCAGGCTGTGAACCTTTTGCTTGGCCATCTGGGCATTGCCATCCTGTCTGTGGGGCTTGTCCTTGTTCCGCTCCTTGGCTGGCGCGATGCCTGTGTAGTCATGGCGACTGTTCCCATGATTTTTTCGCTGACTTTGGGGGCAGATTTTCTGGGCGGCGTAAGTATCAACCGTATTACGCTCTTTGCCTTGATCATTGCCATGGGCTTGCTCGTGGATGCGGCCATTGTGGTTCTCGAAAATATTCACCGCCACTACGCCTTGCCTTTTTCCGAGAACAAAAGTGAAGTGGCCATTGTGGCCACCAATGAAATTGGCAATGCCACCAATTTGGCCACTCTGGCCATTATGCTGGTTTTTACCTCGCTCCTTTTGGTGACAGGGATGGCCGGTGACTATTTTTATCCCCTGGCCTTCAATCTGCCATTGTGCATGGTCTTTTCCCTGCTTGTGGCCTATCTTGTCGTGCCCTGGATGGCCAGACGCTTGCTGCCCATGTCCAAGGCCAGCCACAAGGAAGCGCGACCCAGACGTTCGCTTGTGCAGGCTGTCTATGAGCGGATATTGCTTTTCCTTTTGGCCAGCAAAACACGGTTACGCCTTTTTGCCGTTTTTCTGTTGCTTCTCCTTTCTGGCTCGCTACTTATGGGGGGCTGGCAATTTTTGCGGCCATCAGGTGTTGGCGGGCCTGTCGCCGTTTTTGGCGTTCCCCTTGGCTTTTTACCCAAAAATAATTGCAATACCTTTGATATCGTTTTGGCCATGCCTGAGGATACGCCCATTGAGCAGACCGATAAGTGCGTGCGCGAGTTGGGGCGGCTTTTGGCTGCAGACCCCTTGGTCACAGACTATGAGAGCTGGGTCGGGGTAAGCGGTGTTATGGATTTTTCCAGCATGCTGCAGGGTACAGCCATGCTGGAAGGCCCCTATGTTGCTGAAATTCGCGTCAATTTGATCAATAAAAGTCTGCGTTCAGCAACGTCTATCGAGATTGTGCAGGCGTTGCGGCCCAAGGCTGAGGCCATTGTCAAAGCCTATCCCGGCGCACGTTTGCGCCTGGTGGAAGACCCGCCGGGACCTCCCATGCAGGCAACGGTGAGCGCTGAAATATACGGCCCTGACGCCAGGGGACTTAGGCATATTGCCGAACAGGTTGAAGCGGCCTTTTCTCAGACATACGACATGGTGGATATCTCAAGCTCAGAAGCTGTGGATGTGCCGGAATTTCACCTGCAAACCGACAAAACCATGGCCGCACTTTCTGGTATCTCTGAAGCGGCTGTCGTGCAAAGTCTGCAATGGGTCTATGGCGGCTGGCAAGTAGGGCGTCTGCATAAGGAAGGGGAAAGGGATGCCATCCCGCTACGTGTGGCTGTACCAAGAGCGCATCAGCCAGATCCAAGGTATTTGGATCAGCTCACTCTGCGCAATGTACAGGGCAAGGCTGTCCCGCTCTCATCGCTTGTGCGTATCAAGGAGGGCGTGAAGGAACGCTCTCGCGAGCATCGTAATGGTGAGCTTGTCACCTATATCGGGGGCGAGCTGAGGAACTCAGCTCAGGTCTACGCTGTGCTTGACCTCAATCAGCGCCTTCAGGGACTGCCAACGCCTGACGGAGGACATTTGCGTACAGGCAATCTTTCCCTTGTGGAGGAAACGCCTGCTACTGTGGAAGGCTACAGTCTGCTTTGGGGTGGAGAAATGCGCCTGATGCTCGATATTTACCGAGATCTGCTTATTGCCCTGGGGGCAGCGCTGGCTTTGGTCTATCTTCTGCTTGTGGCCTATTATCAATCGTTTCTGGTGCCAGTTTTGGCCATGACTGCAGTTCCTCTCGGGCTTATCGGTATTTTGCCGGGACATTGGCTTTTGGGCATGGATTTTACGGCGGCCTCCATCATTGGCATTATCGCCTTAGCCGGAGTCTGTGTCCGCAATTCGCTTCTGATTATCGACTTCACGCGAGATATTGTGGCCTTGGGACGACCCGTGCGCCTGGCAGCTTTGGAAGCAGGCAGCATCCGACTTAAGCCCATTTTTTTGACCACACTGGCCATTACTTTGGGATCCCTGATTATGGTGAAAGACCCGGTCTTTGGCGGGCTGAGCATTTCCTTGATTTTCGGGGCCTGTTCGTCAACGCTCTTGACCGTTCTCGTTATGCCGCTGCTCTGTATGCGCTTTGCTGATTCACTGCGTGCCCAGAAATAATAGATGGCTGGGTTTTTGGGGTAATGAAAGTATTACTTGAAGTTTTTTTTGAGGCTAGCCTTGGCATACGCCTAACCAGAGATTCAATCACACCGTGTACGTGCGTAAAAAAACGCCCGAAGAATGCTGCTTGCTTTGGGCGATGGCAGGACAGGCAAATATTTGAGCATCCAGACGTGTGGACAGATGGCTTTTGAAGAAGCGTTTCCCTAAAAAAAGCCCCTTGAGAAGCAAGGGGCTTTGCTATTTTTGCCAAGGTTTGAGCCTTTAGCTTCGAAAAACGTCAAAATTCCTCAACTTTGCTGCGGTGCAGCTGCTGAGCCGGAGAAAAGGCCGGACTTGCGACATTGATCGGATTGCTTTGAGCGAGAGAAATGATTTTTTTCCCTGTGCAGTTGGGACAGACCTCACCAAACAGTAAGGAAAAACAACGGGAAAGGAAACCCGTTTTGCGCAGAAAAATATAACCACAGTCCTGACACTGGCAACGGTTCTGCACGTACAGTGGATCATCTGCCTTGGGAACGAGATGCATAGACTCTCCGGGAAAACAGAGCAGGGTTGGACGAATGAGTCCGCAATGATAGTCTTTGCAAGCGTATTCGTCAAGATTGAAAAAGACAGTCATTGTCTTTTTAGCGTCAATTGTGCCTGCAAAGGCCATAACTTACATCTCTGCGAGAATGTCATAGGGTGTGAAGAGTGATTCGGGCAGGGTTATTCCGCATTCATAGCGCGACATGTATCTGAGCAGATTGGGAAGATGCTTTTTGATACTGATGCGCTGATGCGGTTCCACGCCCAGGCGCACCGAAAGGAAGAGGATGTACTTGTCAATTTGAATTTTATCGCCTTCAGTGAAGCGGTTGATGATCCCTTCAAGGGTATTGAGGCCGTATTTGCGGTCATAAGCACGCAAGGTGAGTGCTGCAGCGCGCAGGCCGTAGCTGAAGGAGGAAAAAATGGCATGTCCCTGACTGTCTGTGCCTATCTGCCCCTTCCAGGGCTCATTATTGGCAATGCTTTTGATGTTCAAAGGATTGCGGTTTTTGATAGCAAGGACCTGACTTGAGACAAGTACCTGCACATCAGCCATGGGATAATCGTAGATCCAGACTTCAAAACTGCCTATAGGCAAATCTTCCTTGGTACTGTTGTTGCTTGTATCCGAGCTGCTTTCCAATGTCGTCATAAGACCACTGTAGGTGACAAGGCAGACAGCAATCAGTACGGAGAAGATCATTGTCAGATATTTGAGCATCGGTATCTCCCGTCAAGAATTGTCTGCAGAAAGCTTTACCTCCTTTTGTCATATTCTTTAGGTAAAATTAGTCAAAAGTTGTCGTAAAGTCAAATAGGCCCACATGTAGCAAGGCAAACACAGTTGTTTTTCGCTTGGAGTCTTGCATAGCAAAAAAAGAGGCGCACACATGTGCGCCTCGCAATCAGAAACGATGAAGATTATTTGCCGTCAGGACGCTTGGGGGGCATAGGCGGGCGACGTTTGGCATGATTGGGATGCATGCTGTAGCGATAGATTTCATGAATTTCACGCGTATAGCCAGGGTAGAAGCCCTTGGTCATGCCCAGCACAATGTGGGAGCCGCGATTCATGAGCACAAGCATATCACCTGTGGAGGGATCCACGCACAGACCTTCGATCTCACCCTGTTTGATGGCCTCGTCCAGCTTTTTCTCGAGAACCACGGGGGCACTGGTGGCACTGGTGACGTCGATGCGGTAGATAGCGTCGGGTTCATTGTCATCAGCTGTGCCGTCGTCGGCTGTGACAAAGAGGGAACCCTGCCAGTAGAAGACACCCTGCACCCACTGTGGCACAGGCTGCAGATGCACCTTGCGCAGATACTGACCGTTGACCAGGCTGTATTCATAGAGGTAACGGCCGCTTTCTTCACCGACCCATGAGCACATCCAGACGGTCTTCTTCACAGGATCCACAGTGATGCCGCTGACTTCTTCCTGTCCACTCTTGGGTTCAAACTTGAAGGTTCTTTTGAATTTCAGGGTCTCAGCGTCATGGATGGCAATCTGAATGTCCTTGCCGACACCGTCCATGAAGTTTTCAGCACCGAGAAAGAGCTCGCCATTGTAGACATCGATATCGCCGATGTGGTTGGAGGGAATGGTGTAGCCTTCAAAGGGATTTTCGTTCTTGGCTACCAGTTTGCCATTCATATCGTATTTGAAGAGCTTTTTGCTGTCTGAGACGTAGATGTATTTGCCGTCGCAGGCAACACCCTGGCGTCCGTCGACTTCCCTGACATCTTTCAGTTTGTACTTATAGCGCGGCATCTGCTGCGGGGCTGCCGTCGCCAGTGCGGGCATCAGCATGGCTGCCCCAAGAATAAGGGCTGTGAGAATCGAAGGCTTCATCGCAAACTCCTCTATTTGAAGTTACGGCAAGGAGACTATCTCCCTGGAGTGACCGATGGAAACGTCGAAGTTGGAGAAAAATGGTCAGTGCTTGCGCGTTTTTTTTTTTTGAAATGCAGGGAAACTTCTGTCGGTGTTTATGGGGATACGCCTTTGGCAGGCCTCTTGAACACCCAGCCTCAAGTCGGGGGATTCCTCAAGGTATATTTTGGTTTTCGCCTGCACATCCCCCTGTTGGAATGGTATGGCTTGTAACCAAGCACCATGCTTCCAGGTCTCACGAGCTTTCCACAGGCTGACACGGTTTGCCCGGTTGCCAAAGAGCAGTTTGCGACAGGAAAGGCAGAAAGGCAAGGAAATTCTCGCGGTATGCCTGATATCCCCGTTACTAGTCACAGCTGTTTTCTTTCAAGGCAGGCGTTTCAACGTCACCTAGGTCTTTCACTGTACCTTGTGCTCAGGTGACTGTGAACGGTCACATATCCTGTGTCTTTCGGCCTGGGCGTTACGGCGTGTTGGGGCAAGGCCGGGGAGACATTGCCGGAACGGCAACGGAGTCTTGTCGACTTTTTTTGTCTTTCGCGTTGTCTTGCCATGAGCCTGATTTGGGCTTGACGCTCTGGCCGCTTGACTCTACAAAAAAAATCTTCGAAGTCTGCAAAAAAGGAGAGGTGCTATGCGCTGGCAGGATATGGAACGCAGTCAAAATGTCGAAGATCGCCGCGGCCGCTCGCTGGGACGCATCCCTGTAGGAGGAAAACCCGGAATACTTGTGCTTCTGGTTGTTCTGGTGGCCGGCTATTACGGCGTGGACCTGACAGGCCTGCTTGGGGGAGGTGTGTCACAGGCGCCCACAAGCCTGCAGCAGAGGGCACCGCAGGCTTCAGGCGATGACTCTCTTGCGGAATTTACCAAGGTTGTGCTCAAGCAGACGGAAGACCTTTGGCAGCACTTTTTCCGAGGGCTTGGCCGCAACTATGAGCCCCCCAGACTCGTGCTGTACAGCGGCACCACCGAAACGGCCTGCGGCTACGGACAGGCAGCCATGGGACCTTTTTATTGTCCGGCTGATCGCAAGCTCTACATTGACCTCTCCTTCTACAACGATATGCAGAGCAAGCTTGGGGGCGGTGGCGATTTTGCCTTAGGCTATGTGGTCGCCCATGAAGTTGGTCATCATGTGCAGAACCTTGTGGGAACAGCTGAGCAGGTGCGAAATCTTCAGGCTCGTCTTGACCAGCGCGGTGCCAATCAGGTGTCGGTTCTGATGGAATTGCAAGCTGACTGCTATGCCGGTGTGTGGGGGCATAGTGTCGCAAGGTCTGGGAGACTGGAAGGCGGTGATCTTGAAGAAGCCCTGCGTACGGCAACAGCCATTGGCGATGACCGTCTGCAGCGCAGAAGTCAGGGTAGGGTTGTCCCGGACAGTTTTACCCACGGTACAAGCGAGCAGCGCTACAGTTGGTTCAAGCGGGGCTTTGATACGGGCAATCCCGCGCAGTGCAATACCTTTGACAGCCTGCGTTAGTTTGCATGCTTGTGCTTAGGCTGTGATATGCTCGTAGCGTGTGGAAGCTAACGTCTCAAGCATAAAATCAACGGGAGTGAACTTCCCACTCTTCAGCAGTTTAAAGATAATAGGCGATGAACCACTGATCAAGATAACGCCTTTCTCATTGAGGGAAACTGGCTGCTGTTCATTGCGGTTATCAACATTCCAGAACACAAGGCGCGGCAGCGTATACCCATGCTCCTCAAAGCGCTTTTTGGCGTATTCGAAATTGGTCAGATCCGCATCTTCAGTGCATCTATCAAACTCCATATCGGAGATGATATATAAGGTTTTTGGAAGCTCACGCGCAGCACTGTTATGGGTAAGAGCCGTTTGTAAAATGAGCTCAAAAACCTTTTGGAGATTGGTATTGGCGCATTCGTTGAAGGTTTGGCAGTAGAGGACCTTGTCCACGATAGTCTCACCCTTGATTTTGACAAGGCGGGGATGTTGTGAAAAGGTGATAAAATGGCCTTTGAAGAGGCCCGTATTGCGCTCCGCGTAGTAAATGGCCAAAGAGAGGGCCACAGCCGCCGGCACGTGGGAGCTAGCGTACATGGATGCCGAGCCATCCATGACAACCAGAGCATTGTCGCCGTTTGTGAAATCCTCAAGAGCATTCCAGGTTGCATTGAGCGCTGCGAGCTCTTCAGGTTGTGCCTGATTGTCTGCGCTGAGGATGCTTGTGACGATGTCTGAAGGGAGAACATTGGAGGTGTTCAGTCTTGCTTGCCCCTGGGATGTGGCACGGAGAAATGCCTGGTAGCGTTCTTTATCGTGGCGCAGAAAAGCCTTGCGGTATTTGAGCAAGGCCCGTGATGGCTGCATCTGGTAGTCAAAACTGTAGTCCAGAACGCGCAGATTGTTTTCAAGCAGGTGTAAGTGTTGGCGTAGGGCCGAGAGTTTTTTGCGGTAGCTTGCCTGATTCATGCCAAGCGCTTTGGCGAGGACTTTGGCAGAGGCAACCGTTTTGGGGCTTGAGGCATTGACTGATGGCAGCCATTTGGCCAGAAGAGAAACCGGTTTTGCCTTGGCAAGAGCCTCAAGATCAGCGTTGAGTTTGTTCGCGACAAAAGCGATCATATCGTCGTGGCATTGCGTTGCGAGAAGCTCAAGAAGGTCATCATAGCGTCCAAACTCGACAATGGCGTCGAGATTTTTGCGCACAGATTCCGGCTTATGATTGGCGAGCCAGCGTAAAAGACATCGGAAAACGCGTCGCTCACCGAGCCCTTCGCGCACATCACGCGCGAAGAAAAGAATTTTCATGGCAAGATCCGCATTTTCTATGTAGGCCCTGACAAAACGTGAGATGCATATCGTTTCTTCAGCTTCTCTCAGAGCACCAATCGTCGCGAAGAGATCAAGACAGTCATTGCCTGTGGAATACAAGGAGACGGCGTCATTTTCCGTCGTTGTTCTGTTGGCTTTTTTTGTGAAGGCGTTGAGCATGAATTCCCTTTTTGGCGCTGCGTTTGTGTTGACAGAGCCCGGAAAATGTTTCAAAAAAAAGTTCAAAGGCACGAACAGCAAATGCTATGGCGACGTCCTGTGTCCTTGGGAGACAGGATATTGCTTTTGAGCTGGTCCTTCGGGATCTGTGCCTTGTTGAGCGTATTCTGTACGCTTGCGTGACACGCTGTTGCAGATGTGTCGTTGTTAACCGTCCCTTGGGGCGGTTTTTTTTTGGCTCAAGGCCAAACATGCTGCGCTGCGATTTCTTCCCGCAGGCTTTCCAGAAAGGCCACAGCCGCATGGGAAAAACGTCGTGATTTTTTCCAGACAATATCTAAGCCTACCTCAAGGCGTGGCTCAAGGGGGAGAAAGCAGAGGGGACTTTGGCTGTCCGTACGGGCAATTTTATCCAGGCAGAGGGCATGTCCCAGGCCTTCTTCAACCATGAGTGCGGCATTGTAGAGAAGATGGTAATGAACGACGTAGTTGAGGTGAGAGGCATTTTTGCCAGCCCAGCCTGCAATTTCGTCGGTCACCATGCTTTGATCGGAGATAAGCAGAGGCAGCCCCACAAGATCACTGGCTTTTGCGTGTGAGAGACCAGCTAAAGGTCCGTCCTTACGGGTGAGGACACCCCATCTGTCTGCGACTGGCAACTTGAGAAAATCATAGCCTGAGAGACTGGCCGGTTCCACAAAAAGGCCAAAATCGAGCAGGCCCCGTTCGAGACGTTCCGTGACATCCTGGGCATTGCCGCTGAATAGGCGAAATGCGACCTGCGGATTGCTTTGCCGTACTCGTTGTGCGGCACGTGCAAGAATGCGCATGGCGTCGGTTTCGCCGCCACCGATCACCACCTCACCACTGATGGCGCCTTTGGGAGCCTGAAACTCCGCCATGGTTTTGTCGGCAAGCTCGAGCAGTTCAAGGGCGCGCTGTCTGAGAAAGAGACCGTCCTCAGTGAGAACAATGCCACGTTTGCCGCGGGTGAAAAGGTTGGCGCCCAATTCCTCTTCCAGATCCTGCATCTGCTTGGAAAGGGTGGGCTGTGTGAGATGCAGTACTGAGGCTGCCCGTGAAATAGTCCCTTCTCGGGTCACTGCCAGAAAATAGCGTAGCGTGCGCAGATCCATGGAGCCTCCCTTGAGAGGCAGTTTACCATGCATACAAGATATATCCAAGTATAAAAGATAAGTATTTGTTTGGGGTTGACGCTCAAGATAAGATGCGTTGGATGGGGGGGGCGGTCTGGCAGCTTTGTGTCCTTTTTGCGGAGAGGTGGAGAATGCCAGCTTTTTTCCGTGGTTATCTGCTCGTAGCCCTTGTGTTCAGCTTACTTATGGCTGGACCTGCGAGGTCAGAAGAAACCGTGCAGATCGTTTTGGAATCGACATCCTATGCTCTGACCCTTGAGCAGACAGCCGCAGCCCAGGCTTTTGCCGGACTTTTGCCGCTGACGCTGACGATGCAGGAACTCAACGGCAATGAAAAGTATGCCCGGCTTCCCAGGCCTTTGCCTCACAAGGACGAGGCTGTGGGGTATGTGCGGGCAGGGGATCTCATGCTTTTTGGCAAAGACTGTCTGGTCCTTTTTTACAAGAGTTTTGCAACCAACTACCCATACACCAGGCTTGGCCGCCTCAACAATCCCACAGACCTTGCGCGCATTGTCGGTAGCCAATCCATAGACGTCACCATTCACCCCTAACAGGATTTTCCCTATGCCCAAGAGTGTTTTGATAATTTCCACGAGTCCGCGAAAAAACAGTAACTCTGATGCCCTGGCTGAAGCCTTTGCAGAAGGTGCAAGGGCAGCAGGTCATGTGGTGAAAAAAGTCAGTTTGCGCGACAAGACGCTCAATTTCTGTAAGGGCTGTCTGAGCTGTCAGAAGACGCTGCGCTGCGTGCAGCAGGACGATGCCTGGACGATTGTCCAGGACATGTGCCACGCAGATGTCGTCTGTTTTGCCACGCCTGTGTACTACTATGCTGTGTGTGGACAGCTCAAGACGTTGCTTGACCGGGCCAACCCGCTTTTCCCCGCTGACTATGCCTTTCGAGATGTCTATCTTCTGGCCTCAGCTGCCGAAGACGATCCCAAAGCCATGGACGGAGCGGTCAGTGATCTTGAGGGGTGGATTGCCTGTTTTCCCAAGAGCCGCCTTGCGGGCGTTGTGCGCGGCACAGGCGTGACGGCAGCTGGTGATATCCAAAAACGACCTGACGTTCTGCAGGCTAGCCGCAGCCTCGGAGAGCGCTGCTAAGCTTGTTAGGGGTCGAGAACGGCTTAACTGTCTGCGCGAAAGCTTCAGATGTTAAGAACTAGAATTTTTTGCGGAATTTAGGTATCAAAAAGGAGAAATCTATGTGTCGTCTTTATAGGCAAATACTTCTGACCCTGTTGTGCCTCCTGATTGCTGTTCCGGCCTTATCTGCCGAAGTGACACCTCAGGAAAGCAAAGCTATTATCAAGGAGTTGAAAGCGATAGGAGGTGCCGTTCAACCCATTGGCATGACAAACGACGCCTATGCCAAGTATTTCACGGGCCAGAGCTATTTGGCGAATTTGTCCAGTGATAAGAGCTTCCCTGTGCATAATGTGACCTTTGCCCATGGCGCTCATACCTTCTGGCACATTCACCACAATACCTGTCAGGTTCTTATTGCTGAGGCCGGACGCGGTTATTATCAGCTTTGGGGGGATACTCCCAAACTTCTTCTTCCCGGACAAACGGTAACCATCCCTGCTGGTGTCAAGCATTGGCATGGCGCGGCACCTAACACAAGCTTTCAGCATGTTGCCTTGATGAAGCAAGGCGAGGGAGTGTATACCGAATGGCTAGAACCGGTCGATGCTGCTGCATATGGAGCCTTGAAATAGGTTTTGTCCAGGAATCGTGCTGGCTGATGCAAAGAATACTGGCTATTCCAACCAACATCAAAAAAGCAATGGAGGCAGCGGCCTCCCCGTCATGATGACGGGGTTTTTACGCTGAATTGCCGATGAGTATTTCCCGCCGCAATTTTGTCAAAGGCGTGACCGCAGCAACTTTGGGAGCGGTCACCGTGGATCTCTTGCCAGAGCCTTCACAAGGAGCTGCGCCTATGAAGTCGAACGCTGTTCAGCCCGGAACGGGCGGTGAGCGCTATCTTCCCTATGCCGAGCGCAAAGGGGCAGAGTCGGATGTCTGGTTTACCCGTGATCTTTCCGCACAAGGCCTGCAAACTATCTTTGCCAAAGTGGCCTCTGCGTTATCTGGCAAGGTTGCCATTAAACTGCATACCGGTGAAAAAAATGGTCCCAACATTATTCCGAGACCCTGGGTCAAGGCATTGATTGAACAGAATCTGCCAGGGGCAAGCATTGTGGAAACCAATGCCTATTATGAAGGTGACCGCTATACCACAGAGCAGCACCGTAAGACACTCAAGGTCAATGGGTGGACCTTTGCGCCCGTCGATATTCTGGACGAACATGGAACTGCCATGCTGCCTGTGAAAGGCGGCAAATGGTTTACAGAAATGAGCGTTGGCAAAGGTCTGCTTGCCTATGATTCCTTGCTTGCGCTGACCCATTTCAAAGGCCATGTTATGGGCGGCTTTGGCGGCAGCGATAAAAACATTGGCATTGGCTGCGCAGATGGCCGTATCGGCAAGGCCATGATTCACACGCGTAAGGGCGAGGGGCAGTGGAGCATCAGTGGCGAAGAATTTATGGAGCGTATGACTGAGTCGACCAAATCCGTGGTGGATCATTTTGCGACAAAAATCGCCTTTATCAATGTCCTGCGCAATATGTCGGTTTCCTGCGATTGCGAAGGCGTTGCCGCGGCACCTGTGGTTACCCCCAATATCGGTATTGTGGCCTCTCTGGATATTCTTGCTGCTGATCAGGCCTCTGTGGATCTGGTCATGGCGCTTTCAGCAAAAGATCGGGCAGCCTTGGCTGAGCGTATGAGTTCGCGTCATGGTTTTAGGCAGCTGAGCTATATGAAGGAACTTGGCATGGGCAATGACCGCTATCGTCTGCTTGACCTGGATCATGGCGGAAAGCCTATTGAAGTCAAGGAAGCCGTGGCGGATGTCAAACCGTTTAGCGCATAATCTGCGCAAGGTAGTAAGCGCAAAAAAAAGCCGTCCTTACCGGGCGGCTTTTTTTTGCGCTTTGTTTTCTGCGAGCTTCGCCTAGCTGCGAACATCACGCAGCTTTCTTGCCGGAACGCCGCCGACAACAGTCATGGGCGCAACATCCCGAGTGACGACAGCCCCTGCCGCAACAATGGCCCCCTCGCCAATGCTTACGCCAGGCACAACAGTCACTCTGGCGCCAAGCCAGGCGTTTTTGCCGATGACAATGGGCGCAGGTGTCAGATCTCCGCGATTGGCGGCAAGTTCACCATGGTTGAGGGTAGCCAGTGTGACCCCGTGACCGATGAGTGCGCCGTCCCCAATGGTAATGCCTCCCTGATCCTGAAAACAGCAGCAGGCATTGATGAAGACATCTTTGCCAATGTGGATGTTTTTGCCGCAATCGGTATAGAAGGGCGGAAACATGCGAAAGCTGGGATCGATAGGACGCCCTGTCAGCTCTCGGAAGATGGCCAAAATCTCTTCTGGACTGTGGTATTGGTTATTGAGACGCGTTGTGAGTTGGAGTGCCTTTTGTGAAGCCTCGTGCATGAAAAGATGGGCTTCAGAATTGGCCTTGACGGTTTGACCGCTGTCCATGATCGCAAGAAACTGGGTTAGGTCCATGGTGACTCCGGAAATCTGTGTGTTTGCTTCTAGCCGAGGTATTGGCCAAAGAAGGAAAGGAGTTTTTCGACCACAGCGGCAACAAAGACGGGGTTGTCGTAGAGGTCGACATGCGTTGCGCCCTCAATGCGATAAAGCTCCTTGGGCTGTCTGGCCTTGGCAAAGGCCGCATCACTGAAATAAATGGTGTCTGCCAGGCTTCCCACGATAAGAAGAATGGGGCGAGGGGACACCGTGTCGAGATGGGCAAAGGCGTCAAAAGCCGCGAGCTTGTCATTGCTTGAGACGAGATATCTGTTGACCGAGGTCGGGTATTGGCAGCGCTCCGTGCGGTAGTATTCAAAGGCTTCTTTCTGGATGACAGAGGTGTTTTCATCAATTTCCTGAGGGCTGTCTGGAACATATTTCCAGTAGGCTGCTTCTCCTCCACGGATTTCACTGGTACGTGCTTTTGCCACTTCTTCAAGAAGTTTCTGCTGAAAATTTTCGATATGCACGCCGGGAAAGCCGTTTTTCGCGCTGTCACCCACATCCCAGGTGCTGATGCCGCAAGCGGCCTTAATGCGTATGTCGGTTTGTACTGCGCTCATGGTATAGCCTGCTCCGGCACAGATGCCCATGGCTGCGATTTTTGTTTCATCCACATAGCTCAGTGTCATGAGATAATCTACGGCAGAGCGGATGTCCTCAACCCGTGAGAAGGGATCTTCAAGCAGACGCGGCAGGCCTTCGCTTTCGCCCTGATGTGAGGCATCAAAAGCTAAGGCAATATATCCGGCCTGTGACAGGTGCCAGGCATACAGAGACGAACACTGCTCCTTCACGCCACCTCCAGGATGTGTCACCACAATGGCTGGATACTTCTTCTGGGCATCGAATGTCTTGGGAAGAAAAAGCAGGGCTGCAATGGTAAGATCATATTTTTTGAAGCTGACTTTTTGACCCTGCGTGTAATGGGTGTCATAACGCATGATACGCTCCTTAGCGATGGTGTACGGTCTGCAGAGGACCTGAAAACTGAAGCAGCAAGCTCACTTCGCGTTGGTCTGAATACCAAGAACTGTGACGCAATGGAGCTCGGCATAGGTTTTGATGGTCTTGTACGCCAACGCATGAATTATGACAAATATTTATATTGAATGACTTTATATGCATTTTATACATAATACTAGAGGCGGAGCTTCTGACGGAAACGGAATGAAAAGTGCTTTGCATTGTCAGATAAGTGCCCTATATTCAACGGAAAGCACCTTTTTTGCAGGACGCCGCTGACACACGTTCCAATCAGCTCGCAGTCGTGCCGTCTCGTTCAGTTGCATAAGGCAACGTGCACCAACCTCGGCTTCAACAAGAGCAAGAACACGTTACCTCTATGATTCCCACAATTTCTGAAAAATGTTGTCAGACCTACACATAAGGATAGTGATAGCTGAAAACTATAATAGTATTTTCTCTTCTCTATACGCTTAACAAGTCCTAATAACTCCTCATAAAATGTGGTGTCATATGAACAGTTTGAATATATCGAAAGTTGATCTCAATAGAATATCATTACCAATACAAAATTTTAAGACTTTAAGGGATGAGAACAAAATTTATGTTGATAAAACTTCACTCATTGCAAGCCTTGCAAAATTGACAACGCCTATTTTTCTTTCACGCCCAAGAAGATTTGGTAAGACATTATTGGCATCAACGTTCGCATCGTTATTTTCGCATGGTGTTAAAGATTTTAAAGGTCTTGATATAGAAAATGAATGGCAAGATCAATATGAATATCCAGTAATTATGCTGACATTTTCATCATATGCAAGAGTTTCTATTGATGTTTTTACTAATGATTTTTGTAATGATATTATTTTAAAATTTTACAAACAATTTCCATATTTAAAGAATTTAGATATACCAAAAAATATTACTCCACATTTATTGCTTTCTTTATTTCTTGATAATATTAAAGAGTCTAAAATAGTTGTTTTAATAGATGAATATGATTCGCCCATTACACATACTTTTGAAAATGAATTGTTACAAAGTCAAATTCTTCAGTATATGAGATCTTTCTTTGACGTAATAAAGAGCTGTTTATATAAAATAAGATTTATTTTTATTACTGGTATTACCAAGATTGCACATGTTAGTTTGTTTTCAGATATTAATTTTTTGACAGATATAACTTATGATAGTAAGTATTCATCATTATTAGGCTTAACAGATTGTGAAATACATAAATATTACAATGTATATATAAAAAATGCAGCAAAAGTTTTAGGAATATCTGAAAAATCTGTGTATTCTAGGTTAAAATCTTTTTATGATGGATATCAATTTTCAGTAGAATCGCAGGAGACAGTGTATAATCCATGGTCTTTCTTAAATTTTATTTTAAATCCTACCCAAGGATTTAAGAATTATTGGTATATGAGTGGGGGGGACACCTAGTATACTTATGAATTATTTAAAGGGAAATACTAATTCTACTTCAAGATTGCTAGATAAAAATGAGCTATTAGATATTTTTAATGATAATAACTATGTTGAAGTTTTTAAAAAGAGCGATTTACAAATTAAAACAAGTATAGACAATATTCATATTTCTATTTTATTATTGCAGACAGGTTATTTTACACTTAGAAAGTTAAATTTATTTGAAATTTGTTTAGCATTACCAAATGCTGAAGTGTCTGATTCCCTTATTTTATTGTTAATGCATGCTCAGAATACAAACATTAGTAATGATATAAAAAATAATTTACTAAACCTACCTAAAATGTTAGATAATTTATGTATTGATGATATTGCTAAGTTATTTTCATCTATTTTAATAGAATCAATTTCTCCAAATTCAAATGATTTTAAAAATGAGAATGCTTTAAGAGACATAATATTTATTATGATACCTGATGGTCTCGTTGATAAAACACGTGAAAATCCAAATGCTTGTGGTTTTTCTGATTTAGAATTAGCAACAAAAAAGACAAAAATTTGTATAGAATTCAAAAGAAGTACATCTTCACAAAAAGATAATGTGGTTTTAGAAGAAGGGATCGCACAAATAAAACAAAGAAAATATGGATCAGGAAGGAGAAAGTGTACGCGAGTTGTGATGGTGATCAATAGTGAATTACGTGAGATTACGAAAGTAAAGATTGTAGAAGTCGAATAATTGGCTGTGCAAGCGACAAGTATTGATTTTGGCTGTGTTTAAGAAACGTGTTGATCCAGGGTAGATGTGATGGAACGTTGTTGTTTTGGGCAAGCACCTTTGCCCCCCCAGAGGGGTACGGCCTATAGCCCTTGTAGTGAGAGGCCGGTTTGTTGGATGAGCATGTCAGAAATCCGATGAAGGGTGGCATCGGCTGTGAGCGTTGAATTGTCCAACGAATGATCCAACCCGGTTGGATGATTTTTGGGAAAACTGTCGCAGGAGAAACAGAACGGCTGTCGCGTCACCCATGCTGCTGGCAGGTAAATCGGGATTTGTGGGGGGAGGAATCATGAATAAAAAAGCTTTGGATATATTGGCTGATGCCATCTCTGACGCAGGCGCCTGGCAATGGTGGCATATGGAGAAAGACATGCTGCAACTGGAATTTTGCGGTGTGCAGCTATACGATGAGTCAAAAGCTGAGAAGGATAGCCACACTATGGATGTGATCGCGATCCGGTTCTTTGGCAATGTATTTATTGTATTTTTGGACGACCTGTATGAAGACGCAGCAAAACCCTGGTATGAGAGATTCTATGATGATGAGATAGCTGCATTTGAATGCGATGGATATGAACTGGAATTCGATAATCCCGAATATGCGCGGGAAGTGTATGACGGGTATAGAAACCGGAAGCCCATAACATCGTTTGACGTCATGGATACCCTGACAGGTGCAAAGCATCTTATTGCTGTAAAGAGTGGAGATACAGGAGTCGTTGCCGGTGGTGACCGGATTGAAGTCGTGAGTAAAAATGCTTCGATATTGGAAGAAGAAATCGAGCCGTTGTCAAGGAAGTGGTGGGAATACTGGAAGAATTACTGGCGGTTAAGAGGAACACCTGATGCCTTGCATAAAGACCAGACCTGCGAAGTGATTATTCCTGTGGATGTAAAAAAACCGCAGGGTTTTTGGCAATAATGGAACGGAGTCCGGTAAATTCCAGTTTATCCAGTTGGATGATTTTTGGGAAAACTGTCGCAGGGGAAACAGAACGGCTGTCGCGTCACCCATGCTGCTGGCAGGCAAATTGGGATTTGTTAGGGAAATAATGCATGGAAAAAGATTTCGGATCGCTAAATCTGAGTCCAGATGAAGTGACATACGCTTATAAGGGCGAAACATATCGATTGTGGTCTCATCCGTATGAACCCTGTTTATATTTATGGAGAGGCGATGAATGTGTTTGTACTCTGCATAATGCGTATAATACGGAAGATCTTGTGAAAGCATTTTCTGCTGGCACAACAGTTAAAACAAATTTCGGGAAAGATTACGATAAGGAATACAATGAAGCATGCTTCTGCCGGGTATTATCCGCAGCGCTTGACAGCGGGCGTGAAAACATGGATTTCTTCTATGCCGCAAAGCTTGCAAAGGATGGATTCCGTTAACTTTGAGCTTATGGTGAAAAAGGATGGAAAAACTCATAACTCCGTTTGGAGAAATAAAAATACTGACAGACGGAAAAACAACCTCTTTCTCTGCAGAAGAAGGCAGAAAACTGGATGTGTTATGCCCGCATGTTTTGGGAAGATACCGGATTACTGTTCAGTTTGCTCCTGACGGTGAGGAACATACCATAGCGTGTGTCTTCCAGTCTGATTGTTCATATAAAAGAACTCCGGAAAGCGGTGAGCGGCTGGAATGCCAAAGCTTTTATAACGACCGTAGGTTTAAATTGTCCATTGGACTTGAATGCGAGGCATACTATATAGGTGATGTAAGAATCTCTGATAAATATGATTATGATGTTGGTTACCTGGAAAATGGAATGTCATTTCACATCAAGTCTGACACAAAAATACAAGAATATGTTTTTGGAATTTCCTGGATAGATAATGTTGGATGGGATGATCCGATAGATGACATTAAAAATCGTGGAGTCGAAACATGGTACGGGGCTGATCCCAGCTTAACGCTATAAATTCTAGTTTATCGGTGTCCCGCAGACATTACCGCAACAACCATAGGTAAAGATGAACAAACGTTCAATGAAGGTATTTGTGAGTACAAAGATGATAAATCAGAGAATACAGAACTATATAGATAATCATGCCTTCTGTTCAGAATACCTTTTCAAGGATTGGGAAGGTTTTCTTGATCTTCTTTATGCTGAAGGCTATCGTATTTCATCCATCCTATGGTGGGATCACTGTTTGAAATCACAACACCATGAATCTGTAGGAAGTGCTGGGTACAATTATCCCGAAAACAATGATTTTATGTATGCCGAAACCCAGTTGTACAAAGAATGTTTGGAAACAAATACGCTTGATGAAATCAAGGAATATATCAATCAGGAGAGGAAAATAGGTTGTCGATATGGCAGCAAATACAGGACCACGATTTAGTACCTTCTTTCTATCTGGCAGATTGACAAAGTCAAGTTTATCGCCGTCGCGCAGCTATTAACGCAACATATATACGGTTGGATGATTTTTGGGAAAACTGTCGCAGGTAAAACAGAACGGCTGTTGCGTCACCCATGCTGCTGGCAGACAAATCAGGATTTAGCAGGAAAGATTGCCGCGCAACCGAGGAAAATGTCTGGCAGGAAGTCCCATAGACCTGTTGTTTACCAGTAAACATGGGGGCGCCAACACAGCACATGGATTCATGTCTTTTTAGGGGGTAGCTGGACGCATTTTGAAGATGTCATCTCTCTCAAAAAAAAGACCCTGCGTTGCCGCAGGGTCTCAAGGAGCGTAGCTTACGTGGCTAGACTGGCCACATGGAGAGGCCAATACGGTAGCCGGCCCAGGCCACAAGGTAGGCCAGAGCAGTATTAAAGAAGATACTGAAGAAGAGCCACTTCCAGCCGCCTGCTTCCTGCTTGATGACCACTAGAGCCACAAAGCAGGGTGAGTAGAGCAGGACAAAGAGCATCAGAGACAGCGCTGTCGCTTTGGACCAGTTGGGCGCTTCCTTCAAACGGTCACTAAGGCTCTTGGTGGCTTCTTCGTCTTCGGCGTCTTCGATTTCACCCAGTGACCAGGCTGTACCCAGGGTGCCGACAACGGCTTCCTTGGCAGCCACACCGGCAATCAGAGCAATGTCGGTGCGCCAGTCATAGCCAAGAGGTGCCAGGAAGGGTTCCACAGCCTTACCCAGACGACCGGCCACGGAATAGGCCAGTTCTTCTTCACTTAAGGTGTTCTGTGCTTCAGCCAGGGCTTCTTCAGCTTTGCCGCGTTCTTCTTCCGAGGCGTTGGCGGCAAGCCCGTCCACGACCTTCTGAGCTTCCTCGATTTTCTGCTCGAGAGGAGCGGAGAGATTTTCAGGTAATTCCGGGAACTTCATCATGGCCCAGAGTACAATGGAGATGGCCAGAAGCACGGTACCGGCCTTCTTCATATACATCCAGGCACGTTCCCAGCAGTGCAGAAGCACGCTGAAGAGAGTGGGAAAACGATAGGGGGGCAGTTCCATGACAAAGGGGGTGGGATCGCCTTTGACGATGGTTGAGCGCAGCAGTCTGGCCACAATCAGAGCCATAGCCCAGCCGACAAGGGTCATGATGAACATGATCTTGGGGGCGTCTTCCGTACCAAAGAAGGCTGTGGAAAGCAAAAGGAAAACAGGCCATTTGGCACCGCAGGTCATATAGGGCAGTGTCAGCAGTGTGGCCATTTTTTCCTTGCGGCTGCGCAGGGTGCGGGTGGCCATGGCACCGGGAATGGCGCAGCCACCGGCAATACCGCCACTTACGCAGTAGGGCATGACAGAGGCGCCGTGCAGGCCGAACATGCGGAAGATGCGGTCCATCATATAGGCCATACGTGCCATATAGCCGCAGTCCTCAAGGAAGGAGAGCAGGGAGAACATGATGACAATGAGCGGCACAAAACTCAGCACGCCACCCACACCATTGATGATGCCGTCCACAACCAGAGACTTGAGGGCGCCATCCTGCATATTTTCACCAACCCAGTCACCCAGAGCTGCCAGTCCGTCTTCCACCCAGCCCTGGGGGTAGGCGCCGATTTCAATGGTGAACTGGTACATCAGGTAGAGTACGGCGAGCATGATGACAGGACCAAAGAAGATATTGGTCAGAACGGCGTCCAGTTTGTCAGAAAAAGCCAGACGGTCTTTGGTCGGGTCCTGGGTAAGTACACCATCACCTAAGGCTCCGCGGATGAAGCCGTAACGGTGGTCGGTGATCACGCTTTCCATATTGGTACCAAGGGTCGAGCGCACATGCTCAAAGGTTTGGTCGGCAATGGCCTGCAGTTTGGCTGTGGTCGCAGCGTCTGCCGCCTTGGCCTCTTCAAGCATGTCCACGTCGCGCTCCATGAGTTTGAGCGCTACATAGTAAGGATGATACTTGCCGGCAAGCAGTTTGGCCTGGCTGGCAATATCTTCCATTTTTTTCAGGGCTGGATCCACATCGCTGCCGTAGCTCAGTCTGAGCGGTTCACGCATGCCTTTGTCGGCCATCTCCACAGCGGCGCCTAGCACTTCCTTCAGTCCCTGGCCTGAACGTGCGGTCATGGGAAAAACGGGAATGGACAGGGCGCTGGAGAGCTTTTCCATATTAATGGAAATGCCGCCAGCCTTGGCTTCATCCATCATATTGCAGCCGAGCACAACAGGCATACCCATTTCCAGCATCTGTACGGTGAGCAGCAGATTGCGTTCAAGAGCAGATGCTTCGGCGACATCAATGACGGCTTGGACGTTATTGGAGGAGAGCTCACGACGGGCCACGATTTCTTCCATGGAATAGGCCGTGAGAGAATAGGTGCCAGGCAGATCGACCAGAGTGATGCGCTTATTGTTAAAAGAAACATCACCTTCTTTGCGGTCAACTGTCACACCGGGATAATTGCCCACATGCTGGCGGGCACCGGTATAGCCGTTGAAAACGGTGGTTTTGCCGCAGTTGGGATTACCAGCCAGGGCAATGCGCAGTGTTTTGCCAGCGTCTGCGCTCATTGCAATGTCTTGGGAACTCACCAGGGACTCCTTACTAAAGAATGCTTATACTCACACCTTGAGCTGATGTGTGCCAGGAAGAAAAAAAGATGAGGATATTAGAGCGTTTCTACTTTGATGAAATCAGCTTCGCTGTTTCGCAAAGAAATGGTCACGCCAGAAAGCCGTACGGCCACAGGATCCCTCAAAGGCGCCTTGCCCACAATAGAAACCGTTGAGCCGGGAATGAGACCCATGTCGCGGATGCGACGATTCATTTCGCCACGGGCTTCCACGGTGAGAATCTTGGCCTTTTTGCCCACAGGGAGCTCTCTCAGATTGATGCTTTTATTCATGACAGTCCTCCAGAAAAGAACATAACGTACGATGAAAGATGGCGTTCTGTGTGAAAATGGAATCGTTCTCTCTCATGCGGAAACGGAAACAATCACAGGTCTCAGTGAACTTGCAATGAAAAATGATTTCACATTTCAAAAAAAAGTGCAACATGAAATTCAATCTCAAAGTTCCCGCACGTGCCTGAAACTCCTTGAAATTGGCTCTACGGGCTCAGATCTCAAGAGAAAAAATTTTTTTTGCACCCATGAGCGCAAGGGTACTTCAAAGAGGTTTCTTGTTGGCTTGTGCAAGACTCGGAGCGATGTCAGCTGAAGAGGAGGGGAGAATTTTGCCGTCATGGCTGTGGAACAGGAGAAAAATGGTCATAAAAAGCGATAATTTTTGTTAAATTTTAAAAAAACCTATTTTTTTTGTGTTTACCTGCGTATTCTTGAATTTCATAGAAATATTTTGAAATGTACAGATTTTTCTTGACATGTTTAGCATACTCTGGCAAAGAACATCGTATGCCTTAAGAGCTCAGGGAGACTACGGGGCTGGTCGGCCTTGCTCTTGTCGTTTTTTTTTATGAAGACTTTTGTTCTTCTCTGCAAAGAACCGTTTTTTCGAGGAAGGAACCCCATGACTGAGGAAAACATTTCAAAAAATATAATGAAGCCCAGCAAAAAAGCAGGGAAAATTCAATTTGATCGTAAGATGTCCGACGTTTGCCTGATATTGCGCTACTGCAATCTGGCACGCCATATGGACTACGCGACCATTCAGGAGTTGGTGGGGTTAGATGCCGAAACGATGCAGAAGCTTTTTTACGGGTTTAAGAACAAGGTTCCCGATGGAACCCTCGACAGGCTCTGTGAATGTCTTCACCTCGATTATATGATGCTTCTGTCCTACGCACGAGACTGGAAGAAAAACCACGGTGTCTCCTCCAAGGATCTCCCTTTCCCCGTTTGTCTGCAGCTCAGCGATGGAACTGTGTCCAGTGAGCGTTTCTGGTTTCAGAACGGCTGGTTTGAGGATAATTTTACAAACGTCGAGAATGTGTCGGTCTTTAAGCTTGCCGATAACAGTCTCTCCACCTACGGTTTCAACCGGAATGACGTGGTTCTGGCCAGTCGCCTTCCGGAACATGTGGTCTTCATGACGCACCACATCTATATGGTACGTGAGCGCGACGGCTGCATTTATCCCCGGGTGGCTGAAGTCTTTGCCACTGGCGTGAATGATTATACGCGTCTGCTCTGTAATCCTCTGGATAAAAGTGACCACATTCCCTTTTCGCCGCTGCCTGAGAACTTTTTCATGGAAGGCCGTCTTGTCTGGAAATGCGGCTTTATCTAAATCCTGAGACTTATTTCAGAGAGCTGTGGGGCGGCCGCAGTGGGGCAGAAAGCCTTGACTGCGGCCTTTTTTTCAGTCCTGTTTTTTCCTTGGCGCGGAATGCTTGGCAGGAAAAAAACTTTGTGCTAAAAAGAACAAGTTTTTTTGAGGTGCACCAACTGGTGATGGTGTCTTTTTTCTAAACTGGAGGATGAGGTCATGTCTGCACTGGTTCTCGGTCATATGAATCCTGATACCGATAGCATCATTTCCGCTATCGCCGCCTGCGAACTCTACAAAAAACGTGGCTTTGACGTTAAAGCCTGTGCTCAGGGTGATCCCACCCCTGAGAGCAAATTCGTTTTGGAAAAATTTGGTCTGACCGCTCCTGAAGTGGTGAAAGACGTTGCCGGAAAGGAAGTCTTTTTAGTGGACTATTCTGATCTGGCCCAGGCTCCTGCTGGTCTTGCAGACGCCACGGTTAAGGGTATTGTTGACCATCACAAACTCGGTGATGTGACCACCTCAAGCCCCCTGGAATGCTGGATTTGGCCCGTTGGCTGCACCGCGACTGTTCTGACCAGCATGTATGAATTCTACGGTGTTGAAATCCCCCGCGGTTTGGCTGGCGGCATGCTCTGCGCCATCCTTTCTGACACCGTGATCTTCAAGTCACCCACCTGCACTGAAGCTGACAAGAAAGCTGTTGCCAAACTGGCCAAGATCGCCGGCGTGAACGACGTGGAAGCTCTGGGCATTGAGATGTTCAAGGTGAAGAGCGCTGTTGACGGCACCCCCATGCGTGATCTGGTCAACCGTGACTACAAAGACTTTAATATGAATGGCAATAAGGTCGGCATTGGCCAGCTGGAAGTTGTGGACCTCTCCATTCTGGACAAGGTGAAGGCTGGTTTGCAGGCTGAAATCGAAAAAGTGAAGGCTGAAGGCGGCCGTCACAGTGTCTTCCTGCTCCTGACCGACATCATGAAAGAAGGCTCTGAAATGCTCATCGCTTCCGATGATCCTTCCGTGGTGGAAAAAGCCTTTGGTGCCAAGCCTCAGGGCAACAGTGTCTGGCTTGACGGCGTGATGAGCCGTAAAAAGCAGGTCGTGCCCAATTTTGAGAAAGCCTTTAAGTAAACATTGCCGTTTTTGCGGAATATCTTCGAAGGACTCTGATCATCTGATCGGAGTCCTTCTTTGTTCTTGTCGAAAACGTGATGTTTACGCTTTGAGTTCGGAATCTTCTTTTCATACGTAAGTGCTGCGAGCCCTTTACAGAGGGCATTGGCAGAGCATGTACATGTTATTTTTTACGTCTCCGCTTCGACATTCTGTCTGCTTGTTCTTGGGCTTTGTGATGTATACAACAAGAATTCTTCAAGGCTAAGCTTGGAAGCTCTTATGGCCTCTTTTGAGAAGAATCGGTGATAGGCCGGTTACACGGGGGTTTTCTTGATTTTTTGGACCGATGTCAGTAAAGTAGGTGGGTTTTCAACATTTTGCCGGTGAGCTGTCCTTTTCTGAGGAAGGACAGTTGCTGTTTTACACGCAAAGGTTTGGGCTTTTTGCACGCGTTGTAAGGCGTCTTTTTCTTTTTGGACTTTTGGCAGCATATGCGTGCCTGGACATTTCTGTTCTTTTGTTTGTGAGGCAAGCCTTTGTGAGGTTTGTCTGCGTTCCAACATAGGAAAATATGGAGGCGGCATTTCCTCCCCCTTGCGGGGGTTTTCATGCCGGAGAGTTGATGAGCGATCTGATTCCCAGACGCATTGTGGAAGAGCTGGATAAATTTATCATCGGGCAGGAAAAGGCCAAGCGCATGGTTGCTGTGGCTGTGCGTAACCGTTGGCGCAGGCAGCAGTTACCTGCAGAACTGCGTGATGAGATCGCACCCAAGAATATTATCATGATGGGGCCGACGGGTGTGGGCAAAACCGAAATTGCGCGGCGTCTTGCCAAGCTTTCAGGTGCGCCCTTTCTCAAAGTCGAAGCCACCAAGTTCACGGAAGTCGGTTATGTAGGGCGCGATGTGGAGTCGATGGTGCGCGATCTTATGGAGATTGGCATCAATCTTCTGCGCAGTGAAGCCAATAAGCAGGTGCAGCACGCAGCCGAGGCCGCAGCGGAAGAACGTCTCATGGATCTTTTGCTGCCGCCTTCAGGTCGTGAAGAGCATACTTCAACGCGTGACAAGTTGTTGCAGCAGTTTCGTCTGGGCTATCTCGATGAGCGGGAAGTGGAAATGGAAGTGACCGAGAGTCGGGGAGCGACCATTGACATCTTTGCCATTCCCGGCATGGAAAATATGGGAGGCCAGGTTAAGGACATGTTCAGTAAGGCCTTTCCTCCCAAGCGCAGCAGAAAGAAGCTGAAGATCAAAAAGGCCTATACTATTCTCGTGCAGGAGGAGACCGCCAAGCTTGTGGATGATGATTCTCTGACAGAACGGGCCAGAGAGCGCGTGGAGCAGATGGGGATCATCTTCATAGACGAAATCGATAAAATTGCCAGCAATCAGCAAGGCAAGAACAGCGATGTCTCACGAGAGGGCGTGCAGCGCGACCTTCTGCCCATTGTCGAAGGCAGCGCCGTCAATACCAAGTACGGGCTTGTGCATACCGACCATATTCTCTTTATAGCCGCAGGTGCCTTCCATTTCAGCAAGCCCTCTGATCTGATTCCTGAACTGCAGGGTCGTTTCCCGCTGCGGGTCGAGCTGGAAGCTCTGGACCGTAAGGATTTTCTGCGCATTCTCACTGAGCCGGACAATGCGTTAACCAAGCAGTACGCAGCGCTTCTTGGCACCGAACAGGTGCAGCTGGACTTTACCGAGGACGGTCTGGCAGAAATTGCGGCCTTTGCCGAAGAGATCAATGCGCAGACCGAAAATATTGGTGCCAGGCGTCTGTATACCATTATGGAGAAGATTTTGGCGGATGTTTCCTTTGAAGCGCCTTCCATGCCTGGAGCGCATGTGGTTGTCAATGCCGGCTATGTCAATGAGAATCTCAAAGACATCCGCAGTGATCAGGATCTCAGCCGCTACATCCTTTAGGTGAGTGACTCAAACGAGGATAGGGCGTTGTGAAGAGACAAGGCAGTCTGCTGTTTCGGTTTGCCGTGATCTTTGCCGTCTTCATTTGTGTGGCGTTGCTGCTTGGAGCGGCCAGTGCCTATATGCATCAGCGCGACAGCTATCACAGACAGTGTGAAAAGCGTCTGGTGGACATTGCCGATCATCTGAAAAGCCTGGTGGAATCCGATCGACGCGTGTTTTTTGATTTTCAGGAATATCTCATCAAGCACCGCGAAGATATCCTGATAGATGCCAAAACCCTCACAGACTGGCATTCGTCCTGGTACGTCTTTGACGCTATGTTCAGGGCAGTCTATCCTCATAAGACCCTGGGAATCGACATCAGCTTCAATCAGATGCGGGAAGACGTACAGCACGCCTGTGCCGTCTATTTCTTCAAGAAATGGTCCACGGTCTTCATTGATGCCGCCCGCAATTTCGGCATCCACTCCGTCTCCTATCTTGTGCCGAGTATGTTTAACCGTACTGTCTATGGCATTGTGAGCTCTTCCAGACAGGTGCAGCAGGATGACCCTGAGCTTCTGGCCATCTGCCCTGAAGAATCAAGGCCAAGTGACCGCTACCGGACCTTTTGGCAAAGCTGGACAGATCGTGGGCGGGCAGCAGGCCATGACACCCACGAGGGAAAATGGGGGCAAGCGTACGCCTATTACGCCACAGTCATGCTCGATGGGCAGCGCATCGGCGTCATTGAGACAGAGGTCAGCACGGCCGAGGCTGATCATATCATTTTTGAGGAGGCCCTGAGACAGACAATCGGGGTCGGAGTGGTTTTGCTTATCACGACGCTCTGTGTTTTGCTCTATCTCAATGAACGCTTTATTTTGCGCTTGAAGCGGCTGCAGGAAAGTGTACGCAGTTACAGTCTGACCAAGGATCCGGAGATCGCCGTACAGATTGCCAAGCAAACAGACGCTCAAGATGAGATTTCGTTGCTTTCCCGGCAAATTTCCGCCATGATCCATGAAATTCAAAACTATATTCAGTCTTTGACGAAAACCACGGCGGATTTGGCCGAGGAACGTGAGAATGCAGATGTACTGCGCAGGCTTGTCAACCGTGACGCGCTGACCGGATTGAGGAATCAGCATGCCTATGAGCTTGACATGTCACGGCTGGATGCCGAGATCGGTGAAGGTCGTGCGGATTTTGCTCTTGTCGTCATTGATCTCAATTTCCTGAAGAAAATCAATGATCAGTATGGGCATGAATGTGGCAATGATGCCTTGAAGAAGCTCTGTGTGTATATCCGCTCCTTTTTCAGTGATTTCAGAATCTATCGCATTGGCGGCGATGAGTTTGTTGTGCTCATTGAGCATGAAGAAAAAGAGCAAATCACAAATCTTGTCACGCAGTTTCGCGAGTTTATGGAAGACGTTTGGAACAATGCGTCGCTGGAAAACTGGGAGCGGATTTCTGCGGCAGCGGGCTATGCTTGTTATGACCAAGCTACCGATACGACCACCTGCCTTGTCTTTAAACGCGCCGACGCCGATATGTATAAGCATAAGCTTCTGATGAAAGCCAGTCGCAGTCAATAAGCAATCTTCATTGACTGGTTACGGACTTTTGTGTGAGGCATTGTCAACGCGGTTTCTCTGCCAGTCAGCTTTTCCCCTCTTTTTCAGAGTGCCAGATAAAGGTCACGCGGTTTCCCGTGACCTTTTTGCTTTGGTACGTCCCGTTGTCGGCACGTTCATAGAGGCTTTCAAAAGTATCTTCTTGATTGGCCGGATAGAAGGCAGCCCCGATACTGACGGCGATATTTTGCCCGAGAAGTTCAGGAATCTCGATAGCTGCAATATTGTTGAAGAGGCGGCCCATGATTTTCTTGCCAATCTCTTCGGTAATGACGCCCTTGGAGAAGGCCGCAAACTCATCCCCTCCCAATCTGAAGACGATGTCGGTTTCACGGAAGGTTTTCGTCAGGCTCTGAGCAAGGGCGATGAGTACCTTGTCACCTGTGGCGTGACCGTACGTATCATTGATGTGTTTGAACTTGTCGGTGTCCATGAGACAGAACATGCCACACATGCCTTCAGCCATGGCTTTGCGGACAAGGTTTTCACCGCTGCCGCGGTTGCGGATACCGGTCATAAGATCGGTTTCCGAGAGCTTACGCAGGACTTCCTGCTGCTTGCGATCCTCGTCAATGGATTCAAAGGCAAGGAGAATATGGTGGAGAAGACCTGTTTTTTTGCGGTCAACCACCACAAAGCGCAGGCGCATCCAGCGGTTTTTGCAGTCCACAAACTCCTGAGAGATGGAATGGGTGTCAGTGAGACGCTCTTCAAGCGTGGTTGGGTCCATGAACTGCTTCATCAGCTCGCGCGACTGTTCGGAGGAGAACGCTTCGGCAAGTGCTATAGCCCGGCCACTGAAATTGCTCATATCTTTGCCAAGGAGTGCTTCAATATTGGGATTGGTACGGATGATGGTCATGCGGTCTGTCGCGAGATCAATGTTAATGGCTGAGGTATAGATGGAGGCCACAGCCTGAATTTCCTTGTTCAGCTCCTCGGCTTCCTGATATTTGCGACTCATGTGTAAAAAAACCGAAAGACAGGTGCCAAGCACAAGAAAGAGGATCAGGCTGCTTGTCAGATAGATGGAAGTGAGCGAAGCATACATCTCCTCTTCATTGAGTATGAAGAGAACGTTCCAATCATTATTGACCTTTGCAACAAGCCCTGTGAACTTCTCGCCTGCCGCGTCGTTGAGCTCTAGTCGCTGCACCAGGGTTGTGGAATCTTCCGTCTCTCCCTCTGGAAGAGGCTTATGTACATGCTGTGCTTTGAATGCCTGATACAAGGCCACTTCCAGAAGTGATCCGTGTTCACCAATCTCAATACCGATTTTATCACGATCGGAGTGGGCAACCACAAAACCATCAGCGTCGATGACAAAAGCTGCAGCAACCTCCTTCTTCTGACCAAAATTCTGTATGGCACGCTGGACACCGTTCAGAAAAATATCCATGGAAACCACACTGTTCCCATCGTTGAGCAGCTGACTGACCGAGGTCATCATGATTTCCGTCTGAAGATTCAGATAGGGTTTGGCGAGCACGATTTTGCCCTGCCCCTGAAGAGCTGCCTTGTACCAGGGTCTTTCTTTGGGCTGGTAGGCCTTGGGCGGGATCCAGCCGCTGCCGTCAAGGTATTGGCCTCGGTAGTAGCTGTAGATACCTGTGGTATTTTCGTCGATGACTTTGGCGTAGATGGCTGTTTCATTGACGAGAAACGCTCCCACAGATTTGTGATCTATGCCCTTGGCAAGCATCTCATTGACCTTCAGCGAGGAAAAGGCCACGGCATCCATGGGCATTTTCATGGCGTAATTGACATTTTTGGCCGTATGCTGGGCTTCATTGGACCAGGTGATGAGAATATTGTCTTTGGAAGTTGTGTAGAGCCAGTAGAAGAGGGCAACGATGAGGGCGAGTGCAAGGCCAGTGATGGTACAGGCAATGGGCGTGAAGCGCTTATAGGAGGTTGGCATTGTGCTCAGCATGGTGGGCTCGCAAGGTCATCCTTTTGTGGGAAGATGATTCGAAGATAGATCTGAAAATAATGCGCATCATCTGATGTGCCAAGTATTTTATGAAAAAGGTCTTAGCCTCTTGTCAAGGGAATTCTTCGGTATTTTTGTTTGAGGTCTCTGAGAGGCCCAAGTGACAAATGTGACTTTCGGCATTTCCTGTCCAATTGTAAGCACAACATGTCTCCAGAGATGTCAGACGATAGAGCTATGACGTTGGCATCTGATGAGAGTGATAACAGATGAAATTTTGCACAAATAAAGCCCGGTCTGCCTTGCAGATCGGGCTTTATTTGTGAAGCGGTTTTTCTTAGAGGCCCAGGAAGGTGGGCAGGAACGTGGAAAGTGTGGGAAAGAAGATAATCACAACCAAGGCGCAGAGGGCCGCAAAGATCAGGGGAAGCGCTGGCTTGCTGATTTCTTCCATGCTCAGACCACTGATATTGGCGCCGACATAGAGATTGACGGCCACAGGTGGTGTAACCTGACCCACAGCGAGGTTCACCGTCATCATCACGCCGAACCAGATGGGATCCCAGTGAAAATGGGCCATAATGGGCAGCATGAAGGGCAAGAAGACATAGTAGATGGAGATGGCGTCGAGGAGCATACCTGCAAGCAGCAGCAGGATATTGATCATAAAGAGCAAAAGCCACTGATTGTCCGTGAGTGATAGCAAAAAGGCTGAACTGCGCTCAACAAGACCGATATCTGTGGCCACCCAGGAAAAGAGACCGGCGCAGGTCACGACAATCATCACCACAGCTGAGGAACGCACACTGGCTGCCAAGATGTCAAAAAAATCTTTGAGGCTTACGATTTCGCGGTTGATGAAGACACCAACAACGAGGCCGTAGAAGACGGCGACAGCCGCCGCCTCTGTGGGAGTGAAAATGCCGCCATAGATGCCGCCCAAAATGACCACAGGTGTCAGAAGCCCCCAGAAAGCTTCCCGAAAAGCCCGAAAGAAGGAAATATGCGAGGCCTTGCCGTAATAGCCCTTCTGACGGGAAATCAGAAAAACTGCCACCATAATGAAAGAGGCGACAATCAGGCCAGGGATAACACCCGCAGCAAAGAGGGCAGGCACCGAAACGTTGGCGATGCCGCCATAGACAATAAAGGCAATGCTTGGGGGGATGACAATGGCGAGACCACTTGCCACAGATACCGTGGCTGCTGCGAAATTTTTGGCGTAACCCGCCTGGGCCATGCCGGGAATAAGAATAAGACCAAGTGCTGCAACTGTTGCCGGTCCCGAGCCGCTCACAGCCCCCCAGAAGGTGGCTACGGCCACAGCCACAACGGCGAGCCCACCCTGAATGGTACCTGTCAGGGCCTGCACGAAATTGATGATACTGCGCGCAATGCCGGCTCGTTCCATGATATAGCCGGCAAGAATGAAGAAGGGAATAGCAAGAAGCGGAGGCTTGGCAATGCCGGCAAAGAAATTGTAGGAGATCATGGCCAGGCCCTTGTCCCATTTCCAGATGACAAGAATGGAAGCTATTCCCAGTGCAATGGCAATGGGGACGCGTAAGAGCAGTGGCACGAGAAAGAGCGCGAGCAGCCAGATAGCCGGATCCTGAATAAGCGTTTCCATACCGGCCTCCTAGATATCACCGTTTTTAAAATCGAGATACGCTCTTTGCACGATGCGCACGATGATCAGAATGCTAAAGAGCGGAATGGCCGAGGTATAGATCCAGTAGGGCAGTTCAAGGGAATCAGAAACGCGTTCAAGATCAATTTCGTCCAGAATTTCAAGAACGCCGGTATAGGCGAGGACAGAGAAAAAAATGAGGGCAAGAGCAAGGCTTAAGATATAGCAGAGAGTGCGGAGCGAGGAGGGCAGCTTGCTGTAGAAAAGGGCAACACAGAGATTGCTGCGGTCGCGAAAGGCACAGGCTGTACCGAGAAGCACTATCCAGACAAAGAAATTGGTGGTCAGCTCTTCAGACCAGGCAAAGGAGAAGGTGGAGCAGTAGCGGACGACGACGTTCACGAAGGCGATAGACGCCATGAGCGCGAGCAGGATTGAGCCGAGGACCTCTTCAAGATGAAGTTGGAGAAATTTCCACATACGCTGACTCGATGGTAGAGCGGGAAGCTGGCAGGCTGCAGCCTATTCTCCGCAGCCTGCCAGTAAAGGCATTATCTGGCGTTAGCCATATCGTTTTGCGCAGCGCGCACGAGGTCCGGGCCAATGGTTTTGGTCCACTTTTCACGCACACTTTCAGTGGCCTTGACGAACTGTTCAATCTGTTCCTTGGAAGGCGTTACGACAGTCATGCCATTGGCCTTGAGCAGACCATAGGGATCAGTGACTTCAGGGGTTTTGCCAATCTTCTGCAAGTAGGCGAGGTAGCTCGGATCCTGACCAAGACGCGAAAGCGCCTTGCTGTAGGTCTCCATTTCCTTGGCGCAGTCCAAAAGAAGGCGCTGGTCTTCGGGGGTGAAGCTCTTCCAGATATCATTATTGCTGCAGAGCATCAGAGGATCAATGACGTAGTGCCAGTCACAGTGGAACTTGTGATACTGCCACATCTTGGAGGGAATATTGATGCCATTGGTGGGATTTTCCTGACCATCCACCGTGCCCTGCTGGAAGCCCACGATGGCTTCGCTCCAGTTGATGGTGGCAGGATTGGCACCAAGGGCGCGGAAGGTGTCAATGAAAATGGGGCTGCCCACGACGCGGATTTTCATACCCTTGAGATCAGAGAGATCGGCCACTTTCTTGCTGGTGGTGAGTTCTCTGAAGCCGTTTTCACCCCAGCCGATGAAATGGACACCTTTCTTTTCCACGGCTTCGATGAGCATCTTGCCTGCACTCCCGCTTTCAATGGCGTCCATGGCCTTGTAGCGGTCAGGGGAGCTGGCGACGAAGAAGGGCATACAGGGGAGGTTCAACTGCTTGACCTGAGGTGACCAGTTGATGGTTGAAGCAAGGGCAAAGTCGATGATGCCGTTGCGCACCAGGAGAAATTCCGAGGTCTGCATGCCGCTCATCAGCTGGCTGTTGCAGTACACTTTAATATTGATGCGACCCTGGGATTTTTCCCGCACAAGATCAGCAAAGAAAATGGCTGACATGCCCCAGCCTGAGGATTGGCCGGGAACAACGCTCAATTTATATTCCTTTTTATAGGAATTTGCTTGCGCGCTGTTCATGGCGCCTGTGAGCACAAGCGCACAGGCCACAAGAGCTATAACGAGAATGCGTTTCATAAGGCCTCCAAAAAAAAGTCAGTGGAAACAAATGCTTTACAAAACCGGAGAAAGTAGGGGGAGAATGAAAAACGCGAGCACAGGCAGAACAATTGCCAGAGCAAGGGTGCTCATGAGCCAGCAGGCATTGGCCATATCCAGATCAAGGGAGAGAAGTGCGGGTGGCAGGAGTGCATTCATGGCCACAGGCATGCTTGCAAGCAGTAATGTGATTTTTATGGGAAGCCCCGCGTCTATGGAGGCAAAGCCCAGAAGATAGGCCAGACCTGTGACAAGACAGGGCACACAGAGAAATTTGATGAGCACAATGCCCAGACAGGCACATTTGTAGCCTGCAAGCCGGGAAAGACGCAAGCCCAGGCCAATGGAAAAAAGCGCAAGTACTGCGGCTGTAATACTCATGGCCGCTGAAAGATGTCCAAGCACTTCAGGTCGTGGCACGTGCAGGCGGTTGAGGATAAGTCCCGTCACCAGGGCGGCAATGACAAGGCAGAGCAGACGAGAAATGCGCATGCCTTGGACGCGCACCTCACAGGCCTCATCACCTTTGAAGCGCGTGGCCACAGGTATGGCCAGACCATAATAGAAAATTTCTTCAAAGAGCCGGTAGAGCGCCACATAGGCAATGCTCACCTCGCCGAAAAAGACCACACAGACCAATGTCCCAACAGCCCCGATATTGGAAAAGGTGGCACAACAAAAGAGACTGCCCTTGCCGGCCCGGGAAAAATGCGCAAGACTCGCAAAAAGAAGGCCGAGAATGCCTCCGGCTGTCCAGGCGCAGATGCCGAGCAGGGGGAAGAGCAGAAGTCGCTGGTCCGGCGTTGGCAGGCCCCAGAGGGAAAGCATTGATGAGAAAGGAATGAGAACGAAGAAGGCAAGAAATTGGAGACGGTCACGCAGACTGATGAGATGATTGTTGCTCCCCTGTTTGGCCAGCACGGATTTTCGCCAGACATAGCCGAGCGCAAGGCTGACAAAGATGAGAACAACAGAAACAATGAGCCGACTCATGATTTTTTAGGCACATGTTTGCCTTCAGTAATCAGGGTGAGAACGTCAAAGTCCACAGTATCTGAACTCAGTGCCTTCACAATTTGCATTTCATGCTGCTGGGCGAGATCAACGGTCGAGGGGGGGACAATCTTGTGGCCTGTACGGTCTTTGCAGAGCAGAACTGTGGGGTAGAGCGGAGCAGAAGGATTGGATTTTGTGACAACGCCTTTGAAGCCACTGGTCAGGCCGATAGGAGTCCCAACGGGATAGATGCCCAGCATTTTAATGAAGAGTTCGACAAGGCCGGCTTCCCAGGATTCTCCTCGCATACCGTACATGATGGAGAGCGCCTTGCTGGGTGGCAGCGCTTCCTTGTAGACACGTTTGGAGGAAAGCGCATCATAGACGTCACAGACCGAGATAATGCTGCCAAAGGGTGAAATTTGATGGCCTTTTTTGTGACCAGGATAGCCAGTGCCATTATAGCGTTCGTGGTGATCACAGACACCGGCCAGAATGTCCTTGGGAATATTGGGAATTTGTGACAGCATTTCTTCGCCATACTTGGCGTGCTTCTGGATAATGGCAAATTCGTCGGGTTTGAGCTGACGCGGGGCATTTAAAATATGGGTTGGGATGCGCATCTTGCCGATATCGTGAAAAAGACCGGAAAGACCAAGATTGTGCAGGTTTTGGTCGCGTAGGCCGAGATAGCGGCCAAAAGCTACACTGAAGATGGAGACATTGACGCAGTGGGCAAAGGTGTATTCATCGTGCGTTTTGATTTTGGCCAGGGAGGTCAGCGCATCGGCGTTGCGATTGACGCTGGAGATGATATTTTCCATGAAGGGCTTTGCGGAATTGTAATCAAGACGCCCGCTGCGTGCTTCCTCCATGACGTGCTGGAAATAATCAACACAGTTATTGTAGTTTTCTTCCTGAGCTTTAATTTCCTCATTCAGGGGAACTGTGGGTTCAGGCAGGGGATGGACCAGACGGGCGGTGAGCAGATCGTTCACCCCATCTTCTAAGTGTTCGGATTTGTCCGGATCATAGTAGGCTTCAACGAAGCCCTGTTTGAGAATTTCTGCGATTTCCGCCTCATTTTTCAGGATACCGGGTTTAGCGTACAGATAGGGTCTGCTACGCCAGGTCTCACCGGTCTGCACGATGAACATGCCAGGGCGTAAATCTTTGGTTAAAATATGCACACAAGCCATAGAAAGCTCACTGCTCGCTCTTGAAAAGCCGAAACTTGGCCTTTCCCCTCTCCAGTTTAGGCAATATCCCAGTCCAAGCCAAAGGTGTCATGGAGAATGCGCACGGCCAGCTCAACATATTTTTCTTGAATGAGAATGGTGATCTTGATTTCTGAGGTACTGATCATCAGGATATTGATGCCTTCCTGCGTCAGAGCCGTGAAGGCGCGTGCGGCAACACCCGAATGGTTGCGCATGCCAACTCCAATGGCCGAGACCTTGGCCACATTGACATCGTGGAGAATCTCTGAAGCGCCGATTTTTTCCGAGATGCCCTGCATGATTTCAAGGGTTTTGGTCAGATCACGGCGTGAGACGGTGAAGGTGATATCGGTGTGACCGTCCTGACTGGTGTTTTGAATAATCATGTCAACAAGCACGCCCTTTTCCGAAAGGGGGCCGAAGACTGCAGCGGCAGTACCCGGAATGTCGGGCAGATCGCGCAGGGTGACACGTGCCTGATCTTTATCATAGGCAATACCGGAAACAAGAACCGCCTCCATGCTGGCATCCTCCTTGGTCACCAGTGTACCGGGATCATCGCTGAAAGTGGAGCGTACCCGCACAGGAACCTTATATTTTTTGGCAAATTCAACGGAACGGATATGGAGAACCTTGGCTCCCATGCTGGCCAGTTCGAGCATTTCCTCATATGAGACGCAGTCCATTTTTCTGGCTGCCGAGCAGATATTGGGATCAGTGGTATAGACGCCGTCCACGTCGGTGTAAATTTCGCATTCGCAGGAATCAAGTGCTGCTGCCAGGGCTACGGCTGAAGTGTCAGAGCCGCCACGGCCAAGGGTCGTGATGCGCCCGTCCTCAGTCATACCCTGAAAACCGGCAACGACCAGAACATCATAGCTTTCCAAAAGACTTTTGAGCTTGTCGCGGTCAATGTCCAAAATACGGGCATTGCCAAAATCGTCATTGGTCTGAATGGGAATCTGCCAGGAGAGTAGGGAACGGGCAGAAATGCCATTGTCCTTGAGCAGCATGGAAAAAAGGGCAATGGAGACTTGTTCGCCTGTGGAAACCAGACAGTCGCACTCGGCTTTGTCCGGAGTATCTGACCACTGCTGGGCAAGCGCCAGAAGTTTATTGGTGTCACCGGCTCTGGCTGAAAGCACCACGATGACTTTGTCGTGGTTGACCAGGCCTTTCTGGACCTTGCTGAGCACGTGTCGCATGGCGTCAAGATCCGCAACTGACGTGCCACCGAATTTTTGCACAAGTATCTTCATTATTGCATTGCAGCGCAAAAGCCCTGTCTTTGGGTAGGGAGGAACGCTGTCCCTTTTTCCTAGGTTTTGAGGCGCGCAAGAGCGCAAGCTAGACGAGCCGACAGGCCAAAGTCTCTGTCGGCCACGGTAGCCACTGATCAGTTCTCAGCGGCAAAGTCTTGTTACCATACACCCAATGTTTTGCAAGGTCTAGCCTTCTTACGCAGTGTCAGAAAATATTGAAAACAGCAATCAGCTTTTTGGTCTGTAGGCCTTGTGCCAAATATGTTCGCGAAAGCAGTAAGAATGGCTTGGACAACGGCCATGGTGTGGGCAAGATAGGTGAGTGTCAGTATGATGGTGATGTTATTGTCTCGCTTGTGGCTTTCACGTTCGACATCCTTGTGCTGTCGATGTCGGAATGCGGCTTTCGAGTATGGCAATGGTCTTGATTTCTCCTCATGGCTCAAAGACGGGGGAATGCTGATTCATTGAAGCGTGCCGCCTCTGTGCTTGCAGAAACCGCTCTTTGTTTGCTCCCAAGCCATTGATGGTCGACCCGCTTCAAGATTGAGGCTGATGCAAGCAAGCGAAGTTCTTCCCGGAAGGTGTGGTACGTGGGGTAGATGAACCAAACCTCTTACCTTTTTTGTGACATGCGCAGCCATGTCCTGCAAAGAATGGTACAGTTATTGCATCTCGCGATCTCTGTTGTCTTTACGACACTTGATACACGCTTAATGTATCGCTTCCCACGTTGTTTGTACCCTTGGTGACATACTGTTTGTGACACATTGTGTTTTTTCTGCGTGGGTCTGCAGACCTTATCGTTTTGGGGGGCGTGCAGCGTGGATATGCTGAGTTTCTTCAATGATTTTCCATGTTTCTTGCCACTGATTATCGAGGAATTTCGCAAAATCTAGACATTCAACATCTGTTGGAAAAGGTGAAGCAGATGACTTTTGAAAAATATGACAAAAATTAAGATATTCACGGCGTTTACTTCTACGAATAATTATTGGAGGAAAACCGTATTTAAGCAATGGAAAATTCGCTAAAAGGCGAGCCATTCGACCATTTCCATCGTAAAATGGATGAATAGAAACAAAAGAAAGATGCGCTTTTGCGTAGCAAAGAGTGGCTTCTTCACGAGTTTTTGGCGTCAGTTTGGCAAAATCAGCAAGCCAGCGTTTCATGAGTTTTGGTGTCAATTCATAAGATGGATATTCATGCCAGACAATTTTTCCCTTTTCCTCGATCTGAGATCCGTTGTTTTCACGTTTCCATGCGCCGACAGGTCGGTACACATCTGACATTTTTTCTGTTTGAACAAGTCGATGTAGCGTAAAAAGATCATTCTCATCAAGAAATATTTTTTTATATACCATTTCAATTAAGCATTTAATCGCATCAGAATATCCCTGAATATCAAGATGTTCTTGTAATGTTTTGCCAGAGACAGTCAAACCTTCTTTCAGAAAAAATAGCGTATCACCTTCTGAAAAAGTATTTCCTTCGAGGGCGTTAGACGCTTGTGTCCAATATACTCTCAAAGCAAAAAGAAGATGTTCGCGTAAATCGTCATCGAAGTTGTCAAGCCATACAAAACGAGACATATGTGTACCTTTTACTTGTATTGAGCGTATCTTTCTTTATGAATTTCATTATAAGTTATATTTTTTGGGCCTGAAATAATTCAATGATATCTTCCTACTCTGTCGTAATCGCTAGTATTGTGTCAAACTCTTGAAATATTCTCAATTTGATGCGCTCAGAGCACGCAAAGAGAGAACACCATTTTGCACGGGACCTTGCTTGTGAGGCTTCATTGTCGAGGAACACATTCAGTTCAGGGAGGTCGTTTCAGAATGGTTTCGGCAATGGCAAAAAGGAACAAGAAAGGTCCAGGCTAAGGCGTATCACCGTGTCAAAGGCACCTTGAGGGCAGGAAGGAGCTTTGCTGTCTGTGAGCCGTGTGCTGAAAGGACAAGGCTGCGCTCCTCAAGTTTCCGGGAAAACTCCACAAGGAGAACCTCATCTGGCCAGAGCTCCTTGGGCAGAAATTCGGACCATTCCACAAGAAGGATGAGTTTGGGATCCTCAAGCGCTTCTTCGAGTTCCCAGGGAATGTCGCTCTGGCAGCGGTAGAGATCGCAGTGGAGGACGGGTGGTTGGACGGGATAGCGGTTGCAGATGGAAAATGAGGGACTTGCCACCTGGGCCATTTCACTTCCTGGCAGCGCCTCCACAAGATAGCGGATGCAGGTTGTTTTCCCGCAGCCAAGGGTGCCCTGAAAAAAAATATGTCTCAGTTGACCTGCGCAAATGGCCTGGGCAAGGGTCTGGGCAAAGGCTTGGGTGTGGACAAGATCTGTGAGTACTAGCATGGCAGTGTGGCAAGGGTATCGGCAAGTTCATGGGCAAGGGCGCCTCGGCCAGGATAACGGCTGGCAAGAGCTAATGCCGCCTGAGCGTGACGGCTGACGCCAAGGGCTGCCAGAAGCAGAGTGACAGCCTGATCGGGAATGTCGCAGAAATGCTCGCTTGGCGTGTGAGGCTGCGTGCAAAGTTCATCTGTCGACAGGCTTGTATAGAGGCTGCGCACATATTCTCCCTGTGGAGAGTCGGCGAACGCCTTTGTGAGGGTGCAGGTCATATCCTGTTTTTGGGCTACGAGAGCGCCAAGAAGGCCCGCTAAGACATCTCCGGCCCCTCCTATGGCAAGGGACGGGATGTCCCATGGGCTGACAAGGGTTGCCACGCCTTTCTGGCCAATGAGGGTTGCGGCACCTTTGAGCACAATGACTGCCGGACAAAGGTTGGTGAGGCTTTCCAGGGCGGCATAACGGTCCTGCTGAACCTGCTTGCTTGTCCAGCCAATGAGGGCTGCAGCTTCACCAGGGTGAGGCGTGAGGATGTCGCAGTCTTGAAGGTCACACAGAAGGTTGGGATTTTGCGCAAGCAGCATCAGGGCATCGGCATCGACGACCATGGGTGGACGCGGTCTGCGTGAAAGAATAAGGGCTAAAAAGTCGCGGGCATCTTCCCCAAGACCCATGCCAGGTCCAATGACAAGCGAGGAAAGCCTGGGGAAAAGCTCAAGTAAAACTTGAGGTATATCCTTTGGCCAGGTATCTGCGAGCTCTTTGAGGGAGCAGAGCATGATTTCCGCAAGATCGCGTGTAATGCGTTCACCTGTAGAGGCTTTGGCGATGGCACTGACAAGGCCTGCGCCTGCTCGTAAAGCCGCGCGTGCGGCAAGGTGCGCTGCCCCGGTGTGGGAGATATCGCCACCACCGATGATGCCAACATGGCCATAGGTATTTTTATAGCTGTTGCTGGGCATGGACGAGGAAAGGCGACCAAACTTGTGAGCCATAAGATAGGTATCTGCGGGAAGGGTATCGCGTACGCAGCCAGGCAATCCTATGGGGACGGCAACGACTTTGCCGGTCAACGGTTTTGCGCAGGGCAGGACGAGCCCTTTCTTGGTTGCCGACATGCAGATGGTGAGCGAGGCGGCAAGGGCGACAGGCTCAGGCTGACCGGTGTCGGCTGAGAGGCCTGAAGGAATGTCAATGGCAATGACCTTTGCAATAGCTAGGGAGTTGAGCTTTTGGATGAGTTCACAGAGATCCTGGCGCAGTGGTTTGGTAAAACCTGTGCCGAGAAGGCCATCGAGGAGCAGTTCGCAGTGCCTGTGTCCAAGGAGAAGCTCTTTGACATCACAGAGCTCAAGGCCAAGTTTTTGGGCAAGGGTAAGCTGCTCTGCGCAGGCACCCCGGTAACTGTTTGCATCCTTGATGAGATAGGCCGTCACAGGGATACCTGCTTCCAGAAGATAGCGGCCGATGGCAACAGCATCTCCTCCATTGTGGCCAGAGCCTACGAGCAGGGCACAATGGCGTCTGCCAAGATCCGGAAATTCCTTGAGCAGCAGCTGAAAGGCACTGCGCGCGGCATTTTCCATGAGAACAGTTCCGGGCAGACCCAATTCCTGAGCCTTGCTGTCCCACCTGCTCATGCGTTCAGACGTGGGAAGTGGAGCAAAAAAAACTGGATTGGCAGAAAAAAAGCGTAGAAGGTTCATCGCAAACCTGGGATGGGTGATAGTGGAAAAACTTGTGATAGGGAAATTTGAGAAAGGCGTCAAATATCCGGTAAAACAAAACGCAGTGCTCCCATGAGGAACACTGCGTTTGAAGTCTGTACGAGAAAACGTTTATTCGATGGCCGCTGTCCCGTCGGCCTTGAGGGTGACCTTGCTGGCATTGGACAGATCAAGACCAGAAAAATCAACTTGGGTACCTTCATTGTCCTGTACGGTCAGATCAATACCCTTGGTGATGTTCAGATCCACTTTAATGCCATCGCCAGGAGCCACAGGCTCACTGAGCAGATTTGTGACTTGTTTGTCGCTGGCTGTGCTCAGACCAATAAAGTGCAGCGGAAAGTCACAACCATTAGCAATGATCACGCTTTTGGCATGGGCAATACCGCTAAAAGCGCCGAGCATCAGCGCAAGAGAGAGGGAGAGAAGAAGTTTTTTCACGGGAAAACCTCATGTGTTGTGTCTCTCTGTTTGAGAGACAAAAAAAAACAATGGGATCCACGTTGTCCAGTCTTGTGACAGATTTCTCGTATCCTTAACTTAGACCGTAAAACAAAATCGTAGCAAATAGGGGCAGATGAAATCCCTAACGATTTCAGGCGTTACGGTACGCCAAAATTTTTCAAGCGCCTCAGTTCGTTTCTCTTGGGCTTCCCAAGTGGCACAACAAATATCAGCACTTTCATCTATTTTTCTCCAACTAGGTTTGGTGGACAACAATCTCTTGGTTGCTCTCTCCTAATTGGGTGTAAATAGGGGAAATACATCCCTGTTTGCATCTATTATAAAAAACTGCCACCTACCCTTCTGCAACAGGTGGGTGAGGTTTACTCAGGCATAGCTTCAATAGCCTGCATCACGGTATTCGAAGGATTCTTTGCACAGTAGGAACCCATGTGGCCACCGAGTTTTTCCATCCATGCTTTGCTCATCACCGTATTGTCGCTTTTGGCGCTCATATAGCCGTCAATCCAGACGAGCATGGTACTGATGCCCTGCTCGCCACTACCGAGAAACTCTTTGCAGGTAATTTTGCCCATGTCGGTTTCATCAGCAGCTACACTCATCTGAGGAGCGCCCAGAAGAGCACACAAGGCAAAAGCCAGAAGAAGTTTTTTCATGTCGTTTTCTCCGTACTTTGCAGGAAGAGCGTATGTCATTCAAGCTATGCCCCTGCAGTGCATTGCAAGAATGCTTTGGTTCCATAACCTCTTTTTTACCAGCAAAAAATAGGCTGTGTTCGCAACAGGTATTGATGTTTTTGAGACCACCAGTGTTGAAAGAACTCCCACCTATTCAGACACGAGGGGCTTGATCAATACCACTTGCAAACACAGCCAAAAAACTAAAGTTTCAGCTTGTTTTGGACAATCACCTTTACGGATGATTTTGCAGTAAAGCTCGGCTATCGCGCAAAAAAAGCGCAAAGGTCTTATTCTTCACCAAAAGCGTTGAGCCTTTTACGGCATGTTTTTGCGTATGTGGGCAATCAGAGAAGTGTGCGCAAAAGCGCCAGAAGTGTTTCTATATCAATGGGCTTTGCCACATGCCCGTTCATGCCGGCATCCAGGGCTGCCTGCTTGTCCTCGTCAAAGGCATTGGCTGTCATAGCCACAATGGGCACGCTGGCCTTGGCGGGATCAGTGAGCGCGCGGATGGCGCGTGTTGCCTCATAACCGTTCATCTTGGGCATCTGAATGTCCATAAGCACACAGTCATAGGTGCCTGCCGGAGCATTTTCCACCTTGGCAAGGGCATCTTCGCCATCAACGGCTTCTTCAACGTTAAAGCCGTTCATGCTGAGGATGGCCACGGCAATTTCACGGTTGACGTCGATATCATCCACAAGAAGAATGCTCTTGCCGGAAAAGTCTGCCTGTTCTGTTCTCTGCGCACTTTCTTCGTGGCTTTCCTGCATTCCCATGGCCTTGCTAATGGCGCCGCTCAGCTCCGAGGCAAAAACCGGTTTATTGCAGAAGGCACTGACACCGGCATGTATCGCCTCTTCTTTGATATTCTGCCAGTCGTAGGCTGTTATCATGACAATGGCCGGGGGATTGGCCGTCACTTGGCTGCGGATTTCCTGGGCGACATGGACACCGCTCATATCAGGCATTTTCCAGTCAATGAGGCAGAGTGTGTAGGGATCACCGCGCTTGGCGGCATCAGAAAAGCGCAGAATGGCTTCCTTGCCAGACATCGTCCAGTCGGCGCGGGCTCCAAGATCAGTGAGGATGCCTGTTATGGCATCGCAGGCATTATAATCATCGTCGGCGACAAGGGCGTGACAGCCTGCAATGTTTGGTTTCGACTGCTCTTTGTCAGCCTGCTGCACCACGGGAAAGCGAAAGTTCAAGAGAAATTCCGAGCCTTTGCCTTTTTCCGTCTGAAGGCGGATGCTGCCGCCCATCAGGTCAACCAGATGCTTGGTAATGGCCATACCAAGGCCTGTGCCCTGAATCTTATTGACGTGGGACGTATTTTCACGTTCAAAGGCTTCGAAGATGCGTGCGGCAAATTCCGGTGACATGCCGATACCGTTGTCTTTGACGCTCAGCTCATAGTCGGCTTCGCCGTCAGCGTACTGCAGCTCTTTGACATTGACGCTGATGCGACCACCGGCCTGCGTGTACTTGATGGCGTTAGAGAGCAAATTGAGCAGAACCTGATTGAGCCTGAGCTTGTCGCAGACGATATTTTCGTGGCGGATATTCAGGGCATTGATGTCCAAATCAAGCTGTTTGGCCTCAATCTGGCCGATGATGATGGTATTCAGATTGTGCAGAAGCTCAGGAATACTCACATTGGTGGCGGCAAGCTCCACCTTGCCGCTTTCGATGCGGCTCATTTCAAGCACATCATTGATCAGCGAGAGCAGGTGATTGCTCGAGAGTTTGATTTTGGCAAGATAATCGTGCACGGAGGCAAGATCGTTCTTGGTCAGAGCAAGCTCCGTGAAGCCGATAATGGCATTCATGGGCGTGCGGATATCATGGGACATATTGGAGAGAAAGGCACTTTTGGAGCGGCTGACCTCTTCAGCCTTCATTTTTTCAAGCTCAACCTTGCGGCGTCGCGTCTGCATGAGTGAATAGACGGCAAAGACCACCCCAATGCTGAGCATGATGATGAGAATCTGAATGAGGCTGTGCTTGATGAGCTGCTGGCTGAAGGATTGCATCTGACGTTCAAGATAGGCGCTTTCCTCGTGCCCGTCGGTGAATTCTGTGGCGGTTCTGGTTTTGTAGAATTCACTGACGCGGGTTATCACGCTTTGCGTGCCATCGTGGACGTCCTGCCGCATCCACATGGTCGAAGAAAAGAAAATGATAAAGAGCATGGCAAGCCAGACAAGGGTCGAACGGCCGTAGAGTTCCTGTTTGTCGTTTTTGAAGACCTTGAGAAAGTAGAGAAAGCCAAGCACTCCCCAGAGAGAGAAGATGAGGTAGGATTCTGTGGCAAGAGAGCTGATCTGCCAAATCTGCGGCATGAACATGAAAAGGCAGAGCAAGGCAGAGAGGATCATGCCTATGAGACCTGTCACAACATAGATTGTTTTGTTCTCCTCGCGGGCCATGCGAAAGGTGCAGATAGAAATGTAGGCATAGGCGAGGGTGGCTCCGACTGTTGTGATATCCACTATCCAGCCGATGGCTGTGCGGCCAAGGAGGGAGACGAGGATGGAAACGGCAATGATGAAGAGCAGGGCATTCTTGGGAACGTTGCGCTGCGTTCTTTGTGCAAACCAGGCAGGCAGAATGCCTTCATCGGCCATAGCGCAGGTCAGGCGGCTGAGGGCAATGGAAAAGCCGATGACGCCAGTTGCCACAGCACCAAGAATAGCCAGAAAAAGCAGAAACAGTCCCGTTGTACCCAGATGTGCCTGACAGACTTTGACAATGGGCATGCTGACCATTTTGGCACCAGCATTGTCTGATGCGGCAAAGTGCTGCCAGTCCATGGCTCCTTCGATGGGACAGGCGGCAATGGCAAGGAGAAGAATGTAGACGAGGGCTGCGCAGATGAGTCCCAATGTCATGAGCCAGAAAAGAGAGCGGGTTGAGCCAGTTATTTCGCTTGTGATGTTGGAAACCGCTTCAAAGCCCACAAAGGCCCATGGTGCAAGGGCCATAATCGTAAAAACTTGAACAGAGGGATTTCCTCCAGGCATAAAGGCTGGAGCAAGCTCATGCATATCTGAGAGATCGCGGTTGACGCCAAAAAAGAGAATAATGGCACCCACAAAAAGGCAGAGGGCAAAAATGGTATTCAGGCAGATGGCTATACGGTTGCGTAAAAGACAAATGAGACCAAAAACGATGAGGCAGAGTGCGGAAAAGAGAATTTCGCCAAAGTAGATTTCGTAGTTCCAGAGGTTGTAGTGGAAACCGAATTTGAGAACATCACCCACAAAGGCACTGACAAGCAGGGGAAAAGCCGTTGCATTGGCCCAGATAATGGCCGCATAGATCAGCCAGAGAAACCAGGTGCAGAGATAGGCATGATCAGCTCCGAGTACAGTCCGCACATAGGTAAAGGCTCCGCCAGAACCGGATATACGCTGTGCCATAAAATGGTAGTTGGCGGCGACCAGAACGAGCGCCAGAGCTCCGAAAAACAAGGCAAGTGATGAACCGAGAGGACCTGCCGTCGGCAAAAACGTCGTACCCGGCATAACAAAAGCGCCCCAACCCACACAGCAGCCAAAGGACATGGCCCAGATCCGCAGGGGAGAGAAGCGTTTTCTGGCAGAAAGCGGTTGGTTTTCCATGGGAGCAGTTCTCTTTTTTTCCGGTGAGATAGCACATATCCTGCAAAAAAACGGGCGCAATCAGCCTTTCCATTGTAGTCAAAAATCCCCCTGGAGGGAAGAGCCATTACGGACAGGAAATTCTTGATGTATGGGAATGAGAGATGGATTTTTTACGCGAATATAAGCTCTTGAAAAAACAGCATTTTCCTATTGCTGAAACGTTGAGGTTCGGGCGTGCTCTTGGAGAAAACAACGATATCAACGTACATTTCGAGATCTATTGTCTTGATATGCAAAGCCCTCCCCAAGAACGCGGCCTGATGATCTACGAAAGTTTCTCCGATCACGGCAGAAAAGGCGGTGATTATCTTTTGACGCGTCTGAGTGATGACGACAATATCGCAAGCCTTGCCGCCTATCTCTTGGCATCCTGGCGTGCCAGCGTGCCTGCCAGTTCTCGGCGGAGGAAAATACCAGTATCCTTGGGGCACTATCACGCCTTTCCGAGTCCAATGACCCCAAGGTTCGACGCAGAAGTTTGATTGCCATAGGGTGGATTGGAGGCGAGAAAGAAATACCCCTGTTGAACACGCATCTTCTCACAGATAGTGATGCGCTCTGTCGCTCGTGGTCGGCCTCTTCGTTTCTGCAAATGGCAGAGGGTAGCTCGTTGAGTGCCATGCACTGCAGCAGGCGATAAAGGATAGTCTGGTCAGATGTCTCAACGAAGAAAAGGATGTGTTTGTCAGAGGGGTTATTGTGTTGACGATTCAGACGGTCTGGGGAACGTCCTTCGGTCTCAGACAGTCAGCCGTTGATACTCGTTTGGAAAAGGCTATTGAGCGTGCCTCTGCCAAGGCGTTACTATTCCTTGCGCGTAGCTAGCGATCAATACCGTTTATCGAAGATGAGCTTGTCTGTGACAAGGTACTCTGCTGAAGATAGCATGTTAAGTGGCTGCATATGTGCTCATGATACCAAAAAATCCCCCGAGAAAGGAGGATTTTTTGGTAGACTTTACTTGTTCTTTTATTCTTAGTTTTTTATAGAAATTTCTCCATTTTTAACAGATATCAAGGCAACATCGGAAGATTCAGTGTTGCCAGCAAGATCATTCATTTCAAACATATAAAAGTAGTTGCAATCTCCCATATCTTCATCTGCAAGCACTATTTTGTCGTCAATTGTAAATGTGTCCATTTCAATTTCTTTAAAATCTTCGTTGTCACTCAATCTGCTTGCAGAAAAAATGGTTGTAATAGAATCTCCCTTCTTTAATTTTATGAGCATTTTATCTATTGTTTCATTTTCTAAAACTTCACGAGCTCCTATTACATAATATTTACTGCTTTCAAGATCATATCTTGCATAAAGATTGACACGTTTACTGTTCAGTTTAAGTGGGATAGTATAGTAAAAACTGCCTTCATCGGTAGCTGTTACCTCTATTGTCACAACGTGCCCGTTAAGTGTTGCCCACTTGTTGATAAAGTGACTACGAAATACGCCTTTTTCATAGTCTGAATACATATCAGCATCTTTGCCAAGCATTAACATTAAATCTTTTTCTTCGTCATATATTCCGAGATAAAAATAGACACTTTCAACATATCTCATGGCATCTTTGCCGATGTCTAAGACCGCATTGCCCTCATCATCGACTTTGATAGGAGCATCCTTGAGCTGATCAAGAGAGCTGTGTTCTTGGGGCGTGTGGCTTGAGACGGTGGCAATCTGCTGCGTGATATTGCCTGGCAGGGATAGCGCCTGGGCGCCACTATGAAAGATCTGTGTCACAGTTTCTACGGCAGAGGATTGTGGAGAGTGGGGCCTGTTCAAGGCGCCGACGACAATATCCACGCCATCGTGATGCTGTGCTTGCGCGTGTTCTTCGGCACTTTGTGTCGGGCTAGCAACAGGACTTTCGTCAAATTCTTTTTCCAGGCGTTCAATCATGGCTGTGAGATATTGTTCTGCCTGTTTTCCATTGATTTTTTGGAATTTTATGCCCTGGAGCACAACAAAGGGCGAAAGATTTGTCTCCGTGAGCATGTTTTTGAAGGTTCTACCGCCATCAAAGGGATAATAGCAGGAAAGACCTGTGGCTTCGCTGTGCTGTGTGCCGCTCACGCGGTAGACAACGGTTTTTTGCAGCTGATCGTAGACTTCCTTAGATGTCTCGGGCAGCTGCTTTTCCATTTTTTTGACGAAGGAACCCATGTCCAGCATATTGCTGTAGCCATCGGTTTTGGAATTGAGAAATTTTTCGGATCTGTCTGCGGCTCGTCCAAGCTGTGTGAGAAACGTGTCAGCCTCTTGATCGATGTAATTGTTGACAGCTTCCATGCCCAGAATATTCCAGGCAAACTTCATGCGGGGAATTTCGGCAAGATCAACGACCGAAAGGGTGGCTTCAAGCGACGGATCGTAATCGTCTTCTTTGGCGTCAATGCAGCCTTTGAGATAGGTATCACAGATGATCTTGCCAAAATCCGTGGCTGGCATGGATGTCTTTGCGCTGAGTTGGGAAATCATCTCGCTGTAATTCCAGCCGACACCCGGTTCGGTTTCTTCCGAGGCGACCATGTATCTGGCATACTTATGGACATGCATGCCCACATCGAGCGTTGCCATCAGACAGGCATCAAAGCCGATAATGTCCAGGGGCGGTTGCTTTGGGTCAGGTCCAAAAGCGTCAGCGAGCGCCTTGCGCAGATCGGCAAGTTTCAAACCCCGCATATTGAAGTTCTGATCATTGGCAAGATCGCCGGCACTGCCACCGCCGTGATCCCAGATGATGAGCACCTTGTGGTCTGCCGGATAGTTTTTAAGGCAGAATTTCAGAAAGTCGCTCAGCGTTTGGGGATGTCCCATATTCCCCTGTTTCAGGCGCTGGATTCTTGTCAGGGTATCCTTGCTGTTGAAGAGATAGCGCTCAAGATGCTTTGGGCTGATCTTGATACTTGTTCCTCCGTCGCCTGCAAGTTCGTCCCAGCGATTACTGCCGCCGGTTTGCAGAACCATGGTCACTTCGTCTGCATAGTCGGCATTGGCGGCCTCCACAATATCATTGGAAGCTGCTCCAAAGCGTGTCTCAAGATCACTTCCACAGACATACCAGTAAATGGCCCAGGTGTCGGCATGGACAGGTGAGCTCAGAACAAGCAGGCTCAACAAGAGCATCAGGGATACGGGGCGATGCCACATAGGCAAACTCCTCAAGTAGAGGCGTTTCTAGCCCCCCACCAGAGCCTGGTGGGGGGCAAAAAATGGCGAGCAAGGAGTTATTTGGCGTCCTTGAGAGAACCCATCATCTCACCCATGGCGTCTGTATCGGGGCCGCTCGTCGTAAAAATTACAATATTGTCTTCGGCGCTCACAAAAATCATGGTCATCTCTGTACCGTCCTTTTTCCCGACCATTTTGCAAGAATCACTGTCTGTTGTGTACTTGGGGTCGCTAATGCCGGCTTTGGCCACAACAGCCTTGGCAAAGGCTTCGGGGGTTGCTCCACTTGATTTGACGACCTGGATGATCAGAACGCTCTTATTGTTGGTCAGCTGAACACCGTTTTCTACAGGTGAACTTGTCCAACCGGCTGCAGGTGTCACCGTGAACTTGGCAAAGTCAGGGCCCCAGCTTTGAGCCATGGCATGAGAGGAAACGAGCAGCATAGCCGAGAGAAGAAGCAGAGAGAAAAGTTTTTTCATGGGGATGTCTCCAAAAAAAAGTAAAAGATGATTGGCAATGATTTGCCACGGGACTGCAAAAAAAACGGATGTAGACTATGGAAATGGCGCGGAGAGAGGTATCACCTCTTAGGATGATTTTTGCTTTGCTTCAGAGAAAGCAATGAACACCGTACGCGGCAAGGCCAAAGGCTCGCTTCCTTGGCAATTCTGCGTCTGCTTGAGATTTCCAGAAGAAAAGGGCACAATTTATCAGTCATTTCAAGTTTTTTGCGTGGACTCTTGCTGCAGCACTTGCTTGAGGCTGCTGTGATGGAACAGGAAAAACAATGGGCTATGTTGAGGCGGTTTTAGGGTGAGGTTGCGTGATGCATTGCTTTGAGAAAGGTCTGCGGGACTGGCTGCCACAAAGTGTTGGGCTTTGGGCTGTTTTTGTCTTCCACCTTCTTTGTTTTCACGAGGGACGCGATCTTTGGCATTTTCCTGTGCCTGTACCAATGATTTGCACAGGTGCTATCCTGGGTTTTGTGGCCAGCTGTCTTCTGCAGCCACTTGGCCGATGCAGGCCAGGCGCTTATAAGGTCCTGCTCACGCTTGGCCCGCTTGTGGGCGCGTGCCTGTGGTTTTGGGCCTTAGCTTCACAGAACTTTTCCCTTGTTGTGTCAGCACAGGTTTTGGTGTCTCTGCCCCTTGCGTGTTTTTTGCAGAGGGCATTTGCCTGTGTGCAGCATCTTGGCCTGCGCCTGAGTCTGATTTTCGGTCTTGCCTATATGGTCTGGCTTGTGCCGACCCTTGTGGCTGCCTTTGCCACGCAAATGTTTTTTCAAACGGTCTTGATCTTTGCCAGTGTCCTTGCCGGCGTCTCTGTGCTTTTTCTGCCTCGAGAGGATCATTCAAGCCAGGTGCCTGTGGACAATCCTGTCCTCCAACGAAAGCTCGCCCGTGAAACCTTTTTCTTCCTTTCAGCGACAGTCTTCACCTTTTTTCTGCTCAGCAGCCTCTGGGACTGGATCTTTTATCGAATGCACTCGGGCGATTTTCCCATACCAAGGGAGATCGTTCTCTATTTCTGGATCGTTTTGCCGGCCAGTGGTTTGTGGCTTGATCGGCATGGTACAGATCTTAGGCTGATCATCGTCTGCTTTGCAGTGATCATGCTTGTTCCCTTGCTTTCGGTTGGTATGGAAGGCGGTCACGCCTTCTGGGCTATTTATACCCTTGGTATGGCCGCTCGCTGCCTTGTTCTCCTCTATTTTTTCCTTGTCTTTGCCAAGTTTGCCACAGGCAATGGTCGTATACTGCATTTTTCAGGCTTTGTGGTTGGCATGCCCTGGCTCTGTCTGCTTGTGGCCTTTTTTCTGATGCGACAGTTCAGTCACTTCTACTTCGGCATTATCCCCTTTTTGACCATCTGCATCGTTTTTTCTTTCAGTTTCAGCTTTCTGGCTTCACGAGTTCAGTATGCACTGACGCTTTCAGGTGCTATCGTCATCCCTAAGCAGGATCAGGAGCCGCCGCAGGAATCCAAGCCTGTTCTCGGCGTCCAGGATTATGCCGCCTTTGCCAAGAAATACGGCATATCACAGCGTGAACAGGAAGTCCTAAGCTATGTCGTGGAAGGTTGTGATACGGCAAATATCGCCCAGAAGCTTTTTATCTCGGAAAATACGGTCAAAACCCATGTGCGTCAGCTTTTGCGCAAAACCGACAGCCATACGCGTATTGCCCTGATTTCGCTTTTTTACAGGGAAAGCCAGCAGCTTAGCTCGTCAGAGGAAGCAAAGCCCCAGGCGTAGAAAAATGGCTGCTGATCAGCTTTTTGATAACAGACTCCCTTGGTTTTTGGGGGAGAAGGTCAAAAAGATCTCCTTGCAGATAGTAGATCTCCTTCAGGTCGGGCCTGACCCTGCGTAAAACTTTATAGGCCTGGATCGCTCGGGCACCGATAAGATCTACGATCAGAACAGGGGTGTCAGAAGGAAGCGTCTTGGCCATTTTGTGGATTTTGAAAAGCGGCATATTGATGGATTTGGGCAGGGCATGAAAGGAAAACTCGATCTTGGTGCGGACGTCGATGATCTGGAGATCTGGAGTCTTTTGGATGAAGGCCTTTGCCTGCTCGCTGCTGAGTCTGAAATTTGCACTCTGGGGACTTTGTTGATCACCAAAATGTCGGTAGATGACCGTTTCCAGGACAAGAAGCAGTCCAAGGCAGAGAAGCAGGCAGAGCAAGGTTTTTCGAGGCATAGGCTTGACCCGTTTACGGTTGCGTTAGCAAGATTGAAGCAGGAATGTGCAGGTGATGCTGCGCTGACTATTGGCTTTTGTTGTCTCTCGTGAGCTCTGAAATTTGGGTTTTGAGAAAATCAAAGACGGCAAGCCAGGTCATGGGGAAATTCTCCAGAAAGACCCTGTGTGACGCGTTGGGGACGATGCAGAGCCTGGAATTGGGCAGAGATTTGTGGGCTTTGAGCATGGTGTGGAGAGGGGCGTGGTCATCCCTATCGCCTGACACAAGCAGAACAGGGCAGTGGATACCTGCAAAAAAGTTTTGGTCGAGGTTCTGTCGGTTCCAGAAGGCCATGTAGTTGTTGGCAAACGTATTGAGAAGCTTTGCTTCCGGCATTATCTTGCGCATTTGTTCCATATAGGCGGCATCGAGTTTTTCGAGGTCTTCAATGGCAAGAGTGGGCGGAAATTGTCCTTCCTGGACGCTGCCTGCTCCGATAGCTACCAGGCGTTCCACAGCGTCGGGCTTTTCTCTGGCAACGGCATAGGCAGTATAGGCGCCGTCGCTAAAGCCAAGAAAGGCTGCACGTTGACAGCCCAGGTCGTGCATCACAGCAAGCACGTCCTGGGCTTTTTGTGTGAGTGAAATGGGGGATTTTCCCATCCCAGAGCGCCCGTGACCGCGAGAGGTTATGACAATGACCTGAAAGCTTGAGCGCAGTCGGTCAATGAGGCAGCCAAGCTCATAGGGTGACCCCAAAAGCCCCCCGTGCAAAACCACAAGGGGGCGCCCCTGACCGTAGACCTCATAGTAGATGCTGGCATCGTGACTTTGTACGTAGTGGCCTGCTTTCTCATTATCCCCGTAGGGGGTCGAACTGCCTTGGATGTCAGCCGGCTGAAGAAAATAGCGAAGATGTGCTTGGGCATTGTGAGGTGCAAGAGCGAGCGCGAGAAAAAGCAGGCAGAGGCTGAGGAGGAGAGGGCGTTTGCCGGAGTAAGACATCGTTGGTACCTCAGGGGCTGAAAAGCTCAGGGTAGCAAATCTCGGGATTGAGGACTGTCAGACACGTGTAAGATCTGTTTCCAAAACCACAAAGGCTACGGCATAGTGCCGTTCATGACTGAGAGAGAGAAAATTGCGCGTGATCCCGTGGGTCTTGGCATAGTCCAGAGCCTGCGCAAGAAAAGTGAGAACAGGGGCCCCGAGCTCGTTATTGAGAATTTCCACATGGGCCATCTGAATGCCAGCGCGAAAGCCTGTGCCAAGGGCTTTGACGGCTGCTTCCTTGGCGGCGAAACGGCCGGCAAGGTATTCGGCAGGGCGCCCGTGCAGCTCCTCACGCTCACGCGGAGAGAGAATTTTCTGCATGAAATGGTCGCCAAAGCGCTCTAGTGCGTGCTCAATGCGGGCAATTTCTGTTATGTCACAGCCTGTGCCGTAAATCATCAAAGTCCTCAGCGCGCTGGCCAAAGCTCGGCCTTTTCTCACGTCACGGTCAAAGAAAACATGTGGTCTGTCAGGGCTGCCCAGAGCCCCGATGGCCAGAGTCTGTGCTCTGTTACCATTGCCACAGCCGGTAAGATGCATCCGGCTGCGGCAATTCCTGCCTTCAACGTAGCCTCCTAGACATTGAAGAGAAAATGCATGACATCACCGTCCTGGACCTCGTAGTCCTTGCCTTCGGTGCGCAGGACAGCATTGGCCCGGCATTCGGCCTCATTTTTATGGCGCATAAAATCGTCATAGGCAATGACTTCAGCTCGGATAAAGCCGCGTTCAAAGTCGGTGTGAATGACACCGGCAGCCTTAGGCGCCTTCCAGCCCTTGTGGATGGTCCAGGCTCTGACCTCGTCCGGGCCTGCCGTAAAATAGCTTAAGAGGCCAAGAGTGCGGTAGCCAGCCTGAATAATTTTTTCAAGGCCGCTTTCTTCAATGCCGTAGGTGGCCAGCATTTCGTTTTGCTCTTCAGCTGAAAGACTCTGCAGCTCTTCTTCAAGACGAGCGGAGATGAGGGAAAAACCGGCATTGTGCTCCTGGGCATAGGCTTGCACCTGCTGCGAAAAACTATTGCCGTCGGGAAGCCCCGCCTCATCCACATTGGCACAGTAGATCACAGGCTTGGCCGTGAGCAGGCCCATTTCTTTCCAAGCCGCTTCCAGAGGCTCGGTAAGTTCCGGAAGCGCAAAGGAAGAGGCAGCTTTACCACTGTTTAAGTGGGCAAGAAGCGCTGTCTGCAGCTCACAGAGCGCTTTGGCATCCTTGTTGCCCTTGGCGAGTTTGGTGGTCTTTTCCAGACGTTTTTCAAGCGTCTGGATATCGGCCAGAAGCAGCTCGGTCTCTATGGTTTCGATGTCACGCAGAGGATCAATGGTGGTATCCACATGCGTGATATTCTCATCTTCAAAACAGCGCACCACTTGGATGATGGCCGCACATTCACGAATATTGGCCAAGAATTGATTGCCGAGACCTTCTCCCTTGCTTGCCCCGCGCACAAGACCTGCGATGTCGATGAAGTCGACTGTGGCGTAAATGGTCTTTTTGGGCTGAACCTTGGCAGTCAGCGCGTCCACACGCTTGTCAGGAACCGTGACCGTTGCTTTATTGGGTTCAATGGTGCAGAAGGGGTAATTGGCGGCCTGAGCGTTCTGGGCTCTGGTCAGTGCGTTGAAAAGAGTTGATTTGCCCACATTGGGAAGCCCGACAATGCCAAGTTTCATCAAAATCATTCAGCGTGCAGACCCGACAGGTGCGCCGGGCGGAAACGCTGCCTCCGTTGTTTTTCCGTATGTGTGCTTCTTACGACAGTAAGTTTTTTATTTGTCCCACTGGGGATTAGCCCAGGGGCTGAGCTTTGGCTGCTTCGACACGGGCATGCAGGGTCGAAAGCAGCGTACCAAGTCCCTTTTTTGTCTTGGCTGAAGTGACCACAGGCGGCTCAGGCAGAATACTCTCCCAGATGGTGAGCTTTGCGGCCAGTTCACGCTGAGTGCATTTATCGGCCTTGGTGAGAACGCCAAGAAGGGCAAAGCCGTTTTCCTGCACAAAGCGGATCATCTGCAGATCCTTGTCCTGTGGGGGCAGGCGTGCGTCAAGGAGCACGCAGACAGCCACAAGACCTGAAACATCTCGGAAGAAGGCCTCAAGCAGGCCGCTCCACTGCTGGCGCTGGCTGTGACTGGCCTTGGCATAGCCATAGCCCGGCAGATCGACAAGATACCAGTTTTGATCGGCGACAAGATAGTAGTTGACAGACTGTGTTTTGCCCGGCTGACTACTGGTTTTGGCCAGTTTACGCCCGGAAATGGCGTTGAGAAGTGAGGATTTTCCCACGTTGGAACGACCGGCAAAGACAATTTTTTCCCTGCTGTCGGTGAGCAGCTGCCCGGGAAGATAGCTTGTGGCCGTGAGTGTGAGTGCAATGGGCATGGATACCTCAAGGACTACTCCAAATTTAACGGTTGACAAAAAAAGAGGGCATTGTATGATAATAGTTTATCCCGTGTTTTTACAACTGTCACCGCCAGCCGGGCAGAGCATTCACGCCCAAGGAGAGCTTTATGTATTCCACAACCGATTTTCGCAAAGGCCTTAAAATCGAAATTGACGGTACCCCGTACGAAATTGTCGAATTTCAGCATTTCAAACCCGGAAAGGGCGGCGCCATGGTGCGCACCAAGCTGCGGAATATCCTGACTGGCCGGATGCAGGATATCACCTTTCGCTCAGGCGATAAAGTGGAAAAACCGGATCTTGAGACGCGTGATATGCAGTACCTGTATCGCCAGGATGACAAGCTCATTTTTATGGATATGACCACCTACGATCAGCTGGAAATGCTTGCTGAATCCACAGACGGCAAGGACGGATTTCTTAAAGACGGTCAGCAGTGTCGGGTTCTTCTCTACAAGGGCAATCCCCTGGATATCGACATTCCCCTGTCTCTTGTCCTTGAAGTGGTGGAAACCGAGCCCGGTGCCAAGGGGGACACCGTGAGTAACGTGACCAAACCCGCCAAGGTGGAAACCGGTATTACCGTGCAGGTGCCCATCTTTGTCAATGCCGGTGATAAAATCAAGGTAGATACTCGTACTCGCAGCTATCTTGGACGTGAGTAAGACGGGGACTGGCATGCCAACGCCCAAGGAGCAGCAGAATAAGCCAAGAAGTGGTTATGCCCGGGAGATGACAGGCCTCTTTCTCTTCTTCTGGGCCGTTTTTCTTGTGCTTTGTCTTGTCACCTTTGACAAGAATGATCCTGGTCTCAACCAGGTGAGTACCGTTGCGGTCGTTGCCAATAAAGCCGGTCTCTTCGGCTCCTATGTCGCGGCTTTTCTCAATGAATGGTTTGGTTTCTGTGCCTTTCTGTGGCCGGCCTTTTTTGTGATCCTTGGGCTTGCCTGCATTTCGCAGCGACTTGTTTTCAATTGGCGTATATGGTGCGGATTTTTCCTGCTGGTGCTTTTTTTGCTGGAAACCAGTGAGGCCTGGGATATCCGCCTTGGTGACTTTACCCCCGGCGGTATCGCAGGCCATGGCCTCTACGCTTTTACCACGCATTATCTTCATCCCCTTGGCGCGTCCCTGCTCTGGCTTTTCCTCTTGATGGTGGCTGTGGAGCTCATTTTTGATCTGTCGTGGTTTGCGCTCTTTGGCAGGGTATTTCAGCTTCTGAAACAAAAACTTCAAGAAAAACATGAAGTTTCGTCGCAGACACCGGCTTCGGAGTTTTTGAGCGCCAAGGATGCTCATGAGCCCTCCAAAACATTCTGGCAGAGATGGTCGAAGGTTTTTTCGCTCTTTGCCAAAAAGCCTCGCGTCGAACCTCTCCCTGAGCTCTACACTGCTGAGCCCAAGACTCCTCCAGCTGATGAGCCGCTTTTTCAGCCGCCGGAAAACCTCTATAAGGAAGAAACCGATGACGAGGATCTTCTGGGGCTGTCGACAAAGCCTGCGGTGAAAAAGACTGAACCACCTCAGAGCGATCAGGCGAGCGCTGAACTTGTGCCGCCAGAAACGCCTGTGCCGCCTGAACCTCTTCCTGAGCCTATTGTGGAAGAAGTGCCCGTTGCCAAGGAGGCTGCGCAAAACAAAAGTGCTGCTCCCTCGGCTCTTGATAAACTGCAGTCGCTTTTTGGCCGTGGCAAGAAAAATGAGCCCGAGCCTGCTCCAGTACCTCGCCCCAAAAAGAATGCCAAGTCTGATGTCTTTCCCCTGCCTCCCCTGAGCCTTTTGTCGGAGCCTGTGCGCACGCCTCAGCATGAGAAGGAGGATATGCGTGAAAAGGCCCAGGTTTTGATGCAGACGTTGAGCGAATTTGCCATTGAAGGAGAACTTGCGGCCATAACGCCCGGGCCTGTGGTGACACTCTTTGAGGTCAGACCGGCCAGTGGCGTCAGAGTCAATAAGTTTCTCAATATCAGCGACGATATGGCGCGTGTGCTCAAAACCCCCTCTGTGCGCGTCATAACCCCTGTTCCAGGCAAGGATACCGTAGGTATTGAAATTCCCAATGAGAAGCGGGAATTTGTCAATTTTCGTGAACTTGTGGCAACGGATGCCTTCCGCAAGGCGGGTAGCCCTTTGCTTATGGCCCTGGGTAAGGATACGGCAGGTCGGCCTGTCTTTGCCGATCTCGCCCTGATGCCGCATATGCTTATTGCCGGAGCAACCGGTACGGGTAAAAGTGTCTGTTTAAACAGCATTCTCGCCAGTTTTCTCTACCGCAGCCAGCCCTCGGAACTCAAACTTCTGCTCATTGATCCCAAGCGCGTGGAAATGTCGGTCTATGCCGATGAACCACATCTCATCCATCCTGTGGTCAATGAACCGTCTGATGCCAAAAATGCCCTGGAATGGGCCACCAGTGAAATGGACTCTCGTTTTAAGGCCATGGCCAGGCTTGGCGTGCGCAATATCGCCAATTTCAACAAGCGTTTAAAAAGCTATGGCAAGAACAGGCCCGATGAACTGGCTGATCTTGAACCCTTGCCCTATATCGCCATTGTCATTGACGAATTGGCGGATCTGATGCTGATGGCAGACCGCAAGGATGTGGAAAACAGCATCGTGCGGCTGGCACAGCTGGCCAGAGCCTGCGGCATTCATATGATTTTGGCGACCCAGAGACCCAGCGTGAATGTCGTGACCGGTATCATCAAGGCCAATTTTCCCTGCCGTATCTCCTTTCAGGTTGCTGCCATCGCCGATTCACGGACCATTCTCGATTCTGCAGGTGCTGAAAAGCTTCTGGGGAAGGGTGACATGCTCTTCAGGCCCGTTGATACCACTCTTAAACGCTTGCACGGTGCCTTTTTGAGTGATGACGAGGTTTGCTCCATAGTCGGGCACTGGAAGGCTCTTGCCGAACCTTCGTATAAGGTTGATTTTTCACGTTGGGAGTCTGGTCAGGAGCAGGGTCAGAAGGGCTCTGGAGGCGGCGAGGGCGACGACGATCTGTTTGATGAAGTCCTCGAGTTTGTCATGCAGGAGGGAATAGCTTCCATTTCCAAAATTCAGCGGCGCTTCCGTATAGGCTTCAACCGAGCCGCAAGACTTGTGGAAGCCTTGGATGCTCAGGGCAAGCTCGATCCTCCCGACGGCAGCAAGCCCCGTAAGGTGCGCCGCTGAGAACGCAGAGCATAGCTCTTGTCTTTTTGCTGGCTTTGCGTCAGAATTTTTCTTTGTTCTTTGCCGATGACGTGGTAGAGATCACGAAGCTCCCTTGGGGGCTTTTGCTTTCTTTCGGAGTTTTGCTGGAACTATCGGGAGTACGCCTTAAGAAAGCTTGCCAAGCGCTGTTTTCGCGCAGGCAAGCATTCAACCTTTTTCCAGGTGGACACTATGCCTCAGCTTCTCTTTGTTTTCTCTCTTCTTGCCTGTCTTTTTCTGCCAGGGAAGCTTTTGGCAGACGATTTGACGGGCAATATACAGCAGCATTATGCAGGCATGACCTCTTTTAAGGCCGAATTTGCCCAAACTTTGACGCACCGAGAAAGTGGCGCTGTGGAAAAGCGGCAGGGGACCTTGACTTTTGCCAAGCCTCTGCGGCTGCTCTGGCAGACCTCTTCTCCCAGAAAAGAGCTGCTTTTGATCACCAAGGACGTCATCTGGAACTATATTCCAGATGAGGAAATCGCCTATCAGTACAACCCCAATCTCATGCACGGGGCTGCCAATATCATTCAGGTGATCACAGGACAGGCGGATCTGATGCGTGATTTTGAGGTGAAGCGTGTGGGTTTAGAGAACAATCTCCAAAGATTGAAGCTCTATCCCAAAAATCCGACAACACAGTTGGTTGAGGCCGATATCTGGGTCGATGCCAAAAGTGGCGTCATTATGAAGAGCGAAAGTGTGGATTTTTACGGCAATGGCAATACCATTGCGTTCACTTCCTATACAGAAAATGTTCAGATCAAAGACTCCCTCTTCCGTTTTTCTCCGCCCAAGGGGGTAGAGGTGGAAGATCGACGTAATGACAGTCAAGGGAAGGATCTTTTGCGGTAAGAAAGTGCCATGAAAACGTTTTTGCACGCTGGCTGCGGCTCGGCCACCAAAGCTCAGACAACGCCTGTCTTTCGCTCTGACGAATGGCGAGAAGTGCGTCTGGATGTTGATCCGCTTTGTCAACCGGACATTGTCTCTTCTGTGACCAAGATGGATGCTGTTGCCGATGGCTCCATGGACGCGGTTTTCAGTTCACACAATATCGAGCATCTTTATGCCCATGAAGTGCCCCTGGCCATTCATGAGTTTTTGCGTGTGCTGAACGACGATGGGTATCTTGTGATCACCTGCCCAGATCTCAAGGCTGTTTGTTCCCTGATTGTCGAAGACAAGCTCTTGCAGCCGTGTTACACCTCACCTGCTGGTCCTGTTGCCCCCTTTGATATCCTCTATGGTTATCGTCCCTTTGTGGCCCGGGGGCATGAGAGTATGGCTCACAAATCAGGATTTACCGAAAAGGTTTTGACCTGGACGCTACGTCACCATGGTTTTTCCATGGTCGCCAGTATGCACCGTCCAGGCCCTCATTTTGATATTTTTGCTCTGGCCACAAAGAAATCTATGCCAGACCAGGAGCTTCGTGCGCTTGCTCGTGCCCACTTTCCGAGTGTGTAATAGCTTCGTTTTTTTGCCTGACATTTTTCTTGACGAGAGTGACTGTATTGTGTAGGCTTTTGAAGTAAATTTTTGTCGGAATTGACGAAAATGTGCCGGGATGGTGGAATTGGTAGACGCGACGGACTCAAAATTCGTTGGGAGCGATCCCGTGAGAGTTCAAGTCTCTCTCCCGGTACCAAAAATGATAAAAAAACCCCTTTTTCAAGGGGTTTTTTTGTGCCCAAATTTCTATTTCAGTACCCGTTTACCGGCATTATAAGCGGATTTACTTATTACCCATCGGAATACTCTCGGGAATGTATCGGGAATAGCC
>JAFXOX010000034.1 GCA_017528345.1 Desulfovibrio sp.
AAAAATTAATTTATCTATAGAAAAATAATCATGATCAGAATTTATAAAGAAAAAGAGGTATCAGCATCGTATGTTTCAAAAAATGTTTTGCAAAAGATAGAAAGTTAGACGGATGTGCGAGAAAAAAATTAAGCATGAGTATAGTCGTAATGGCCAAAATTATAAGATTTCGAAAAAGTTGAAAGTCGGGTGAAAAAAACGGTCGGAAGGACCCGGCGAAAAAAGTCAATGATTAACAATATTTACGAGATTCCGATTATACTTTCGTTGATTATTAGCTCACGGACTAAGGATTTGATATCAAGAAATTCATATTATATACATTTTCTCAAAATTGTCAGAAATTTTTTAAAACGACGTTAATGGTTGCATAGGCCAGTTTTTTCTCCCTGGCCATAAAAAGCATCCAGGTTTCTACGTCCCTGTTGGTTATTGACAAAAGGTCCTTCTCGTGCCAGTATGGTACAATGTGTACTTTGTATAAGGATTCCACGTTTTCACGAGTTCTTACAGTCACTTCGGAAAATCGCAAGTACACATGAAAAGCGTCTTCAATGAGCATACGGTTTCCTCCTTTTTCAGTAACACTTCTCTTATCGGGTTTTCCCCGATAACGGTTAGCTAAAGGCTGAAATCCGTACTTTCACTTCTTCCTCACTTTAAGTCTTCAACCTAGACTTCCCTTTTCTGATAAAAAAGAGAGCCTGTTTCTAAGTCCTCATTGCCATACGCGCTTTTGGCATTGTGATACGCCTCATATACCCCGTCATCGGCTCCAAAATCCACGGGCGCCTTCCAACGCAGCTTGCCGACAGGCTGCTTGCCAACAAAGGGATTGCCCCTGTAGGCAATGATATTTTCTGTCTTTCTCCCGACGAACGTTCCGTTAACGCAGCGAACGGCGAGCGCCTTGTCATAATGATTACCCGTAATGCGTTTGTTCTTGCCAAACTGAGCTCTCAGCTGCGCTTTTTCTTCTTGTATGGCTTTCTGCTGCGCTTCCATCGCACTCGCTTCCTTATGCATTTCACCCATTACTTCATGCTCCTTGTTTAGGCGTGCGCGATCGTCAACATCCTTTGTGTGTTTCACTACCGCTGCAGCCCAGACGCACCTTGGGCAGTCCTGTGGAAGGATAGGGGAAGGAGCCAGCTGGAGCACAAAAAAAGACAGGAAAAAAGCGAGCCATCTTTTCTTCCACGATCTTGAGCATTTCAGGTGTTTCATCCGTTTTTTCAACGCTGAGACCTGGGCCTAAAGCCCGAGGAAAAAGCGCCGCCTCCATCTTTACTCATTGCAGCTAATATTCAGCTCTTGGCCTCAGACGACACGTCCATGCTTCCCTTAACGATCTCAAAGCATACTTTCCAGCGTCTCAAAGAGCACATCGGGGTTCACCGGTTTTGAGAGATGGGCATTGAGTCCGGCCTGCAGGCTTCGCTGCACATCCTCATCAAAGGCGTTGGCTGTCAGGGCAATGATGGGGATCGTCTTGGCATCGCTGCGCTCCATAGCCCGGATGGCCACCGTTGCCTCAAGACCCGTCATAACCGGCATGCGCATATCCATCAGGATCACGTCGTAATAGCCTTCAGGGTGATTGGCGAACATATCGACGGCGATCTGGCCATTTTCAGCGTGCTCGGTTTCCATACCCCGCATCTCAAGCACCTGTATGATAATCTCCGCATTGATGAGAATATCTTCGGCCAAAAGTACCCGTTTTCCGGTAAGATCCACAGGGGTCCTTGTTTCTTGCTCGCTCACGCGCTTTTTCTGCAATACAGCCTTCAACTCCTCAAGCACAGTGCCCGAAAAGAGCGGTTTCGCGACAAAGCTGTCAACACCGGCGTCCAGTGCCTCGTTGAGCACATCATCCCAATTATAGGCCGTAAGAATAATGATGGCCGATTCACTGCCGATGATCTGACGAATCTGACGCGTGGCCTCCACGCCGTTCATCTCCGGCATCTGCCAGTCAATAATAATCACATTGTAGGGCTCGCGGCGGGCATGACGCAATTTGACCATCTCAACAGCCTTCTGACCAGACGGCGCAATTTCCGAGGCAATGCCGATCTTTTCAAGCTCAAGTTTGGCGTGCTCGCAGGCAACGGCATCATCATCAACCACAAGGACGCTGATGTCAGCGGGGTTGAGCTCTAAGCCATCAGAGACTTTGCTTGGAAGATCGCCCACATCCTGGAAGGTTACGGTCACCGTAAAGGTTGTTCCCACGCCCTTTTCACTGGCAACGCTAATCTGCCCGTTCATCATGTCCACAATATTTTTGGTGATGGCCATGCCAAGACCTGAGCTTCCGTACTTGTTGTTGGCGTCCAGAGTCTCCTGCGTAAAGGCGTCAAAAAGCGTGGGCAGATATTCCTTGCTGATGCCGATACCTGTGTCCTTGATGGTAAAGCGCAGCGTGGATTTCCCGTCAAAGGCAGAAATTTTCTCCACAAGAAGATCCACGTGCCCGGTATTGGTGAACTTCACCGCATTCCCCAGGATATTGATGAGCACCTGGCGGATCTTGATGCTATCGCCGATATAGTGACTATCCACAGAGCCGGTAATATTGCAGGTATAGGTCAGGCCCTTGTCCTGGCACTGGGCGCTGAAGATGGTGTTGATCTGCTCAATAAGCTTGGCAAAGTCGAATTCTTCGTTGTGGAAGATCATCCGGCCTGATTCAATGCGGGACATATCGAGGATGTCGTTGATCAAAGACAGGAGATGCTGAGCTGAGCTTCCGATTTTCTTCAGGTAGTCACGGGTTTTACCTGAAAGATCCGGATCATTCAGGGCAAGATTGTCGAGACCGATGATCGCGTTCATGGGTGTGCGTATTTCGTGGCTCATATTGGAGAGGAAAACCGTCTTGGCCTTGTTGGCTTCCTCCGCAGCACTGAGCGCTTCGCTCAAAGCATGACTTTTGCGCATATCATCACGTGTCTCGGCATCGATATCTGTGAAACCGACACCGACCACATCTTTGACTCTCGCCTCTTCGGTTTCTTCCGTCTCTTCAACAATTTGAACTACACGCAGCATCTCATAGCGTTCTTGGTCGTTACGTCGCACAATATAGCGATACGTCAGAACCGTTCGCTCGGAAAGACCGGCACGAATCGCCTCGGGGTCGATAAAAGCAAGGAAACCCTCGCGGTAGGCTTCAGTGACATAACGCATAGCATAGGCGCGAAACGTCTCAAGATAGCTCATGGGCTCGCCGCCATTGCCCGTATGCCCGGCTGCTTCGTCCCAGCGGTAGCAGATGCAGGAGTCATTGCGCAGATTGACGTAGTACACGCCGCGATAATCGGCAGCGAGGGCTGTAATCATACGATCCTGCTGGATGCGCTCCTGTTCCTTGGCAAGCAGCTGCTTCTGCAGGGCAAGCTGCTCTTCCAACTCCTCCCGCTTGATGCGATTTTCGGTTTCCTGAACTTCCCTGTCCAAAACAACTTTGGCCGTCCTGCGAATCTGGACAATCATGACGGCAAAGAGAATGGCAAGCACGCAAACTGTGGCCACAGAAAGAGCAAGGCTGCGAGAGACGATGCCCTGAGAAATAGAGCGAATCTGATCACTGATAACGCTTTCACGCACAAGATAGGTCAGCATCCAGGATGTGCCGTGGACAGGCACATAGCTCATGGTTTCCCGTATGCCATCAAAGGTAAAGGTCACAACGCCTGCACGGCGCTGGCGAAAATCCTTGCGCATATTTTCCAGAGAGCTGCCGGGATCAAAGGTCGCCTTTTCCAGCACGCGCAGGAGATTATTGTCGCTCAAAAGACCGCCCAAAACCGTATCTGTCAGGGAAATACCCGTGTTTGTATAGAGGTCGCAGACGGTTGTGCTGCTGATATTGGAGACCAGGGAAATATTCTTGAGCATATTGTGCATGTCGATTTCCATGAAGCAGACCACAAGATGCGTCCCTGCAAAAGGCAGTCTGTCCACGGGAACGGCCACAATAATTTTTTTGTTGGAGCTTTCGGGGTTTTTGATGCCGACTTCCGGCGAGGAGAGCGTATGAAAATTGAAGGGGTATTGGTCGATGTCTGTGCGCGTGCCCCGCGAGGTATAAATCAGCCCATCACTGTCCACAAAGGCAAATTTTTCCAAATGATAGAGCTGTTTCATGCGGGCCTGATAGGCCTGCAGTGACGCCACACTTTGCAGATCCTCTTTGGTCAGAAGGCCAATAGCCACATCCATACTGCTGACAAATCCCTGCAGCGTGGAAGCTACCACCTGTTCGCGTCGCTCTGAGAGTTCTCCGAGATAGCGCAAACTCACCGTATGAACGGCCTTCTCCGTATCTCGGCTCGCATTTTGGCCGGTCCAAAACGTGCCAAGCACAAGAAAAATCGCAACGATGATGCTGCCGATGACACCACATTGGATAATACTGCTGCCTTGGCTGTTTTTCACGACCTTGCCTCCCATACCATTGCTTCTGTTGCAATTAGTCTCACCATACACGAGTATCTCAACAAAGGCTACCTGAAAAGGCCCAAGCCGCATGAAAACAGCGTTCTACAGGCGTTCTGGAGAAGCATGTTGGATGTTCACTGAGGCGCCAAAGGCAAAAGACCTGCAAAAATTGAGCGACGAAAAGCGGAGATCGTCTTATTCCCCATGACCAGTCTTTTTCTGTTAATGCGTTGGGCATTTTGCCGGCGCTCTCCCCAACTCTCATTTTTTTGCTTCACAATGGTCTGTGGGATTTGCTATGCTAGAAATTCAATCAAACATAAGGAGATACGTACGAATGACTGTCATTGCCATTTCCAGTGAAGGACCTACGCTCAATGATGCCGTTGATCCGCGCTATGGACGTGCCGGAGGTTTTATCATCGCCAAGGTGCCAGAAGACGGAGGCGAGCCCACCATTTCCTACCTCGACAACGGTGAGGCGCAAATGCTGCCCCAGGGAGCCGGCATTGTCACAACCGAGCACCTGGCCAATGCAGGCGTCACCGTTGTCCTGTCAGGTTATGTCGGCCCCAAAGCCTTTGAGGCCCTGGAAGCGGCGGGCATTGGCGTTGTGCAGGATATGGACAAAATGAGCACAGGCGAAGCTCTCAAGCAATTTCTGGACGGCCGCTGCTCTGTGGCTTCTTCTCCCAATCACGCCAGCGGACAGTAATCATGCGTATCGGCATTGCAAGCGGTAAGGGGGGCGCCGGCAAGACCATGCTTGCAGCCTCCCTGCACAGTGTGTGGCCTACCCAACACATTCTTGTGGACTGTGACGTTGAAGCGCCCAATCTTCATTTTTTTGCTCATCCACACATAGATCAGACCTGGACCGTCACCCTGCCTGTTCCGCAAGCGGTTACGGAAGCCTGCAGTCATTGCGGGGTGTGTCGGGATATCTGCCGCTACGGGGCCATTGCCAAGTTCGGACAAAACATCGCTGTTTTTCCGGACCTGTGTCACGGCTGTGGCGGCTGTTTTGCGGTCTGCCAGGAAAAGGCGCTTGTTACAGGCACACGCGAACTTGGTCGCATAGAACAGGGATCGTGCGGCGACACAGCCTATTTTTCTGGCTGCACACGCGTCGGTGAAGTCATGACGCCGCCTCTGCTGCGTAAGCTTTTGGCCCTGCTGCCAGAGCAAACACCCGCCGATGTCATCGTGGACTGTCCTCCTGGCGTTAGCTGCCCCGCTGTCACCGTTGCCCGACGAGTCGACGCCATGGTCCTTGTGGCTGATCCCACCCCCTTTGGGTATGCCGATTTCTGTCTTGCCTACGAGGCCTTCCATGCCCTTGGGCTCCCTCTCGCCTGTGTGCTCAACAGATGTGCCATGCCCGGCAATGAGGGTGGAGACGAAAAACTGAAGACGTTCTGCCAGACACATGGCATTCCTGTAGCCGGCGAGGTGCCGTTTACACGAGAAGCCGCCCACGCCCTTGCCCAGGGACGTCTTTTACCTGAACTTTCCCCTGACTGGCGCACACGCTTTGAGCAATTGTGCGCCAATCTGCAGCGCATTTTCGGCGAGGTGCAGCATGGCTGAGTTGCTCCGTGAAATTGTTGTCATCAGTGGTAAGGGAGGCACGGGCAAGACAAGCCTGACATGTGCCTTTGCGGCTCTGGCCAAAAATACCCTGCTCTGTGACCTGGATGTAGATGTGCCGGACATGCATATTATCCTGAAGCCCACGCCACGACGGGAAGAACCCTTTATGGGTGGCAATAAGGCACGCATCCAGGAAGAGCTCTGCGAAGGCTGTGGCAGCTGCCGGGATCTCTGTCAATTTGAAGCCATCAGAGAGCAGGACGGCCATTTTCTCGTGGATCAGGCCCTCTGCGAAGGCTGCGGCGTCTGCTATAGTCTCTGTCCGCAAAAGGCCATAGCCTTTCCTGAAGCGCTGTGCGGACACTGGTTTATCAGTGACACGCGCTTTGGTCCCTTTGTCCACGCTCAGCTCAAGCCAGGTGAAGAAAATTCTGGCAAACTCGTCAGTCTCCTCAAAAAAGAAGCGCGCGCCCTCGCCAAAAGCCTGGGGGCCACAACCATTCTCTGCGATGGCTCCCCTGGCACAGGCTGCCCTGTGGTCAGTTCACTTGCCGGCGCAAGCCTGGCATTGGCTGTTGTGGAACCCAGTCTTTCAGGCCAGCACGATTTTCAGCGTGTGGCCGGAGTCTGCGCCCACTTCCACATTCCCGTAGGAGTCATTATCAACCGCTACGACCTCAATCCGGAAGGAACAGAAGCTCTTGAGTCGCTCTGCCAAAAGGAGAACTACCCGCTCTTTGGTAAAATTCCCTTCAGCGGCGACATTCCCAAAGCAAGCCAGCAGGGCCTTGCCCTGACAGAACTACCTGGGCCTCTGGCCGGGACCGTGGAGACAATCTGGCAGAAGATTGTGCAATTTCAACCACAGGCTCAGCACATACTTCGCCCCATGCCCGGTAAAACGTCTTGAAACGCCATACAATGCCCAAGGAAGTAACAGTACTATAAAAAATATTACGTCACTGGGATCGTTAAGGAGCAAGATGGTTCCGGCTATTCTGTCTATTTTCCAGACTTTCTAGAGCTGTGCGCCGGAGGAGAAACTATTCCTGAAGCCAGAGCCAATGCCACGTACAACTCTCGATGAGATTGCTAACAAGACATGAGAAGCCGGAGTGACACGTAGCGGGCATCTGGCTACAAAACGCTAGTTTTCGACAAAAGACGCCGTAAAACCCCATTTGGACAAAAGGGGTTTTACGGCGCAATCATTTATAGAGAGGCCACATCTTTTTCTCAAGAGGCCGCTACACTCTGTTTTCGGCTAAAAAAGACCTGTCACCTGCTCAGTGTCCAGATCAACGTCAATACGACGAAAAGCCGGATTGGAGCCAGTTCCTGGCATAAGACTGATATCGCCGGCTATGGGGCAGACAAGACCTGCACCGCCAAAGCAGACGGCATCGCGTACGTGCAAACGCCAGCCCTTGGGAGCGCCCTTCTTTGTGGGATCATCTGAGAGGGAATACTGTGTTTTGACCATACAGATGCCAAGGTCACTGGCATCAGGTCGCGCCTGGAAGCCTGCGAGCTTTTCCCGGGCTAACGAGCTGTATTCCACGCCATCTGCCCCATAGACCTCATGGGCGATGCGTTCAATGCGTTCACAAATGGGCGCATGCCAGTCGTAGAGCGGCGTAAAGTTCACAGGTTCCGACAAAGCGTCGAGCACGCAATCGGCAAGCTCAAGAGCGCCAGCCCCGCCCTTTTCCCAGTGTTCTGAGACGGCAACGCGCGCGCCGGCCTGCTCACACATACTGCGAATAACGCCCACTTCTTCCGCCGTATCGGTATGGAAGCGATTGATACAGACAACGGCAGGGATACCGGACTTTCTGACAGTTGCGATATGGTGCAGAAGATTGGCGCAGCCTTTTTCCACCATACCGGCATTGGGCTTGCAGTAGGCTTCAGGCAAGGGCAGTCCCGGTTTGGGTACAGGAGCCCCACCATGGCTCTTCAGGGAGCGTACCGTGGCAACAATGACAGCACAGTCAGGGATCAGTTGACTGTGATGGCATTTGATGTTCCAGAATTTCTCAAAGCCCATATCCGCAGCAAATCCGGATTCCGTGACATGAATCTCGGAGAGCTTGACACCCACAAGATCGGCGATCACCGAGCTCTGACCAAGGGCGATATTGCCGAAGGGGCCTGTGTGCACAAGAACGGGCTGCCCTTCCAGCGTCTGAATGAGATTGGGCTTTACCGCCTCCAAAAGCCATGCTGTCATAGCCCCTGCGACTTCCAAATCATCACAGGTTACAGGCTTGCCACCCCGATCATAGGCGAGAATGATGCGACCGAGTCGCACACGCAGATCCCGCAGATCACGGGCAATGGAGAGAATGCTCATCACCTCACTGGCCACGGTAATATCGAAATGCGAACGCATCATAAAGCCGTCATTACGGCGCCCATCGCCTTCAATACCGATGATAATATTGCGCAGCGCCTGCACACAGAAGTCCATGACAAAGCCACAGGCAACACGTGTGGGATCAATGTTTAAACGACGCATGCCCGAAAGCTTGGCCAATTTTTCATCATCGTAGTTGCGCTCATGCTGCATGCGGCTGGTCAAGGCGGTCATGGCCAGATTATGGGCCGCACTGATGGCATGGATATCGCCGGTAAAATTGAGCGAATAGGGCGTAAGAGGAATGCACTGAGCAAGACCGCCACCTGCAGCCGAGCCCTTCATACCCATGGTCGGCCCGCCCGAAGGCTGACGGATGGCCGCGGAAACACGTTTGCCGCGTTTGGCAAGCCCTTCGACAAGACCAATGGTTGAGGTGGATTTCCCCTCACCCAGTGGGGTCGGGGTAATCGCTGTCACATCCACATACTTAGCCTGCGGCGCGCTGGAAAGTCTGCTGCGCACAGCCTTCTGATCAATCTTGGCCATATATTTGCCGTAGGGGAGAACTTCACTTTCCAAGAGCCCAAGTTCTTCGGCAACCTGTGCCACGGGTTTCATGTGTTTTTCGGCTTCCTGAGCAATTTTCCAGTCAGGATTGTGGACAGGATCAAGTACCATAAAGTCTCCTTCGACTGACATACTTTCCATGGCTCAAGCCAGGGGATTCTTGTTCATTGAGAAAAGCCCTCCAGCCGCAGAAACTGTTCTTCTCTCCCCCACGGATGATACCTCACCCGCGCCAAGATGGCAGGCTGGTGCAAGCAACTGAAGTCCTTCCCAGACGACATTCTTTGCTGCGCTTCTCTCTCGGTTGTGGGACGCACATCTCTTTGCACACGCCCACACACGGGCAGAAACATTTCTTGATTCAGCGTTTTGTTAGCTTAGGTTTTGCTCAACCGTTTGCCTGGAAACTCTTAGTCCACGTTGACACGCTCCCAAGCAACGGCTCCGTCAATGCTGTGGTGAAAACAGAGAAACCATTAATCCCTGCGAGCCCATGAGCCGCAAAGCTCCAGAGACCGGAAAAAGCTAATTCCCCTGCGAGGCAACCATATCCCGACCAAGGCCTTTTGCCTTATAGAGCGCCTGGTCAGCTAAATTAATCAAGGTAGCGGCCGGGTCTTCCAAGACACGGGCATTTTCTCCTGTCAGCATTCCTACGCCGGCACTCACGGTAACAATGCCATAGGGACCATGCTCATGCGGAATCTCGAGCTTTCGCACAGCAAGACGCAATCGTTCCGCTAATTTGACAGCATCCTCGAGAAGGGTTCCCGGAAGTAAAACCGCAAACTCTTCTCCACCATATCTAAAGAGAATATCACTCTTCCGTCTCAAGGCACTCTGCATAGCCTGTGCAACTTGAGAAAGACATTTATCACCGATCAAATGCCCATAGAGGTCATTAAAATCTTTAAATTTATCGATATCAAGCATAACCATACATAATCTTCCACCATTATGAATGATGCTTGTAATATCCTTATTAATATTTATATCAAAATGTCTACGGTTAAATACACTCGTAACATGATCAACATCTGTCAATATTTCTCTAGAAACATGTTGCTCAGTAATATCGCGAATAAGAACATAAAATACGTTTCCATACTCAGCAGTGTATACAAGTCGACCGTAGTCATCAATCCAACGAATTTTTCCATCCTTACGACGTATACGATATTCTACATAATCTAGATTAAAATCATTTTTTTCAATCTGCTCAATAATTGATAACTTGATACGCTCAAGATCTTGCTCGAAAACCATTCCAGAAAATGTATATCCAGTTAATTTCTTAAATTCATCAATATCTTTACAGCCAAATATTTTAAAAACTATATCATTTGCATAAATAATTTCTTCTTTACCTTTTGCTTTGTAAACTAGAAAACCACCCGGCATACACTTACCAAAATCAATAAGCATGGAAATTGGGATATTTATTCCCTTATATTCCTGTTCTGATACCTTTAATGAAAGTGCGAGTTCTGGACATACACTAACGAGAAAAGACGTAGAGAAATCAATGTTATTATTAATGCCTTTAGAGATCTCTCGCATTTTAAATTTTTTATCTTCATCAATCATTTTTAACATAATATCAGCAAATACAGGATCAAATTGTTTTCCCTTGCCATTTGCTATCTCAAACCGTACATATTTCTGCGGTAAAGCATCTCTATAACTTCTATTACTTGTCATGGCGTCATACGCATCAGCGACCGCCACAATGCGCGCCAGTTCAGGTATGTCAGTCCCCTTCAGTCCATCAGGGTAACCACTTCCATCAAAGCGTTCATGATGAGACCGGGCAACTGTGGCAAACTCAGGCAGAGTGCTTATTTTTTTCAGGATATGTGCACCAATAACAGGATGGCTTTTAATGATATTAAATTCAGTTTCTGTAAGTTTACTTTTCTTGTTTAAAATAAACTCAGGAACTCCAATTTTTCCCAAATCGTGGAGCAACGACGCGCTATAAATCTTCGGTAAAATTTTCTCAGGATAGCCATATCTCCTAGAAATTTCTTGCACATATCTTGCAACTCGAGTAGAATGACCCTTTGAAAAATTATCTTTTGCATCAATGATATCAGCAAGAATCTGAATAATCTGGATAGATAAACTACTCTCGCCGAAGTCATTAATATGTGCAGGAGTAATCTGGTTCATACATCTTTCCAGTGCTAATGATATCTACGAAAAAAATAAATTCTGCAATAATGAAAATTTATCTTTGCAAATCTTTTCTGGAAAATGACAAAAAGTCAGACATCTGATGTTATACACCAGACATCTGACTTGCTTTTTTTGAGCTTACATGTAAAAATTTCTTGAATTTTCATCATTGCAGTATGGCTATTCTATGAAAAAAATCAAGGAATTTTATTAAATATTGTAGATATTTTTGACTATTAATTTTGTCACAGAAAAATACTTGCCAAAATATTTTTCAACAATATAAAGCAAGTAGTTACGGTAACAAAAAACATACACACGACCTACGAGACATTCAAAACATGAACGGCGAGCTTATCTCTGGTCGTTGAGGTATTGTACTAAAAATTGAAGCTGAAGGGCAAGAGAAGTTTTGCAAGCTCTGCAAAAAGGAGTCTGTATCAAAAACACGAAATACCCCTCTTCTCAAGCTGCCTCAGGCCACACCTCAAAGGGCGTGGCCTGAGGCATTGCTCTTCACATTTTGCCCATCTACGACATGGCGCGCAGAGGTTCGCCGTAGTAGGCACGACGATAGAGTTCACGGATTTCCGCAATCAGCGGATATCTGGGATTCGAGCTCGTGCACTGGTCATCAAAGGCCTGCTCACTCATGGTATCCAAAAGATCCAAGAAATCGTGCTCGGCGATACCGGCCTCACGAATGGAGGCGGGGATCCCCACATCTTTCTTGAGCTGCTCAATAGCCCGTACCAATCGGGAGGTCTTTTCCGCACGAATCTCTGAGGAATCGCCCTGCAGATCATCTGCCAGATGCAGCATATCGCACAAACGCGCATAACGCCCCTTCACCCAGGGATATTTATACTGCGGCATCATGCCCTGCTTGGTCGGCGTATCTGTGGCATTATACTCAATAACGTAGGAAAGAAGAAGCGCATTGGCTAGACCATGGGGCACATGCAAGTAGCTGCCCATGGCATGGGCCATGGAGTGGCACACGCCGAGGAAGGCATTGGCAAAGGCCATGCCGGCCATGGTGGCGGCGTAGTGGATCTTTTCTCTGGGCACGAGCCTATCGTCGCCACCCTCATAGGATCGGCGCAAATACTTGAAGACCAGGCGGATGGCTTCCACGGCCTGACCATCGGCAAAGTTGGTGGCCAGCGTTGACGTATAGGCTTCTATGCCATGGGTTAACACATCAAGACCGGCATTGGCGATGAGGGACTTGGGCAGATCCATGACAAATTCAGGATCCACAATGGCCATATCCGGTGTCAGGGCATAGTCGGTCACAGGGTATTTGACACCGGTCTTGCTGTCGGTGATCACCGCAAAAGGCGTCACTTCGCTGCCTGTACCCGAGGTCGTGGGAATGGCCACCATCACAGCCTTCTTGCCCAAATCGGGGAAGGAAACGATACGTTTACGGATATCCATGAAGCGCAGGGCAATATCCCCGAACTTGATATCCGGCACTTCATAGAGCAACCAGACAATCTTAGCCGCATCCATGGGAGAGCCGCCACCAAGAGCCACAAAGATGTCAGGCTGGAAGGAATTGACAAGGCCGAGGGCTTTTTCCGCCGTGGCAATATCGGGATCGGGATTAACATCTGAGAAAATGCGCACATCCATGCCCAGGCGCGTAAGGACATCAGCCACATGGTCGGCATGACCCAGTGTCACCATGGTCTTATCGGTAATGATGCAGGCACGCTTGCGATCCTTGTATTCTTCAAGAGCCGGCTCCAGGGCACCCAGCTTGAAATAAATTTTGGGCGGAACACGGAACCAGAGCATATTTTCCCGGCGTGCCGCAACGGATTTGACGTTCATGAGATGTTTGACTCCGATATTCTCGCTCACTGAATTTCCGCCCCAGCTGCCGCAGCCAAGGGTCAGAGACGGGGCCATGCGGAAGTTGTAGACATCGCCGATGGCTCCCTGGGAGGCGGGCATATTGATGAGAACGCGACCTGTGGTCAGGGTCTTTTCAAAGGTGTGAATATGCTCGGCATTGCTCTCCTTGGTGTAGAGCACAGAGGTATGCCCTGCCCCGCCCAGCTCAATAAGCGTCTGGGCGTAGCTGACAGCCGTAGCAAAATCAGGCACGCGGTAAAAACCAAGCACAGGTGAAAGCTTTTCATGGGCAAAGGGGTCAGTGGGCACGATCTCAGGGCGCTCGGCAATGAGGACCTTCGTATTTTCAGGGACATCGACCCCGGCCATGGAGGCAATTTTGCAGGCCGACTGACCGACAATGGCATTATTTAAGGAACCATTGATGAAAATGACCTGAGCGAGTTTTTCCGCCTCTTCCTCTGTGGCAAAATAGGCACCGCGCTTGAGAAATTCCTCACGCAGGGCATCGGCAATGCAGCTTTCCGCCACAATGGTCTGCTCCGAGGCGCAGATCAGTCCGTTGTCAAAGGTTTTGCTCAGAAGAATGGAGTTGACGGCCATTTTAATGTCGGCTGTGGCATCGACGACAACCGGTGTATTGCCGCTGCCTACACCAATGGCAGGACTGCCGGAACTGTAGGCAGCCTTGACCATGCCAGGTCCACCTGTGGCAAGGATGAGATTGACATGACTCATGAGGTAATGGGTCTCATCAAGGGTGGGATTATCAAGGCAGGCAATGATATCTCTGGGGGCCCCGGCTTCTACGGCAGCGTCATGAATGAGCATGGCCGCAGCCTTGGTGCAAGCCTTGGCTCTGGGATGGGGCGAAAAAATAATGCCGTTGCGCGTCTTTAAGCAGAGCAGCGCCTTGAAAATGGCCGTTGAGGTCGGATTGGTCGTGGGAATGATGCCTGCCACAATACCAAGGGGTGCGGCAATCTGCCGGAAACCCGAGACCGGGTCATCTTCGATGATGCCGCAGGTCTTGGTGTTCTTGTACTGATTGTAGATATATTCCGACGAGAAATGATTCTTTATGACCTTGTCTTCCAGAATGCCCATGCCCGTCTCTTCTACGGCCATCTTGGCCAGAGGAATACGCTGAGCGGTAGCTCTCTGGGCGGCATTGTGAAAAATGGCATCAACCTGTTCCTGAGAAAACTGCGCATAGATTTTTTGTGCTGCGCGCACACGCTGTAAAAGCTCTTCAACCTGCTGCATAGATCATTCCTTATCAATCAGGGCCGGGCGCACCACGGATCTGGCACGCTTTCGGCTCCTCGTTGTAAACGCTCAAACTAGAGTTTCTGCATGCGGCTGATCGCCTCACGGGTATTATCCGGAGACCCGAATGCCGTCAGTCGCACATAACCTTCGCCGCTCTGACCAAAGCCCACGCCTGGCGTGCAGACCAAAGCTGCCTTGTTCAAAAGATGGTGGAAGAAGCCCCAGGAATCCATACCCTTCGGCACAGAAACCCAGATATAGGGCGCATTGACTCCGCCAAAGACCTCAAGCCCCATAGCCTGCATGGCACGGGAAAGCTCCCGGGCATTGTCATGGTAAATGGCTATGGTTTTGGCAATTTCAGCCTGCCCTGCTTCCGTATAAATGCTTTCGGCCGCACGCTGCACGATATAGGGGCAGCCATTATACTTGGTGCACTGGCGCCTGTTCCAGAGGCTTTTGAGCTGGACCCGTCCACCACTCCCGTCGGCGACAGAGAGCTCACTTGGCACAACCGTATAGGCGCAGCGCAGTCCCGTAAAGCCTGCCGTCTTGGAGAAACTGCGAAATTCCACGGCCACTTCCTTGGCTCCGTCAATCTCATAGATGCTGTGGGCGACATCGGCATCTGTGATGTAGGACTCATAGGCCGAATCATAGAGCAAAAGGCAACCTTCACGGCGGGCATAGTCCACCCAGACCTTCAGCGCATCTTTGGGAAGTACGGTACCTGTGGGATTATTGGGATAGCAGAGATAAATGAGATCAGGACGGGTCGCGGGCAGATCCGGCACAAAACCGTTTTCCTTGGTGCAGGGCAGATAGACGATTCTGTCCCAGGTGACACCGGAAAGATGGCCTGCACGTCCGGCCATGGCGTTGGAGTCCACATAGACGGGGTAGACAGGGTCTGTCACGGCCACAATACTGTCTGTGGCAAAAAGCTCCTGAAAATTGCCAAGATCGCTTTTGGCACCATCGCTGATAAAAATATCATCCGCGGAAATGGCAAGCCCGCGCTGCTTGTAGTCATGTTCGCAGATGGCCTCACGCAGAAAATCATAGCCCTGTTCCGGGCCATAACCACGAAAACTCTCTGCCTGCCCCATTTCGTCTACGGCCTTGTGCAAAGCCTTGATCACTGTCGGGGCAAGAGGTTGGGTGACATCACCGATTCCCAGACTGATAACCTTTTCCTGCGGATGCGCTTGTTTGAATTCCGCAACTTTGCGGGCAATATCCACAAAAAGGTAATTCGTTCCAAGCTTCAAAAAATTGGTATTGACTGTTGTCATTGTCGACCTCGTTTTGCGCCTAAAGCTGCACAGTGCCTTCAAAAACAGTCACAGCATCGCCGGCCATGTACACATGGCCGTCACCGGCATTCCAGTTGATCTCAAGCTCTCCGCCTTTAAGCTGCACTGTCACCTTGCGCGAGGTTTTCTCACGCAAAACGCAGGCTACCCCCACGGCGCACGCGCCTGTCCCGCAGGCCAGCGTTTCTCCGGCTCCGCGTTCCCAGACACGCATCTCAACCCGGCTCTCTGAAAGCACTTTGACAAATTCCGTATTGATCCGCTTGGGAAAGACTGCGTGATGCTCAAAGGCCGGACCAATGGTCGGAAGATCCAGAGACTCGACATCATCCACAAAAACCACAGCATGGGGATTGCCCATGGAAACCGCCGTGATCTCATACTGCTTGCCCAAAACCTCAAGGGGTTGCGCCAGACATATGTCACCAGGAGCCCAGGTGGTATCTACGGGAATCAGTGAGGGCTTCAGCTGCGGATCTCCCATATCAACGGTCGCGCCGACCACCTCACTGCCCTCTTTGGTCAGCTGAATGATCTTGATGCCTGCCGCCGTCTCCAGGCGAATGACATCCTTATTCACAAGGCCGTGCTCATAGGCAAATTTCCCGACACAACGGCTGGCATTGCCGCACATTTCCGCCTCTGTCCCGTCAGCGTTAAACATGCGCATGCGCACGTCAGCTGTGGCTGAAGGCAGGATCAAAACAAGACCGTCGCTGCCCACGCCAAAATGCCGGTCACTGAGACGGACGGCTAGTTCTTCAGGATGCTCCACGTGCTCCCGAAAACCGTTGACGTAAATATAATCATTCCCAATACCCTGCATTTTGGTAAATGTGAGTGTCTTTCGGCCCATACAGCCCCCTTCCTAGACTTTTCACAAAAAAAGAAAAGACTATTCTAATACGACATACACCAATAGACAAGAGGGGCCAGCAGCAGACGGTAAATGGCGAAAGGACGCAAGGTCATACGACTGACGAGCACAATGAAGACCTTGACTGCAAGGAGGGCGAAGAAAAAAGAACCAAGCATACCGCAGGCAAAAAAGGCGAGATCATCACGGCTGAAAAGATGCCAGTTCTTCAAAAATTCATAGCCTGTTGCGGCCATCATGATGGGGACAGCCGCTACAAAAGAATATTCAGCCGCCGTTTTCCGTGAGGCGCCAAGGATCATGCCTCCCAAAATAGTGGCTGCCGAACGCGAAAAACCGGGCCAGACAACGGCAAGGGTCTGAAAAAAGCCAATGCCAAGGGCGAGACGGGGAGTAATTTCATCCAGGGAACAGACCCGCTCCTTATGAGGCCTGGCTTCCACAAGAAGCATGAAGATGGCCCCTGTCACAAGAGCAAGCAGCACAGGAATAGGCGCAAAAAGCGTTTTCTTGATAAAGGAGCCAAACAAAAGACCGGCAAGCCCTGCGGGAAGCGACGTTAAAAAAAGCAGCCAGAGCCCGCGCAAGCCAGAAAAAGGCACATTGGGCTGGGGCCTAAGAAGCCCCCAAAAACGCTGAAAATAGAGCACAACAACGGCAAGGATAGCGCCAAGCTGAATGACAATATTAAAAGTCACCATGCGCTCACCTGTCACGTGAAGCAATTCGTCAGCCAAAATCAAATGGCCTGTGGAAGAAACAGGCAGAAATTCTGTCAAACCTTCGATAAAACTCAGAAGGATTGCCGTCAGTAAAGAATGTTCCATAATGATACTATCAAAAGATAAGGTTATAAAAAAACTGCACAAGATATGCTATACAAAGCAAAAACCACTGACACCATCTTTTTTTACGGAATAGCCAACACAGGAATCTTTAACTAAAAAAACAATATTCTACTTTTTCTTTTATATAATATCACACTGTTTACGCTTAATATAAAAATAAGAACGATATATTATATTGTAAATATATGTAAATATAACAAAGATGTTATCATCAACATAATCAATTTCGTTACATATCATAAAAAATTTTGAAAAAGCATTTCCCAGATTTGGCGAAGTAAAAATAGTAAACTATAAAAAAGAAGTCAACACAAGTTCTCAGATAGACGAGAGATGAGCAATCTACCCGAAAAAGTAAGTCGCCTGTCTGCTTGCATCACGCCGCCTCCAGTCCCAAAGCCCGCATCGGCGAACACGCCACCAATACCCCTCACAACATCTGCCTGCGCAGAAAACGCCTCCAAGACGCAGGACATATCTCAGCTCTACAGTTCAGTCAGAGATACGTCTCATCCCAGTTCCGTCAATCACCTGCCATAAAACAGGAAAGCTTCTATTGTGACATATTCCGAACAAATTCCCCAATATCAGCTGATAACGCTGATTTTCAAAAAATCTTCCCTAACCAGGATTGCCGATCATCAATGACGTCAAAAGGACTCAGGATCTTTACGGACTCACTCCCCATCGCATCTTGCATCAAACACAGGGGGGGGGACGCCTTGTATACGCGTGCTGTACGAGTTGCAACTCTTTGAAAAAGCTGCACTGAGAGAGAAAAAAACAGATTTTTTTCTTGAACACCCCTGAGCATAGTGATAAATTTCACAAAATAAACGAAGGTTTTACCCCTCTCTATGACTGATAACGACCTTGACTTGAACCCACCTTCTTTAGGTGTTTTTTGACGCTGCCCAGCCTGAACCGAGGGGTTTCAGCATGTGGGTAGCTGCCGGCCTCAACTTAGGGAGTTGTCCATGCGTATGAAAACCTTTTCCAAAACTTTGGCTGCGACCATTGCCGTTCTTGGTCTTCTGCTTCTTCCAGGCGTAAGCCAAGCGGTAACGACGCTTAAACTGGGACACACGGGTGCACCTGACCATCACTATCAGATTGGTGCCCAGATGTTTGCCGACAACGTGGCCAAACGCACCAACGGTGAGATTGAAATCAAGATCTTTCCCTCCGACCAGTTGGGCAAACAAAAACAGCTCGTCTCTCAGGCTCAGCTTGGTCAGACCGACATGGTTCTGACCTCCGACGCCGTCATTTCCTCCTTCGTTCCGATTTTCGGCGTTCTCAACCTGCCTTTCATCTTCAAGGACATCAACCACGTCAGCAAGGCCATGGACGGTGAAGTAGGCGCCATGCTCTCCAAGGAAGCCGCCAAGAAGGGCCTTGTGGTTCTCGGTTACTGGGAAAACGGTTTCCGTCACATCACCAATAATAAACGCCCCATCAAGGTACCTGCTGACCTTAAGGGTATCAAGCTGCGTACCCCCGAGTCTAAGCTCGTTATGGAGTCCTTTAAAGCCCTTGGCGCTTCCCCCACGCCCATGAGCTTTGGTGACATCTATTCCGCGCTGCAGCTGGGTACCGTGGACGGTCAGGAAAACCCCATCGCTCACCTTCTCGCCCAGAAGTGGTACGAAGTGCAGAAGTACCTCTCCCTCACCGGTCATCAGCACTATGTTGAACCGCTTCTGATGAGCAAGGTCCGCTTTGAAAAGCTCAGCCCCGAGCATCAGAAGATCCTGCTTGAGGAAGCTCAGAAGGTCGCCATTGAAATCCGCAAGCTGGCCACCCAAGATGAAGAAAAGAAGCTTGCTGAAGTCAAGAAGCATATGGAAGTCAATGATGTGCCCGACAAGCAGCCTTTCAAGGATGCTGTGAAGCCTGTCTATGATCAGACCCGCAAGCAGTTTGGCAATGATATCTTTGATAAGATTGCCGCTGCGGCCAAGTAATTACAGGAGTATCGAACGGGGTTCCGCGCACCAGCGCGGAGCCCCAAGGGCCTGGGGGGCATATGGGATTGCTGAAAAAATTCAACACCATCGTCAATAAAATTCTGTGTGTGGCCATGGCCGTCAGTTTTGTGTGTATGGTTATCCTGATTTTCCTTCAGGTCATCTGCCGGTACGCGCTCAATGATGCCCTTTCCTGGTCCGAGGAACTGGCCAGTTATTTCTTCCACTGGGCGACATTCCTCGGTGCCAGTGTTGCTTTCTACGAATCCACGCACATTTCCGTCTCGTATTTTGTGAACAAGGTTCCTTCTCTGCGTCTACGCGCCTTCATCCTTTGCGTGGCTGACGTGTGCTGCCTGACCTTTCTCAGCATGTACATCAACGAAGGCTGGACCGTGACAAAAATGGTCTTTTCTTTCGGCGAAACGGCATCGTCCATGACCTGGCTGCCCATGGGTTTCATTCACCTTGCGTTTCCCCTTGCCAGTCTGTGTATGGCACTCAATGTACTCGCCTACCTCCTCGACCATCTGCGTGTGCTGGTAACCGGTGTGGAAACAGCTCCGGCCGCCCGTACAGCCTAAGCCATCGGAGAATACCATGCTGGCAACAGTTCTCTTTGTTTCCTTTTTTGTGCTGCTGATCATTAGTGTGCCAATTTCCATCAGCCTTGGCCTTTCCTCGATGATCGCCATCATCTTTTGCACGGAAGATCCTGTTGGCGTGCTCATCCAAAATTCCTATGCCAACGGTTTCACACTGATGGCCATCCCCTTCTTCATTTTAGCCGGCAATATCATGGCACGGGGTGGTGTTTCCCAGCGCCTGGTTAATCTGGCCAACTGCGGTTTTGGCCGCTACCTGGGCGGTCTCGCCCACGTGGCAACCGCAGCCTGCACCTTCTTTGGCGCCATCTCGGGTTCCGCCCCGGCCACAACCGCGGCCATTGGCGGCGTCATGGTCGGTCCGATGACTGAGAAGGGCTATGCACGAGCCTTTGCCGGAGCCTGCGTGGCTGCTTCGGGCATGATTGGGCTGCTCATTCCCCCAAGCATCATCATGATCCTCTATGGAGTGCTCACGGGAGCCTCTGTGGCCAAGCTTTTCATAGGTGGTATCATCCCAGGTCTCCTGACGAGCGCTGTCTTCATGCTCTGCAACTATATGCTCGCCAAAAAGCTTAATTGTCCGCGTGGAGACAAACCAAAGCCCGGCGAATCCTGGAAATGCAGCAAAGAGGCCTTCTGGGCCCTGCTCATGCCGCTGATTATCCTAGGCGGCATCTACGGCGGTATTTTCACACCTACGGAAAGCGCCGTGGTCGCCGTGGTCTATGGCATCTTTGTGGGTTTTTTCATTCACCGCTCACTGACGGTTAAAAGCCTGTACGATGTCTTTCTGGCGACAGCCAAGAGCTCTGCCATCATTCTCTTCCTTGTGGCCACAGCCCACTGCTTCAGTTTTGTGCTGGCAAGCGGCGAAATTCCACAGGCGTTAGCCATAGGCATGCGTTCTCTCTCGCAGAACCCGACTGTGGTCCTCTTCCTCATCTGCATAGCCCTGCTTATTGTTGGCACCTTTCTGGACAATGCGGTCGCCGTGGTGCTCATGACCCCCATTTTCTTCCCCGTGATCCAGAGTCTTGGCATTGATCCCATCTTTTTCGGTGTGCTGACGGTCTTTACCCTCGCCATTGGTCAGATCACCCCGCCTGTGGGTCTATGTCTTTTCGTCGCCTGCAATCTCGCAGAGCTCAAGCTCGAACAGATTGTCACCTACTGCATTCCCTATATCATTGCCACCATTGGCCTGATGTGTTTGTTCATCTTCTTTCCCCAAATCATTCTGGTACTGCCGGGCATGATGGACTGATCCGGAAGTACATTTCTCATTCTGCCAACCCGCACACTGAAGGAGTGCGCAATGAAAAAAACAACTCTGCTCAAAAAACTCCTCAAAGATCCTGAAATTCTGCTCGCCCCGGGCGCTTTTGACGTGTTTTCCGCAAAAATCATCGCCCACAGCGGCTTTAAAGCCGTCTACATGACAGGCTACGGCACCTCAGCCAGCGTGCTCGGCAAACCTGACGTAGGCCTTTTGACCATGACCGAAATGGTCGACAGAGCCCGCAACATTGCTGAAGCCGTGGATGTGCCTGTGCTTGCCGATGGCGATACCGGCTACGGCAATCCTTTGAATGTCATCCGTACCGTGCGTGAATACGAAAAAGCCGGCGTCTGCGCCATTCAGCTGGAAGATCAGGTCTTCCCCAAACGCTGCGGACACATGCTTGGACGTAAAGTTATCCCCATGGAGGAAATGGTTTCCAAGATCAAAGCCGCTGTGGACACCCGCGTGGACGATGATTTCGTGATCATTGCCCGTACCGACGCCCGTACCAACCACGGTCTTGAAGAAGCGCTGCGTCGTGGTCGCGCCTATGCCGAAGCAGGTGCTGATCTCATCTTCATCGAGTCCCCCGAATCTGTCGATGAGATGAAAAAAATCAACGAAGCCTTCCCTGATGTGCCGACCCTGGCCAATATGCTCGAAGGTGGCCGCACCCCCATGCCCACAGCCAAAGAACTTGAAGCCATGGGCTATGGCATCGCCATCTACTGCACAGGTCCCCTCTATGCCGCAGCAGCTGCCGTCAAGAAATACATGGAGACCCTGCTTGCCAACGGCGATACCAAGGCCATCTGGAAGGACCTCATCGCCTTCGCCGATTTCAATAAGTTCATCGGTCTTGATGAGTACAACGAAACAGGCAAAAAGTACGACGTTAAATAAGACCTCAACGACACAACAGAAAAGCGCTCAGGTTATCACCTGGGCGCTTTCGTTATCTGCTATTGACGGTTTGCTCACGATCTGGGAACGGGCAGGGTCAGGCAGCCATCGGGCAGAACGGCAACACGGGCTGAGGGACCGTGCTTGGCAAGAGCTGCAGTCACAGCCTCATCCAGGCTTGCCGCCTTGTGCGCAAAGAGCAAGGAGGTATCCGAGGCGCTCATCTCGGAAATCAAGGCCACATCTTTTTCCACAGCAACCTTGGCAATGGCATAGGCCTTGTGGCCGCCAAGCTCAAACTCGCTGCGAATGCGACGCATCACTTCCTGGGGAGAAAGATGCAAACGCAGCCACTTTTCAAAAACGTCCTCACCAAAGCCTGCAGGACACTCGGCAAGCCAGATGATGGAGCCACCGGGCTTTGTGATGTGGTCGGCATGGTCAAGGGCTTTTTGCGCCTGATAGACATTGACATCCCGCGGGTAGCCACAGGCCGTGGTAATGGCAATATCCACGGGCTCATCAAAAGGCACTTCATAGATGGAGGCAGACACATCCACGGCCTCATACCAGGCCTTCTCAAGATCTCCGGCAACCACCTTGACCAACTCCTTGCGTGGATTGGTCACCGTATTCAGGATAAAATCCACACCGACCTTGCGGGCAACCTCGATCATTTCAAGGCTTACGGGATTTTCACGAACAGGCGGCAAGGCGTCGAGTAATTCCACCATGCGCGCATGATTGCTCGCAACGGTCTTATGGCCGGCAAGTCCAGGCAGAATGGATTTTCTTCCGCCGGAAAAGCCTGCGAAATAATGCGGCATGACAACGCCGATGGTCAGAAGAAAATCGGTTTCCAGTGCCAGGCGATTGATAAAGCAGGGATAGCCCGAGGACGTTGTGCCCAGGTCGACCAGCTGTGACGTATCCGTGGAGACATGATTGACAAAGCGAAAACGCTTGGTCATGTGAGAGCCGTAGATGCGCGCATTGAGCTCATCAGAGTGTGCAGGATGAATGCCTGTGGCAATGACAAATGTTACCTGTTCATCGCTAATGCCTGCCTGCGCAAAGACCTCAAGCAAGGGCGGAAAGAGCACCTCATACGGTGTAGGTCGTGTTTCGTCGTTGACAACGATGGTCACGCGTTTGGGTTTGCGCGCTCGCAGCATCTCAAGAAGAGGCGGTGTGCCAGAAGGAGAAGCCAAGGCTTCAGCCACAGCCTCTGTGGGATGCGCAAGCCCCGGAATTTCCCTGGGACGGAGCACCAGCGGGTCCACATAGTCAGGAAGCACAAGCTTGAGACTGCTATTGCCATAGGCAAGATCAAAGGTGTTGGCCATATTCTCCTCCCTCGTTCTCACAAAGACTGAAACAGCGTACCTGCTGAACATTTCTCTGAATCTTCTGGTAGCAATTCCAGGCAGTCTTGGCAAGGTTCCTTGATCCTTGGAGTCTTCCCGCAGAAAACGATCGCGACAAAGGACATTTGACATTACCGATGGAGGCGGTGCTACCCCCTGGGACTTTTGACTCGGGTCTTCGCGCCGAAAAAACTGATGATTTTTTTAAGTTCTTTGCAAAATCTGGCAAGTCTGACCATACTCTGTGTCATCGGCTATGTGATTGCCTGGAAAGGCTGGGTGTCACGGGAAACGGAGATGTTTATCCCCAAGCTCATCACCGTTGTCGCCATTCCGCCGTTTCTCATGGGCAATGTTGCCAAATATTTTCAACGCGGCGATCTTCTGCAGCTTTTACTGAGCTCCACAGTCCCATTTTTCAGCATCTTTGTCTCTTTTGTGCTTTTCCTTGGCCTGGCCTGGCTTTTACGCGTTGACAAACGTCACACCAGACTCTTTGCCGTTGCCTCAAGCACCTCCAATGTCATCCTCATCGGTATTCCTGTAAGCACAGCGCTTTTCGGACAAAGTGCCATTCCCCACGTGCTCCTCTATTTTCTGGGCAACTCCGTCTTTTTCTGGACCATTGGCAATTACTGCATAGCCTGCGAAGGGGCCAATCCCTCACAGCGCATCACCGTCAAAGAAACCTTACGGCGCATTTTCTCTCCGCCCCTCTGTGGCCTGCTTGCCGGCATGATCATTGTGCTTTTCCATATTCCCCTGCCCAGTGCCATTGCCGACACCTGTCAGTATCTCGGCCATCTCGCCACGCCTCTTGCCATGATCTATGTGGGCATTGTCGTCAAAAGCATGAACTGGAGCAAAGAGCATTTCAACAAGGACATTGTCTTTGCCCTCATTCTTAGGCTTATTGCCTGTCCGCTGGTTATGATCGCCTTCTTTGCCTTTGTTCCCCTGCCATCGCTGCAAAAGCACGTCTATATCATCATGGCGGGCCTGCCCACCATGACCAATATCGCCCTGCTCAGCGCCTACTACCGAGCCGATAAAGAATTCGGCAGTGCCTTTACGGCGCTTTCAGCCATTATTGCCATGTTTACCATTCCCGTTTGGATGGCCCTGAACGCACACTTTTTTCACTAAGGGCGTCTCCGCCCAAATTCTAAGGAGTCCACAATGTCAGAGACCTTTGCCCTTGGCTGGATTGGTACAGGCATCATGGGACTGCCCATGGCAGGTCATCTCCTGGATGCCGGCTGGCCACTCACTGTCTACACGAGAACCAAAGCCAAAGCTGAGCCTCTGCTTGCCAGGGGGGCTAGGTGGGCGAATTCCCCCAAAGCCGTTGCCGAGGCTTCAGAAGCTGTCTTCTCCATTGTGGGATATCCCAAAGATGTTGAGGAAACCATTCTGGGCAAGGACGGAGTCCTTGAGGGATTAGGCAGTGGCGGCATTATCTGTGATATGACAACTTCTGACCCTGCTCTTGCCCAACGCATTGCAACGCGAGCTCGCCAAAAAGGCTGCGAGGCCCTGGATGCGCCTGTTACAGGCGGCGAAAACGGGGCTAAGCAAGCCAAGCTTGCCTTTTTCATCGGCGGCAGTGAGAAAGCCTACCAAAAACTGCAGCCCTGCTTTGCCTGCATGGGAAAACATATGGCCCATTTTGGGGCTGCTGGCAGTGGTCACAAGGCCAAACTCGCCAATCAGACAGCGGTAGCCGGTATCATGTTCAGCCTCTGTGAGTCCCTTCTCTTTGTCCAAGAAGCCGGGCTTGATGTGGAGCGCTGGCTTGAACTTGTGGCTGCGGCAGGTGCTGCCGGAGGCTCTCCCATGCAGACGCGGGGCCGGCGCATCCTGAAAAACGATTTAGGCCCGGGTTTCTACGTCCACCACTTTGTTAAGGACCTTGGACTCTGCCTGCAGGAGTGCCGCCGCATGGGTATTGTCCTGCCTGGCATCACCCTGGCTGAAGAAGTCTATAGATCCATGCAGGCACAAGGCTATGGCAAGATGGGCACACAGTCTCTTATTGCCTGGCTTGCTGCCAATTCCGGCAGAACATGGCTTGGTAAAGCTAAATAAAAACCCCAAGGCCCTGACCTCAAAGACGGACAATCTCATGGACTACTGCAAGCTGGAAATTTTTCTGCCTGAGTCGCACTTCAAGGTGCTGCAAAAGGCCTTACAAGAGGTTGATGCCGGCCATATCGGCAATTACGACAGCTGCCTTGCCTACAGCCGTGTCACAGGAACATGGCGACCTTTGCCAGGAACCCACCCCTACCTTGGTAAAACATTCGAAGTGAGCGAAGAACCCGAGCTCAAAATTGAAGTCACCTGTCGCGTCGACAAGCTTGAGGAGACCATTGACGCCATCAAACGCGTCCATCCCTACGAAGAGCCTGTGATTAATGCCATTCCGCTCCTCAGGACAGGGAAGTAGCAGGCATTGCCTTTTGTACCAGCTCATAAAGCAGACTCTTGGCAAACGCGCCGTCAAACAAGACCGAAAGGCACAGGGATATAAGGCGCACCTCACGAAAGCTTGTTCCTTTTAGGCTGGAGTACACGGATTTTCCATAGGACGTTTGCCGTACAGAAATCATCACGCCCCCCCAAGCTGAAAAAACAAAGATGCCAAGTATGATATGCTGTCAATCCCCGTGTCTTGCGCACGGGTTTTGACGGCGTGCTGAATACGGGAAAATCAGCCTTCTACTTGATAAATGTACGATTTTTAGCTATAGAGAAATAAGTATCCGTAAAGAAGATCATCGACAGAAATATAGGCATATGCAGAAGAAGCGATGGTGTTTGGGAGACCATCAACACCGTATGTTGCCCCAAGCCTCCGGAAGCCACGCAATTTTCTGAAACAAGCCAGGAAACCTGAAACAATGTCTTCATTAGCGCTCAAGACAATCCCAGTACGGGACGCCGTTGGCTGTGTCCTTCCCCATGATATCACGCGCATTGTCCCAGGCCAAAGCAAAGGGCCGCTTTTCCGCAAAGGGCATATCATCCGTGAAGAAGATATCCCGGCCCTCCTTGATGTTGGCAAAGAACATATCTATGTTTTTTCACTGAGCGATGGTTTTGTGCACGAAGACGACGCGGCAAAGCGCCTGGTGCAGAAGCTTGCAGGCAACAATCTCGAAACGACTGAGCCTAAGGAAGGACGCAGTGATCTGCGCGCAACGTGCAGTGGCCTGCTCTGTGTCGATGTGGAACTGCTCAATGCCGTCAACAGCCTTGGCGAAATCACCTGTGCAAGCCTCCACAATCTTCTTCCCGTAAGTCAGGGGCAGATTGTGGCCGGGACCCGCATTGTGCCGCTTGTTATTGAAGAGGCGAAACTGCAGGCTTTTGAGAAGCTTGTCACCAAGCCGGTTATCGAGGTGCTTCCTCTCGCTGCCAAAAAAGTCGGCCTTGTTTCCACAGGCAGCGAAATTGCCCACGGCCGCATTACCGATGCTTTTGGGCCTGTGCTGCGCAAAAAATTTGCACTGCTTGGTTCGGAAATCCTCGATCAACGCTTTCCAGGTGATGACATTGCCTCTATTGCTCAGGCCATTGTCAGTTTTGCCAATGCGGGCGCTGAAATGATCTGTGTCACGGGCGGCATGTCGGTTGATCCCGACGATAATTCCCCCAAAGCCATTCGCGAGGCCGGGGCAGAGATTATCTGTTATGGGGCACCTGTCTATCCAGGGGCCATGTTTCTCCTTGCCTGGCTCAACGGCAAAGCAGGCCGCATTCCCGTTCTTGGTCTGCCAGGCTGTGTCATGTACCACAAGGCAAGCATTTTCGACATCATTGTGCCAAGACTTTTGGCAGGCCTTGAGGTGACTCGAGAAGACATCGTGGCCCTTGGCCACGGCGGTTTCTGCGCCCAGTGCGCCAACTGTCGCTATCCACTCTGTTCATTCGGCAAATAGCCAATATCTTTTCCCCGCTGATGCGGCCAAAATCACTTTTCACCGCATACCTCACAACTCATCAGACCCAAGCAAGCAACAAACCAGTTTTTGTTTCTCAAGGTGCCATTCCCAGGAGCATGGGACAATACGAAGCCGTCTGCAGAGCCTGTCGACGGTGGTCAGCAAACAGGAAAAACAACGGAGGCAGCGTTTCCGCCCCGGCACAAGTCCAAAAAGCCAATGCGGGGTTTCTGCGCTGAAAAATCGCCATGAACACAAAAACTCTCGTCGTCAACGGCCAAGCAAGGCGTGTCCTCTGTCAGGGCTCAGATACCCTGGCCGATGTCTTGCGCAACCAGCTGCAGGTCACAAGCGTTAAAATCGGCTGCGGCAAAGGGCAGTGCGGTGCCTGCACGGTCATTCTCGATGGCAAGGTGACGCGCTCATGTATCGTCAAAATGGATCGTGTGCCTGACCAGGCCTCCGTCACAACAGTGGAAGGTGTCGGCACAGCCAAGGCTCTGCATCCTCTGCAGAAGGCCTGGATCTTCCACGGTGCTGCCCAGTGCGGTTTCTGCACCCCAGGCTTCATTGTCTCAGCCAAAGCGCTGCTCGATGAAAATCCCAATCCCAGCCGCAAAGATGTCCGTGACTGGTTCCAGAAACACCACAATATCTGTCGCTGCACAGGCTACAAGCCCCTTGTGGATGCCGTCATGGATGCCGCTGCTGTCCTGCGCGGTGAAAAAACCGAAGACGACATCACTTATCATGAACCGGCTGACGGCCGTGTCTTTGGCACTTCACGCCCAAGGCCCAGTGCGGTTGCCAAGGTCACTGGTGCGGCAGAATTTGGTGCCGACGCAGCCGTTCACCTGCCGCCCGACACCCTGCACCTGGCCATTGCCCAGGCCAAGGTGAGCCACGCCAATATTTTGGGCATTGACACCTCCGAAGCCGAAAAAATGCCCGGTGTCTTCCGCGTGCTGACCCATAAGGACGTCAAGGGCAAGAACCGCATCACCGGCCTGATCACCTTCGCCAGCAATAAGGGTGACGGCTGGGAGCGTCCCATTTTGAACGACAAAAAGGTCTTCCAGTACGGTGATGCCCTGGCCATTGTCTGTGCCGACACCGAAGCTCATGCCCGCGAAGCTGCAGAAAAGGTCAAATTTGATCTTGAGCGTCTGCCTGAGTATATGAGCGCCCCCGAGGCCATGGCTGCTGACGCCATTGAAATCCATCCCGGCACCCCCAATGTCTACTACGATCAGCTTGAAGAAAAGGGCGAAGACACAGCCCCCTTCTTCAATGATCCGCAAAACGTCGTTGTTGAGGGCAGCTACTATACCCAGCGTCAGCCTCATCTTCCCATCGAGCCTGACGTGGGCTACGGCTACATCAACGATCAGGGTCAGGTGGTTATTCACTCCAAATCCATTGGTCTGCACCTGCACGCGCTGATGATTGCCCCTGGTCTTGGGCTGGAATTCCCCAAAGATCTTGTTATGGTGCAGAATACCGCAGGCGGCACCTTTGGCTATAAATTCAGTCCGACCATGGAAGCCCTGATTGGCGTGGCCGTCATGGCCACAGGCCGTCCCTGCCATCTGCGCTACAACTACGAACAGCAGCAGAACTATACCGGTAAGCGCTCGCCCTTCTGGACCACCATGCGCTATGCGGCCAATAAAGAAGGCAAGATCCTGGCCATGGAGACCGACTGGAGCGTCGATCATGGTCCCTATTCAGAATTCGGTGATCTTCTGACCCTGCGTGGCGCTCAGTATATTGGTGCTGGCTATGGCATCGCCAATATCCGTGGTCACGGCCGCACAGTTGCCACCAACCATTGCTGGGGCGCAGCCTTCCGCGGCTATGGTGCACCTGAAGCCGAATTCCCATCTGAAGTGCTCATGGACGAACTGGCTGAAAAGCTGGGCATGGATCCCTTTGATCTGCGCGAGAAAAACTGCTACCGCGAGGGCGACACAACGCCCACAGGTCAAACGCCTGAAGTCCTCAGCCTGCCTGAGATGTTCAAGGCCATGCGTCCCTATTACGAAGATGCCAAAAAGCGCGTTAAGGCCAATTCCACCAAGGACATCAAACGCGGTGTCGGTGTGGCGCTGGGCGTCTACGGTGCCGGTCTTGACGGCCCGGATACGTCCGAGGCCTGGGTGGAACTCAATGCCGACGGTTCTGTAACAGTGGGCAATTCCTGGGAAGATCACGGTCAGGGTGCTGATGCCGGAACCCTGGGCACAGCCCATGAAGCGCTGCGTCCTTTGGGCATTACCCCGGACAAGATTCACCTTGTGATGAACGATACGAGCAAGACCCCCAATTCCGGTCCTGCGGGCGGCTCACGCTCACAGGTGCTCACAGGCAATGCCACACGTGTCGCCTGCGAACAGCTCCTCAAGGCCCTGAAAAAGCCTGATGGCAGCTTTGCCAGCTATCAGGAAATGAAGGATGCCGGCAAGCCCCTGCACTACGACGGCAAGTGGACAGCTCCTGCCAAGGACTGCGACGCCAAGGGCCAGGGTTCACCCTTTGCCTGCTATATGTACGGTCTCTTCCTGGCAGAAGTGGCTGTGGAAGTTGCCACAGGTAAGACCACTGTCGAAAAGATCGTCTGCGTGGCCGATATCGGCAAAATCAATAACAAGCTCGTGGTTGACGGACAGATCTATGGCGGTATTGCCCAAGGTGTTGGCCTTGCCCTTTCCGAAGACTATGAGGATCTCAAAAAGCACAGCACCATGGGTGGAGCCGGTATTCCCTCCATTTCCATGATTCCCGACGACATGGAAATCGTCTATGTGCAGACGCCGCGCAAGGATGGTCCTTTTGGTGCCTCCGGCGTGGGCGAGATGCCTCTCACAGCACCTCACCCGGCCATCATCAATGCCATCTACAATGCCTGCGGTGCGCGTATCCGCCACCTGCCGGCACGTCCTGAAAAGGTCCTTGCGGCCATGCCCAAGTAAACACGTCTCATTCAGCCCCCCGCTTCTTTATGGAAGCGGGGGGCAAGCGAGGACAGCATGCTCTCCCAGGATAGCCTACGCAGCTATGAAGCACGCTGCACACAAGAAAGTCCGCCAGCCTGCCGGCGATATTGCCCTTTTGATCTCGACGGCCGAAGCCTGATGCGCCTTGTGGCCCAGGGAGACATTGCCGCAGCCCGCACCCTTCTTCTCCGCCATCTTCCCCTGCCCCACCTGCTCAGCCAGATCTGCGATCACCCCTGTGAAGAGGCCTGTCTGCGCAGAGACTATGGCGGTTCCCTGGCCATTCGGGATATGGCAAGATTCTGTCTCGCCTATCCTGTCCCAGAAAAACGCACGCTTCCTCTGCCCCCCAAGCGCCATGCCATGGCTATCTTAGGCTCCGGTCTGACAGCTCTTACCGCAGCCTGGGATCTTGCCGGCAAAAATTATCCGGTCACTCTCTTTGCCGAAGGAAACGTTGACGATCTCCTCAAAAGCCATCCTCTTTGGCAATCTCAGGATGTCAGGGATGCATTGGCCAAAGATCTCGCAAAACTTCTCCAAAAGCAGATTGAGGTGCGTCCCCTTGCGGCCAAACCAGATCTTGCAGAGCTATCCAGCGCTTTTGACGCAATCCTCATTGACGCCTATGCCCTCGGTGACAGGCTTACCCTGCCAGGGGCCAGCGACATAGACCAGGAAACGCTCCTTTGGCATGACAGCATCTGTGTAGCAGGCTGGCTTAGCACAAGCCCCACAGGGCACAGTTATCTTCTGCCCTCCCAGGCGGCATCCCAAGGCCGCATTGCCGCCCAAAGCATGGAGCGTCTTGCCCAGGGTCTTTCTCTGACAGCGGAGCGCAAGAAAGATCAGGCACCTCTCCACACAGACCCGGGAAAGGTTGCTCTTGCTGCACGCATTGAGCCAAGTGCTGCCACCTACAGCCTTGAAGAGGCGCAAGCTGAAGCTAAGCGCTGCCTTGACTGCCAATGCCTGCGCTGTGTACGTGCCTGCAGCTATCTTCAACAGTATCAGGGCTATCCACGCCTCTATGCGCGCCAAATCCACAATAATGCCACCATCGTCAAAGGTCTGCATCAGGCCAATGCCCTGATCAACGGCTGCACTCTTTGCGGACAATGTGCCGAGCTCTGCCCGGAGCATTTCTCCATGGCTGATCTCTGTCTGGCCGCGCGCGAAGATATGGTTGCCGCAAAACGCATGCCGGCACGCGCCCATGAATTTGCCCTGGAAGACATGCAAAACGCCTGTGAGAACGCCGTTTTCCTGCCGGACCAGGATGTTTCCAAGCCCTCCTGGGTCTTTTTCCCGGGCTGCCAGCTTGCCGCAGAGCGCCCAAGCCAGGTGCTTGAGCTCTATGACATTCTGCGCACACAGCTCAACGGTGGCCCCTTGCCTGGCGTAGCCCTTGCCATTACCTGCTGCGGCATGCCAGCGCACTGGGCAGGCCAAAAAGCGCTCTTTAGCAAGCACATGGAGCGTCTACGCGCCCATTTGGAAGAGCTCGGCCGCCCTAAGCTTATGACGGCCTGCGCTTCCTGCCTTGCGGCCTTTACCGAAGCGCTTCCGGACTATCCGCTCTGTTCTGTTTGGGAAGTTTTGGATACTCTCGACATATCTGCGCTTCAGAGCTCTGCAAAAGCACGTTCTGATCTTCCCAAAACCTTTTCCCTGCATGACCCCTGCACGGCAAGTCACAATCCTGCCTGGCAAAAAGCCGTGCGCAGCCTTATCCAAAAGACCGGGGCAAGCTTCTGTGAACCTGAGCATTCCGGCACAACAACCTCCTGCTGCGGCTATGGCGGTCTTGTGGCCTGTGCCCAGCCTGACACAGCCGATGGACTTGCCAGACAGCGCATAGCTGAGCTCACAGAGCCGGCTCTTGCCTCCTGCATCATCTGCCGTGACCGCTTTGCTCGCTTGGGCAAAGCCTGCTGGCATATCCTCGATCTGCTTTTGCCGAAGGAGGGAATGTCCGGGGAATGTCTGGGAAGTGGACTATCTGAACACAGAACACGGCGTGCCAAACTCAGGCGCGAGGTGCTTGCGCGTATGGGGAAGGAGGAGGGCTACCCCGAAGAAGGCATTGCCCTTGCCATTTCCCCTGAGCTCCTTGACGATCTTGAGCGTAGGCATATCCTGCGCAACGATCTCACAGAGGCCGTAGCCTTCGCCGAAGCCCATCAGACCTATTTTCTCAACAGCGAAAACGGCCACCGTCTTGGGAGCTTTCGCCCGCGCAACGTGACCTTCTGGGTGGAATATAGCCTCGACGAACACGGCTTTGTTCTGCACGCTGCCTGGTGTCACCGCATGATTGTACCAGGCTCTGGTGGTCGCCCGGCCAATGAGGTCATCGACGAGCAGCAAGCGCTGCAAAAGGATGCGGCAAACGTGGGAGGTGCCCAATGACCATGGCTCCCAACTATGCGCCTGATGAGGGCAGCTGGCTTTGCGCTCACTGCAAGGAGCCTCTTCAGCAGCTGAAAGTGCCTGTCTTCTACCTCGGCAGCGCCTTTGATGTTCTCCTGCCACGCTGTCCCAAATGTGGCATGACCTTTGTTCCCAAATCTCTGGCCGAAGGCAAAATGCTCGAAGTCGAAACGCTGCTTGAGGACAAATGAAGCAACTTTGGCAAGATACACGCTTTCAGGACATCAGCGGTCATGCGCTGCGACCCGGAGGCCTTGCACTCACAGAATATGCCCTCAGATACTGCCAAAAGGCGAATCTCCTGCCCAAACAGGGCTATGCTGCCGACATGGGAACAGGCCAAGGGGTAAGCCTGGCACTCATCCATACCATTGGTCTCACAGCCATAGGCCTTGACCTCTCCCGCACCTTTGCTCACCAAAGCCGATCCCTTCCCTCTCAGGGCTTGCGCCTCATCGCCGATGTCTGTAAGCCCCCTCTCGCACAAGGCCGCTTTTGCCTTATTCTCTTTGAATGTGTACTCTCTCTGCTTGAGGATCCAGGCCAGGCGCTCTTCTGGGCCCATGAACTTCTTACCCCTCAGGGCATCTGTGTCATCAGCGATCTCGTAGGATCCCCGCAAGCCCATGCCTCCTGCCTGGGAGGTGCGCGCAAACGCTGCGACTGGCAAGATCTTTTTCAAAGCCACAAGCTCTGCGTTCTCCACTATGAGGACAGATCCAAGGCTGTGCGGGAACTTGCGGCAAAACTGTGCTGGTATGGCGCAGACCTTGCCCAGGGCGCCTGTCTCCCGGCTGTCGGCTACGGTCTTTGGATTTGCGGCCGAAACAACCAGCTCCAAACTCAAGGAAGTGCGTGATGCATCCTCTGCTGCTTGAACTTCTTCCTCAGATCCGCCAGGGCTACTGCTGCAGCCAACTCTTACTTATCCTTATGCTGCAAACCCTAGGCAAAGACGCACCTGATCTGCTCAGGGCAAGCCAGGGCCTCTGCCACGGTCTGGGAGCCTCTAACGGCCCCTGCGGTCTCCTTACAGGCGGAGCCTGCGTCCTCTCTCTTGTCACCGGCAAAGGCGCAGATAGCGAAAAGGCTCATGCCATGCAGATACCGATCATCAACGATTACGCCACGTGGTTTACGGAACAGACGGCAGCTTTTGGCGGCACAGGCTGTGAGGATATTCTCAAAGGCCTCGGAGCCTTTACGCCCGGCAAACGCGATCCCAATCTCCTGGCCTGCGGAGACCTTCTTGCACAATGCTGGGATGAGATTTGTCTGTTGCTCAATACCTACGAAATTGAAATCTAAGTTCCCAAGCCAGTGGAACCCGTAAGAAACACACAGCACTATGGCACGCAGTATACCTATTGGCACGCAAAGTTTTCGCAAATTGCGCCAGAATAACGCTTTTTACGTCGATAAAACCAGATTCATCACTCAGTTCCATTCTTAAAAATATAAATGATAATAGCCTTGTTTTACTCATTGACGAGTACGATGCGCCTCTCACCCACCACATCAACCAAAACGATGAAATCAATGAAATTATTAATATATTAAATGATTTTTATGCCACAATCAAGCAATATACCGGTAAATTTCGCTTTATTTTCATAACAGGTATCACAAGAACTAGCCATGTTTCAATATTTTCAGCCTTTAATAACATTATTGATATAAGTTTAGAAAATGACTATAATGAACTTTTAGGATTTACAAAAAATGATTTAGAATATTTTTTTGATGAATATATCTTACATGCTGCAATAACGCTAAAAATGAGCAAACAAGATATTTATGATAAACTCGAAGAGTATTATGACGGCTTTCAATTTTCATTACAAGCTACATCCACAATTTATAATCCCTGGTCAATCTTAAACTTTCTAACATTTCCCAAAAATGGCTTTAAAAATTACTGGTTTAGTTCAGGTGGACAGTCATCATTAATCATGCAATACCTTAAAATTAATAATTCTTTTGATTTCTTAAATCCTAATAACCGTGAAGTCGATATAGACGAAGAAGATATCTCTAATAGGTATGATATTACTGATATTCCGATAAATGTACTTCTCTACCAAACAGGTTATTTAACATTACGTCATAATCAAAATGACTTTTTCAAACTTGTCCTTCCTAACAAAGAAGTTGAAGAGAGCCTTTCTAGACTATATCTTAAAGTTAATAATTTAGATCCAAAGCCTGATCTTCTTCAAAAAATGAAGACAATTGTAAAAGCTATAGATACACATAATATTTCTTATATTATAGATATATTTAATGATATTCTTAACGAATGCGTATCACCACTGAGCAATATTTTTCAAGATGAACGATCTCTGAGAGATATTATCTATGCAGCGCTGATGAAGGCTCCTGCGTTACAGATTGTTAAGGAACGTGAAACAGTCCGTGGAAGATCCGACTTGGAAATGCTTACAGAGAAGACACATCTTGTTATTGAATTGAAAAGGGCTTCTGATGCCTGCCCGCCAGAACGTGCGTTCAAAAAGGCGCTCGGCCAAATCCAGGAAAAGCGCTATGGGAAGCTTTTTTCCGAAAAACGTGAACGCTATGCGCTGGCCATGGTCATCGCAAGCACTGAAAAGAAAGTCCTGCCGCAATTCTGCCAAGAAGTACCTCTTGAATAAAACCTACCTTCAAATAAGCACAAGCATTCATGATATACCGACGTACGCAAAGCCTTTGCCCCATATGTCTGCGCCGCATTGAGGCTTGCTATGAAAATGTGACACCCAAGAAAGAGATTCCGCTCTCTTCTGAAAATCCCCATGAGACAGTCTTTCTCACAAAGACCTGTCCTGAGCACGGATTCTTTTCTGTCCCCATCTGGCGTCGTAGCCAAGAAAGCCCTGTTCCGCTCTTTACTGCCTGGTCGCGCCCAAAGCTCCCCTCCTATCCCGAAAAGCCCGCAACCACGCATTCTCAGGGTTGTCCCTACGACTGTGGTCTCTGCCCGGAGCATGCCCAGCATACCTGTACTGGCCTTGTGGAAGTCACCATGCGCTGCAATCTCAACTGTCCGATCTGTTATGCGGATGCTGGTAGCCCCATACAGGCCGACCCAAGTCTCGACCAGATTGCAGCCCAGTTTACGGCCCTGCGCACCCAATCAGGACGCTGTAGTGTGCAGATCTCAGGCGGCGAGCCCACAGTCCGCGAAGATTTGCCTCAGATCATTGCTCTTGCCGCAGAGCATGATTTTGGCCTCGTGCAGCTCAATACCAATGGCCTGCGTCTGGCAGAGGAGCCCGGCTATGCCGAGATATTGGCCAAAGCTGGCCTTGAATCCGTGTATCTGCAATTTGATGGCACATGTGAGGAGACCTTTCTACACTTGCGTGGAAGGCCCTGCCTTGAACGCAAGCTCAAAGCCATTGAAGCGTGCAAACAGGCAGGCTTAGGCATTGTCCTTGTGGCAACACTCATCAAAGGCATCAATGATCACGAGCTTGGGGACCTTTTGCGTCTTGCCCTCTCTTTGGGGCCCAATGTTCGTGGCCTGCACCTGCAGCCATGCGCGTTTTTCGGGCGCTACCCCTACTCCTTAGATACTGCTCCGCGCCTGACCTTACCTGAGGTTCTGGAAAGCTTAGCCTGTCAGGCGCCAGAGCTTGTGGATGCACGTGATTTCCACCCGCCTGCCTGTGAGCATGAGCTCTGCTCCTTTAGCTGCGTCTATCAACGATCAGAGAGCGGTCTTACCCCTCTTAAAGCCTCCACCTGCTCCTGCAAAGAAAAAGCCGCAGATTCTGTACCCAGTGCCTGTGAAGGCGCTGATCTTGCCAAACGCGTTACCCAGCTCAACTGGAAAGCCTCGCAGGATACCTCTACGCCCGGTGCTTGCGACAGTTTTTCCAACTTTCTTGCCAAAACAAATGCCCGTTCCCGTTTTACCATCTCCTGCATGGCCTTTCAGGATGCCTTAAGCCTTGATCTTGCGAGGGTTCGTGGCTGCTGTATCCATGTTGTTACAGGTGATGGTCGACTTGTGCCGTTTTGCCTGAGGAATCTTTCATCCCTGCATGGACATCCTCTCTACCCAAGAATACGGACCAGCTGATGAGCCAAGCCTTTGCCTGCGCCCTTGATGCCTGGCTTGCCGCGCAATGCGGAGCTCGGCACAGTGAAGAACTCCCCGCCTGTCTTGCCCGAGCCCAGTTTCAGGCTCTGTCTCAGACGCTTACGTTTGTTCGCAATCATAGCCGCTATTACGCAAGGACGCTCTCCCAGATTCCTGCCATGCGCAGCCTTGTAGATCTCGCCAAGCTCCCTTTGACGCCTCAATCCGCCATCAAAGAGTGGCAAAGCTTCCTCACCTGTCCACTGGATGCCATTGAACGCATGGTGACACTGACAACATCGGGAACGACAGGGCCCCCCAAACGCCTTGCCTTTAGCCGCAACGACCTTGCACGCACCCGGGATTTCTTTGCCCACGGCATGCGTTTTCTCGTTGCGCCTGGCATGTCGGTCTGTGTTCTGCTGCCGGGAGCCTCAAGACCCAATGGGGTCTCTGATCTCCTGAGCACAGCGCTTTCTGTGCAAAACATTTGCGTCCATGCATGCCCGGAAGAACTATTGAGTGCTTCACAAGCGCCTAGGCTTGCCAGCTGGCTACAAAAGCTCGCACCAGATGTCCTTGTGGCCATGCCGGCCTATCTTAAACGCTTATGGGAGAGAGATTGCCAGCTTCCAAGCCTTACGGGACTCCTTTCAAGCGCTGAGCCTTTAGATGATGCTTTACGAGAGGCCCTCTCTCATTTCTGGCACTGCGAAATTCTCGACCATTATGGCATGACCGAAACAGGCTATGGGCTTGCCGTTGAATGTCCGGCTCACGATGGCCTGCACCTGCGGGCGCTGGATGTTCTTGTGGAAATTGTGGATGGCAAGGGGAATATCGTGCCCATCGGCGAAGAGGGAGAAATTGTGGTGACAACGCTGGCACGGGAAGCCATGCCACTTATTCGCTACCGCACAGGGGACATGGGCAGACTGTTAGCTGGCCCCTGTGCCTGTCAAAGTCCGCTCAAGCGCCTTGCGCGCGTGCGCGGAAGGATAAAAGAGACAAACGGAACACGCGTTCCCGTGAGAATGACAAAGGGGGGAGGATGGCCGAAGACAAGTTCGCCTGCCTGATCCTTGCCGCAGGCAAAGCAAGGCGTATGGGCAGCTGCAAAGCGCTGCTCCCTCTGGGAGAAGGAGAGCGTGCGTTCCACGCCCTTGGGCTGCTTGCCCAAAACTATCGAAAGCTTGGCATAGGCCGTATCCTTGTCGTCACAGGCTTTCATGCAGAAGCTGTGGAAGCGCAGGCGCGCACGCTCAACTTTGCCCTGTTGCGCAATCCACAGCCTGAGCGTGGGATGTTTTCATCGCTCACACTGGGGCTCCAGTTTTGGCAACATCAGGATCCTGTTCCAAGAGCCTGCTTTATTCAGCCAGTCGATGTACCGCTGATTCGTCCACTGACCATTCAGGCACTCCTTGCCCACTTTCACGCAGATCCTGACAAGGTCGCCATACCGGCCTTTCTTGGCCGTCCAGGGCACCCGCCGCTTATCGGAAGCAAGTATTTTCCCGATATTCTCGCCTGGCAGGGAGATGGAGGGCTCTCCAAGGCTCTGCAGTCCCTACCGCAAAGCCTCGTCGATGTTGCCGACAGCACAATTCTCAAAGATATGGATACCCCTTCCGACTACCAAAGGCTTTGCAGGCTTGCTCCGTACACAAATTCTCTGCACACGCGGGAAGCGCGCGAGCTTTTGCGCATCCACAAGGTCTCTCCCAAGGGATTTCGCCATGCTGAAGCCGTGGGCTCAGTTGCCGCAAGATTTGCCAGGGAGCTTTTGCTCGCACGACAGAAAAACGGCCAATCCTCAAACCTTCGCCCGGCTCTTGCACGCGCAGGCGGCCTTTTACATGATCTGGCCAAGGGTGTCCCCCACCATGAAAAAGCGGGAGCTCTCATCCTAGAAAAGATGCATCTGCCTGCCATGGCAGCACTTGTCCGTGATCACAGAGATCTTACCATTCTCCCTGAGCAGGCTATTTCTGAGCGTGAGCTCGTCTATCTGGCAGATAAGTACTGCTTTGGACCAAACTTTGTGACCATTGAAGAGCGTTTTGGAGAAAAATTGGCCCATGCCTGCGACCTGCAAAGTGCCCAGGCAATTGTGACTCGCAGAGAACATGCCAAAGCACTGGAAGCGCGTCTTGCGCTTGAAATAGGCTGTGCGCCTGCAAGCATTGCCCAAAAAGCGCTCTCCCCAAGAAACTGAGCGCAAAGACGCTCAAGAAAGCGTTCAGCAAGGATTATCATGCCAAAATCCCCACAAGCTGCGCAGACCTCAGGCCTTTGGCTTGTGCGCCACGGTTCCCTCAACAATCCCACGCACAGCATGATTGGAGCCAGTGATCTTCCCTTAAGCGATCTCGGACGCACGCAGATGCGCAATCTTGGCAGGGAAATACGCACAAGCCTTTTGCCCACACTCAAAGCCATTGTCACCTCGGATCTCTCGCGCTGCCTGGAAAGTACCAAGCTCCTGCTTGAAAACTCTCCACAGACCCTTCCCATCCATGTGGAGCCAAGATTGCGGGAAATTTCTCTTGGTCGCTGGGAGGGCCTCACAAAATCTTTTATCAAACAAAAATGGCCGAGGGACTGGCTTTTGCGCGGACAGGCGCTGGCAAGCTATGTGCCGGACAATGGCGAAAGCTTTCGTATGCTTGCCAGAAGAGCCGTGGCCGCCATTGACGACTGGCTTAGGCAATACCCCGAGGGGTATTTGCTCATAGTCACCCATGCCGGTGTTTTACGCTGTCTTCTGGCCAGGCATCTTTCTCTGCCCCTCGACGATATCCTGCACATTCCCCTTGACTACGCAAGCATCTTCTACCTGCCTCGCCATTTTGCCGATCACGCGCATCTAGACCTGGGCAACTGACATAACAACACGTTTCCCTTGAGCTCAATACACAACCGTAAAACAAAATCATAGCAAATAGGGGCAGATGAAATCCCTAACGATTTCAGGCGTTACGGTACGCCAAAATGTTTGTAGCGTAGATACAGCAACGCCGCGGCACCTTTTTCAGGCACCGCGGCGCAATAGGGGGACACGTTTGTTCAAAAAGCCATTACCAAGTGTGCAACGTGTACCTGCTTCTGTTTTACTTTTTGGGTTCCATCACAGTATAGCGACCGCATTGCACATAACGGTCTTGTTCCTTCGAAATGGAGCCATCTGGTAAAATGTCATTATACAAAATTTCATATTTGATAAGAACATTTTCCGGAGAACTCTTCTCGGCAGGCTTCTTAATGACGTATGGTGTTGATTCAATGAGCTTAATACTTTCTCGACCAACGACACCATCAAGTGTCTTGATTTCCTTGGTCTCTGAAAAATTTACCATGCTCTCACTGCCATTATAATCGTCATCGGCCCAAAACCAAAAGTTAATGCGACTAACTTTGACTTTATTTTCTTTAGCAGCAAATGAGACATTAAAGTTATAGCTATTACCAACCTCGAGAATACCGGTATCTTCGGTATCACACGTGATAGCATCGATTTCACGACGATTATTTTGCTCAAGGACATTAACATTTGTTTTCGCAAAGGCTGTGCCAGCGGTTAAACTCAAACCCAATAACGCCAGCATAAGCGGTTTACACATAGCCATCTCCCTAATTAAATAATATGCAGGTTATACACCCTGCATTACGCGTAGGTAATACCTTCTTCACCATTTAACCCATCCGTTCCATAGAGATAGCCAAGCGTAATAATATCTAATGGCGAATAGTACTGATCTCCGCTAACATACCAAGATTCATTACCTTCTTTTGCAGGATCAGTATATGACATAATAGACCATGCTGCATTATCAATAAATTGAGGTAACACAGCAAGATTGGTACCTTCAGTATCAAATGGATGATTTAGACCAAGAGCATGGCCCATTTCATGGAATACCGTAGAATATGCGTCAGTACCAAAAACTGGCTTATCATTATCAGAATTACTATTATCCAACATTACAAACTGTTGATTTTCCAATTGCGATAAAGTTGTTAGACCAGTCCAATCTCCATCATCTTCTTGAGCATTATAATTGAAAATTAAAATATTAGCATCCTTAGTAGATGAAATTTCTTGGAATTTAATACCAGTAAGATAGTTTAAGACATCCATAGAATCAAGAAATGCAGCCTTTTGCGTTGCATTGGACGATGTAATATATTTTTCATTGTATCCCTTATCAATAGAAGTTACATCCTGAGCCGTTGCAAATTTATAATAAAGTGTGTTATCTTGAGACAGACCAACTTTATTTAAATTTGGCCAGCCCTCGTCCCAAGCTGTAATAAGCAAGGAATCAACCAATTGGTTGCCAGACATGGGAGTTTCGCCATTGGGATCCAGCTTATTCCCATCAACGGCATCAAAACTTGTGGCACGAGGAGCAATACCTTCGTTTAATCCATATTTTGCATAGTGCGTTATTGGATCAATTTTACAAGTTTTAAAGGCTTTCATAATTGATTCAACACTATCATAGCCTTCTGTAATTCCGAGCTTTTCTTCATAGTATTTTGATACGTCAAAGTACTGACTTGGATCAATTCCGATATCACCATTTGCATCCTTTTCAAATGCTCCATATTTACAAAAGTGTCTCCAAGTTGTCATGCCAGCATCTTGGATAGCATCGTACGTTTTATCAACAGTCCATGTCATATTTTTATAGTTTTCAGCATTTAAGGCAGCAGTTTTATTAATTAAATATTCTTCTTCATTAAAATAAAAATCTGCATAAAGGTCTGCTCTTGAGTTATGCTGAACGACTTCGCCATCAACAGATACTGGGTTAACACCCTTTACAAAGCCTTCTGTAGCGTAGTGCGTAATAGGATCATTCGTAATGCTTGTAATAACATTGGCAACATTCGTATTATTAACTTGAGCTATATCTTCATAGTAAGTATTAAGATCAAAAAATTCACTCGGGTTCACACCATACCCACCATCAGCATTTTCTGCTTTATACCCCCAGGCGCAAAAATCATCCCACGCAGTCATCCCGGCTTTGGCAAGGTCATTGGCCACAGATTGAGCCGTATGGGTCGTTGTTCCCTCTAAAGCATTTAACGCGGCTGCTGCTTCTTTGAGATAATAAGATTCAGAAAATAAAAGAGACTTGTAAAAATTGACAGCGGTTGAAGCCATGTTTTACTCCGATAGCTATAAGGTATGGGGAAAAGGAAAAACTACGGGGAAAGGAGAGACACAGCAAAACAGCTCTCTCATGAGAGCCGAGAAAAGACTATTTTTGCCTTAAAAACGTTTGCCAAAGTATGTCGTAGAGGCAAAAGCAAAGACTTGTGTTTGTTTGGGGAAGTGCGCAAAGCTCAAAGCAAGCTTTCAGGTATGAACACACAACGGGAAACGGGTCTGCCATAGGCCTCTGACAAAAAACGCGAATGAGAGATCTTCAACTACACTCTTTCATAGCCAGTTTTCTTCAGGGTGTCAAATGACATGTTCAATGCAGCATTCGTCAAAAATGATGATCAGGCGGTGAATTTCATTGACTGGAAAAATGGTCAGTGGCACATTTATCAATATTGCTGCGCAAATACGTAAACGACGACCTTGGCAAGCCATTTCCCAATGCCTGGAGGGCCTATGTCCCAGAAAGCTTTCCCCATGCAGCCAGATCTCTTGCGTCAAGCTCCGCAAACACGCCTCACAGCGCTTCCGGCAAATGGCATAGAAGCGCGCGTGCTCGAGCTTTTAGAGGACAAGGCGCCTGTTGTCCTTGTGACTATTGTCCACAGTGAGGGGTCAGCGCCACGGCATGCCGGAACACGCGCCTTGCAAACCCATGAGGGCTTTCATGGTACTGTGGGAGGCGGCATTCTTGAAGCCAAGGCCATGCAGTGCGCACGCGACTGCCTTGGCAAGCGCAGATCCTGTGAGGCAAGCTTTCACCTTGAGGCGAATAACCCGGCAAGCGACATGATCTGCGGTGGCAGCATGCGTATTTTCTGTGAGTACCTTGATCAGAAGCATAAGGACGACTTTGCCAAAGCAGTTGCCGCTCTGCAGAACGGTCAAAACGGCGCTTGGCTTGTGATAGGCCAGAGGTCGCAGCAGCAGGAGGCAAGTCTTGAATTTGCCCGCAGTCTCATCTTTTCTGTTTCTGACCTGCCAAAGCGGCTACCAGAGGATATGTCAGCAAAAATCCGCGCCTGTCTGATCAATCAGGTGCATGGGCCTACCTTTTTCACCTCTGAAGACATTTACGTCTACCTTGAGCCACTTAGCCTGCCACCTGTACTTGTGCTGCTCGGAGGCGGTCATGTGGCTTTGGAAGTGGCAAGCCTCGCCCATGCCTGCGGATTTGTGGTGGATGTTGTCGATGACCGCAAAGAATTTGCCAATGCCGAGCGTTTCCCCATGGCCAGACATTGTCGCGTGCTGCCGGCATTCTCTGGTCTGCGTGAGGAACTTGCCATCGGCCCCGGACACTTTGTGGCCATTATGACGCGCGGTCATGCCTATGATCAGTCTTGCCTTGAGCAGGTTCTGCAAAGCCCTGCCTGCTACATTGGCATGATCGGGAGCAAGAAAAAAAAGACGCAGGTCTTTGAGGCACTTCAAAAAAAAGGCGTAGCTTCCGAGCGCCTCAAAAGCGTTTTTTGCCCCATAGGACTTGCCATCAAAGCTGAGAGTCCCCAGCAGATCGCCGTTTCCATTGTTGCTGAACTTCTGGCTGTCAAAGGCAAGGTTGAGCCGTGGTGCTCGGCGCTCAGTAAAAGCTGATTTCAGCTCACTTTTTACGCAAAATGGGTGACGAAGATTCTGCGTGGTTCTTTTCCGCTTTGTGCCAGGCCCCAAAAGTTGTCTCCTAGTAAGGAAGTTTGTATGCGAAAATTCTGCCTTACACTCCTTGCGGCCTTTTCGCTGATTTTCATTTCCCAGCCAGCCTCAAGCGATCACAGGCCGCCCCCTTCTCACGGCAATGTCAAGGTTCCACCTTCCAAGCCTCATCATGACGTAACGCCTCAGCCAGGACACCGCTCAGGAAACGATCTCAACCGGCACATGACACCGGACCACAAGCAAGGTCACAGGGCGCCGCCTCCGCCCAATCACAAGCAGGGTCACAGACCTCCGCCCCCACCAGACCACAAGCAGGGCCACAGGCCTCCGCCTCCGCCTGATCACAGACAGGGCCACAGGCCGCCACCTCCGCCTGACCACAAGCAAGGCCACAGGCCTCCGCCTCCGCCGGACAGGCCTCACGATGGCATTCACCACAGGTAACCTTTTTTCACATGCTGTGAGCCATTGAGACATATTCCCAATGCTCGCCATTTTTCAGCCTTTTCAGGCCATATTTGCCAAAATAAAGATGGTGCACGGCTCCTTTAAAAGCACGTGCACCATCTTCTCTTTCAAAAACAAATGCTATCTGAGACCTGCATCACGCCTAGATGCTTATCTTGGCGCCAAGAAGTTTTGCAAAGTTGGCCACAAGAGCCGGGTGGGCGGGCCAGGCAGCTGCTGTGACAAGGTTGCCGTCGACCACAGCGTCAGAAAGAGTGGCATTTGCGTCCTGCCACTGGGCTTTGGCGTCCACAACATCAGGTTTTACGGCAGGATAGGCTGTGCAGTGGCGACCATTCAGCACACCGGCACTCACAAGAATCTGTGGCCCATGACAAATGGCAGCTATGGGTTTTTTGGCGGCATCAAATTCGCGTACAATTTCCAGCACCCTGGGATTGAGTCGAAGGTATTCAGGTGCGCGTCCTCCAGGCACGTAAAGACCTGCGTAGTCAGCGACCTTGACCGTCTCGAAGTCCGCGTTGATGGCAAAATTGTGGCCGCGTTTCTCAGAATAGGTCTGATCGCCTTCAAAATCGTGAATAGCTGTGCGAACAACATCTCCCGGTTTTTTCCCCGGGCAGACGGCATCCACTTCATAGCCCAGCATCAAAAGCATCTGAAAAGGTACCATCACCTCGTAATCTTCCACATAGTCGCCAGCAAGCACAAGAATCTTCTTCATGTTTTTTCGGCTCACTCCTGCCTTGGCAGAAGCGGGAACAGCCGCCTCCCAACTTTTCCCATTGTTTACGGCCTGATGCGCCTGCAACCCTGCATAGCCCATACAGGCCTCAAAAAACCCACTGTGCTTTCAGTTTGCCTGATTTTCGGCACGTGTGCAACGTCTCAAAAGCCTCTCCTGTGGCGTAAATTGAGATTTTTTTGGGCAAAAGGCCTCTCTCTGCGCATTGTCTTGGCACTTTTCTGCGTGCTTAACCCCACAAATGCTGTCGCCCAACACACTCTCAAAAAGCATCCGAAAAGCTCAGAGATATACGGCGCATCGCTAGAATTTCCTTGCCTTTCTGCCTTTCCTGCCGCAAACTGCTCCCTGGCGGCCAGGCAAGCCGTGTCAGCCTGTGGAAAAATACGAAAACCTGAGTGAAGATGTCCTGATATGCAGACGTCCCTTTCCCGCGAGTGTGAAAAGTTACCCTGCAAAAACCACGCGCATATTCCTCTGAACAGACCAGATTCCGCAGGAACCCGCCTATGGTGCGGCTCTCCAGGACCGCACGCTTGAGAAATTCCCCGTGAGACGGGGATTCTAAAGACAAAGAGACTGTTTTGCGCCACGTTCTCCCTGCATCTGAGTTGCCATCAGATGCCTTGCCGACAACTGATTCACCATATGGAGGCAGCGTTCCCGCCCCGACCTTCACAACGGGCTATCCACGCTGAATATTCGATGAACGAGACCATTCGCCTCTCAAAATCCTCTTCTCCAGGCGTCGCAGCTTCCCCAAGTTTTAGCCAGGAAGTTGCGAGCACAAGCAAGCAGCCCATCCATACCTGTTATCAGTGCGGTAACTGCTCTGCAGGCTGTCCGGCAGCCTTTGCCTATGATCTGCAGGTCAATCAAATCATGCGCGCCGTCCAGCTCAATCAAAAAGATCTGGTCTACAGGGCCAAAAGCCTCTGGCTGTGTCTCGGCTGTGCCACCTGTTCCCTACGCTGTCCCAACAATATTGACGTGGCCTGTGTCATGGAGACTCTACGCCATATGGCACGAGCTGAGAAAAAGGCCACCGTGCCTGTTGTTGAAAAATTCTGGCTCTCCTTCCTGAACATGATTCGCACCTTTGGTCGCTCGTATGAAATCGGCACCATGGTACTCTTCATGCTCAGAAGCCTGCGTCTGACAACGGATGTGGATCTGGCTCCTCAGGCTCTTGTCAAGCGTAAGCTTGGGCTTCTGCCGCACACCCATCAGGGCCGGGAGGCCGTTGGCCGTATTTTCACACGCTTTCACGAGTTGCAATGCAAAGCACGGGAGGGTCGGTAATGCATCTTGCCTATTTTCCTGGCTGTTCCGCCAAAGGATCCTCCCTGGACTATGAGCTCTCAACGCAGGCCGTACTCAACGCGCTTGGCATCACAGTCTGGGAGATTGACGACTGGAACTGCTGCGGCTCAACGCCTGCCCATGCCGTCAGTACTGAGCTTTCCTCGGCACTCTGTGCCCGCAACCTCGATCTTGCGGCCAAAGCCGGAGCTGATCAGCTGCTTACCCCCTGTCCAAGCTGTCTTTCCAATTTCAGGGCCACAGCCAAACGACTCGAAGACCCTGATTTCCGGGAAAAGGTCAATGCGCTGCTCGATACCCCCTGCGCCGAGACGCTTCCGCCGACAAGCTCCGTTCTCCAGGCCATCGGCGAGCTTGTGGACTGTGAGACACTTGCCAAGAAAGCCACCATATCCCTCAAGGGTCTCAAACTTGTCGCCTACTATGGCTGTCTGATGAGCCGGCCACCCGAGCTCATGCACTTTGAAGACCCGGAAAACCCCATGCTTATTGAGCGCATGCTCGAGGCTCTGGGTGCCGAGATGCTCGACTTTCCCCTGAAAACAGCCTGCTGTGGCGCAGCCTTTGGCATTCCCAAGCGGCCTTTGACCGCGCAAAACAGCGGACGCATTCTTGAACTTGCGGCCAATCTCGGGGCTGACGCCATTGTCACCTGCTGTCCGCTCTGTCAGATGAATCTCGATCTCAGACAGGCCCAGGCAGAGAAGGCCATGGGCCGGCACTTTGGTCTGCCTGTGCCCTACTTCACCCAAATCCTGGGTCTTGCCCTTGGCATTGCGCCCCAGGATCTTGGTCTGGCCAAACTCGTTGTGCCCATGGATGCTCTTCTTCCCAAACTCGCCCCCAAGACCTCTGCCCCTAACGCGTAGGAGTCACGATGAGAATCGGCGTTTTCATCTGCCATTGCGGCAGCAATATCGCCGGCACGGTGGACTGTGCCCGTGTGGCCAGTCTAGCCGCCGGCTATCCTGATGTCGTCTATGCCACATACCCCATGTACACCTGTGCCGAACCCGGTCAGGCGGCCATTGAGCAGGCTATTCACGAGCACCGTCTGGACGGTGTGGTTGTTGCCTCATGTTCGCCGCGTATGCATGAGCCCACCTTCCGCAAGACCGTGGAACGGGCTGGCCTCAATCCCTACATGTTTGAAATGGCCAATATCCGCGAGCACGTCTCCTGGATCGGGCGGGATATAGAGGCCAATACCCACAAGGCAGCTGAGCTCGTCCTGCTCGCCGTGGAAAAACTCAGACGCAACCGCCCCCTCTACAGCCGGGAATTTCCGGTAACGCGGCGTGTGCTGATTATCGGCGGAGGTGTTGCGGGCATTCAGGCGGCGCTCGACTGTGCCGAAGGCGGCATCCCTGTGGTTTTGGTGGAACGCGAGGCAACCATTGGCGGAAAAATGGCCAAGCTCGACAAAACCTTTCCCACAGTGGACTGTTCAGCCTGTATTCTCGGGCCCAAGATGGTCGATGTAGCCCAGCACCCGCTTATCACTCTCTATGCCCATGCCGAAGTTGAAGAGATTTCCGGCTATGTGGGCAATTTTTCCGTCAAAATCCGAAAGCGTGCGACCTATGTGGACTGGAGCAAATGCACAGGCTGCGGCACCTGCATGGAAAAATGCCCCTCCAAAAAAGCCACAGACCGCTTCAATGAAGGCATTGCCACAACCACGGCCATCACCATCGCCTTTCCCCAGGCCATTCCCAAGAAAGCGGTCATTGCTAAAGACTTCTGCCGGCAGCTTTCCGGCAAAAAATGCGGCGTCTGTGCCAAGGTCTGCCCCACAGGGGCCATTGACTATGACATGCAGGACACCTTTGTCACCGAAAACGTAGGCAGCATTGTGGCCGCCACAGGCTATGATCTCATGGACTGGACAGTCTATGGCCAGTACGGACACGGCCGCTACCCGGATGTCATAAGCTCCCTTGCCTATGAGCGTCTGATGAATGCCTCAGGTCCTACCGAGGGCCATATTCTCAGACCTTCCGACGGCCGCGAGCCAAAAAGCATCGTCTTTGTGCAATGTGTGGGTTCCAGGGATCCCTCCCTCAACCGTCCCTACTGCTCGGGCTTCTGCTGTATGTACACGGCCAAGCAGGCCATTCTGACCAAGGACCATATTCCTGACTCGCAGTCCTATGTCTTCTATATGGATATCCGCGCCCCCGGCAAAATGTACGACGAATTCACGCGCAGAGCCCAGGAGGAGTACGGTACCCAGTATATCCGAGGCCGCGTCTCCCAGATCTTTCCCAATGGCAAAGGTCAGCTCACGGTCATGGGGATGGATACGCTGTTAGGAAAGCCTGTGGAAATCACCGCAGATCTTGTGGTGCTCGCCGTGGGCATTGAGGCCAGTCGCGGTGCCCGCGAACTTGCTGAAAAGCTGCGCATTTCCTATGACGCCTACGGCTTTTTCATGGAAAGCCATGTCAAGCTCAAGCCTGTGGAAACCAATACAGCAGGTGTTTTTCTGGCAGGAGTCTGTCAGGGCGCCAAGGATATTCCGGCCTCCGTGGCCCAGGGTTCTGCGGCAGCGGCCAAGGTGCTGACACTTTTTGCGCGTGACTGCCTTGCAAGCAACCCGCAAATCGCCCATGTGGACAATAAGCGCTGTGTTGGCTGCGGCAAATGCGTACGCTGCTGTCCGTTTGGGGCCATTTCCACCTGCACGGTACGCGGCGAGGAAAAGGCCGAGGTTATTGAAACCATGTGTCAAGGCTGCGGGCTTTGCACAGCCACTTGTCCCCAGGGCGCCATTCAGCTCGCCCACGCAACCGATGATCAGATTCTTGCCGAGGTAGACGCCCTATGCCAGATATAGCCAAAACAGAACGGAGAATTGTGGGCTTTCTCTGTAACTGGTGTTCCTATGGTGGCGCCGATACCGCAGGAGTTGCCCGCGCAAATCAGCCCACGGACCTGCGCATCATCAGAGTTCCCTGTTCGGGCAGGGTCAATCCCCTCTTTGTGGTTAGAGCTCTGCTGCATGGCGCTGACGGAGTTCTTGTCTCAGGCTGCCACCCCAGAGACTGCCACTACAGCACAGGCAATTTCTATGCACGCAGACGCCTTGAGCTGCTCAAGCACTTTCTGCCAATCCTGGGTATTGATCCTGCGCGTTTTGCCTATACCTGGGTTTCCGCCTCGGAAGGGCAGCGCTGGCAACACGTCGTCACCCGCTTTACCGAGGAAATTCACGCTCTTGAGCCTGCGCCGCACTTTGAAGAGCTTGAGCCACTCTATCTTTCACAAAGGCAAAGCACAGAGCCCAAGCGTCCCTTTATGCCCCAGCCCCCGGATCTTCTCGCAAAACTCAAAGAAGAAATCCGCACGCATCTGCCAGAGCTTGACTGTGTGCTTGGCTGGCAAAAGGGGCGCGATGCGCTGCACGCTGTGCCCTTCTTTCTGCGCCAGGAAGAAGATCTTGAGCGCCTCAGCCTAGATGCCACCTGCCACAATTCTCTCGTGCGCTATCTGCCGGAATACAAGGGCAAAAAAGTGGGCATCATTGTCCGCGGCTGCGAATCCCGCGCGCTTGTGGAGCTTTTGCAGGAAGGGCTGATTGCCCGCGAAGATCTTCATATCTTTGCCATTCCCTGCCACGGTCTGCTTGATGTGGCGCGTCTTGAAGAGGAGCTTGGCCGCTATCAGCATCTTGAAAACCTTGTTATCGAACAGGATAGTCTGCGCATAACCGTTGACGGCAAAGAGCGCAGTTTTTCCCCTCAGGCCTTCCTGCGCAGCACCTGTCTTGGCTGTGCAAGTGATGAACCGGTTCTCGCAGACACGTGTCTGGGAAGCTTTACCGCAGGAGAATCTACCCCGGTCACTGCGCCAGAGCTTGCCCTGCTTGACGGTCTCAATCTCACAGAGCGTCTGCGTTTCTGGCGCGGCGTCATGGATCGCTGCATCCGCTGCTACAGCTGCCGCAACAGCTGCCCCATGTGTGTCTGTCACGACCACTGCATTGCCGAGTCCAGACAGCCACACTGGCAAAGTGCCGAGCATTCCGTGACCGAGAAATTTTTCTTTCAGATTATCCATGCTCTGCATCTGGCCGGTCGTTGCACAGGCTGCGGAGAATGTCAGACCAACTGTCCTGTGGGCATTCCTATTTTTGCCCTGCGAGCCCACCTCAACCGGGTCATCGCCGAACTCTTTTCAGGCTACCAGGCAGGACGCGATGCCCAGGCTGTACCTCCACTTCTGAGCTATATGGTTGACGAGGCGAATATCCAAGAGAGGGAGTGGCAATGAGCAACGATCGTTTTTTGGCAAAAGACGCCCTTGGCGATTTTCTCTGCCATTGCCAGGGTCTGGGCTATACGGTCTATAGCCCGCAGAAACAGGAAGGCGTCAGAGAAAGTGTCGTCTTTGCCCCGTGGCAGAAAGGCTGTGAGATCCAGCTTGCCAAAGCCACAGTCTCGCCCAAGCATCTTCTGCTTCCGCAATCAGAGGTCCTCTTCCGCTTTCGCCATGAAAAAGGCGAGGAGGGAAAAAGCAGCGCTGTACACCTGGAAGACACTTCCCAGCAGGCGCAGCCGACACTGCTTTTTGCGGCAAGACCCTGTGATGCCAGAGGTTTTACCATGGTGGACAGGCCCTATCTTCAGGGGCTCTATGCCGACCCCTACTACGCCAAACGCCGTGAGGGTTTGTGCGTGCTCACGCTTTGCTGTAACAGCGGCTGCGAAAGCTGCTTCTGCCACTGGACAGGAGGCGGACCAAGCTCACCGGAAGGCTCGGATATCCTCATGACGGACATTGCCGAAGGCTTGGTATTGCAGGCTATTACCGAGAAAGGGCGCAAGCTGCTTGCACAATCAGATCTTCCAGAAGCTGGTGCGGCAAGTGATCAGGCCACAGAACTTCGACGCAAGGCCTGGCAGAGTCTCGACAAAGCTCCGGATCTCACAGAAGCGCCGCATAAGCTCAAAGAGCTTGCCGACAATCTGGATTTCTGGACAGAGCAGAGCCGTGCCTGCCTTTCCTGCGGGGCGTGTACCTATGTCTGCCCCACCTGTTACTGTTTTAGCATCAGCGATGAACGCCGCTTCTCAGGCATGGAAGAAGGGGTGCGCCTGCGCAGCTGGGATACCTGCATGGCTCGCCATTTCACCGAGGAGGCCAGCGGGCACAATCCCAGGGCCCTCAAAGCCCAGCGCCTGCAAAATCGCATCAGTCACAAATACGCAGGCTATCCTGAAAACTGGGGCAGCTTTTCCTGCAGCGGCTGCGGCCGCTGTGTGACCCACTGTCCGGTGGGTATTGATATCAGGCACATTGTGCTTGCGGCCATAGCCTTACCCGATACGCAAGCAAAGGAGGCTCGGTCATGAGCGAGACACAAAAAGCACGCATGCTTGAGGGCCTAGCCCCGCGACCGCTCATGCCAGGCAATCCCTATCTTCCCATGCCGGCACGGGTGCGCGAGATTATCACCGAAACGGCAACGATCAAGACCCTGCGTGTGGTGCTTGAGGGTGAAGGCGCCATGGAGCGTTTTCACTTTGAACCTGGGCAGGTTGCTCAGCTCTCCGTCTTTGGGGTGGGCGAGGCGACCTTTGTGATCAATTCGCCGCCTTCGCAAAAAGACTATTTGCAGTTTTCCATCATGGAAGTCGGTGAAGTCACCCATGCCCTGCACAATCTGTCTGTGGGAGAACAGATCGGGGTTCGGGCACCCCTTGGCAATTTCTTTCCCTATGAGGAACTGCGCGGCAAAAATATCTTCTTTATCGGCGGTGGTATCGGCATGGCGCCTGTTCGCACCATTATGCTGCATGTGCTGGAACAGGCCAAGGACTATGGCTCCATCAGCCTGCTCTACGGGGCACGCACGCCCAAGGATATGAGCTATCAGTACGAACTGGATGACTGGCTCAATCATCGGGATCTCCACTGCACACTCTGTGTGGACAAGGCGCCGGAGGACTGGCCCCACAGGGAGGGCATGATCCCCAATGTCCTCAAAGAGCTTGCCCCAAGCCCCGACAACAGTGTCGCCGTGCTCTGCGGTCCGCCCATTATGATCAAATTCACCGTTGAGGCGCTGCTTGGCTTAGGCTTTGCCGCACATGACATTCTGACCACCCTTGAACGGCGCATGAAGTGCGGCATCGGCATCTGCGGGCGCTGCAATGTGGGGAGCCGCTATGTCTGCACCGACGGCCCGGTTTTCCGCTGCGATGACATTCAGGCCTACCTCTAAGCTTGCGGCTGTGAACCTTCTCGTAGCCCCTGTGGCCAGTTTCTTCGCAGGCATCTGACAGGCCAAAACAAAGTCTGCTCTGCCCGGGTTTGGCCTTGGAGAATCCTTTTCATGAAGAAAGTCTGGGCCATCATGCTCATTATCTGCTTCGTTTTGGGAAGCCTGGCTGTTCTTGTGCCAACAAGGTACGGGGACCTTTTGCGGCTTCTGCAGGCAGAACTTGGCAGCCTCGAGGCCCAGGTGGACATGGGGACCTCCTACATTTCAGGCGATCAGGTGAGTGCGGACTACGAAAAGGCCCTGGCCTGGTTTAGCAAGGCAGCCCAAAAAGGCTATGCACCTGCCCAGCGCAACCTTGGTATCATGTATGACAAAGGCCTGGGCGTCCGTGAAGACGCTGTCCAGGCCAGACAATGGTATGAGAAGGCAGCAGCCCAGGGTGACCTTGCCGCGCAGGTCAATCTCGGTGTGATCTATCATACAGGCCGTGGCGTTCCCAGAGACTACAGCAAAGCGCGTAAGTATTACGAAAAAGCAGCCCTTGCAGGAGATGCCATGGCCCAGTTCAACATGGGCCTGATGTTTGCCAAAGGCATTGGTGTGGCCCAGGACTACCGTTTGGCCAAGGCCTGGTATGAACGCGCAGCCAAGCAAAACTCCGCCAAAGCCCAGATTGAACTGGGCATGATCTACGCAAATGGCCTTGGTGTGACCAGAGACTATCATGCAGCCAAGGACTGGTATACGCTTGCCGCCCAGCAGGGAGACGCCGCAGGCCAGTTCCAGCTGGGCTATATGTATGACCAGGGCTATGGCGTCAAACAGGATTTTGCCACAGCCAAATACTGGTATGGTCAGGCCTGCGACAATGGCTATCAAAACGGCTGCAATCACTACCGGGAGCTCAATCTCAAAGGCTATTAGCTCTCCGAGAGCAAATGCCCCTCATTTCAGCCCAAGGCTCTGTCTTGCCCTTGCTCCCAAAACCAGCTTGACCATCAGAGACAGAGAACACTGGAGCGCAGAGGATTCCCATGGATAAAAAAAAGGCGTTGCCCGCTAAGCCCACGGCCAAGGAGATCGTGGAGTTTATTCGCGTATATGCCTCAGCCCTGCTTACCGCCGGCAGTCAGACCTCACGTATTGACCGCACCACAACTCGCATAGCCCATGCCTATGGCTTCAATCTCGATCTTGTCATTTTTTCAAGACACTTCATGTTCTCGGCCTATCGCGCCACAAGTGATGGTACTATTCACGAGCGCTATACGGCTGTGACAAGCATCGTTGCCGGAGGCTTCAACTTTCAGCGTGTGACCCAGCTCAATGCCCTGAGCTGGGCCATAGAGGACAAGAAATTACGCCTTGAGGAGGCCTGGCGCCGTTTTCATGCTATCTGTGCGGAACCTGGCATTTCGACGTCGCTGCGTGGTTTCTTTGTGTCCTTGGCCAATGCCGCTCTCTGCGGTTTGTTCAATGGGGATGCCATAGCCATAGGCCTTGTCTTTTTTGCCGTCTTTGCCTGCTTCTGGCTTGAGCAGTGGCTTCTGCGTGTGGGGCTTGACGTCAAGATCACCTTTTTTCTCTGTGCCTTCCTTTCTTCCCTGCTTGTTTCAACTGGCGCCATCTTTGGCTTTGAAACGACACAGCAGACAGCCCTTGCCTCAAGCGTGCTTTTCCTCATCCCGGGATTCCCTCTGATCATTGCCACCTTGGATTTCTGGGACGGTCACATCCTTATGGGCGTCTCTCGCCTCATTCATTCGGCAACACTTATTGTCTGCATCGCCCTGGGCCTTGCCTTAACCATGTCGCTTCTGGGAGTCGAGAACCTGTGAACCTTTTGACAACCTGCCTTCTCGACGGTCTTCTGGCCTGTGTGGTTGCCGTTGGGTTTTCCGTCAACTTTCGCCCCTCGCGCAAGATCCTTCTGGCCGCGGCCATTCTCGCCCCCATCGGCCATGTCAGCCGTCTTCTGCTGATGCAGGTGCCCTTTGGTATTGTCAGTGCAACCATGTTTGCCTCCATGGCCATTGCCCTCTGCAGCATGCCCATTTCACGGTTTTGGCATATTCCGGCCGAAATGTTCATTTTCCCGTCGCTGCTTCCCATGGTACCTGGGATGCATGCCTACAAAACCATCCTCGGCATTCTGCAGATTCTCAATGAAAAAACCGATCCACACTTCCTTTCCCTGGTCGTCTACAATGGCCTGACCACCCTTTTTGTCATGGGAGCACTTGTCATTGGTGCCAGCCTTCCCCTCATTGTCTTCAGAGAAGACGGTCCTTTGGGTCGTCTGCTGATACGTTTGCTTGGTCAACGCGCAATTAAGCTTCTCCACCACAGAGGTCGCCCGTAAAGGCTATCTGCCGAAAGCACCAAAAAAGAGCGTATCTGTGCAGGTATCTGAATAACTTGGCATAATGTACCTTTCGACCGGCTACAAACACATCAAATTCTCACCTTTCAAAGGAAAAGTCCTCGCGCATACAGACTATGGGAACTCAAGCCTTGCTTTTCCTGCCATCTCTCGCGGCCCCCATGTTCCCACACATCATCGGGGCATCTTCCTTTGTGCAAAAGCCGCAAAGCGCATACATCTACCAACTGCACACCCTTTTCCTGATACGCACTTCGAAGATGAGAACACAACGCACCATACACACCCAACGCCCCTCTGGGCACAACACGCTTGAACCACATACAGACTTTACCCACAAACTGGAGACATCCTCATGAAAAAACTGCTTGTCGTTGCTTTTCTGCTCGTTCTCTGTGCCTGGCTTCAGCCCTGCTCTGCCGCCGATTTTACCCCGGCCCAAATGAAAAAAATGGGCGTTTTTCTTTCCAACTTCACCGAGCTTGGCATGTCTACGGTAGACCACCGGGACTTTCTTGACCCACTCCATCCTGAAAACGCCATCCGCTTTGGCATCTGGCACAACTATATCAATAACTTCAAATCACGTATTGGCCGATGCGACAGCTCCTGCCCCTATGGCTCTCTGCGTATCGATAGCAAATATGTCACAGAAAGCATTCAGAAATACCTTGGCTTCAAGTTTGACAAGCATCAGAGCGTCAACACGGACTTCATCACTTGCCACTACGACGGCAAAATGTATCACTTTGAGGGGGCAGACGGCGAGACCAACCCCTATGCTCGTGTCACAAGCGCCAAAAAAATCACGCAAGGGGTGATCAGCCTCAAAGGAGAACTCTACAATCCTGAGGATCCCAAAGAAGTGATGGGCACCTTCCGCGCAGAGATTAGCCCTGCCACCTGGAAGGGCAAGGAAAGCTGGCATCTTATCAATCTCGAAAGCCAGCTGAACTAAGGCAGGGCACAAAAACCCAAATGGCAAAATTGTCATCCTTCTGCCCTGCTTGTGCTGCCCCTATGCCTTGAACAAACATCTTGCCGTACTTGGCTGTATTTGTCTGAAGCCCGCTATTTGCGGGCTTTTTCCGTTTCTTGGCTGATTGGTATTTTGCTGTAGTGAGCGGGGAACGATGTGGGAAAAGAATTCTTTGCAAACAAGCATGAATTCAGCATTTTTTGGGGAAAAACGTGGAACGCAAAGAGACAAGATAGCCTAGGGTGAGCGATAGCGACAGAACTCTTCGATTTTCGGTAAAGAATCACCATTGATCTCCTGAAAATGTAAAAATTTGATCAATTTTGCAACACTTTTAGTCATTCCAGTAAGGCTTGCCCGCACAGAGGACAGGGATAGCATCAGCGTCAATTCATTAATGGGTGAGGCTGTAAAGCCGCAGCTCGTATAAAAGTGTCTGGCACGCTCATCAAAGGCATGAACCAAAATGCAACGTATCCCAGCAATGTGAGCAGCCTGTTCGGTGTGTAAATGGTATCCCGTAGCAAAGCATGGCCAATTCCCTGTCGCTGAAGAGAGGTATCCACGGCAAGACGAGCCAGCAGCATGATGGGGATGAGATCAGGCACGACGAATCCTGCCTGGCACGAACGCATGGCCGACACTCCCCACTGCCAACGAATAGTAAGCAACCACATCATTGGCATGTGTCATGGCATAGGTACGGCTGGCTCCGGCAACTTCGTTCTTGAGGGCACAGTTTTTGAGCCAGACATCAAGAGCCGGTTCGCCACAATGGAACAGCTCGCAATTATGCTTTTCTTCGAGATGACAGAGTACCGGACCAGCAGTAGGGGGACGAGAGATTTTTTTCATGCTCCAGAATCAGTACGGAGCCGTTACCGAATCAGAGATACCAAGTGGAGAATCTAAAGCAGGACTGGTGCATCTGCTCCAATGTCACTTTTCCAGACCGAAAAGCAACATTCCTCAAAATTCCCAAATTTGGTCCAGACCGGGTTCCCATGACCAAACTTATAGGCAAAGTCCATTCAGGGCAGAAAAATCAAAATATGGAGCAGGATTGACCCGGTGAGGAGACTGCAGTGTGGATATGGGGGAGCATACCGTAGGCAGGCTGGAAATATTGCGCGTGGTGGGGCATGCCCCTTGGCAAGCCTGGTCAATGGCATTGAGACCTCGCGCAATATAAAAAAAACAGGAACTACGCGGCATAATTCCTGTGCAAGAGACATATCTTACGGCTAACCATTTTCTTTGAAAAATTGCCACTACCCCTATAATTATTAATATAATATAAGACTCTATTGGTGAGAAGTATTGATCCTGCCAGCAGAAATAAACTATAGAAAGTTGCTGTTTAATTTATAAATTTTTCGTTTTAATAATTAGCTAATTACTTTTTTATCATTGACATATTAATTCTTTTTGGTATATCTTAAATTTTCCAAACAAATATGATACACAATGAACAATATAACTTTTCTGCAAAATAACCAGTTTTATTTGATCAAGCATTTATTCTTGAAACTTACAGACGAAAAGAGAGCTGAGTTCATTCACTTTGTAAATTCAATAAAAGAACAGGGCGTAGATCTGCTTGAGGTTTTTAATGCACAGAGCATTTATCGCTTCCTGCAATCACAGAAGTATGATAATGGTTGGCCTGACGTGTGTCCGATCTACCATGGTCATTATGTCGTCAAGGATGGCACAAAGAAGGGATCACAAAGAAGGATTTAGGTATATGGGAGCTGTATATCCAATGTACGATCGATAAGATGCCTTTGACAAGAATCGCTGAACGGTGCGGTATAGACGTGAAGACTGCATTCATCTGGCGGCATAAGATACTTGATGCCCTGCAAAACATGATGACCAGAGTGATTTTGAACGGCATCGTTAAGCTTGACAAAACATATTTCCGCATTTCATACAAAGGACAGAAAAAGGGTTCTTTCCCGGGAAAAGCCCGTAAGCGGGGCAAGTCCCGCTTCAAGGAAGGGGAAGGCCAAGGCAAGAAGCGTGAAAGTACATCAACAATTACATCGTTTATCACAATATGGTTGACTTCAGTCTTGGAAGTTCAACATTCAAGACAAATGTTATGAAGAAGTTTACGCTTTCAACGAACTTCTCAAGAATATATAAGAATATTTCCGATATACCATTAATACATTTACTTAGATAATTGTATTATTTGTGTCATTTAAGATGTTTGTATAGCTAAATCTTTATGAACAACATTTTATGAATTTAGTTTATTCACTATCGTAATAATAAAGTATCGACATAAGTTACTTTGTTTTAGTTGAAATTAATTGCTAATGGCTGTAAAAATTGTTAAAAAATCAATTAGCTGATTTTTTGACGGAAAAATGTTTCAAGACGTTATGGTGATAAAGTATAAAATTTTTTTGACTTTTTCCTTGTCAACACTTTTCGCCAAAAGAGCCTTAGCTGATACAACGCCTTATATAAGCCTTCGCCCTCTGAAATAACTGAATTGGCAAGGCGTTTACTTACGCCAAATGTTCTCTGCGAGATGGTATTAAAGTCGCTTTTCTTTATGTTGAATACACCGCCGTTCTTGTAGCGATGCCATGCAAATCGAAACATTCTGCCATAAATATAACATTGTATTATTTTACATATTCAATTATCTCGGCGATGTTCCTTTGGTTTAGCCGTGTCTCAATGGTATATGTCTTAGAAGTAGTCATTCTCCGTATCTTCTTTTTCGATAATGCTTAAAATTTCCTTGGTGGAAATGGAATCTTCTTTATGGTCTTTAAGGAGTTTTTTTACTTCTTCCAGTTTGTTCTTTGCATGAAAAGCCACCATTACTTCCTGTAAAGTCTCGTTATCTTTCTTGTTTAGCATAATCCTTCTCCTTTTCAAATGAAGTCTTGTTTTTCTTGGAACGTAAGCCGTAGAGATTGCCACTGAAAGAAGCAATCAGAGCCATCATGTCTTCGACAAGTTCCTCCTGCACCGATTTTTCTTTCTCTTGGTCTTTGACTACGACTATTTCAACACCATGCGACTTAAACATGGTTTCTAGGTAATGGAATCCAAACCTCGTCAGTCGGTCACGGTAGGTTACAAATATACGGTTGACCTCGTTGCTCTCAACCATACGGATAAGTTCTTGGATTTTCTTGCGTTTCTCGTTCAGACCACTGCCTACTTCTTTTAGGATGACTGGGTTGATTAGGTCATTGCAATGCTCAATGAGAAACATTGCCTGTCTGTCCAAATCTCCTTTGGTCTTTTGCTCATTGGAGGAAACTCTTGCATAGATTACATCATGCTTGGTTATTTCCTCGTCATTGACGAGCATTTCCAACGAATCAAGGTAGTTTAGCAAGTCTTCCCTGAGAACAGTCCTTCGTCCTGTTTCTGTTCTTTTTATAGGAAGTTTTCCTGTCTTGTCATACCGTTTTATGGTGTCGTAAGACACATTCAGTATCTTCATCACCTCTGCTGTCTTATAGGTAGGTTTTGTAAAGTCGCTTCTTTTGTACATGAGTTAGCACCTCGTTTATCATCGTACTGTATTATAGCATCATATATCTGGGATTGCCAAATAAAAATAGGTGTAAATAGGGTAATTATACGCCTATTTGCACCTATTATAAAAAACTGCTAACCTACCCTCATTTCCCATGCGGCGTTGTTGAACCCTTGGCGACGGGCCGAAGCATGCCACGCCAAACTTCGCATTGATGGCGTCCACGGCTGCCATGAGCTTCGCCAATCTTTTTTCGTCCTCTTCAAAGCGGACAGACAGCAGCGTTGCCTGTCGGTGGTGTTTGTCCGTGAGCCAAAGCCACAAATAGAAGAGAACGCCTTCGCGTTTAATTAATACGAGATGCTGGCCTCGCATCGCGCAAATTCAATCACCAGCCTCCAGAAGACCCGCCTCCACCGGAGCTGCCGCCACCGAATCCTCCACCCCCCCTGCTTCGTGAACCACGATATCCTGAACCACGATGTCTTCTTCCAAAATTTCTATAACTATCTTTAATATTCAAACTACCAAAATGTCCAAATGAAATAATATAAAAAAGCATATTAAAAATGAAACATACAGTACAAATGAATAATTCTACTGCGGGTGACAACACGAAATAGTATAGGGCCATCATTACTAGGACAAGCGCTATAAAAATCGCGAAATATAAGCAATCCTCTAGAGTCCACTCTTCGTCCGAGCCATTTGTCATTTTTAAGGATTCCGGTGGCGATTCTCCATACTCAACATAAATTTTGCTCGCCAATTTTTGGTAGGCCGCGAGTATGCCCGCAGAATAGTCGCCAGCCTTAAACATCGGTCTCATAGCATCAAGCACTTCACCTGCATACCCGTCGGTGATGGCCCCTTCGAGTCCGTATCCGACCTCTATCCGGAACTTGCGGTCGTCCTTAGCGATGAGAAGCAGGACGCCATTGTTCTTTGCGGCGTCGCCGATGCCCCATGAACGGAACAGCGTGTTCGAGTAACTCTCAATGTCCGCGCCATCAAGCGTATTTACCGAGACCACGACAAGCTGCGCCCCGAACCGTTTGTCCAGGTCATTCCCGATGTCAAGAATTTGCTGCCGATCCCCGGTATTCACCAACTGCACATAATCCGCAAGGTAAATATCGGCAGTAGGCGGCGAGGGTATGCCGACTGCCACGGCCATGCTCCGGCCTGCCAGAAGCAGGACGGCAAGCAGGCAAAACTGAATGAACGGCCCGACCCGTCTCAAAAAGTCACCTCCGGTACATGGTGCGCCGATTCTTCAGCGACGAACTGAGTCATGCTCCGGTAGCCCATCACGCGGGCGACAATGTTGCCCGGAAATGTTCCGATGGCGGTATTGTAGTTGAGAATTGCCTCGTTATAATCGCGCCGGGCGACGGCTATGCGGTTTTCCGATCCTGAAATCTCCCGCATGAGTTCCGTGAAATGGGCGTCCGCCTTCAGCGAAGGATAGTTCTCCGCCACGGCGATTAGCCGCCCCAGTGCCCCCGTGAGCTGCCCATTCGCAGCCGCAATTTCCTCTGCGGAATGCGCTCCGACGATGCGCGCCCGGGCCGATGTCACCTCGTTCAAGACCTTTTCTTCGTGCCGCATATATCCCTTGACCGTAGAGATAAGATTTGGAATCAAATCGGCGCGCCGCTGAACCTGATTCTCAATCTGCCCGTACTGCGCGTCAATCGCGATTCTAGCGCTCATGACAGAATTGTATGTGGCAATCGCTCCCAGCAACAGGACTGCTGAAACGGCAACTGCCGCAATCGTACCTTTCTTCATGATTCCGGACTCCCCTTGATTACCACGGTCTGACGTTTTCATGACCTGCCCACGCGTTGCCGTGCAGAATTACCAGACGCCTTGGCCGCGTAGATACTGCGGCCCCGGCTCTGCTGCTGGCGGCTGACGCCATATATCGGTTGCCCACGGCTCGTTGGTGGCGGGTCGGGGGCGAAAAGAAACTAACGCTATAGGCAGTCGCACACGGGGGCGTTAACCGCGCCGTGCCAGCCGCTATCTACAGTATTTGTCACCTTTACTTGAGACATTTAATTCTGTACCAACAAAAGAAAAATCTCTAATTAACTGCAACTTTTTACATTTTAAAATAGAATTTGCTAAAGATACTGTAAAGTGTTCGTTTTCTTCATTTGCAAAAAGATATTTTCCATATCATCCATCAGCAGTTGCAAAAATTGGTGAAGGATCGTATCAACTCCAAGTACATACACTTAAACAGCTGAGACAGGGCCATTCAAGCAACTATGGTTCCCAGTATCACACCTTTTCAGCCCAAGTGCAACGTGATTTTTCAGGACTGGGAATGACACGGGTAATGAGTAATAGAAGCAGAGGGAGCAGGAGTTGCCGTTGGCGTACCAAGACGGAGAAGGAGTTTCAGAAGTACCAGATTGGGCAAATGAAAAATCAGTCCATGCAAAAAATGTGTGACTACCACTCTTCCTTTCACATTAAGTAGAAGCGCTACACACTCGACGTGTGTATCATAACAGCGTTCCCCCCCTTATTGAACGAGCTGAGGAAAGAATCTGGATTGCCAGGCTAAATCCGAACTTTAAGGATGGAAAGCCAAAGAAATTTACGGAGGCCCAGATTGGGCACGCACGTTCATTACTGTCTCATCACAGCCATACACAAATCTCAAGGCTAACGGGGATAAGCATGAGCACATTACAACGAGCAGAGAAAAAGAAGGCAACTACCATAAATTACTTTTCAAGGTTGACGAAATACCTGTTGATGTATATATGCAAGTTGTGTTCAAACGATTCATGCTTCAACCCTCAGGAGGAAACTCAAATGGCTATTGATAACGACGATCTCCAGCTTTTCCAGATCATTTATGCTCAGTACCCTGATAAGCCCATGGAATTCATTCAGGAAGAAGTCCTGAAAGCCAAAATGGCACTGCTTGCCAACAGCGAGGTGCTCGCTGCCAAGGCTGAAAACGACAAGAAAGCGGCCGAGGATAATGGTCCTCGCTTTGTTGAACTGAAGAAAAGCGATCTGCTCTATAAAACACGCAGCGAAATTGACAACGCTATTACTGACGATTCCATTACCTGCTGCATCTGCGGCAGAAAGATGAATTCCTTGGGCGCTCACTTGAAACGTGTACATCACGTCAATCCCAAGGATTATAACCGTGTTTGCGGCTATCCTGAAGACACAAATCTCATGAGCAAGAAATGTCTTGTCAAAGCTCGCGCAAATGTGGAAAAGGCGCTTTCTATGCGTGGGTCTCGCGGAGGTCGCAAGGCGGCTGGACAGGAGCATGTGGTGAGTGAGTAGCAGGTGCTCGTCCCTGGACATTTGGCCAGGGCTATCACGCCAAAAGCACTCATGAAAACCTAACAATCCAAATTCAGCGGTATATCTTTCAAAAAACGGGGACTCTCTCCCTGTAGATTATCAAAGAATGTCAGCCCCAGCAGAGCTATCGGCTCTGCTGGGGCTGATCTTTTTTTGGGTTCTCTACCATTCAACGCTCAGAGCCACCTTTGCGCTGGCCAAAAGGCTCATAGCACCATCCCAGAGCGTCTGCATTGACCCTCCTTCAGAGACTCATGAGGGGCAGCCGAACTTGTTACAGGCAATCTCGGGGAGTTGCTCATAGATCACCATAACATCATAAGTCTGGATCTCATGGGCGAGGGCAAAAGGTAGCACTGGTCTGCACTGATCTTTGTCGCCTGGGCAGATCGGGCATCTGTAGGCTTGTGGGAGAGAAATGCTCAATGAAGTATCCGGGAACCTACGCAAGCTTCCTCACGAGCGTTTCGCCTGTCTGATAAGGTGTTTTCCGCAAGCACAGGTTTCGTCAGAAACAACATCGATCTCTCTAGCATCATCAGAGGAGTGATCAATCACAAAAACTTGCTCTTGGCAATTCTTTTTTGAGCCCCCCGCAGCTGTCTTTGCTCAGGCAGCACACTCATGTGTAAGGATGAGACCAACAAAACGCCTCAAAAAAAGCAATATCGCCCCTATGGGTGATAACCCTCTTTTGCCAGATATTATATAGATGTTTCCCGCAAACCGGAGATATCCTCATGAAAAAACTGCTTGTCGCTCTTATGGCGCTCTGCGCATGGACGGCAACTATGTCACAGAAAGCGTTCGGAAATACCTCAGCTTTACTTTGGACAAACATCAGAGCGTCAAGAGGGAATTCATCTCTTGCCATGCCGACGACACAAGATATCCCCTTGAGGGAGCAACTTCGTGTTTTGCGCGAATTTCGGTCTCGCAAAATAAACGCGGAACTGTGCTTGGAAGAAAAAACAGACTATCGAGCAATCTCCAGTAAAATCGATATTTTTCGCAACTCCACAACGGCCCCCTTTGCCCTTGCACTTTCAGACAGAACCTATAGCGCCATGCTCAAAAGCTCTCCCGAGTTCCGTCAAGCAGAAAACGTCCTGGCTGATGTCTGGAAGCGCGCCCGTCTGAAGCTCAAAGGCTCAGAGGGCATGGCCTGGCGTGAATTGCGCGACAGCCAGCGTGACTGGATTGCCTCAGGCCGCGACGAAAAAGCACGCCTCTATATTGAACAGGGCATGCGTCAGGATGAAGCCTATGCCAAGGTGACGCAGGAGCGTGCCGCCTATCTTGAACGTTTCACACAGTAGCTCAGGGTAAAAAAATGCACAAAGTCCTCGTAACACTCTTTCTGCTTGCTATGCTCTTTCCACTAACGGCAAATGCCCAAGAATCTGGAAAACCTGCCACACAAGCAACGCGTGCCATGCAGACACAGGTGCTGCAAAGCCTGGATTTCAAAGACATGCGTGACTGGGAAAATGCCAAACGCGGTTTCATCGCGCCTTTGCCGAACAAGGGCCGAATCGTAAGCCAGCATGGCCAAGCAGCCTGGGATCTTGCGCCCTATGCCTTTTTACGTGGCGATGCCCAAACAGCACCAGATACGGTGAATCCCAGCCTTTGGCGACAGTCTCGCCTGGTCATGCTCGATGGACTCTTCAAAGTCTGTGATCGTATTTATCAGGTACGCAATGCCGACATCTCCAATATGACCATCATCGAAGGTGACACGGGGCTGATAATCGTCGACCCCCTGGTTTCCGCAGAAAACGCCAAGGCCGCTCTTGACCTCTACTATGCCCACAGGCCCCACAAGCCAGTGCACACCGTCATCTACTCCCACAGCCATGTGGACCATTACGGAGGCGTTGAGGGTGTCATACGCCAGGAGGATGTCAAAACAGGTAAGGTTCGCATCCTTGCTCCCGAAGGCTTCATGGAAGCAGCCGTTGCCGAAAACGTCATGGCCGGCACAGCTATGGGCCGCCGTGCCATGTACATGTACGGCACAACACTTCCCCCTTCAACCACAGGCCATGTGGGTACAGGCCTTGGTCTGAAGAACTCCCAAGGCACACGCTCTCTCATTGCCCCCACCCAGCTCATCACCCACGACGGCGAAACCGTTACGCTTGACGGGCTGACCTTCACGTTCCTGATTGCCAAAGACACCGAGGCTCCGGCAGAAATGCACTGGTATATCTCGGAGCTTAACGCCTTAACAGCTGCCGAAAACTGTGTGCATACCATGCACAATCTCTACACCCTGCGCGGTGCCAAAACACGTGATCCTCTCAAGTGGGCGCGTGCCCTGGAAGAAACAGCTCGTCGTTTTGGTAGCACGGCACAGGTGATGTATGGCATGCATCACTGGCCTGTGTGGGGAAGCGAAAACATCAATGCGTTTTTAACGCGCACAAGCGACCTCTATCGCTATATTCATGATCAGACACTGCACCTGGCCAATAAGGGCCTGACCATGAACGAAATCGCTGAAACGCTGCAACTGCCCCCGGAGCTTTCACAAACCTTCTCCCTGCGCGGCTATTACGGCAGCCTGAACCACAATATCAAGGCCGTCTACAATCTCTACCTTGGCTGGTATGACGCCAATCCCGCCCATCTCCACCAGCTTCCCCCGGAAGCCGCAGCTAAAAAATATCTGGCCTATATGGGCGGCTCTCAAGCCATTCTGGCCCGTGCCAAAGAAGACTTTGCCAAAGGCGAATACCGCTGGGTGGCCCAGGTGCTCGACCATGTGGTCTTTGCCGAACCGGACAACCACGAGGCACGAGAACTTGAAGCCGATGCCCTGGAACAGCTTGGCTATCAGGCAGAAAGCGGTCCCTGGCGCAATGCCTACCTCACAGGAGCCAAAGAACTGCGCAGTGGCACCCCCAAACTTATGGCGGCACAGAAAAGCGGCAACCGCCAGGCCCAATCTCTGCCGCCAGCGCTCTACTTTGCCAATCTTGGCATTCGCCTGGATGGCCTGCGCGCACAGGGCAAAAACCTGAGTCTGCACATTGCTCTCAAAGATCTCGGGCAGAACTGGCTGCTTGAACTGCGCAACGCTGTGCTCCATGCCTCACAAGTCAAGGGCACAAACGCAAAACTCAGCCTTTCAGGCACAATGGCCGATGTAACGGCCCTCTTTGAGGGTCACCTCAGTATTGAAGAAGCCCGCAAGCGCGGCATGCTTACGGGTGACGCAGTTCCCCTTGAGCAACTGCTTAGCCTGCTCGATACCTTTAGCCCAGATTTTGCCATTATTGAGCCCTAACAGGCAACCAATCCTTGTGAGGAAGCGATACTCCGGATTTTCGTGACAGAACTTGCTTGCACGATGCTCGCTCTCAAAGGTATATTTGTCTGCAATGTTTGGAATACTTTTGATTTCTGCATTGTGGCTATTTCCTTTGTGCCGGCCGTGGGATGCTTACGGGTGACGCAGTTCCCCTTGAGCAGCTGCTTAGCCTGCTTGACACCTTTAGCCCAGATTTTGCCGTTATTGAGCCCTAATAGACAACCAATCCTTGTGAGGAAGCGATAGTGTCGTACTTCGATTTCATTCTGAAACCCGGTGTCCAGAAGTTCATCCTTATTGTCATTGTCGTGAATGCCCTGACCCTTGGCCTTGAAACAAACCAAACCATTGTACAGGCCACAGGCCCGCTTCTGCACATCGCCGATCAAATTGCTCTGTGGATTTTCGTGGTGGAACTTGCCTGCAAGATGCTCGCTCTCAAGGGTAAATTTGTCCGCGATGCCTGGAATATCTTCGATTTCTGCATTGTGGCTATTTCCTTTGTGCCGGCTGTGGGATGGCTGACGGTATTGCGCTCCATGCGGGTTTTGCGAGTGCTGCGACTGATTTCTGGCATCCCAAGACTGCGCGTTATCGTCCAGTCTCTTTTGCTTTCTCTGCCAAGCATCGGCTGGATTACCCTACTGATGGTTGTGCTCTTCTACACATTCGCGGTCATGGCAACCAAGCTTTTTGGCGCGGCTTTCCCCGAATGGTTCGGTTCCCTCGGAGCCACTTTCTTCACGCTCTTCCAAGTAATGACGCTGGAAAGCTGGGCCATGGGCATTGCCAGGCCCGTCATGGAAACCTTCCCCTATGCCTATCTTTTCTTCATTCCCTTTGTGCTGCTTTCAGCGTTCATCGTACTCAACGTCTTCATCGCCATCATCATCGGCGGCATGGACGATGCTCGCAGCCAGCAAAAGCAGGAAGATGACAAAAACATTGAGCATGACCTGCACAGAGAACTGGCTGCGTTGCGCAGTCAGATCGAAAAAGTGGAAAGCCTTCTCAGTGCACAGACTGCCAAAAAATGAATACTGCCAGAACATAGCTCTCAAGCATGCTCGAGCCCTTGCTTCCCTATTTTCCTTTGCAGACGCAAAATCACAATACCTGCTTTTCCAAAGGTCTGCTCCTTCCTGTAACCAACAGAAACCAACTCAGAAATCATCTCCGGTACACATTCGACAATAACGACAATCTGCCAAAGGCCATCATATGCCAAAAAAAACTTCACCTATCGTGTTTGTGACGCTCGCCCTGCTCCTGCTCCTGCCACTCAATACCCGGGCTGAAGGTGACTTTTTCACGGTCAAGAACGCCACCTTTCAGGGCAACAGCACACAGAACTATCCTGTCTTCAGCGCTGGCAATCCCAAGGCTGCGCCACAAATCAACACCTTCTTTCAAGCGCTTGTCCCCACATTCATTACACAAAAACGCGCTTCCTACCAGGACGATAACATATACGTGAAAAGCGAATACGAAATCACCTATAACGACAACAACTATCTGAGCGTTATATTCACTTTTGAATACGGTCTTGAAGGCTGGCCACAGACCCAAATGTTTGGTTATGTGTTTGATAGTAAAACAGGAAGACAATTAAGCGTTAAAGACCTTCAAATAACTTCACAAGCAATAAAAAATGAACTAAAAAAAATGTTTAACGCAAAAAATATAAAAATTTCTAAAGATATAGACCTTACCAAGCAAATCAAGAATTTTTATTATGATAGTAATTTCAATTTACATGTTATTTTTGACAAAGGAAGTATTGCACCTGAAGCTTACGGAATTATAGATATAACCATAAATGAATAAGTCTCAATCTGCCGCATAGAAGACAAAAATCTGATTTTTTTCCTAGAAAAATACGCTATACAACCAGCATTGAGCAGAGCACACATCGAGAACATACGCGTACGTAGACCAAACTCCTTCAGGAGTATATGTTCAAGAAAACTGACATTTGCCCACCCACATCATCATTTCCCCAACCCCCTCCTCTCGAAAACTCTGAGAAAGGTCCCGCAGAAGTATATGCGATTTGAGCTTCTGATCATGGATAAGTGGTTGTTGATCAAATGTGCCCAAGATAAGCAGTTTTTCCACCTTAAGCTCATCCAAAACAGGTCCAATTCCGGCGCTCTCATTTTTGGCTCACAATTGCGCGTTGATGGCTGGTATGAGCAGCTGGGACGGTGCATCTCCTCCGTTGGCCGACGCCATTATGGATAGAATCATACATCCCTTCCTGTCAGCTCAACATTCAGCCTCATAATCTGTCAAAAGACATCTCAATACGCGAAAGCTATGGACCCAAGACATTGAACGAATAGCCCCTCTACTGCGTAGCAGGTTTTTTTGCATCTGGTCAGCGCAACCAGAATGGCTGCTCATTTGCACCATAAGCTTTGTTCAATCCTATAAGAACGATTGATCACTCCTCGCCAGAACTGTTGTTCAATCTTGCCAGATAAACTGCTCACAGCTCGCAAGAATGGCGGCTCAACATCACCAGAAGTGGCGCTCAATTCATGTAGAGTACCTTCTCAAAAACTCAAGATCTGCTGCTACGAAGCACAGAAATATCCACCTGACCTCTTCGTCAAGCATGTTCGCCTACGACACAAAAGGTCGCAATGCCGCGAAAAAATCTCGTCCTGCACAAACCTTCGCTGCGAGCTTGACTCCCTGGAGAAAGCCACATAAAAAAGGTGAAAATCCGAAAAAAGACACCTTTTATGATGGAGTTCCCTTGTCAAAAAGTGATTATCAGAAATCAGCTTTGTTTTTTCGAATGGAACCTGCGCTGAAATCTCTTGGGCAGCGCCTGCGTTTGGCTCGGCGTGCCCTGCACCTTTCCATTGCCGACACTGCAGCCAAGGCAGGTGTCTCGACAGAAACGGTACGTCGCCTGGAAAAAGGAGGAGCAGGCACGTCCCTTGCTGTCCTCTATTCCATTCTTTTTGTTCTTGGGCGAGAGAAAGATTTTGAGAATCTTGTTGTCCTTTCATTTGAAGATGGATACATGATTAACAATAAACTATTTACTAAAGATGAAGAAAAAGAAATTACAGATATGCTAGAAAAATGTTGAGTACCATATGCAAAAAAGAATTTATGTGTCCATATAAATATTGATTGAACATTTATTCCATCAGGTATTTTAACATACTTTGCGCATGGATCTAAATCTTTCTCAATGTTTCAATATATCAATAAATATCTAGAAAATCAAAAGGCAATTCCCATAGACACGATCCAAGCGCCCCTTCAAAAAGGAATCTTTAGAAATCCCCCAGATTCTGAGTATTTCAATGGAATTTGCGATGCTTGTCCTGACTCTTGGGGCAAACATGTGATAGAAACTGCCGCTCATGCTGTAGGCGTCAATCTGTTTGAAATCGATTACATTTTGTATGCTGTCCCAGACCGTATTGGAGCATTAGAATTCAGCAGCATTCCATATAAAGAAAAAGAATATCAGCCTCGTATGTGTCAAAAAATGTTTTTCAAAAGATCGAAAGTTATACGAAGATATGAGGGAAAAAATTAAACATGGGTATAATCGTAGGAAGTTAAACTATAATATTTCGAAAAAGCTGAAAGTCCGGTGATAAAACAGCCAAAAGGACCCGGCAAAAAAAAGTCAATGATTAATAATAGTTACGAGACTTCGTTTATACTTTCGTTGATTATTAGCCTGCGGACCCAGGATTTCGATTTCTCTTGTCTCAACCCTCGCCACCAAGAATGCCAATACAAGCTACGTCACCACACACTGGGTTTTTCTCACTCAACCCGTCGCCTGCACAGGCCCGTTTTGACGAGGAGCTTGCGCATATCCGTGTGCTTGCAGCCAAACGCGAATTTGCCAAAGCTCGAGAGGCCCTGCTCAGCCTTGCCGACTCTTTCCATGCCAGAGAGCACCCCTACTGCTTCATTGGTCTTGCCGAAGAGCTCAATGATCTGGGCTATCTCTCTGATGCCGAAAGTGTCTGCAATACAGCCATGGACTGCGCCAAAGGCAAAGATATTGAAGAAATTGCCGTCAAAAAAACAGCCCTCTACCTCTTGGGCGCCATTGCCGCTGAAGCAGCCTGTCATGATGTCACAAAACACATTGATCGAAAGCTGCTTCAGATCTTTCCCAAAGATCAGCATATCCTCTTTTATCTGCTCTACCACGCAAGCTATGATCCTCTGACAAACCCCAAAAAGCACAAAGCTCTGGCCAAGTGCTGGGCCAAACAAGTCTGCCAGAAAACCCAAAATCGCCCCCCAGCCCTCCCGCTCAACGGTCGCCCACTGAGAGTAGGCTATGTCTCTGGCGACTTCAAAGTACACCCGGTAGGTTTTTTCCTGCGCGGCATTTTTCCCTGCCACGACACAGCACGCGTGACGGTCTTTGCCTATAATACTGGAAAAGATGACCAAAACCCCGTTCTGCAATTTCTTACGCCCTATTGCACACTTCGCCATGTCGCCAAGCTCGATGATGCCGCCTTTGAGGCGCAAATTCGCAAGGATGCCATTGATGTGCTCGTGGATTTATCGGGATTCACCTCCGGCAACCGTCTGACGGTTTTTGCCAGACAGCCGGCTGCGGTCATGATCAGCTGGCTTGGCTACTGGGCAACCACAGGTCTCGACTGCCTGGACGCGGTTCTTCTCGACCCCTGGCATGCACCAGAAGGGACAGACCACGAATATGTGGAGCCCATTTTCCGCCTCCCTGTCACCCGCTTCTGCTACCAGCCCATCAGCGAAGAGCCACAGGTTTCCCCCACCCCACCCTGCCTGAAAAACGGCTATCTTACCTACGGCTGCTTCAACAATACCACCAAGTACAATAGCCAGCTGCTCGACGTCTGGGCTTCTATTCTCCACAAACAGGAAACAGCGCACCTTCTGCTCAAGTGGAAGACCTTCCATGATCCTGCCATGCAACAGCGTATTCTACAGGCCTTTGAACGCCGAGGCATTGCCGCTGACCGACTTGCCTTTCGCGGCTGGAGTGCCCATCAAACCATGCTCAGCGAGTATGCAGATGTGGATATTGCCCTGGATACCTTTCCGTTTTCCGGAGGTATCACAACCTGCAATGCCCTCTGGATGGGAGTACCTGTGGTCACGCTCAAAGGGCAGAGCGTTGTCGGTCGTCAGGGCTACGCCTTCCTCAAACAGCTGGATCTTGAGGAGCTCTGCGCCCGCAATGCCGATCATTATACAAATATAGCCAGTCAGCTTGGCCATGAGCTGACGCTCCTCAAGGCTCTGCGAACTAGCCTTCGCGAGCGTATGCGCCGCTCGCCTCTGCTTGATGTGCGTGGCTTCACCCGGCATCTGGAAGATGCCTTTGACAGTATCTATACTGCGCGCGTGGCAAAGGACGCTCAAAAAGCCTGAATATTGCCCAAAAAAAGACCCGGGAAAAAACTTTCCCGGGTCTTTTTGCTCAGATAGTATACGAATTTACCAAATTGCCCTTGAAGGTGTATCACAGAAGGTGATTTAAAAGCGAGGTGGGCGAGCCCCCCTCTGTTACCGCCTGATTGTCAGAGGCGACTTTATAGTTGGCGGCTAAATCATTGAGGGTATCATAACGGTTTGCCAAAAGACTTGCCTTGGCTCCTTCCGTGGCGACAGTCGCATAGAGGTGGGCAATGATATCATCGAGATTGGTGGTAATATTGGCTCCTGTAGCCATGGAGGCCACAGCCGTGGAAAGCGCCTGAATATCGGCGTCACCACTTACGCCCACCGAGACACTTCCCCCAAGACCGAGATCTACAGCCTGCCTTCCGTTGAGGACATTGACCCCTTCCACTGCCGTACCATAGAGGGCTGCAAACTCATTGGAAAACTCCGTGCCAAGTTTCGCCAATGCATCAGTATCCGTCGTAGAAAGGTTCGCTTCCTGAATTTTTTTGGCCAGCGCGATCATCTCAGTGAGCGCGTCTTGCGTGGCATCGGCGATCACCGAACCTTTCTCAATATTTTCGGCATTGACATTATAGGTCTTGGCTTTGGCGTCAAGGTTGGCCGCATTAATACGACCTGCCATAGTCAGTGTCTTGCCGCTATCGGCACGATACTGACCATTCATGACTTTATTGAGCAGAAGCTCAGCCGCAAAATCGGTATTTTCTACGAGACCAGAAGAAGATGTTGCCATACCATAACCCTCCCTGGTTATTGCATTGTGGCAATGAGAAAGAAGAAGACATGCACTCTCGGGCATCCTTGCCTCTGAGGGCTCACACCTTGTCTATCGGCCATTCTTTACCAAACATTAGGGCAAAACCCAAAAAAATTTTGCCAATGGTGTGAACCTCGACTATTGGAGCTCTCTTGGCTACTATGACCGCATTGCAACCTTTGCCCAGTCTCTCCATCACGACAAAAACAGGGGAAAAACTATGGTTGGCCGCGCACAACTCTCCCAAGGTCAACAAGGACTACCTTCACTACCAATCGGAGAAGCAAGCTTTGCCAATCTGCGTTCGGACAAAAGGCTGTACGTGGATAAAACGGGCCTTTTAGAGCAATTACTCGCAGACGGTCGATATTTTTTTCTTGCCAGGCCCAGACGTTTCGGAAAATCACTGACCATCTCCACCCTCCGCTCCATGTTCAAGGGAGAATACCAGCTTTTTTGCGGTCTCAGGGCAGAAGCCTGGGTGTGTCAAAGAAGCAATGAGCAAATACCTCCCATTCTTTCACTCGATTTTAGTAAATTCGACAGCACCTCTTCTGCGGAAGCACTGAACCACTGGCTCAACAGAAAACTGGTCACGTTTGCAGATGCCTATCATATCACGTTGACCCCTGAGGCTTCGAGTGCCGAGACGTTTGATACGCTGCTTGAACGCCTCAGCACACACATAGCTCCTGTCGTTATCCTCATCGATGAGTACGATGCGCCAATATTAGACAACCTCAATGATTTTGCAAAAATCGAACAATTTCGTAAAATACTTCGGCAATTTTACCAGGTCATCAAAGGCAGTCAAGATTGCATAAGATTTCTTTTCATTTGTGGAATTTCAAAGTTTACAAAAACTGGCATATTTTCAGCTGTTAATAACTTAATTGATATTTCAATGCACAAAAAATATAGCAGTCTTTGTGGCTACACACAAGAAGAGCTAGAAACATATTTTACATTATTTATTGATGATGCATTAAAACAAAAAATAGCAGGATCACGTCAAGATTTACTCGACACAATTCGAAACTATTACGATGGATTCTCATTTGACGGAGAAACTAAAGTATATAATCCATTCTCTTTACTTAATTTTTTTTACGAATATAAATTTTTAAATTTTTGGTATGAGTCTGGCTCAGTCTCTTTTATCGAAAACTATTTCAAAGACCATCACGTTGAATCCCCTGAAAAATATCACAGAATTAAAGTTAAGCCATCAATGTTAGCTCCAAGAGAAATAGAAAATGCTAACCCAGAAAGTTTTCTCTATCAAGCTGGTTATTTAACAATTGTTGAAAGAACAGATAACTACGTTATACTTGATTATCCAAATCAAGAAGTTCTGGGAGCAATCTCAGAGATGTATTTAACAAGTATTTACCAAATTGAAAATTTTGTCGACCGTGGAAAAAGTCTCTGGCAAGCACTACGACAGTGTGACTGGGAAACTGTTCTTCGTATCTATAATGCTGCCATAGCTAGCCTCCCCTATCACGACTTCTTTGAAGATCACCAAAGATCATTGCGAGGAGAATCTTTTTATCGCTCCCTTTTTTTGATGTTGCTCAGAGCTTGTGGCATACAAGCACATGGAGAAATGCCAACGTGCCGAGGTCGCAGTGATGTCGTTATCGAAAATGCAAAGTACATTATTGTCATTGAATTCAAATTAGCCCATCGCGCTCGTGATATCCCTCAAAAACGTCGCGAAGGTGAGCAGCAGATTCAGAGCTCTGGCTATCTTGAAGCCTATGCCCATGTCAGCATACCTGTCCACAGCGCAGTTTTTATCATCGACGAAGAGAAGCGCCAGATTGTGACCACATAGTTTCGGAAAACTGAGACCTGAATCACGATACCTTGCCTGACAGCCTGAGCCTTCACCCTGAGCCCTATTGTCGTTTGCAGACCTGGCCTTAAAAGTTCTTTAAAAATGACCTTACAAGCGCTAAGGTAATTTTTATTTACCATTTTCTTGCCTTTGCGCACACGTTGTGCCAGCATTCAGGCAAGGAGGCGATATGGCAAAAAACAAATTTTTCACGGACGGTCTTCCTGATGAGGCAGCAACCATTCTTGTGACCATGGGCCAAAATTACGCAATGGCACGCAAAAAACGCCGTTTGCGCATGACAGACATTGCTGAACGTATTGATTCAACTCGCCAGACCGTCGCACGCATGGAAAAAGGAGATCCGTCAGTTGCTATGGGTGCCTGGCTAAAATATGCCTTCGTTTTGGACCTTTTGAACGGGTTTTCCGAAATTTGTCATCCTGATACAGACAGAAAGGGACAGTGGCTGGACAAGGAGAGCCGGGCGCATCTGCAACGAATTCGCGAAAAACACGACAGGGAACTTGATTTCTAGGAGTCCATCTTGCCCACAACACCTGAAAAACCTTTCTACATTTTTTTGTATCCTCAGGCAAAGCAGCAAGCAATTCCTGCGGCTCTGGCTCATTTTACAAAAGATGGAAGTTTGTATGTGGGTTATGGCAATAAATATCGTAACAAAAATGAAAGTCTACCAATCGACCCAATTCTTTTACCATTAAACCAAAAAGAATACATACTCTCTGAAGGCTGCTATGGTGCTATAAGAGATGCATCTCCTGACTATTGGGGAAGAACTGTCATTGCAAAAATGATTAATAAGGATATAAATGAGGTAACAGAAGCAGATTTTTTGCTCTACAAAAACTGTGAACGATCTGGAAATTTAGACTTCAGAGAAAATTTACAAGATTGTGAACCTAATATAGAGCCTCCTCTTTCAGAATACTTAGATATTTTACTAGATACTGCAAAACATATAGAAAAAGGATTATATATCGATCAACGCCATCTGATGCTTTTAGCACAGGGATCAAGTCTGGGAGGATCAAGACCAAAGTGCACCGTTATTTATGAAAATTTTCCCTGGCTGGCTAAATTTCCTTCAGTGCGTGACAAGTATTGCAATGCTAAAGTTGAAATGGCGACGATGACTCTGGCTCAACAATGCGGCATTACTATTCCAGAAATGCGTTTTATGGACATCAATGGCATTGATGTTCTTTTGCTTAAACGATTTGATCGTAAAATATCTGAAAGTGGTATTTCCCGCTTAGGCTACATGTCTGCATTATCTCTCTGTAAAACCAATGAGCATGATGTATTTGCATATAGTTATGAAAAAATTGCAGAAGAAATGTCTAAATATTGTCCGGAAGATAGAATAGAATTTTTTAAACGTATGGTTTTTAACGTTTTCTGCAGAAACACAGATGATCACCCAAGAAATCATGGATTTATTATCGAAAATGGAAACATAAGTTTATCACCAGCCTTTGATATCGTACCAACACCTTCTGTTGAAGGAATCAATACGTATGTCACACACGCGATGAATATCGGTGAATTTGGTAGACTCGGAACTATCGAAAATTTACTTTCACATACTTTTCACTTTGGATTAACCAAATATAAGGCAAAAGAAATTGTTAGAAGTATATTAGAAAAATGTTTATCATGGCGTGAATATTTTGAAAATGCTGGAGTAACAGAAATAGAAACTGAAATGTTTAAAAATTCGTTTGAGACACGTTGGAAAAATGTATTATAAAATACTATCATTGTCATAATAACCAAAAAAATCTTTGTGGAGCATAGCTATCGTAGCATCTCCGCTAGCCTCATCGAAAAGTTTCCCCAAAAAGCGTACAGACAAACATATTTCAGAGACATGCCTGAAGACAAGACCGTGAGAAAACCTATCACGCAGTTGCGCTTCCGCGCACGTTCTTCTGCCAAGTGTTCACAGGTCAACATAGGTATAACTCAACTCTTCCCCTCAAAAAAATCGTCGCATATATATTAAATTTGATTTTTCGTAAATGTTTTTGCGCTGTGAGCTGCTCACGCCTCTTTTTGGCGATACACATGCAGCCTGGCGACCTTGTGCAGATCCCCTCTGACTGCCATACAGAAGCATGTGCTTGCCAGGATGCACTCTCCCTGCCAGGGCTTTGGCTGCCCTTTGCCTCTGCCAAAGCCAAGGGATTCCTTATGCTCAAAGGAGAGTCGTACCTAAGCAGACGAGACAACGCTTTTTGTGACGGCAAGCGATGTTTTTGCCCGTGCCTTTGACATTTTTTTCCCAGCGGAGTATTGTACTCCTGCCATTTTTCTGACCAAGACCGTGCGAGTCTTGACAAACAGGCGTCATGCGTGGTGACGCGAAAGAGGAGAGCATATGGCGACTATTGTTTCTCAAAGCGAACTTGTTCGCAAAGCAGCCGAATATATCAACGAACAAAAAAACGCCAACCCGCAAAAAAGTCTGCACAATCTGCTGGATGAAGCTGGTATGCGCTTTAATCTGACACCGTTGGATGCGGCTTCTCTGGAACGTATTTTCAAAGAAGAAAAAAAATAAGTGTTTCACAAAAGGCACAAAAAAAGGCCGGTTAACGGCCTTTTTTTGTGTGTCGTAAACTCCGAGTGCCATCAGCGCTGAATACGGGGAAAGATATTCGACTTTTCCGCAAGTGTTGTGCCCGCATCAAGGCCGCCAAAGCAGGTAATTTCATCCATAATCGTTTTGACAGGGGCTGTGTGCTCATCGGCTTTCTGGCCGAGCTGTCCGAGCATGAGCGTGCTTGCCTTGGGCATGACAGGCCACAGACAGATGGCAATCTTACGCATCGAGGCCAAGAGCACATACATCACTGTGCCAAGGCGTTCCATCTCCTTGGCCTTAAAAAGTGCCCAGGGTGCTTCGCTGTCCACGTATTTGTTGAGCGCACGCACAAGTTCCCAGAGAGCTTCAAGGGCTTCAGCCGAACGAATCACCTGCATCAACTGCACATAATTCTGCATAGACTGTACGCAGAGATCCACTATAGCCTTATCCTGCTCAAGCTTTGCGGCCGGCTTGGGAACAATGCTTGAAAAGTACTTGGCCGTCATGGAAAGCACACGGCTGAAGAGATTGCCCAGGTCATTGGCCAGATCGGAATTGATGCGCGTGACCATGGTTTCTTCAGAAAAATTGGCATCCGAGCCAAAATGCATTTCCCGCAAAAGGTAATAGCGGAATGCATCCTGACCATAGGTTTGCATCATTGCCCTGGGCTCGACAATATTGCCCAGAGACTTGCTCATCTTGGTATCCTTGGAAAGCCAGTAGCCGTGGACATTGAGATGCTCATACAGAGGCAGTCCCAGACTCTTAAGCATCACAGGCCAGAAAATGGCATGGGGTTTGAGAATATCCTTGGCCACAAGGTGTTCTCCGGGCCAGTACCTGGCAAAATCCTGAGACTGTGGGCCGCCGAGACCGCTGATATAGGTGAGCAGGGCATCAAACCAGACATAGCAGACATACTTTGTGTCAAAAGGCAGATCTATACCCCAGGTCAGACGCGTCTTGGGCCTGGATATACACAGATCCTCAAGGGCGCCGGCCTCAAGCATCCCGAGCGCCTCGGCACGATAGCGGTCTGGCCGAATAAAATCCGGATGTGTTTCAATGTATTCTTTGAGCCAGGGAAGGTATTTGGACATCCTGAAGAAATAGTTCTTTTCACTGATCAACTCAGGCTTGGTCTTATGCTGGGGGCAGCAGCCGTCCTCGAGCTCTTTTTCCGTATAGAAACGTTCGCAGCCGTAGCAGTAATGCCCACTGAACTCCCCAAAATAAATGTCACCGGCGTCATAGACCTTCTGCAGCATCTCCTGCACGATCTTTTCGTGGGCGGCATCGGTAGTGCGACAAAAACGGAAATTTTCAATGCCAAGCTCTGGCCACAGCGACCGAAACTCGCCGCTGATACCATCCACAAAATCTTTGACCGGCAGATTATTTTTTTCCGCAGCCTGCACGATCTTGTCGCCGTGTTCATCAGAGCCCGTCACAAAAAACGCCTCTTTTCCCAAAAGCTTGTGCATGCGCACCAAGGAATCTGCAACGATGGTACTGTAGGCATGACCGAGATGCGGCCGGGCATTGACGTAGTAGATGGGCGTTGTGACGTAAAAGCTCTCCATTCTTCCTCCCCACACGGGTGCGTTGCCAGAGATTGCGCCAGAGCAAAAGCTCAGCGCGAACGTTTTTTGGAATGTTTCTTTTTCTTCAACTTCAAAGGTCTGCTGTCTTCACGATTTTTGACCTTATTTGCTGGGCGATCAGCCGGGCCTTCACCAGTGGGCGCCAAAGCTTGTGGCTGTGGCAGATCAATCTTTGGTCGTTTTTTCGGTTTTGGCCTCAATTCTTCACGATGCTCAGGCTTGCGCGGGTTCCTGTGCTCTTTAGACTCAATACGCTCTGCGTGCCCGGCAACAGGTTTTTTCTGGGTAAGCACTGGATACTCAAGCTCAAATTCAGAATCTCTTTCGCCGTCAGAGAGACTCTCAAGCGGCTCATCGGGAAGCGTATGACTCAAAAACGCCTCCTGCACGCCTCCTTCCTCAAAGTCTTCTTCGCTGTCTTCACCGGCTGTCTGTGGATCCAAGCGCACAGGCTTTAAGGTCAGCCACTGCTCAAGACTCAGCTCCCGCTCCTCATTGGTCTCACCGGCAACAGCCACCGTATTGCGAAACATATTGACGCGCACAATGCGCACAATACCCTGCTGCGTCTGATACTTCTTGCCGACTCGCGGACTTTTGGCAAAAAAATTATCGTAATTTTCCTGCTCATAGGAAAGACAACAGAGCAGGCGTCCACAGCTGCCGGAAATTTTTGAAGGGTTGAGAAAGAGATTCTGCTCCTTGGCCATACGGATGGTCACAGGCGCAAATTTGCGCAAATACCTTCGGCAACAGCAGATCATGCCGCAATTGCCCACAGCACCGACCATCTGCGTTTCATGACGCACACCAATCTGACGCAGCTCAATGCGCGTGCGGTACTGGCGCACGAGATCCTTGACCAGTTCCCGGAAATCAATGCGCGTAGGGGCCGTAAAGAAAAAAATGATCTTGCTGCGATCAAAAAAGACCTCGACCCCCACAAGCTTCATCTCCAGCTTGCGCCGCTCAATGGCGGCAGCGCAGAAGTCCTGTGCCTCCATGCTGAGTCGTTGATTTTCAGCGTGATCAATCAGGTCGTTTTTCTCAGCCACACGCAGAATCTGCGGCAGCTCACCTTCCTGCAAATGGGCCAGTGTCGTGAAAGGACCTGAGCAGACCGTGCCAAAGCAGAGGCGTTCCTCCTCCTGCACAATGACCTTATCTCCCACGGCAAGAGCCTGAGAAGAGGTATAATAGTTGCACTGGCCGAAGCTGTGCAATCGAAGGCCATAGATTGCCACTCAAGGACTCCTTACGCTCTGCGAAAAGACATCGAGCCCCAAAAAAGAAAAGACTTGCAGGCTGTCTGCAAGCAGTTCTCTCAAGCTCGATGCCTCGGGCTGGTAAGCCCGTGCATGCTGCGATACATAGCTCAGCCCGTAGGGTGCGTCAAGCAGACAGATTCAGCGCACAGGGCAACGAAAAACGATCTTGACGCCCATGCAACCCTGACGTACAAAAAGAAAAGATGATAGCAGTACTAACTGCTCAGATGGACTATCGCCCACTGTTTTCAGGTATTTGCCCTTAGGGAGCAGCATACACTTTGGCTCTCTTAGGGCGTTTTTTATCCTGCTCCGTTCCCACAAAGTACAGGGATACGGTGCAGCACGAGCATTTCCTTGCCCATTTGCCTTGCCATAGCCATCCTTTGCGGGCAGCTTGGCAAACCATTGGCAAATTCTCTCAGGCTACAGCCCCAGGGCTGGTTGGATCAATCGCAATGCTGGAGGCGGCGCAATTGTGTGAGCATGCGCCGAAAAACGGATGAGTACAGAAATCAATACCCACATCAATACACTTGGCCCTCGCAAAATCGACTCTCAGCTGCCCTATCACGGCCTTGAGGACGACAAACAGGTCCAGGTCTTTGTGGACAAGGACTGCAGTCAGGAGATTGAGCCGCAGATTCTCTCTCTGGAGGCGGCCGGACCGCGCAAAAAGCTCTATTTCAATCCCACACAGACCAAATGCGCCATTGTCACCTGCGGCGGCCTTTGTCCCGGCATCAATGACGTCATTCGTGCCATTGTCATGGAAGCCCACCATGCCTACCATGTGCCCTCCATTATTGGCATTCCCTATGGTCTTGAAGGCTTTATCCACACCTTTCAGCATCAATTTGTGGAACTGACACCGGAGAAGGTCTCTGACATTCATCTCTTCGGTGGCACCATTCTCGGCTCCTCCCGCGGCCCTCAGAACGGTGAGGACATTGTGGACACGCTTGAGCGCTGCAATATCAATGTGCTCTTTGTCATCGGCGGTGACGGCACCATGAAGGCTGCCCAGATGATCAGTCAGGAGGTACAAAAGCGTGGCCGCAAAATAGCCATTATCGGCGTTCCCAAGACCATTGACAATGACATCAATTTCATTCCCCAGTCCTTTGGTTTTGAGACCGCCGTCTACAAGGCCACCGAAGCCATTGAATGCGCCCACACCGAAGCCTGCGGTGTCCCCAACGGCATTGGCCTTGTCAAACTCATGGGGCGTGAAAGTGGTTTCATTGCTGCCCAGGCGACGCTGGCCCTCAAAGAAGTCAATTTTGTCCTCATTCCGGAGGCGACCTTTACGCTGGAAGGGCCTGGTGGGGTTCTGGAGGCGCTGGAAAACCGTTTGCGCACGCGCGGCCACGCCGTTGTGGTTGCCGCCGAAGGTGCAGGTCAGCATCTGCTTGAGCACAATTCCGCAACCGATGCCTCAGGTAATGTCATTTTAGCGGACATTGCCATCTATCTGCGCAAAGTCTTCAAAAAATACCTTGATAGCCGCGGGCTGCGTCACACCATCAAATACATTGACCCAAGCTATATTATCCGCTCGGTACCGGCCAATTCCTCGGACAAAGTCTATTGCGGTTTCCTCGGTCAGTATGCCGTGCACGCCGCCATGGCCGGACGCACTGACATGGTCGTCGCCAAGGTGCAGGGGCAGTTTGTGCATCTGCCCTTTGACCTTGTCACGCGCTCGCGCCGCAAACTCAATATCCACTCAGACCTCTGGCGTGCGGTGCTTGAATCCACAGGTCAGGGCATGCTCAAAGGTATGCTGCCTGAGGAAAACGCGTGATTGGTCTCTACCAGATCAAGGCCTCAGCGGGCTCGGGCAAAACCCATACCCTCACAGAGCGTATTCTCTCGCTCTTAGCCCTTGGTAATGACCTCACCCAAATCATTGCCATCACCTTTACCAACGCGGCTGCCGAAGAAATGCGCAGCCGCGTGCTTTCACGCTTAAAATCGGCTGCCCTTGGCCTTGATACGGCACTGATGCCCAGGGCCAAGGCACAGCATCTTCTCTCAGACATTCTCGATAACTATTCAGCCCTCAATGTGCGCACCATCGATAGCCTGCTTCTGCAGATCGTGCGCACCTCTTCCCTCAAAATCCACTTAAGCCCTGATTTTGTCCCTGTCTTCAATACCCAGCAGACCGTTGAGCCGTTTCTCGAAATTCTTTCTCTGCGTGCACGCCAGGGAGATAGCAAGCTTGCCCGTGAACTCGACGCTGTGGTGCGCAGTCTCTACCACGAAGGTCAGGCGCACGGTTTTCTCGCAGGCAAAAAAATCCAAAGCCTGCTCTCGCCGCTTTTTTCCGCCATTCTCCTCAAAAAGTGCGAGGATCTCATCCCGGCAAGCGATGTCCGCAATCTCCGGCAAAAGGCCCAGGAAGACCTTGCCAATCTTGCTGCGCAACTCCTTGATCAGGCTGGATCAGCCAAATGGAAAAAGCTTGCCCAAAACGCCATGCTCCAGCTTGCCAGGCAGGAATGGAAAGCCCTGGATTCTGCCTTTCTTTCCAAGGATACGCTGGCTGAGCTTTTTTGCAAAAATGAAGCTGCGGCAGAAGATCAAAGGCTCACAGCGCTCTTTGGCCAAATCCGCCAAGGAAAAACAGACTTGCGCCTCCTCAACGAGGCCGTCAAAACTCTGCCCTTCGTTGAACTTGGCCTGCGCATGGAACAGGCTTTCATGGCAAGTGAGGATGCCGGCCGTTTTCTGCACACCGTGGTTGTGCCAAGTCTTGTCTGCGCCATCTTTGAAGGCTTGCTGCCTGTGGAAGAAACGCTCTTTCTTCTGGGCAATGACACTCGGCACATGCTCATTGACGAATTTCAGGACACAAGCGACGAGCAGTGGCTGGCCCTCTCCTACCTTGTGACGGAAGCCCTGTCCAAGGGGGGATCCTTCACCTGGGTCGGGGATGTCAAACAATCCATCTTCAGCTGGCGTGGCGGCAATCCCGAGCTTTTTGATGAGCTTCTTGCTCCTTCATCACCCCTGGTGAAACTTGTGCAAAGCCAGGCCTGCCACGCAGAATCCCTTCCCTACAACTGGCGAAGCGCCAAGGCCGTCATTGACTTCAACAATAGTCTCTATGCGCCTTTGGAAGATGTGCAGGCCTGTCAGGAGCTTCTTGCCGGGAGTCTGCCCAAGGAATTGCCCAGGCCGTTCCTGCAGGAGGCAGCCCTCAGCCTTGCCCAGGGCTTTTGCGGCCATGCGCAGAAAGTTCCTGAGGGTAAAGCTCTTTTGCCTGGCCATGTGGAGCTTTCTCTTGTTACCAGTGAAACAGCGCAGCAGGCCATTTTTGCTAGGCTTAGCCATTGGCACAGAACACGCCCCTGGTCGCAGATGCTCATTCTCGTGCGCAAAAACCGCGAGGCCATGGAGCTTGCCCAAAGTCTTCTGGCCCAGGGAGTGCCTGTTGTCACGGAAAACAGTCTGCTCTTGGCCCAGCAGAGCCTTGTCATACAAAGCCTTGCCTTTCTGCGTTTTCTCCTCCTTGGCGATGAGCTGGCCTTTTTCACGGTGCTCAGTGGGGAGATCTTTGGCGAGCTCAGGGATGTCAAAGGCAGCTTTTCCTGTGAGACACTCTACGATCACCATCTTTCACAAAACCAGGGCAGCCTGAGAGATGCCTTTGAAGAACTTTGGCCACATCTCTGGCAGAAATACTTTGCCGGCTTCACCCGCTCTGCCGCCCTGCTCTCGCCCTATGATCTCATCAGTGAATGGTATCAGTTCCTCGGTGTCTTCGAGCGTTTTCCCCATGAGCGCATTTTCACACGCAGGTTTCTTGAAATCCTGCATACCGCCGAAGACGAAGGCGCAGGCACCATTTCGGCATTCCTCGAATACTGGGAAAACAATCACGATGAGGAAAAAGTGCCCATGCCCGAAAACATGGACGCTGTGCGTATCATGACCATCCACAAGGCCAAGGGGCTTGAGGCGCCCTGTGTGCTCTTTCTCTGGAAAATGAGCCCGCTCAGTGCCCGCGAGGAGCTCATCTTCCACGATACCGCTGAAGGCAGGCTTGCCACGCTCATCAACAAAAACGCCGGAGCCCCCTACTACAGATCCCTTCTGCGCGATTGCAAGGAGACCATCAATCTGCTCTACGTGGCCACAACCCGCGCCCGGGAAGAGCTCTGCCTGCTCCGCTGCCAGCAAAAGCGCAGTGACGACAAAGATCTGCTCAAAAACCTTGCGGAACTTGCAGGCCTAAGCTTTGCTGAAGAAGCGCTTCCCCAAAGCCCGGAAGTATCTGCCACGCTTACTCCCCCTGCAGAAGCCTGTCTGGAAGCGCAGGAGCCCCTGCTCACCCCCATGCAGTGGTTGCCAGGCCTGCGCATTGTCCACAGCCGGGAAGTCGAGGAGCGCGAAGAGGCAAGACAGCGGGGGATTTTGCTCCACAAGGCTCTGCAATTTGTCCTCTGGCAGGAGGATGCCGAAAACGCGGCCGAGACGGCCCTGCGTTTTGGCTTAGCCAGACTCGACCCCAAGCGCCTGCTCAGGGAAAATCTGGCCAATGCCGAGGCCATCTCGTATGCCAAAAGCGCCCTTGTCTGGTTTTTGCAGCAAAAAGATACGCGGGCATGGCTTGAAGCGGGTTTGCGCGAGCATTCTCTGCTCGACGCCAAAGGTCGGCTTGTGCGCTGCGACCTGCTTGTGCCCGAAGCTACGGGCTATCTTGTCATCGACTATAAGAGCGGTCAGCCGCAGGAAGACGATATTGCCCAGATGCGCGCCTATCTCAGACTTCTGGCTCAGAGCGGCAACACATCCCGCGCTCTCCTCGTCTATCTGGAAGAGCGCTGTTTTCAGCTGGTCACAGAGTACAGTCTTTCACCTCTTGCGCCGAGTTTTGCCCTCTGCCAGCAAGCTCTCGCCGCACAGTGAAGCATTTGGCGACCTTCCACGACTTTGCAACCGACAGCTACATACTCATGCACGAATCTCCCTTTCTGCTCTTTTCCTGGCACAGTCCATTTCTCCCCCATCTTCTGCGCCATGTGGAAGACCTGTGCCAGGGCCAGCGCGAGGATGTCGTCATTCTCGTGCCCAATAACCGGCCCTTCCGCTATATTGTGGATATCTACCGCAAAAACGGGATTTCAGGCCTTTTGCCCCATGTGGTGACTCTGGAAGATGCGGTCGATAGCTGGCTTTTGGCCAACCATATCCCTCCCAGACCCCATGCCTCGCTCCTTGATATGTGCGCGCTGCTCCACAGCTGCGTGCAAAAGCTTGGGGCGCAAAATGCCTTTTTGGCAGAAATGAGCCGCATGGATCTTGGGCACTTCTGGCCGTGGGGGTGCCGTCTGGCCGCCCTTCTTGAAGAGCTCTTTCGCCAGGGCCAGTCCCCTATAAATCTGCCCAATACCCTGGAAGCCTCAAGCAAGGAAGCTTCCGCACTCCTGGCAAGCCTGGGCCATATCCATACCGCCTATACCTCGCTTCTCAGCCAAAAAAACCTCTCAACCCCAGGCTATGATCTCTTTCAGGCAGCACAGCTTCCCGTTATTCCCCATAGCCTTGCCCCATCCCCTCACAAGCACCTCTTTGTGGCGGGTTTTTCCGTGCTTGACGGGGCCGAAGAGCGTCTGCTGAAAAGACTCTGGCAACAGGGAGCCCAAATCTGCCTGCACACAGATCCGGCTCTTGCTTCCAAGGATTCCCAGGTGCATCATGCCTGCCTCTGCCACAAAGAGTGGTGCGAGCGTTGGAAGGCCCAAACAGTACTGTATCCCACAGAGGCAAGCACAAGCTGGCCGCGCTATCGCCTCCATGCCGGCTACGATGCCCACTCCCAACTGCTTGCGCTGAACCAGGATCTCATCGCCCAGTGGCAGAACACAAACCCAGGCACCCATGCCCTCATTCTTGCAAGACCCTCTCTCCTTGTGCCTGTCCTGCACCATCTGCCAAGCAAGCAGGTCAATGTTTCTCTTGGCTACCCGCTCAAGCGCACGCTTTTTGGCCAGCTTCTCACCATTCTCCTCACCCTCAAAGAGCGCGAGCGCGAAGACGGTCTCTTCTACTGGCGCGATCTTCTCCACTTTTTGCGCCACCCCTATCTGCAGCGTCTCTCAGAGACCGAAGAGTACCAGGGTCTTGATCTCGCTCAACTTGAAGCAGCCATTGCCCAAAGCCAGCGTTTTCAGGATCCCGCCTCGCATCTGCCAAAACTTTTTGAGGATCAGGCGATTATCGCTCGTTATCATAAGCTCTTTGCCCTTTTCCTGCACGCCTTTGCCAAAACGGCGACCCTGTCTGACCTTGCCAAGAGCCTTTCCGCCATCACGCACTTTTTACTTACGCAAAGCGGTATTGCCTGGCAAAACTATCCCCTGGATCTTGAAGCCATCAGCCGCGTTGAAGATGTGCTTCTGCCCACCCTCTCCGAGGCCATTATGGCCTATGAGCCCATTTCCTTTGCGCTCCAAAAGCACCTGCTTGAAGCATTGATCGAAGCTGAGCGCATTCCCTTTGAGGCCGATCCTTTGACAGGTGTACAGGTCATGGGACTTCTGGAAACGAGACTTTTGCACTTTGACCATCTCTCCATTCTGGATGCCACCGATGATCTTCTGCCAGGCAATCCCTCCCAGGACATTCTCCTCTCCGAAGGACTGCGCCTTGCCTTGCATCTGCCAGGCAGCAGGGAGCTTCAGAAACGCTCTGAATACAATCTCTTCCGACTTATGGCCAATGCCCAGACCGTCTCCATCTACTGGCAGGAAGGCGTAAGTCGAAGCTCGCAGACTGAGGGTAAAAAAATTCCCAGTCGCTTTGTGGAGCAGATCATCTGGCAGCTTGAGCAGGAACAAGGTGTGGTATTAGGCCCCAATGACAGTCCACGATCCACGGCCAAACCCCATCTCAGTGTACGTGTCCCAGACGCAAAGAGGCTTTCGAAGACAGCTGCCCTGCAGGCGCGTCTTGCGGAACTTCTCAGCAAGGGGGTTTCACCGACCCAGCTCGATAGTTTCCTCAGCTGTCCCCTGGCCTTTGCCCGCCGCTATCTGCTCAGCCTCAAACCCTATGAGGAACTGACAGAAGGTGAAGCCCCCAATCTCGTAGGTCAATGCATCCACAGGCTGCTCCAAAAAATCTACACGCCCTATCTGGGCCGTGAAATCACGAAGGGCAGTATTGCAGAGGCCACCCTTGCACAGTACCTGGAAGAGGAGCTGCAGCGTGCAGATCTTGGCAATCTCCCCGCTATCAGCTATTATATCCTCAAAAATGCCGCTCACACCCTTCTTGGCAAATACCTTGAAGAACAGCCAACCACAACCATCCTCGAGCTTGAGCAGAACATGCGCTGCCATTTTCCCTTTGGCTCGGGGAAGGCCTCCCTCTTTGGCATTGTCGACCGACTTGACCGGCGCCAAGACGAGCTTGTCATCATCGACTACAAGACAGGACAACTCAAGCTGCCTGCTCCAGACTTCTGGGAAAACCATAGTTTTCTGGATGCCCTCAGACAGGATCTTGCCCTTAGCAAGCCTTTGGAACTTCTTGTGCCCCACATGGCCTATCTGCGCGAAGCCCTCGTCAGTATGCAATTGCCCCTCTATCTTGTGCTCTCTCAGTCACATTGCCAGAAACGCTACGCACAGCTTCCCCACAATGCCTGTCTGATCAAACTGGCCGACGGTGGCGAAGAAAACGCGCTCTTTACTGATGACTGCTCACTTGAAGATCAAGACCGCCTGCGCGCCTGCCAGGATATCCTTCAACTCACACTGCGCTGCCTGTGGGAATGTTCAGCCTTTGAAGCTATGGCTTCCGACCATTGCAGGTATTGCCCCTATAACGGGCTTTGCCTCCTCTAAATTCGGGGGCTACGCTGCACACCCCTTGAGAATGCCATAGGCCACTCCCCACGGTCACGGTCAACGATTGATCAATACCCCATTCTGCGCAACGGCTTTTTGCCAAGGAGAATACCGAAACATGCTCGATCCTGAACTTCTGACCTGGCTCACCGGCAAGCTCAATTTTGAAAGCCTTGAAGATCTGCTCAAAGCCGCCAAAGAGAAGTTTCCCGACACAGATATTGTGCCGACACTGCTTCTGGCCGGCCGCACAGGTGCCGGCAAATCAAGCCTGATCAATGCCCTGGCCTGCCGGACAATTATGCCGGTAGGGGTGCTCCCCACCACGCAAAAGCCGACAGCCTTTGAACTTGAGGGCAAGGGCGTGCCCTTGCGCGTTCTGGATCTGCCAGGGGTCGGTGAAGCCGGCAAGCACGGTGAACGCCTGCAAAGCGTGCTCGATCAGGCCGATCAGGCGCATCTCCTGCTTTTGGCCATTCCCTGCCCTGAACGCAGTCTTGACTATGAAACCCAGCTTCTCGCGGCTGTTGCCAAGCATTTTGCAAGCCGCACCCCCCTTCCTATCCTCACAGCCGGCACCAAGATAGATCTGGCAGCCCCTGTCCGCGACTGGCAGCCGGCAACACTGAACCTGGCAGCGCCAAGCACTGAGAAAGAAAAACATATTGCCGAGTGGCTGAGCTATGTTGGCCGCGTTTTGCCTGAGGCAGGAGCCATCACAGCCTGTGCCAGCGGCCAGTCCTGTGATGATTTTGCCAATCAGTACGGCCTCGATGCGTTGCGCAAGCGTATCTTTGATGCCCTGCCCGATGCCGCACGCACCTATTTTGCCCGCGCAACCCACGATCTCGCCCTTCTCAATCAGCGTGCCGAAAACATTGTCCGCCTCTTCAGCAGCCTCTCCTCAGCTGCTGCCGCCCAACCCATCCCGGCCATCCCCGACTCGGCCCTGATCATGCCCATTCAGGTGGCCATGCTCATACGTCTGACTTCCCTGCACGGCAAAAGCCTCAATGCCGACCTTGCCGGCAAGCTTCTTGGCCCGCTGATGGCACGTGTGGCTGGCCGCTATGCCTTTGAACAGGTGACGAAATGGATTCCGGGCATTGGTTCCGTTGTCGGGGCAGCTGTTGCCGCCGCTATGACCTATGCGCTGGGCATGGGCTATCATTCCCTGCTCTGTCAGGGCAGCTGGAATTTTGACGCCCAGGCTCTCAGGGAAGAAGTGCTCAAATGGTGGGAGAAGATCCAAAAGGACCTCTAAGTTCGGCTGGATACGTTGTGGTGCGGCGGACAAAACTCTTCAATGATCTCGCCTGCAGAAGGAAAAAGGGGCATGAGCGCATGGCGCTCCCCAAGCTGCAGCTCTTCAAAACGAAAGCCCGGGGCAACCGTGCATCCCACAAAACTGTAGGGACTGCCCAGGGCTGGCGTTGCCCCAAACCATGAACCGCCTGGGACGCTGTACTGCACAACTTCGCCTGCGCACAGATTCTGGCCCATGATGATTTCCCGGCTTTTGCCGTCAGGGGTGATCACAGCTAGGCGCAGTGCCCCTCCATGGTAAAAATGCCACATTTCATCCTGCGGTATGCTATGCAAGCGGGAATATTGGCCTGCCTTGAGCAAAAACAGGATTGCCGTGCAGACAGGACGCTCTCAGCCCTGATACGCGAAAGTGAGTGTTGAAGCATAAGTGCGCCGGTAAAAGCCACCTTCAGGATGCGGTGTCAGGCCATAATGCTTGATGATTTCTCTCTCAGTCAAAGGCGCCAAAAGATGTTCTTGCATGAGTGACGAACTCCTGACGAAAATTTCTGATTGCGATGACGAAAATTTTCGGTTGCGCAAACAAGATTCTTTGTGAATACTCTCCCAAACAGGCCTTTTTCCCTGATCGTCCAAATACTTGCGGATGCTCTGGTGAGCCGTGGCTGTTTTGCCCTGTTTGGCGGCCTTCATTGTTTGCGCGCAACGGTGTTTTGACAGCCCCTAAATTGGCAAGAACGTCGCTCAGAGCTGCAAAAGCCGCCCCTTGCCTAGATCTTCCCAGATGTCATGTCTTTCTCTGATGAGTTTCAAAGGAGGAATTGTATGAGCCAGGTAACTGGTACCTCAAGTTCATCAAGTGTCATGTTTTCACAGGTTACTGGTGCACGCAGCCCGCAGATGGCCTTAGCAATGCTTATGCTGGACCTTGCTGATACCAACAAAAAAGCTGCCATGAACGGTATCAAAGAGATAGAAGCTGAGCAGGCCAAAAAAAGAGAGTGGGCAGACGCCATTAACGCCGCCCGCGATCTCAAGCAAGCTGGAACCATACGTGGATCTGCTACGCAGGAAGAATATGAAAACATGATCAAAGGGATGTCCGATTACCGGGACAGAAAATGGGCTGCCGTCGGGTCTTTGAAGACCTTCCCGGAAAGTCACGGTATCACCCCGGCACCCTATGGTGATCTGAACAAAGCCGTGAAAATTTGGGACACAGCCATTGATCAGATGTCGAAACTGAAAACCGTCAATGCAGCCTGCGATAAGGCTGGTGTCGGCATGCCCACCTCGTCAGACAAGGAGAAGAACCAGGCTGAATGGGACAAGGTCATAGCCCAGCTCCAGACAAAAATGGATAATACCGGCGCAGATATCCAAACCAAGATGGTGCAGTTGCAGGATCTGATGGGCCAGTACAATAGCTACACCTCAGGTGCCAATACCGCTATTGCCAAGTCCAACGACATTCTCTCGAGTCTTGCACGCGGCCAGTAGAAATTGTTTGTGAAAAAACCCAAACCATGCGCACGTGTATCTGTGCCATACACTTGTCAGGATACAGCTGCATACCTGTCGTCATACTTCATGGGGTAAGTTAGCAGATTTTTATAATAGGTGTAAACAGGGATGTAATTCTCCTATTTACACCTATTTTTATTTGATCGACATAAACAAAGACCTCCAATGAGGAGAGAGCAACTTCCAAGAGATTGTTGCCCTCCAACCTCGTTGGAGTAAAATAGATGCAAGTGCTGATATTCGTTGTACCACTTGGGAAGTCCAAGAGAAACGAACTGAGGTACTTGAAAAATTTTGGCGTACTGTAACGTCTGAAATCGTTAGGGATTTCATCTGCCCCTATTTGCTACGATTTTGTTTGAGAGTTTTGTGGATAGTGATAGCTAACGCAAGGTGCTCGTTGATCTCCTGAATTGGCTAATTGTACAGAGCCCATTTCAGGCACATTGGCAATCTTGCAGGCGTACCTTTCCCCTGCATCTGCCAGAGAACGCTCTTTCATTGATATTGTTCAGATCTTTTACTCCACAAAACCCCATGAAGCCCCCAAAACGTGTGCTCCCATCACATGTGAGACACATGCTCATCCTGTACAAGAGAGCCAATAGTTTCCGCTAAGCCACCACAAATCAGAACTTCTTTGCCATGAAAGGCAAAACCATACGTATAGATACTATGCGAGGCAACGCCTCGCTCTTTGAGTATCGTAAAGTACTTTTTATCTTGTATTTGCTGTAAGGCATTAGCACACGTTTCTTTAAGGTCTTTTTCTTTCTTTGGCTTCATTGTCTTAAATTCAATGATAATACCGCGTTCATGTATATTTTTTGGTACCATACAAATATTATATCTTCCAAGTCCGCTTTCTCTATTTGAGTAAATATCATATACATTTTTTAAGTTAACAATAAGCCCAAGCACAAAAGCATGGTAAAAATTATCAGGATTTTTTCCGCCTGTATCAAAAAAAACTAAATGTATTTTCAGCAATTTCGCGTAAAGTTTCATTCATAGTTTCAAGATCATCAGTCAAAAGAGCTTGGCCAAAAAGCCCTGAATCAACATAGTTATTATTAAACCAATCAGAAATAAGTCCTTCCAAAATGATATGAACTTCGTGATTGGTGAGAGCCAGCTCATATTCATTGGTTTCACTGCGAAAAGACAACGGTTTCACATACCCGGAAGCCATCAAAAGGCTCCAAATGGCGCTTTTTTTCCCACTGAGCTGTGAGAAGACGACCTGTTCATCCATGCTTGTGACAATGGATTTGCCGCAAATCAAGGCAGAGCATTCGTCTTTGACGGTTTTGGGAGCTTTGGCAATCAACTGCCCCACAAGCGCATTGGAGCTTGTTTGCGCCCAATAGGGAGCAAATGCCTGATTTTTCAGGTAGCCGATTATAGACCAGGGGTTATAAATGCCCTTGGTTTTGCCAAAAATAAAGCCATCGTACCACAGCCGCACCTCCTGCCTGGCAGCAAGTCCGTATTCATCCATGACCGCAAAGACTTCCTCTTCCGTAAAACCAAAGCAGTCTGTGTAGAGCGTGCTTGTGGTGCTCACAACCTGGAGATTATTCAGATCAGAGAACAGGGACTCTTTGCCCACGCGGGTTATCCCTGTCAATAATCCGCGTCCAAGCCAGGGATTACTTGTGAACGTGGCATTCAACATACCTTGCATCAAACCCACAAGCTCGTCCCAATAGCCGCTCATCCAGGCTTCCTGCAAAGGGGTGTCGTATTCATCAAGAAGGATGATGGGGAGTCTACCGCTCTGGCGAGCAAGATACTTGGTGAGATAGAGAAGCGCGTCCTGCGCTGTTGCCTCGTCCATGGACTGACGCACAGAGGCAAATTGCTCCTGTTCGGTATCGGAAAGTGACGCAAAATCCAGGAAAGGACGGAAATCGTTGTAGATGCTGACCAGGCGGGAATTGAAGAGTTTCAAGGTTTGACAAAAGTTCTCTCCCTTGATGCTCGCAAAGGAAAGGGAAATCACAGGCAATGTTCCCTGAAGTGGCCGCATGCTTTCATCCTGCCAGACCGCAAGACCTGCAAAGAGATCCTGGCGATTGGCGTATTCCAGGGGAAAAAAGGCCCTGACGGTATCAAGCATCAGTGTTTTGCCAAAACGTCTGGGTCTTGTGATCAATGTCACCCTGTCTTCACTGTGCCACCAGTCTTGGATGAAACGCGTTTTGTCCACATAAAAAAGGTTTTTCTGGCGTAAGGTCACAAAGCTCTGTTCACCAGTCGGGATAACGCGAGACATACGGCCTCTACTTCGGCTGTTGCCTGAGGCAAATGGTTCGTGAAGCTCGAAGCTTAGCCGCAGCACGCCTGTCTGAGCCAAAGAGCCCAGCAGGCGCCCCAGAGGCCGGAACTGGAGGAGGGAAAAAGCCAGAGGGGAATATCGCTCACCCACGCATAAACGCCTGTCCCCTCTATTTCGGCCAAAAAGGCAGGACTTTGCACGGTCAAAGGATTGGCAAGGGCAATGCCACCGCCAATCCAAAGACCGTCATAACAGCAGGTTGTGTAGAGCCAAATACGGCAAAAACGGCCATAAAAGCGGGAAAAAAGTTCTAAGGTGGGGCTGGAGGTGTGCAGGTAGCGCTGGCCGATCTCCGGAGCGGCAAGCTCCTCACCTGTCACATAGGCATGCAGATGGCACAGGCCGGGCCCTGAGAGAAGATCTTCACAGGTTGGTTCAGGAAGCCCTCTTTCCAGAGCCAGGAAACGGGCACAGTCGTATTCATCGCGCCTGAAGGGAAAGGGTTGATGACCTGCTTCGCTGGCACAGACGGTGACCTGACCTGCGCGCTCGATGAGATGGGCGGCACCAAGTCCTGTGCCTGCCCCGATCACGGCCCGTACACCACAGGCAGGCCAGGCCTTTTGTCGTGAACGCAGTGGCCTTGCCTGCTCACCCAGCGGTGAGAGCACGGCATAGGCCTGGGCGACAAAATCGTTGATCACAAGGATTTCAGGAGACGGGGCTGCTTTGGGCAGCAAGGCAGAGAGGGCTGTGTGCAAGGCCTTGCGGTCACAGACAAAGCTTGCGTTGGTCAAGCGTCCCCCCTCAGGGGTCACAGGGCCTGCCAGAGCAAGACAGAGTCCGCGCACATCCTCCAGATGTTCCGGAAAGGCCGTGGCAAAAGCCTCGAGAAGATCCTGCGCTCCCTGAAAGGACTGTGTGGCAAGCCAGACCTCTTTGACAAGGGCAGGATTCTTCTCACAGACAAATTCTGCCAGGCGACAGTTGGTGCCGCCCATATCGGCAACCCAAAAACGCATCATCTGTCGCCTCCCTCCCCATTTCGGGGTTCTTCCTTTCTAGAGATCGCGCTTTTCCTCGGAGCAAGCTGTATCCTTGGCCGCTTCGGCCTTTACCTCCCCCATGCCCTTTTCCGCCAACGCAAGCAGGCCATCCAGAAAAGCCTGCTGCTCCTTGGCGGAATTTTTTATGGCAAGAATATCACTGCGCCCCTTCTGACCAAGCTTTTGCGCAAGCTCCTTGTCCTGGGCAAGACGGCTTACGGCTTCGGCCAGGGCCTTGGCATCTTCCTGGGCGATAACCAGGCCATTGTCTTCATGGACAATGACTTCCGAAAAGATGGGAAGATCCGTGACAATCACAGGCAGGCCAAAGGCCATGGCTTCGCTCAGGCTGCTGGGAAACGTCTCGGCAAAGGCTTTGAGACAAAGCCTGCTGGGTGCGACAAAAATATCGAGCCCGGCATAAAAGGCTTCCATATGCTCAGGCGGCAAAAGCCCCAGGAAGGAAACCATATGCAGGCCACCCAGGCGCTTGGCCTGACGCAAAAGCTGTGAGTGTTCAGGGCCGTCACCGGCAATTTTCACAGAAATCTGCATCGTGTCCTGCAAAAGCGCACACGCTTCAAGCAAAATATCCACACCGCGCGAGGCCTCAAGACTGCCGGCAAAGCCAATGGTCAAAACATGATCGGAAGTATCCAGGGATTGATGCTCGGCGTCTTCCGAGGGCACAATACTCAGAGGATCGCGCATAAATATGAGCCGTTCTTTGGGAATTTCCGGCAGAAGATCAAAAAGCCTGCGCTGCACACTCTGTGAATTGATCCGGATCAGACCGGCTCTTTTGGCCTTGGCGAGCAAACCGCAGGTACCTGCGGCACTCTTCAGGCGCGCATCAAAGGCTACTGGCACGCCCGTCAGCTCTGAAGCCACACAGGCAGCTGTGGCCGAGGCTTCACCGTCAGCGGCCAAAAGGCAGGAAATCTTTTCCTCGCGTACCCAGCGGGCATACGTGTAGCCACAGAGCACCGCACGCAGCCTCGAGAAAAAGGAGGTTTTGGCATTCTTTTGCACAAGATGGGGGAGACTTGCCGAATAGATGCGCAGAAAGCGGAAAAAGGAGGGAGAAAGCAGTCGGCCAAACTGGCGCAGAAGCGAGAAAAAGCCGCAGCGCCTGATGGCCAGGGGCAAGGCGTAGCCTTCGGGATGCCCAAGCAAGCCCGCACTTTGCAAGGTATAGATGCGCGCAAGCAGCCCCGCCTTATAGAGCAGCTGCGCTTCACTGATCAAGCCTGTGCCCATGGGCACAGGAAGCTTTTCGGCAATCATGGCCCCGCGCATTCTGGGCGTTGGCGGCGCCAGCAACGCCTTGGAAAAGCCCTCAGGAAACGACATAAGCTCGTGCTTGCGGCTGACGAGCACCCCTTCTTCCAGGGTATAGATGCTGTCGCAGTACTCAGCCATCTTGGGATCATGGGTGACCATGACCATGGCAACCCCTGAGGCATGACAGAGATTGCGGAAAATCTCCATAATCATCCGGCTTGTACGGGCATCCAGAGCCCCTGTGGGCTCGTCGGCCAGAAGAATGCGCGGTTCATTGACCATGGCACGGGCAATGGCCACACGCTGCTGTTCACCGCCGGAAAGTCTGTTGCTTGGATAGTGCACGCGCATGGAAAGGTGCACGAGATCCAGGGCCCTGATCACCCGCTCCCAGCGCTCCTGCGGCTTAACCTGCTCATAGATCAGCGGGAATTCCACATTTTCAAAGACTGTGGAATGCTCAAAGAGATTGTTGCTCTGCATGACAAAACCCATATTGCCACGCCTGAAGGCAGCAATCTCCTCACGCGAAAAATCAAGAACATCGCGATCCAATATCTGTAAGGAGCCCTTGTCCGGGGCATGCAGCATGCCAAGGATATGCAACATGGTACTCTTGCCGCAGCCGGAAGGCCCCATGATGGCCACAAGCTCGCCCTGCTCCACATCAATATCCACCCCGCGCAGAACAGGAGAGAAGCCGGCATAGGCCTTATGCAGTCCTCGAGCTACAATGACAGGCATAGACCTTCACACCTGTACGCGAGAAATTGTGCGCTCACCTTTCGCCTCCCAAATCATTCAAAACGCAGGGCCGAAACCACATCCATCCGGCTGGCCTGCATGGCAGGATAGAGTCCGCCCGCCACACCGATAATGGCCGAAAAGAAAATACTGCCAAGGCTGCTGCCCACAAGCAGGGGATAGGAAACGCCAATACCCAAGGCCAGTGCGCCGCCCCAGACCAGACTCAGTCCCAGCACAATTCCCAGAATACCGCCGGCTACAGACTTACACAGCGCCTCGGCCAAAAACTGCAAAAGGATATCCGCGTCACTGCCGCCCATGGCCTTTTTCAGACCGACCTCCTTGGTGCGGGCTCTGACAGCGGCAAAGGTGCCGTACCAGATGCCAAAGCCACCGAGCATCAGCGAAGCGGCAATACCCAGCCAAAGCAGGGTTTCAACCCACATGAAGGTCACCTTGAGACGCTCAAGCTGCTCCTCCTGGGTGCGCATGACAAGATACGGAGAATCCTGCAGCTTGCGTACGGTTTCCGGAATTTCGTGCATGAGGCGCGGCACATCCTCCCAGGTCAAAGCGCGAATGAACAGACGTGTGATCTTGCCATCACCCCAGTTTCTGTCAGCCATGCTTGTATAGGGCATAAAACCGCATTCCCGCCAGTCGCCCATCATCACGCCGCTGACAATGCCAATGACCGAAAAGACATCCTGTCCCAGAAAAAGAAGTTTGCCCAGGGCCTCCTGTTCACTGCCAAAGAGGTTTTTGGCCGCGTCATTGCCCAGCATGCAGACTCTGCGGTGATCGAGCACATCATCTCGGCTTAAGAGACGGCCGGCATTGAGATTGAGGGAATAGAGACTGGAGAAGAGCTCATCAATGGCGAGAATGGGCAGAGAGACAATGCGTTCACCAGAACTGGCTCTCACGGGAAATTCCTGCCAGCTCTGCATATTCTTGCTGACAAGACTGACACCAGGCAGCGCTTCAAGGGCCCGAATGGTCTCTGGCGTGAATTCCCGCGTCGGCTGACCCGGATAGTGGCGATCATCCATGAAGATCTGCATCACGTTCACGCCACCCATGAGCACCATGTCCTGACCGACCTTAAAGCGGATCTCACGACCAAGCACCGAAAGGACGATAAAGGCCGTAATGCCCAGGGCAATGGACAAAACGACACCAAAACCGCGCTGTCTGACCACCTGACGTGTGCTGACGCGTACGAGATCCGAAAAGGCTATCATGCAAGTCCTTGCTTGTGGCTGAGTTCACAGGATTACCAGCTAACCCGATGGGCATCGTGTCACGCTGGCAAGAGGGAATAGAGGCAGGAAGACGTTGTGCCGTTTGTCACGCCGTGAAGACTGCATAGCCGCAAACGTCTGTGAACATAGGTTGCTTTCGGCGCCTCATGCCTTTCTGACATCGGCATGAGCCTATTTTCTGTCATTATTTGCGCAGAGCCATCATCATCGACCAACGTTTTTTGCCGGCTTGAACCCCAAAAAGATAAGCTGCAATATGGAAGAATGGCATGCTGTATATGGAAAGCGACAGATCTTGTCGTGCTCTCAGGCAACTATGTTTGCCATAGCATCTGCCCCTACTTTTGTACAGGAAAAATCAGACTCTGCCCCAAAGCCTGCAGCGTTCACCAAGGAGAGCGAGCTTAGGCTCGCTTTTAGCGCTGCGCATTCTGAGCTTGCGCGGTGCTTGTTTTGGCAAGGACAATGCCGCCTAGGCCAACGCTATAGACCTTGCCATGCCAGACAATATCAGTAGCCCCGCAGGTCCCCAGATACACCCGCAAAAAGGTCCAAAGTGCCCGGCAAAAGGCGGCAAACCAGGTGAGGCAGGAAAGTCTGACCGGCAAGAATCTGCGCAGGGATAAGATCAAGACGACAAAGGTTGCGAGCAAAAGCAGAGGCAGCCACAGACGCTGCACCTGCCCAAAGGCCAGAGCAAAGCAGATATCTTCACAGCAGACCATGGGCAGCATGAAAAAGAGCACGAGCATCAGCCCAAGCAGCCACCATTGTATGGGCACACAAAAGCGCGGAAAAAGAATCTGGCGCTCCATCCAGGCCCGAAAAACCCCTTCCTTATGGCTTGCGCAATCTGTGCGCAGCAGGGCACTAGCTACCAGACGCACACGCACGCCAACCTTCTGCAGATGGGCCACAAGGGCGCAATCATCCACAACGGTCCTGCTCCAAAGCCCGGCTATCTCTTTTTCCTCAAAGCAGGATCGTGTGATGGCCATAGCTCCGCCCCAGGGCTGGGTAAAAATGGAGAGGGCCTGCAAAAGACGCATCACAAGCACACTTGCCGTATAGGCCAGGGTGATGGGCTCCTGATCCTGGGGCACAATTTCATGATAGCCTGTGGCAAAAACGGCTCTGCCCTGGGCAATGGGGTGGATGAGCGAGGAGAGAAAGCCTCTTTGGGCGAGATGCGTACTGTCACAAAAGGCGTAACAGTCAATCTCTTCTTTAGGCAAAGCTGCAATGGCCGCAAGAAGATTGTGGTTTTTCTGACCGCAGAGACCGGCCTGACCTGCAACCACGTGCAGAAGCTGCGGATAACGCGCCTGAAGCTTGGCGATCAAAGCTGCGGCAGGCTCTGTGGCGCTTTCGGTGACAAAGACCGGGGTAAAGGCGGGATAATCCTGCTCAAGCAATGAGGTCAGGGAGGCCTCAATGCGCGGGTCCTCGCCAGCCACAGGCACGATGAGCGCCACATGTGGCCAGGTCAGGATGGTAACGCGTGCAAGCTCAGCGGCCTCTTCGGCTCTCAGGCGTTCAAGCTTGCGCCCGGCAAGGTAGAGCGCCAGAAGCAGCACAAGGATCAGCGAGGAAAGCATATAGAGAAGGATATGCATAGGGCTCTCCCGACTAAGAGCAGGTAGCGTGTGGGAACATCATGGGTTTTGCGCATGCGCTTGTCATACCAAGGCGTAGCAGGCGCTGTTAGAAGTTGGGAGGGGCACAGTCATCAGGGGCCAGCTGCACACGGGTTTCGCGCTTGCCCTGAAAGGAAATGGTTCGGCCCGTGCCTAAGGTAATACTCCCTTCGACCTCATTGCCCAGAATATCGCCAAGCACATGGTGGCCTGAACTGTGACGCACATCTACGTGGTTACCGGAAATAGTGCCATAGAGATGATAGACATCCACCTGCCCTGTGAGCGTGCGCAGCAAAAGCACGCCACGCGCCTTGCCATTGTCAGCAAAACAAAAGCCGCAGCGAAATTTGGAGGTATAGATGGATCCGCTCCAAAGTTCCTGTCGCTCCTGCGCAGATGCGACAGAAGGCTTTGCGCAAAACACAACGAACAACAGCAAAAGAAATGAGACAATGCGTAGGGTGCGAGAAAAAAGCATAGGATGTACCTCGAAAAGACTCAGGCCCGCTCTGCCAGGACCTGGGCAAAAAGCTCCTCATGGGCCTCAACCATGGAGGTAAAGGCATAGGAAGCAAGGACGCGGTCTCTGCCCGCTCTGCCAAAGCTGTCACCCATAGCGGGATCTTTGAGCAGGCGCAAACAGTTTTCGGCTAAAGCTTCCGGCTTCTGTGGCGGACAGAGCAAAGCTGTGCGGCCATCTTCCACAAGCGCGGGAATGCCGCCAACATCTGTGGCGCAGACAGGTAAGCCGCAGCTCATGGCCTCAAGTAAAACATTGGGCTGCCCTTCACGCACAGAGGAGAGCACAAAAAGACGGGCCTCGGCATAATGGGGACGCACGTCACTTGTGCCCGGCACAAAATCAATGGCAAGCCCAGGATGCGCGGCAGCCCAGGCAGTCAACTTGGCCGCAAGGGGACCATCTCCCACAAGACGCAGGTGCGCCTCGGGAACGTGTTTGACGATCTGCTCAAAGGCCTGAAACAGGGTGAGATGATCTTTATCCTGAGCCAGACGCGCCACACAGAGCAAAAGTGGCGGCCGTTGTGAAGGTGGCGGGCTCTGTGGCCTAAAGAAATCAGTGTCCACACCGTTGGGTATATAGAAGAGACGCCTGGCATCTACGCCAAGACGCAGAAGATGCTCTCTGAGGGCCAGAGAATTGCAGATCATGCGGGCTGTCAGGGGCCAGAGCAGGCGCTCGTGCTGACGCTTGGGCCCTCCTCCCCCCCGACAGGTCCCGATCACCGGGATAGAGAAAAGTTTTCCCCAGATGCGCGCCCAGATATTGGGAAGGGCTGTGGCTGGGATGATCAGATCAGGAGCCAGGCCTTTGATAGCAGAAGCCATGGTCACAAAAAAGAATGGGTGCACGGAACGGGTCTTCCCCAGATAGGTCACAGGCACATTGAGACTGTGCGGAATATCGTCGAGATCCGTTGGACCGGTAAAGACAAGCATGGAGGGGGCAAAGCGGCTTCTATCCAGACGTCGGACAAGTTCCAGGGTCTGACGCTGAGTTCCGCCAAAACAGAGATCTTCCATACAAAAAAGCAGCTTGTGCACCTTGGCCATAATGATCCTCAAAAGGCAGAAAAAAACTTCAGATGCCAATAGACGCGGTCTTTCGCAGCCATCGGGTCTTTGCCCTTACCATAGCCAGACAGCGCACGCAAGGCCAGCGTCGAAAACTGTCAGACTGACTGTCAAAATTTCCTCAAGACTTTCAACGGACTGTCAAAAATTTCCCTACCCCCCGGTCGTAGTGAGGAAAATATTCCCTTTTCTAGACAATGGGAAAAGAAAGAGAAGCGCCTGGCAATAAAAAAATAAGCAAAAGATACGGCTTTTCGGAAACAATTTCTTTTTTGGCACCGTTTTTGCTTAAGCCATAGCAGGAAGGCTTGGGCAGAAAAATTTGTTCGGTCCCACTCGACCAAGCACTCACGCACCTTTAAAAGCGGAGCGTACTTGTGAACACGTCAACGCAAAACCACCTCGAGGAAATGGTCAACATGAACATGCCCTGCAGCGTCGAAGAGACGCTCAGCATGGAAGCGATAAATGCAAACGAGGACATTTTTGCTGATAGCACATTTCCAACCCTCGATGGGCTTGCCATGGAAGGCAGGCAAATCCTCGAAACCCTAGAAGACCGTATTGAAAAGCTGCAGGGAAAATTCATCCACCTGCTTTCGGGTGAAATGCAGCGAGCGGGAATCACACTGGAAAACCGGCTGCATCTTTCCCTTTCCGATCAGGGCGATCTCATTGTGGAAGGAGAAGATGATGACACAGACAAGGTGCGGGAACTTCTTTCCCAGTCAGAACTTTTACAGAAGAAATTCCGTGAACTCGCCTACATCAGTTTCCTCTCCTACGGCATAGACATGGTCTGCAAGGCCAGGGAAGCCATGGATGATGAGGACAGCGAACAGGGCAACATTTTCAGTCATTTTCACGCCTATATCAAGGGAACACTCTCTCACTTCTACATCAAGTAACAGATCTCCTCGTCATGCCCGTATCCGCAGAGCACTCCGTGTTCTGCGGATTTTTTTTGGGCAGGCAAAAGAAGCAAAAGGTGCCCTGCGTTCCGCAGCAAATGGAGGTCAAAAACCTGGGAAGTCCTTATTTGGAGCCACTTTGAAGGGCATACAGCTTCCGGGAAATAAGTGGTAGAAAGTGATTCCATAGCTATGTTTTCAGACTTGAACGGCAAAGGCTAACGACTTGGGGAAAAGCGATCTTGTTTTTCCGTCTCCGTCAATTACTGGCAGATGTATAACAGACAACTGTCTGCTGCGTGCCCTGCGCCGTCTTGGCTATGAAAAGACCGAAATGTGCATACACGGTTTCAGAAGCATTGCAAGTACTTTGCTCCGAGAAAAAGGGTATCCACGCGAAATTGTCGAAGCTCAGCTTGCGCACAAAATACATGATGCTGTTGAAGCCGCCTACAACAGAGCGCAATACCTAGAGCAACGCCGCGAAATGATGCAGGCATGGGCTGATTACCTAGACTCCTTACTTCTTGTAGCTGGATATACGCCAGAACCGAGCTCTTTTGACGAATAGCGTTTGACGCAATACGGGAATGTGCGCTAATTTCGTACAATATTATAATGTTGAGCAGGGTGTGATCATGGCTACAGAACTCCCGTGGCTTTCGCCGCGAAATGACGTTGTTTTATCCTGTAGCAAGCAACTGAGATTTGACGTAATGCCGGCCATTTCGTTAGATTCACGGACGTATACGACTGAGTATTCCTATGCCTGATTCTCTTGCGGAACAGCTAAACGAAGAATGCAAGGATCTGCCGCCCGGAACTTTGCCGCACGACGCCATGAACAAGGCGATCTTTGCGCATGCCGAGGTGCTTGAGAGTTTCCTGAGCCACTACGTTGACGAAGATTTCATCAGAGATCTTGATTTATCGCGAACTGAGCCCCTTCCCACGGAATTTGTGACTGAGGCCCTGCGCAAACGCTACAGCGACTGCATCAGAAAAATTCACTGGAAGGGCCAGGAAGCGTATCTTTTATTGATCCTTGAGTTCCAGAGCGCGAAAGACGTTTGGATCCCCGTCCGCATTCTGGCCTATACGGCCCTGCTTTGGCTTGATCTCATCAAGCAAGGGAAGGTCACAACGGAAGAAGGGCTACCACCTGTCTTTCCCATCGTCATCCATAGTGGCACTGAAGCCTGGAATAATCTCCTTTCCGTGCAATCGTTGCTCGCGCCGCATGCCAAGGCGCTACTTAAGTATCAACCACAAAATTTCGCCCTGCTCATTGAGGAGCGGATCTTCCAGGATCACGTCCTCAACGAGAGCTCGGATTTCTACGCGCTCTATCTCTTGCTAAAGAGAGCAAAGACACCTATGGCAATGCGAGATGCCATACGGAAGTATAAGGCCGTTTTGTCCGAACCGGCTCATCGTGAACTGCTCAAGACGATCCTCGCCATCCTTGAGACGCTGTACCGGAAATTCAATCCCGACGAGAGCGGTGCGAACGTACGCTTTGCATCCCTGGAGGAGGCTGTCACCATGCTTAATAATACCGCGACTAACTGGCGGGAGAACACGATTGCCGAGTGTCTGTCAGACTGGAGAAAAGATACTGTCGAAGAAAGACTGGATGGGTGGAAAAAAGATACTGTCGAAGAAAGACTGGATGGGTGGAGAAAAGATACTGTCGAAGAAAGACTGGATGGGTGGAAAAAAGATACTGTCGAAGAAAGACTGGATGGGTGGAAAAAAGATACTGTCGAAGAAATGAAGCCAATCTGGAAGAAGGAATTTAAAGAAGACTGTTTGAGCCAAGTTGCAAAGAATTTGGCATCAATGGGATTGGAAGAAGAGCAGATAGCGAGTGCTACAGGCATGTCTCCAGAAGAAGTACGATACAGCTTGGGTCAGGATTGAGACGCCGTCTGTCTGTTCAAAAGAAGCCCCGCATAGATATGCGGGGCTTTCTGGTCTATCGTAAGCGTCCCACGGGGGTGCTTGACTATGCAAAGAGCCGCAGTGCTATAGCACTGCGGCTCTTAATTTTTTTGGCCAAGCATCAAAAAAAAGTTCACCGAAGACGTCACGGGGGGGACCTCCATTCTGTTAACTCGACTTTAAGCTGAGATCTAGCGTTTCACAGGGGGCGTAGTCTCAACCCCGCAGACAAGGTATAAGACATGCAAAAGATGGCGTAAGGATCCTTCCCCAGACCTGTGTTCACCTTGGACGAGGCCTCGTATGGTGATCCCCCCCTTCAGAAACAGAAAGGAGCCCCTGGTGGGTAACCAGGGTCTCCTCTTCATGCCGAAATAGGGAATGCTGTTATGCCAGATCGCAGTTCCAGGGCAACAGGTCTCCTATACGATCTCCAGGCGTGTTGTTGATGTGGGAAAAGACGTACTTAAGGTAGTTCAACGGCCTCACCTTGTTGGCTTTCGCCGTCTCAATCAGTGAGTAATACACAGGTAGCGCCTGGGCACCATTGGGATGTCCTGCGAAGAGGAAGTTCTTGCGTCCGACAACAAAGGGTCTTATTCCATTTTCTGCCAGCTGATTACTGGGACCAACTTCAGAATGTTTCAGGTAGTTGCAGAAGAACGTCCACTGACCATAGGCATAATTGAGAGCTTTCCCCAGTAGAGATTTGGCGGGCGCTACTGGCCTTGTGGCCATGATACTCGCGTATAACTTGTCCAGGATCGGTATAATGAGGTCACGTCTGCGCTGTAAAAATTCCTCAGATGATATATCGAGCTCCCTGAGGTAAATCTTCCCGATCTCATCGAGGATGCGCTGAGCAGCTGAGTGCATTTTCGTTGTCTCATCAAGGTTCTTTGTAACTGCGATAAACTTTCGCCGAATATGATCCAGACAACCGACGTGCGTAATGCCGTCTCGGCTGCCAACGGCATTATAGCCGGCATACCCGTCTGTCTGCAAAAAACCTTGAAATGGTCCGATCAGTTCAGCTGCAACTCTTCCGCTTCTGCTTGTCTTATACCTGAAGTATCGGCATGGCCCATCTCTTCCTCCGGCCATGTGCCAAAGCTGAGAGAGCTGAGTATTTTTTCTCCCCTCTTCGTTGAGTACCTGCAGTCTCGTTTCATCCATATTCAGGATTTCCCCGCTCTGTATCTGCAAGAGTATGGCGTCATACAGAGGGAGGTAGATTTCGGCGGCCGAGATAAGCCAGCGGCACTCTGAGGCTCTGCTGAGCTTAACCCCGCAGTCCTCAAAGATAATACTCTGGCGGTACAGGGGCAGACCACAGCCGAACTTGTTGTAAGCGATCTGGGCCAGCAGATCGTTGCTCACCAGAGCATAAGGCAGGATCTCATTGGCGAGGGCAGCAGGTAAAGCTGATCTGCACTGATCTTCGTCACCTGAGCAGTTCGGGCATCTATAGGTAGGCTTGTGGTAGAAATGCTCTTCGAAGTGTCCGGGATGATACTCAAGCTTACTCACGAGCGTTTCGCCTGTCTTGACGAGGTGGCTTCCGCAAACACAGGTTTAGTCAGAAACAGCACCGATCTCACAAGGATCATCACTCCTGGCAGCTTATACTATCTACTCTCATGTAATAACCGGTTTATAGGTTTACCCCCTAACATACCCTAACTTAATTTACACACTTTGCTTTACATTACCAACAATGAATAATTTTTTTTATTTATAATACATAATAAGCTGTTCGAAATTAATATTCAAACAGCAAGTGCGAAGTGCATCTTTTCGTTCATCATATAATTTCATAAGTATCATTTTTTTATCTTCAAAACGACCATAGTGAAGTAGATTATGACAATGACTACAGAGAGAAACAATATTCTCAATTACGTCAACACTGTAAGTAAAGTCTCTATAGTTACTAATCGGTATGAGATGATGCGGCTCAGTGTATGGAATGCCATTCTTGCGCGGGAATGTCCGGTCGCCATTGTTAAACTCACACTTGTATCCTGCATATCTTAGTGCATCTGCCGCGCGCTGCGGATCACGTTTTGGAAGTTCACGACCTGTCTTTGATGATGTTACCATTGCTTGAATTTCCCTTTTTCCTTCCCATTTTGGTTCCATGCTTATGCTTATATCTTCGACAATCTTGTTAATTGTTTCCATTTCAATCTGATCATATTCAGCTTCCTTGTCACACACTATCTCCGCGAGGGCATCCTTTAGGTGATTGAGAATTTCATTGTCTTTTTGAAGGCTGATAGCTTTCTCGATAAGAAATATTGCATGAGCATCTGCCAAATGGCACATGTACTGTTGTTTCCCTGTTCATTTTCTAGTAAATGCACTACCTTCAATATAATGATCTGCAAGCCATTGCTTATAATTTGTGACAATTACAGGTACATCTAAATCACAGTAGTCAGAATCAACACGGAATCCTTTATGAGACCATTTAATTGATGTATTAGCTGTATATAATTCAATAGGTTGATTTGCTTCATAATAGTCATTTTTTGCAATACTTATAGATACAATCTTTCTATTTGAATTATGAAGAATAAAATCTCCTTTACGGATATTTTTCATCATTGTATAACCAGCGTTATTCCTGCCACTTTTATTTAACTGTGGAGACCAAACATATCCACCAATTCTTTCATCTTTATATGTCTCTCCTTGAAAAACGTAATAAACTGCCATTGTTAATTTCCCTTTTAATAGAGTTTAATAATTTGTTTTAGCTCTTTTGGCGAAAAGTGTTAACAAGAAAAAAAGTCAAAAAAATTTTAAATTTTTTCACTATATCATCTTGAAATCATTTTCTGTCAAAAAATCAACTAATTAATTTTTTTTTAACAATTTTTACAGCTATTAGCAATAAATTTCAACTAAAATCAAAAAACTTATATCGATAATTTTTTATTACAATATGAAATATGAAAAATTCATCAAATGTTGTTCATAAATATATAGCCTTTTTAAGATATATCTGGGTAAGTGAGTTAATAGTCGACGAAAGTATATGAGTATTCCGTTGTAACTGTACATCTGATTCCGACGCCGTTGGACACAGCTTCCGCCATAGCTGGACACCAGTTCCGCTCAGCACTGTACATCAAGTTCCGGAAGTCCTGTACATTAAATTCCGATGAGCTTGGACAGCATTTTGGACAGGTTGCTTTCGGCTTGTCTGGAAACTGAGGCTGGCTTTTTAACCTGGACTGTTAGTACCTGCTGCAACCGCTCATAATCTTTGCTGTTAGGCTATTTCGCTGCTGCCTTTTGTTCTTGCAAGCATAGCTTGCTGCCTTTCAAACGGTCAGCACGCGGCTCGGGATTGCCTATTTCTCTGGATCACCGCCCCCCCATTGCTATATCGTGTACGTTGACATTTTTTTACTTCCTGTTCTTAGACTTTGAGACCTTAGAATTCTCTCATCGAGATGTCTCTTCCGGGGTTTAAAGCTTCTATGTTGATTGTGTAGGCGTTGTGTACAATCCTATCAAGGATTGCGTCGCTTAGCGGCGAGGCAGTTCCACCTAACTGCTCATGCTCCCCCCTCTGGGCGGATCTGAGAACAAAAGATCGTTGAAGAGCTCTTTGACTCGGTGGTGTATCAGCTCTAACAGATCGTACTGCTCATCTCCCGTGCGAGATATGAAAGGTTAAACGCCAGGGTAGTTTTTTCAATTTCACCACGCAGATTGCAGATGGTGTAGGTATTGAACTTGGGCAGTTCCAGGGGCTCAGCTTCATCCTGGGCGATGTCGTATTGCCGGTTAATAAGCGTATCCAGGAAAGAAGACATAGGAACCTCCGTTTTGTAGTCAACTTATTGCGCAGACAATATATAAAACTGCGTAACTAATTAAGCAAAAAACGCAAAGCTACCTCATAGAGAATAGCTTAGGCAGAGTTGTTCAAGGCAGCACACTCCACCGGACATGCGGTTCCAGCATCCTCACGGTTCCTCATAGATACAAGAAAGCCCCAACGTAGGCCCCTTGCGTACTCCCGATCTGACTTCATTGCGATTGCTGATTATGCATTCAGACCGCTGTTTTCAGCGTCTTTTTTGGCTTCGCCCCCACTCAGATCGTTTTATGGCTTGCCTTGTGCTTTCCTCATCTGACAAAACTTGCGACATAGGCTGCCTATAGACCTGCCAGTCTTCTTGCTCCCCAAATACAAGAGATATCTGGCCCGTGTCTGCACGCCCTTAGCAAGCAGAATGCGTTGAAGGAGTCACGATGACTTCGATGGAGCATGTGCCTCTGCTATACAATTGGGCATATCTCGCGTATGCTTTGCCATTATGAGCACATTTCCTCGTTTTTTCTCTCTGCCTCTCTTGCTCTGTCTATGCCTTACCCTTTTTGCCTGCGCTTCCGGCAAAGAATCCCCGCTCTACCAGGATACCGCTGAAACCAAGGACTCGGCACAAGCTCAGCCCACAGTCAACCGTCAAAGCTGGACCATGTCCCCTGGACTTTTACGCGGGCAACTGGAGCGCTGGACACAATTGGCAGGCTATCAGCTTGTCTGGAAAGTTTCTCGCGACTACTATCTGCAGTCGCCCATCACCTTTCATGATTCCTTCCCCAATGCTCTGAAAAAACTCTTTACGGGTCTGCAGGCACGGGGCAATTCCCTGCGTGCAACGATCTATAACGGGAACATGGTGGTTCTCGTCAGCGAAGAATGAGGCAAGCAATGGCGCAACAGCCCACCCATCTTCCCTACCACAGATTTCTGCTCGGTCTTCTTCTCATCTGGGCCATGCTTGGCCTTTTCGCCTGTTCCGGACAAAACAAGATTGAAAAGCATGCCGAGCGCTACAACGAGGAACTGCACAAAAAAATCAATGCCCCCATTGTGGCGGAGGAGGAGAGCTCCTACCTGGGTGCCATTCCGGTAGAGTATTCGCGGGACTATACGAAGTTCCCTATTTTTTCTGCCAAAAGCACTCTGACCATGCGCGGCACATTAGCTGAAATCAGCGCAACAGTTGGAGATATGCTCAAAATTTCCATGCAGATTGCTCCTGATATTGATGTGGCCAATCAGGTCCAAAGCATCAATTTTGAAGGCAAAGCCCTCGCCCTGCTCGATCATATTGCCAATCTCTTCGGGGTAGCCTGGGATTTTGAGCCGCGCACCAATACTGTGACCTTTACGCGTATGCAATTGCGCACCTTTGCCATTCTGGCAGCGCCAGGATCCGTGCAACACACTTCGCAAATGTCGAGCACCTCCGAGCAAGGCAATTCCTCGAGTGGACGGGGAAGCAGCTCAACGAGCTCTGGATTTGGCACCGGTACTGGTGACAGCTCAACCTCTTCCGACACCGCACAGAATCTTGATACCAAGTACGCCGTCGATGTCTGGCAGGACATTGAAAAAGGCATCAAGAGCCTGCTCTCACCGGCAGGATCGGTAACATTAAATAGAGCTGCAGGCTCAGTCACGGTGCGTGACACAGTACCTGCCATGCGTCAGGTCGCCGAATACATCGACTCCATCAACAATTCCATGATGCGTCAGGTGGCTCTTTCGGTAAAGGTCTGGTCTGTGGAGATCAATCAGGAATCCGAAGTCGACATGAATGTCTCCATGCTCTTTGCCAATGATACCTGGAGTCTTGCAAGCGGCCAGTCCATTTTAGCGGGCCTGACCACAGGCTCTCTCACAGCAACCATTGTCGACGGCGATCTCAAAAGCAGCTCGGCAACCCTCAAAGCGCTCAGCACACTTGGCAAGGCCACACAGGTGACCAGCGGCTCTGGTGTTGTGATGAACAATCAGCCTCTGCCAGTACAAAACGTCAAACGCCAGTCCTATCTTGGCAGTGTCGCAAACTATACCCCAAGCACAGGCGGCAATAGCACTGCCCTGACCCCTTCACAGGTGACCTATGGCTTTGCCATGACGGTCATTCCCAATATCTTGGATCGCAGACGTTGTGTGTTGCAGTATAATGTTGGGCTCTCTTCGCTCGATAAGATGGAAGAGGCCCAGTCCGGTAACAATACCATTCAGCTGCCCACCATTTCCATGCGCAGCTTCAATCAGCGGGCTTTTATGAATATGGGCCAGACTCTCGTTCTTGCGGGTTTTGAGCAGGAACGCGACGATACCGATACAAGTGGCGCCCTCCTTTCCTTAGGCTTTGGCAAACAAAAGACCAAAACATTGATTGTCATCACCATTACCGTGCAAAGTGCCAATACCCAGGCCCAGGCCCCAGCCTTTCAGGCCTTTTCTCTGGTTTCCTGATGCGTATTATACGGGTGCAAAACAAGGCCTATGCCATCGGTCTGTGGTGGCAGATGAGCACAAGCGAAGACAATCTGCGCTCGCAGGCGAGGAGCGCCAATACCGCCATCAATGGCAATTTTTCCCGCTGTGTGCTCTTACCCAAGCAGTTTGGCTTGGCTTGTGCCTGTCCCAAAAGCCTTGGCGTCCCGTCGTTAGCGGCAGCTCTCGCCCGTTCCCGTAAGGAAGCCACCGTGCTTTTGTGCCACCTGCCCATGCATGGCTGCTACTGGGTTTTTGCCTGCAAGGACGGTCTTGTGGCCGCTGAAGGCGACAGGGATTTTAGCGAGGAAAACGAGGCCTTGGCGCATGCTGAAAGTCTTGCCCTGATGCTTGATGTGCCGAAGGTTGAACGCGTCAGTGATGTCGCAGCCCTCCTTCCCACACGCTCGCGCGCGCAAAGATTGTTTCAGAGTCTTGTTCCCTATGCGCCTGTTGTGCAGCTTGCCTCTCCCTGGCCCAAGATTCGCAGGATTGGCTATGTGCTTGCGCTCCTGCTCATTGTCTTGCTTGTGCGCTCTATTGACTTTCAGGATGAAAGTTCCGACATTGGCAAATACCTTGAAGCACGCAAAGCAGAAATTCTGGCGCATCCTGAGCGTTTCTTTCCAAGGCCCTGGCTTGAGGGACCATCGCCCGAAGACTGGGGCGGGACCTGCCTTGGCGGTATCTTACAACAGCCGACCAATGATCTGGGCTGGGATCTGACCAACGCAACCTGCACAGGGAAAACCTTGGTCTACACGTGGAAATTCAGCTCAGCGGCAAGCTTTTTGCATCTACCCAAGGGTGCCACCTTATTGACACCGACCCAGGCAAGCGCTACGCACACATTGCCGGATATGCCCCAGGCAGCGCCCCGATCCTTACTTGCCAAGGATCTGGTTGCCAGAACACTCTATGAACTGAGTCGGGTGCTTGGCCTGCATCTCAATCTCACCTGGAAGGACAAAGAAAAGCGCGATGTGCGGGAAGGCAGCCTTGTGGTGCATCTGGTGGCTCCCTGGTATACGGCAGTCTTCAGCTTTGACAATCTGCCGTCCATGACTGTTCTTGATCATGAGCTCTACAAGGCTTTGGGGTCCATTCCGGGCCTGGTGCTTACGGAACTTTCCTTTGCCAACGGACAATGGAAAATCACGGGATTATGTCATGCCAACTGAAACACATCATACCACACGCCCGGGAAGAAGGCTGAAGAGCCTTTGCCTGCCGCTTTTGTGTTTTCTGCTTGGTATTGGCTGCATGTACCTTATCCAGGCGCAAAACCGCATACCCTCCCTTGCCCCCAATGCCGGTTTCCAAAGCGTAGCCATGCTGCAACCGCTTGCCAAGGCACCGGATCTGCATGATGCCTCAAACGGCCTCTTACGCACCGTCTATGGTGAACTTGAAGCGCTGCCAAATATTCCCCAAAGCAGGGAAGAACTCTCTCTAGGCCAAATGCTCGCCCGCTGGGGCAGTGCCGATATGGCCATTGCCGAGCCTTCTGTCCGCCGTTCTGTGGACACAGTGGCCCAGACTCCGCCTCGGCATCCTTCGCGCAGTCTTGTGCCCCCTGAGAAGTCCGGCATTGAAGAGCGGACCCTGCCCGAACCTCGTGAAAAGGCCAAGGAAGAGCCGCTTGCCAATATTTTCAGTCAGGGCACTCTAGGGCAGATGACACAGCTGCGTGCCGAGCTTGAGCAGCTCAAGCTGCAGGTCAGCATTGAAGAGACAAGATCGCGCCTGCAGCAGTTACGATCTGCCAATCAGGTGGCAGCCCCTGCGCCGCGGAGGCTTCCTTCTCTCGACTATCCTCCCATCGGCATGCCTGAAGGTTTTGCTCCGAAGCCGAGTCTGCGCCTGCTCTCCATCCAGAGCGTCAACGGACGCTATTCGGCAACGATCGGAACAAGCCAGGGCACCCGCATTGTCCGCGTCAATGACACCATAGCCAATGGCCATGTGGTCTCCATCTCCCGCAGCTGCGTGGTCATCAACCGTGGCCACGGCAATGAAACGCTCACCATTCAGGACTAAACGTGCCAAGTCCCTCCCCCGAGCTCTCGGAGCGCTTTGACGGCCGAAGTGTCCTTCTGGGAGAGGAACTCCACGCCTCCACAGAACTGCGTGGCAATATCCATTTTGAAGCCTTTGCCAGTCTCAAAACCCGCCAGGGCTGCCACATCATCTGGCACAAACCCGCAGACTTTGACCACTTTCTCCTCAACCTTGATGCCCCTGTGTCCCCCGCCAATCCCGTCCAGGGACAGGCCATTGCCATGTTGCGCGAGGCTTTTGCAGGCGGAGCAAGTGATATCCACATGACGTGCCTGGCAACCCACGGCAATATTGCCCTTCGTCGCATGGGCATGCTTGAGTCATGGCGGGATATGGGCGGAAGCGCCCTGATGACACTGATGCGCGCCATCTATCAGTCCATGACCGAAGCGGGCTCTCCACGCTTTGACCCTCTGACAAGACAGGAAGGACGCATCGTCAACCGCAAATTTCTTCCCCCTACCGTGCATTCGGCACGTGTCCACACCGAGCCCCTGCAGACCGCAAACGGCCAGGGCCTGCTCATGACCATTCGCCTGCTCTACGATACCGTCAAAGCCCAAGGTTCTCTCAAAGACCGCTTAACAAGTCTTGGCTACGCACAAAAGCATATTCAAAGCCTCATCAAGCTTTCGCATAGCCCTGGACTGACACTTGTGGCAGGACCAACCGGCAGCGGCAAGACAACGCTTCTGCGCCACGTCTTTGAGGCACTTGCTCTGGAGATGCCTGATCGCTCCTTTTTAAGCATAGAAGATCCGCCGGAATACCCCATGCAACGCATAGCCCAGGTGCTTGTGGACACCTCCCTTGATAACCGTGGTGCTGCCTATAGCGCGGCCATTGCCGGGGCTCTCAGGGCAGATCCAGATTACCTGATGATTGGTGAAATCCGGCATCCTGAAGCCTCTTCCGCAGCCCTTGATGCGGCCCTGACCGGACACCCTGTCTGGAGCAGCATCCATGCGGCAAGTGCTCTTGGGATCTTTCAACGCCTGTTATCCTTACTTTGTGTGGCAAAATTTGCCGATCCTCTCACCAATCTTCAGGATCCCGCAGTGCTCTCAGGGCTCGTCTACCAGAGGCTTTTGCCCAAACTCTGCCCTCACTGCTCCCTGAAATTGGCACAAGCCTTGCAAGATAGCACATATAGGAGCGACACGTCCTTTCTGGATATGCTCAAGCGCCTGAAAGCCCAAGGTGTTGAACTCACGTCTGTGTGCGTACGGGGCAATGGCTGTGAGCAGTGCAAGGGAACAGGGAGGATTGGTCTGCTTGTGGCCTGTGAGGTCGTGGCCTGTGATGCACAGCTCCTTGGCTATCTCGCCAATCGTGATCAGGAGCAGTCTCTGAGCTATGCTCGCAGCCTCGGTCTTGAGACGACTGCGCAGCAGGCTCTTGACTTCATCGGTCAGGGTCATCTCGATCCACGGGATGCAGAAAACTGCCTTGGCTACTTTCCCGAGCGCTGAGGATTACCATGGCCTTTATTGCCAATGTACTGGGTGGTGCCGCACGGGCCCGTCTCTATGAAGCCCTTGCCGGACATATGGATAACGGGCTTCCGGAACTTGAGGCTCTGCGTCTTCTGCGCACACGCACCCATAAGGAGGACAAACGGCAAAAGCGCCTTCTGGACGAAGCCATTGCCGCCATGGAGGCAGGCGCCCCGCTCTCCCACGCGCTCCAAAAGCATGTTCCCGATATGGAATACATGCTCCTGGCAGCAGGGGACGCCAACGGCAGACCGGCTGAAACCCTGAAACACCTTGCAGAACTTGTTACCATGCGCGGACGTGTCATAAGTGCTGTCCGTGGTGCCTTGAGCTACCCGCTCTTTCTGCTCTTTTGCTTTATTGGACTTCTGCTCACCGTGGCGTTTTTTGTGGTGCCCTCCTTCACGACACTGGTTCCGGCTGAGCGTTGGTTTGGCTTTGCCAGGCTTTTGCGGGATGTAGCGGATTTTACCGCCTCCTGGAAATCTCTGGTCCTTTTGCTGATCATTCTGGCCCTTGTATTGCTCACGCTCTGGTCTCTGCCAAGATGGACTGGCAAGCTTCGCGCCCTTGCCGATCATGTTCCTCCCTGGAGCCTCTACAGACTTCTGACCTCTGCAGTCTGGATTTTTACCCTGGGAGCCCTTCTCAAAGGCGGCATCAGAGCAGACGACGCGTTACAACTCAGCCTTGAAGGCAGTCCAAGTGCATGGCTGAAAGGCCATCTGAACAAACTCTATGCCTTCTTTGCTCAGGGCAATGATCTCGGTGAAACACTAGCCCATGCGCCTCATTCGTTTTTAGAAAAGGACATGGCTCAAGAACTGGCCTTTTATGCAGCTCTGCCTCATTTTGCCCAGCGCCTGCCTCTGCTCGCAGATCAGTGGCTTAAGCGGCGTATTGCAGAGGTGGAGGCAGCCTGCAGAAAACTGAATGCTTTCGGTATCTTATGTATTTTTTTCCTTCTCACCCTTGTAGGCCTTGCCATATGGGACCTTATTACGGTACTGTCACAAGGAACAAATATTTTCTAAAAAAGCCCCTTTGCCCCTAAAGAAATCTACAATATGGCCGATAGCAAAGAAAAAAAGCTTTACTGCCCGCTTTATCGCCCAGGCCCACATCTAGCGAAACACCAGAACTTCTTCACACATAGGGATAGAGACTAGATTCGTTGAAATCTCAAACAGAAGTTTCATAAGTAAAGAAAGTAAATTGTTAGGCTGTGTTTAAGAAAAGTGTTGATCCCGGGTAGAGGTGATGGAACGTTGTTGTTTCGGGCAAGCACCTTTGCCCCTCCCCATAGATCTGTTTTTTACCAGTAAATACAGGGTGTTACACAGCGCATCAACACTTTCATGAAACAGAGCCAATTGTTATTTTACTACATTGCTGGCATTCTCACGTCTAACAAAAAAGCAAGTCCAAATCTCGTGGCATTGACGTGTATAGCAAACAGCGCTTCAAAAAATGTGGACGAAGGAGGGTACTTCGTAATTTTTGGAATTCTGTCATCAAGTTTCGATGAAAGCTTTCGCGCATCAAGAATCGAGCGATGACCGAGTTTTTTACTCTCATTTTTTCCATGGAGGGAACATATGACTCATCGCAAAAAAATTACTTCTCAAAGCGGTTTTATGAGTGTTGAAGCTATTGCAACGACATTGTTTTATCTGATTATGGTGGCTGTTATAGCAGCAATATCAGCACAGGTTATCAGTGGAGGTAAAATTGCTTCCACACTGAATTCTCTCGGTGCATTACGCGTGAATATTCAGTATGTTGGTGCAAATTTATCTGATTATTCTTCAGTTGCTTCTACTACTGGTTTTAATCTCCATGCATATGTACCAAGTATAGCTGACGCAGGATCTGATACGTATAAATTACCAACAGGTCACACTATTTCTACATTTCCTGCTGTTAAAGACGATATTAATCCAGACACAGGCGCTAAGATCGTTCTTCCAACTGGGGCCACATCAGACCCTTCCTTCTTCACCATGGAAATTCTTGATTTATCACCTGGTGATTGTAGAAAGGTTGCCTATTATGCTATAGGTGGTAATTACGGATTGGCAACAATAGATTCATCAAGTGTTATTAAAGGGGTAACTGATGTAGAATCTGATTGCGGAACAACCGGAACAGTCAATCTCCACCTCACAAGTAGATAATCAATATTGCGGTTAGTTAAGTATTTATGGTGACCCTATTCCTAGGGTCACCATTTTTATTTTCATCTTCTCAACCCCTCTACCAAACTTCTCCTCTCAATCCAAAACACCCCAAAATTTCCTACAAAAAGGGCCCTTCCTGGAATCTTAAAAAGTTTCTTACTGGTAGATCCAGCCCTAGTCCCAAAGTCCCATAAACTCAAAATATGACCCAATGTACGATTTTATAGATTGATTGAAGATTAAACTATATAATCATAATTTAGAGCAATTAATAATTTTACCGATAAATTGCTTATAATTTGTTCAAGATGTATAACGCCTGATTCCGTGAGCTAGTAGCCGAAAACGTCAGATTTGCACCTTCAAGGAATTTTTTGAAAATTTTTCTGATGGACAGGGTATTTTTTTAACTTTACATAGCGTATCCTGTTTGATTTACGGACAGAAAGAGGCTGTTGACGAAAAATTTGCTATCTCGGCCACGTATTTTTCAAATTTTTGACACACTTCTCCTATAATCGATAGACACGGCCTTGTCACCGATCAGTCTCAGTGCGTTGAATGAAAGCGCAGACAATGCAAGGAAGAGCTTATTCGTGGCAAAGTACTTGCTAGGAAGGAGCTCCATATTCATGTCTGTCTTGAGCTCGCTGTGAAACTGCTCGCTTGTCGCATGATCATTGTACATACGGAAGCCTATCTGAGCGAAAGCTTTTCCGTAATGGACGTCATCTTTGGCAGACCTGGGCAAGTTGGTCCAAATGGACTGAACTTCGCAGGGAACATCAGAGCCAAACGTGAAGCGAGGGCTCTTT
>JAFXOX010000035.1 GCA_017528345.1 Desulfovibrio sp.
AGGCCTCGCAGCGTATGCTGCAGATAGAGGATATGTCGCCTGTGATGGACCATCCAGGCCGGATACTTACTTGTCACAACCATGTCAAAATGGCTGAGATCCATGTGACTAAAGGCTTTATAGGAGGCCACAAGTTCTGAAAACGTGGGCCTCAGGCGCAGGAACTTTGATCAGCTCAGTCTGATACGAACTATAGGCATTGAATGCGCGCAAAAGACCCCACCAGAAATGTTCTGCGCCTCCAAGCTGAAAAGGCACAGACGATGGGGCAAGAATGGCTATGCTTTTACTCATTGTCATCGTCATCCTTGACAATTTTTCTTACTTTCCACAAATCTCTGGATTCCCATGGTTTCTTCCGCATCCCCACAAGTGCCATCTCCCACATGGCAAACACCTTGTAAGACAGTTCCTGTCCAAGCAAAAGGACGGCTATTTCTGAATGAAGAAACCTCTTGCTGCAACAGTTTCCGCTCTAATCAGTTGTTTGTGCACACTCCTATTTGCAAAAGAAGCTGACAAACTATACTTGCAGAATGACCCTTCGGCAAGACATTCTGCCCTCACCTCTTCAAAGGCATAGTCTATCCCAAACGTGAAAAGCCTGAGAATCCACTCTCAAAAATGTGGAAGAAATCGTCCAAATATGCGCGCAACACTTGACTTTCCTTTTCACGCAATGCAAAGAGTATGTCATTGACGCTGGCAAGAAGACAAATGCCTAAGACAAGCTCTTCCCCGTTCACTCAGGAGGAGAGCATGCAAGCGCGCTTGTGAGGCCCCTCTCACCCACATATTGTCTCTTGTCATAACCATTTCTTCAGCTATCACCACATGTTCTTTCGTGGAGCAGCCATGTCGGCATACCGCATGCAGGAATTTGTTCAGCTTGCCCGCTATGGGGGAGCAGACGCGCTTGCCAAGGACGTGCTTGCCTCACAGAAAGAGGCCAACGGGTTTCTTGCCCGTGCCTTGTTTTTTGCAAATCATTACGGGACCGCTTTACCTGAAGCCAATGCCCTCTGTGCCCTGGCGCTCCAGAGCAGGGGTGAAAGCGAGCAGGCGCTCTACCACTGGCATCTGCTCGTCAAACGCTTTCCCCAGGATATGCGCTGGCTCACAACAGCCATCAAGCACGTCATAGGCCTTCGCAAGACGCTACCGCTTGCCAATACGCTTGTGCACCGCTGGCTTCGGCAAGTTCAGGCCCTTTTTCTTGCAGTCCCTGACAGCACGTTTTTGCAGGACCTTGAAAGCCAGGGTTTCCATCTGCAGGGCTCATGTGGCCTTCATCAGGGCTATCTCCATGCCTGGCTTTGGCTTCCACGCGAGGAAAGCATCAAGATCACAGGCTCTGCCAACGCGCCACACATTTCCCTTGAGCCCCTTCCCGTCCATGCAACCCCAACGCACAGCCTCTACACCATCAAAGCAGAGCTTCCTCAAGGCACAGAGCCCTATACGCTTTCCATCAGCGACAGCAAGGGCAAGCAACTGACCAATAGCCCCCTTGTCATCTCACAGGCAAGCTCCCTCTTTGCCGCAAAAGCCCGCAGATCTCCCAGCAAAGCTCACCTTGCCATTCTTATTCCCTGCTTTGATGACCGCAAGGCCACCATGGCCTGCCTGGCATCTGTCTTCAAAAGTCAAAAAGCGAGCAAAACGCGAAGCACGGTTGTGGTTATCTGGGACCATGGCCCCAACCTTGATCTGCTTTCTGATCTTCGCAGACTCGCCGCTTTAGGAAAAATTATCCTGCGCGAAAATCCCCGCAATCTCGGCTTTCTCGCCTCAGTCAATGCCTGCCTTGGAGATATCGTACAAAGCGACATTGTTTTGCTGAACGCGGACACCCTTGTCTGTGGCGACTGGATTGACCGCATGCATACTTGGCTTGCCAGGCCCGACGCAGGGACGGTGACAGCTCTCGGCTCTGATGCGGAACTTGTCTCCTATCCGTCGTTTAGCGAGCGAGCGCAGGTGAAGAGCTTGGCGCAGCTACGGCCCCTCGATGCGTGCGCAAAAGCCCTTCCCCGAGAACTTGCCCTTCTGGAAATTCCTGTGGGTGTCGGCTTCTGCATGGGCATTGCCCGCAGAGCCCTTGACCGTATCGGAGGTTTTGATGGCCTTTTTCTCTATAACGGCTATGGCGAGGAAGTGGATTTTTGCCTGCGTGTCAGCCAGGCAGGCCTCAAAAATTATGCTGCCTTGAATATCTTTGTGGCACATCGTGGTGAACGCTCCTTCGGTGCCCGTAAAAAGGCCCTGGCAGCTCAGAACAATACCGCGCTCTTTGCCCGCTACCCTGACTACCGTAAAGCCTACCAGCACTTCATCCAAGCTGATCCCCTCAATGAGGCCAAAGAAAGCCTGGCCCGCGCTCTCTGCCAGTACCTGAAAAAGCCCACGCTCAGGCTTCGACCCTCTCTTGATGCCGATCTGCCGGAACGCTTTTTTGCCACATCTCACAGCGACGATGACTTCCCCTGGTCCACGCAAAGCCCCCAAAAAAGCCAAGCCCCCAAGATCAGCGAAGGGCATCTTTTTCTCGGCCACGTTGGGGATGTGCTGCGCCTGCGCCTCAAAATCAAAAGCCATCTGCCCTTTGCCTGTATGCATTTTACCCTGCCCAAAGATGCACAGCTTCTCCGTAAAACCCTTGCAGACTGTCACTTTCAGGGAATCGTCGCGACCTCCTATCTGCACAAAACGCTCAAAGAGGCAAATTGTGCCGGTGATCCCCACGGGCTATGTAAGCTTCTGGCAAGCCTTGCTCTTCCCACAATCCCAGATGACGCCTCGCCCAACGAAACCCTTTCACGTACGCCCTGGAAGCCGAAGCTGCCAGAAGAGGAAGATCTTTTGCTTGTGCTGCCCCCGCGCACACGCTCAGGCTGGCAGCGTCTCTCTGCGCTCGCCAAGTTCCGTCCCAACTGGCTCTTCTTTGTCCCGGCCCTCACCAAAATCTGGCAAGGCGCGCTTACCCCTGCTAATATTCTCCAAGCACACACAGACTGCGCTGAACAGTACCGCATCTGCTCAGCCATTTTGGTTCCTCCAGGTCTTGATCCACAATGCCTTGACCTCTTTCGGCAATGGCTTTGGGAGCACCATCTTGGGCATCTGCCCTGCCACGCACTCGAGGAAGCGCTATGATTGAAGGGCATTTTTCCGTTACAGGTCTGCTTGTCACAGGCTGGATCACGGGGACTGACCCCCTCTGGCTAGAACTTCTGGCCAATGACGAACCTGTATCTATCACCCAGGCCGATCTTCCCCATCCCCAGGGCTTGGGCTTTATCCTGCCCTTTCCGCCGCTGCTCCTGGAAGAGGGCTGTACCTTGCGCGTGCGCAAGGCCAATACCCAGGAATATGTGGATAAACCGCTCTCGCTTGCCCAAGACATCCCCCCGGAAGAGCGAAACAGCCGAAATCCAACAAGCCTTTTGCACGGTGAGCTTTTCCTCGACCGTGGTCTTGCCCTGTCAGGCTGGGTCATCCATAGCGAAAACCCCGCTGCTATCGTGGCCCTTGAGGTCAGAGAAAACGGCACAGTCCTTGCCCGCACAGAAGCTGGCGCCCGCCGCTTCCGCCCCAAGGTCAGCGATGGCCATGGTTTTCTCCTGACTCTGCCAGAGCGTCTCGCCGACGGCCTCACACACACCCTTGCTATTGTCGACACGCATGGCAACCCCCACCCCCAAAGCCCTGTTCAGATCTGCCTCACAGCGACTCATCTTGACCAGTGGCTGACTCATCGCAAGCACTTGAGTAAGGATGACAAAGCCTTTCTCGCACATATCCTCTCGCGTCTTGAGATCTACAATCCCGGCTGCCTGATCGATGCCACAGCCTGGCAAAAAGCCTTTCCCCCTGCCGCAGTCTCAGTCAAAGAACAATGTCGCCTCTGCCTTGTTCAGGCTGATCCCCTGGACAATAGCCTGCACAGCCTTTCCCCCAAATCCTGCCAGGCCATACTCTCCAAACAGCAGGGAATCAGCTTCACGATCCGTGAACAGGAGGCCGACTATGTGCTGCTGCTCAAGCCGGGTGAGCGTTTGCAGCCTCAGGCGCTGAGCCTGTTAATCGCTACCCAGAAAGCCTCAGGCCGCCCTCTTGTCTACGCCGATGGTGCAGATCTTCATGATCCAACGCAGCTTCGTCTCAAGCCCGCCTTTGATCTGAACTACTTCGCAGGCTACGACTATCTGGGCCCCCTGCTTGTGACTTGGGAGCTCTTTGCCCGCTGTCACACGGCAAAAACCATGGAAGCCCTGCGCGTAGAGCTCGTTTGTGCGGCGCAGGACACAGGCGGCATTGCGCATCTGCCAGAAGTTCTAAGCCTTGAAGAACCCAAGTCTCTCGAAAGTCTGCGCAGGCAAGCGCTGGAAACAGCGCTCCACAGGAGAAATCCCAATATCACCATTGAAGCCGGCACAAAAAAGCCGCTTTTACGCGTCCGCTACAGGCTTGAACAAGCGCCCCCTCTCGTTTCCCTGATCATCCCCACACGCGATCACGCCTCTCTTCTGGCACGCTGCCTCAGCTCCCTTGCCCGGACAAGCTGGCATAATTACGAAGTGCTCATTGTGGATAATGACAGTCGCGAGGAAGCGAGTCTGGCTCTCCTCAAAGAGGCCGCAGCCAGGGAAGATGTGCGCATACTCTCGTACCCAGGCATCTTCAACTACGCTGCCATCAATAATTTTGCCGTTGCCAGGGCCAGGGGCGATGTCATCTGTTTTCTCAACAATGATACGGAAATTCTTGAGCCTGACTGGCTCTCTGAAATGCTCTCCCTTCTGCTTGCACAAAACTCCGTGGGCTGCGTGGGCGCCAAACTGCTCTGGCCCAATGATCTTGTGCAGCATGCAGGCGTGGTCATCGGCCCCCATCAGTTAGCCTCCCATATTGGCAATCACTGGCTTGATGAAGACGACGGCTATATGTATAGCAATCAGCTTGTACGCGAAGTCAGTTGCGTCACAGCTGCCTGCCTGCTCACACGCAAAGAGCTCTTCACACGCCTTGGCGGCTTTGACAGCCGCCGTTTTCCCGTTGCCTTCAATGACGTGGACTTTTGCCTGCGCGTGCGCCAATGTGGCCTGCGCATTCTCTGGACCCCCTATGCGCGCCTGCGCCATCATGAATCGGCAAGCCGCGGGCGCGATACCGAGCCCATGAACAAAGCGCGGGCCGAGCGCGAAATGCAGTTTTTCAAAACACTGTGGGGAACCTACGAAGACCCCTTCTATAATCCCAATTTGCCTCTCAGTACTGTGACCGAACCCTATTTTGGTCTTGCCCTTCCACCTCGCAACCGACAGTATCGCTAAGGAAGCCATTGCATGAATCCACGCACTATCCTCTTCATTCACCAGTCTTTTCCCGGCCAGTTCGGTTCTGTGGCCAAATCCCTTGCCTCTCAGGGCCATAGCGTCTTTGCTCTCGCCATGAATCCCCAGGAAAAAATTCCCGGCGTACACCTTATCCGCTATCTGCCCGTACGCCAGCCAGACTACGAAACATGGCCCTATCTCCTCAAAGAAATGGACTCCAAAATCATCCGCGCTGAAAGCTGCTACCAAGCCATGCAGGCTCTGAAAGCCAAAGGTCTCAAACCCGATGTGATCTATGCCCATCCCGGCTGGGGCGAAGCGCTCTTTGTGAAAAATGTCTGGCCCAAGGCGCGTTTTGTGGTCTATGCGGAATGGTTCTACAATCTTGAAGGACAGGAAGTGAACTTTGATCCTGAATTCCCCAAACTCACCGACAAAGAGGAACTCAGATCATGCCTGAAAAATACCACCTTCCTCTATGCCTTAAGTCAGTGTGATGCCGCCATCTCCCCCACCCAGTGGCAGAAAAGCCGCTTTCCAGCCTGGGCTCAGGAGAAGATCCAGGTCATCAACGAGGGTCTTGATCTCAAGGAGCTGGCCATGGTCACGCCACGCACCCTTGGCATTCCCGCCCAACATCTCAAACTCAAACGCGGCATGCCCATTGTGACCTTCAGCGCGCGCAATCTCGAGCCTGTGCGCGGTTTTCACTACTTCATGCGCGCTCTCCCCAAGGTCCTGAAAGCTGTGCCTGATGCCCATGTCATTGTCATGGGTCGGGATGCCGGCATCCAAAACACAGGCTATGGCCGCGAAAATCCCGAGGGCACAACCTGGCGCAAATCCATGGAAAACGAGCTTGGCCCAAGTCTTGACTGGAGCCATGTGCATTTCCTGGGTTTTCTCGAGCACAAACTCTATCTTGCCATGCTCAAACTCAGTGCCTGCCATGTCTACCTGACAAGTCCCTTCATTCTCTCCTGGTCCTTCCTCGAAGCCTGTGGTCTGGGACTGCCCGTGGTCGCCTCCAAGACGCCCCCTGTGGAGGAATTTCAGCATCTCAAAGGCATACGCCTTGTGGACTTTACCGATGTGGACGGCATCTCCCGCGCCATTGTCACCAATCTCCAGCATCTGCAGGCGCCCTTCTATGAGGATAATCTCAAAGCCATTGCCGATCTTGACCAAACAAAGACCATTGCCGCCACAGAAGCACTGCTTCTGACAGGGTCGAACGCTTCCTCTCTGGGAGGCGAATCCCTTGAGGATCTTGTCATTGTAGAAGACGATGACGAAATTGGGGAAAAGGCGCCAAAATCCGCCAGGCGCAGAGCAAAGGCCACGTCCGACGCCGATGGCCAAAAAAAGCCAAAGACGCGCCAAAGCAGGAAAAAAACGGAAGCAAAATAGCGAATACGAGGGATGGCATTTTGCCGTCTCTCTCTGTGAGCAAACGTGAAGAGCAGAAAGCCATGGACCAGGCGCCCACAAACTTCCTTGCAAGGCCTTAACGCCATAGGAAAGCTGTTGACATCCTCCCCTCGCCTTACGGGAGGGGATTCCTGCTGAAACACGGTATTTCTACCGAGTGGAAACCTGTAATATATGGATATTCCAGCGTTTGATGGTGTGATAACCAAAAAACCCGCTTGGTGTGCTGGTTTAGCTGTATTTTTGTTTCTACGGACTCTTTATGTCGTCCCCTATAGTTTGTCATGGGGGAGCCGAGTGACCATTCTGGATTTGTCATCGATCCCTAAGACAAATACCCCGTTAGCAGTATTCGCCATTGCAGCCAACTCATCAGCCATGCTGTCTCAATGCGGCTCATTAACCGTAAAACAAAATCGTAGCAAATAGGGGCAGATGGAATCCCTAACGATGTCAGGCGTTACGGTACGCCAAAATTTTTCAAGCACCTCAGTTCGTTTCTCTTGGGCTTCCCAAGTGGCACAACAAATATCATCACTTGCATCTATTTTAGATCTCCAACTAGGTTGGAGGACATCAATCTCTTGGAAGTTGCCCTCTCCTAATTAGGTGTAAATAGGGAAAATACATCCCTGTTTGTATCTATTATAAAAAACTGCCAACCTACCCTATTCCCTTTATTGTTTGTAGATCCTTTTAATTAGTTATTACGCACTGACCTCTTCGTCTGGATTTTTGAATTCTTCTCCGCACAATACCTACTGTCCTTTCCACAAAAGGAGCCTATTGATGCGTTTACGCTACCCCACGACTTTTTACGGATAATATCAGACGCTATACTTCCTCTTTGCGGGACAAAAACCGACACACCCTCAGAAAGTGATACTGCCACTCAGGGTAAAAATGGCCAAAAACATATTTTTACTTTTAAAACAGAGGGGTCGCAGGGAGATTGCAGCCAATCCATAGAATTACTTTGCGAATCACATATGAGTATTAGTGATAGTAATCGTATCTACTTTTCTATCAACACAAGCCAAACGATGCAAAAAATCTATATAGGTCATATTGGCAGACACTTACCAGGCAAGAAGTTTAGGTGACAACTATATCTTTCTAATGATAAATATAACAAAAATAGAAATTTTAAGTCACATAAGTTTTAATAATTATAATTATCTACATATATCATGAAGTTTTTTGAAAACAATACAAAATAATCCATAATATTAATAAATATGTATTGATTTGTAAGAAAGATAAATTATGTAAAAATATTACAGTTACCGCTGTAAGTCACAGAAGACTTGACGCGTTTGTTAAGCCTGGAATATTTTTGTTGTTAATGGACAACCCTATCCTCTATCTTTCTCAAAAAACGCCTCTCAGACTTGGCTTACACGCTCAAGCTTTTCAAGCAAGCCCATCTATCACGCCAGTACTAATCTTCACTCTTGCCAACCACGCTCTATGACACAGAGCTCTTCTTATAATTTCCAGCTTTCCCAAGGACATCGTCCACAAGCCCTACAAGGCTCTCCATGACAACTTCCCAGGCATAGTGGCTTTGTACAAAGCGGGCAAGCCAGGCAAGATCTTCTGCGGCCTGCGGATGCTCAAGTATATTCCGGATCTCTCTTGGGAAATCGTCAAGTTCAGCCACATGGGTTTTGGCACAGCATTCATGCTCAAGCCCACGAAGACCAAAGGGCGTACTCACACTTTCAAGACCACAGGCAAAATACTCCAAAATCTTCAGATTGGTACCTGAGCCTGAGGTAATGGGATTGAGACCAATATGCGCGGCCTTCAGCAAAACCTGTTTTTCTGCTTCTGTGACAAGCCCAAGCAAGTGAACATTTTTGGGTAACGAGCGATTGCGAAGAAGAGCTTGTGTGGACACACTACCTGCTAGAAGAAACTGAACCTCTGACAGTTGCTTGGCCAGAGCTATGCAATGAAACGCAGCCTCAGTATTGGGCTTATGTTCACTTGCCAGAAAAAGACAGAGCTTTGCCTCGGGAAAACCCAGTCGCTTGCGCAGCTCAAGGCGCTCCTCCTCTCCGGCAAAGACCGTGTGCACGGTATCGCAACCATTGGGATAGAGAGCAAGGGAGGATTCCTCAAGATGATAGCGCTCGGCAAGGCGCTGAGCATCAGCTCGTGAGCAGCAGGTCACGCGCAAGGCACCCCTTGCGCAGGCGCCTTCTACGGCCTCGACCTCTTTCACCAAATGTGGGGCGCATTCCCTAAGAGCCTGCGCTTTCAAGTCCGCTTCCACATTGTGGGCGTCATAGATCCAGGGGTGATCCGGAAGGGCCTTGGCCAAAGCAGGATACAGATAGGGGTGGGAAGCCACAACAAGATCAGCATCGGCATGCTGCTGCAGGGTTTCCAAAAGCTCGCTATGCGTTGCACAGGTACGCATCGCCGCCAGATCATCGAGACTGAGGTTATATTGCTGATGCAGTTGCTGACAAAGGGTTATCTCCTGCGCAGACATGGGAAGGACAATTTCCGTGAGATGGGGACTTAGAAGGCGCTTCTGACCTGTCACCTGAGTAAAGCTGCCCAAAGCGATAAGAACAACCGAAAAACGTCTGGCAAGGCTTGTACAGTACGCCAAAAGCCGTCTCTGCCCGCCAAAAAGATTTTCACCCACAGGAAAGGTACTGAGCACAAGGATTTTTCGGCTGCGCTCTTGCGACACAATCTTGTGTCCACTCTCCACATGCTGCAAAAGCGTGTGTACAGTGTGTTCCCAAGTGATCTTTTCCACGCGCTCAAAGGCACGCCTGCCCATGGCTTCTGTACCCATGGGATCATCAAGAAGCTTTTGAAAGGCGGCTCCCAAGGCTCTGGGGTCAGGGTCTGTACAAAGCCCCGTCACACCGTCTTCCACAAATTCGCAGACCCCTCCGGCATCACGGGTCGTTACGACGGCTTTTTGTGATTTCATGGCCTCAATGGTGATCAGACCATAGTCCTCGTCATAGGGCACAAAGGGTACAAAAAGGGCATGGGCATAAAGCCCCGGCAGATCTTCCGTTGGGACATACCCTAAAAATTCGATGCGAGGATCATGACTTGCCATGGCCTTTAGCCGCTCAAGGTCTGGGCCTGTCCCTGCAATTTTCAACGTCACGGGGCTTGTA
>JAFXOX010000036.1 GCA_017528345.1 Desulfovibrio sp.
CGGCCGCAGACCTTTCAGGACCTCAAGCGCATTGCCGACAATCTTGTGATCACCTCCATTAAATACGGCGCTATTCCGGCCATTTTCAATCCCACCTATATCAAGGTGCAGGAAGCGGATTTAAATATGGAGCGTGAGGAAATCGTCTTTGTGGTCATGATGCCGGATGGTCCGCATATTTATCCGCAGAAAATCATGGTCTGGCATCAGCTGGTCAATGAGCTCATCGACGACTACGCCTACCTTGTTACCTACTGTCCCATAACAGGTACCCTTGCGGCCTACGACGCCTCAATGAACGGGCTGAATCTGCTCTTTGATAATGAGGGCCGCCTCTTTGATGGCAATTCCGTGCTTATTGATCGCAATACGGGCAGTCTCTGGTTGCAGGAACTGGGCATGGCCATTGAAGGTCCGCTCATGGGCAGGGGACTGCCCATGCTTACGGTCTACTGGACAACCTGGGGTGCTGCTTCACGTGTTTTTCCCAATGCCCAGGTTCTGAATGCTCCCAATGGACGTAAGGCCTATGGACGTGATCCTTATGGCAATTACCTGCGTACCGGCACCTACTATGACAACGACGTCACCATTTACCATATGCAACGTCTTGACCGACGTCTGCATAAGAAAACACCTGTCCTCTGTTTTGAGTTGCAGGGTGTGCTTTTGGCCATTGATATCAAGTATGTCAAACGCAAGGGGGCTGTGAATTTTTTCCTCGGACCCCAGGCGCTGGTTGCTATGCATGATACAAAGCTCGATGTGGTGCGCCTCTTTGACCGCAAGGTTTGGGCAGAACCTTTCCTCTACGTTCGCAGAAACGGCCGCATTGTGGATATCCACACGCGAAGTATTTGGGATCCCGCCACGGGGACGTGTGTGGAAGGTACGATGAAGGGCGCCTCACTCAGGCAGTTTTATGGCAATTATTCTATGTGGATGGCCTGGAGCAGCATGAATCCAGAAACCTTTGTCATTCCAGGTCCAGGTGAGGTGCAGGAAAAGCTGCTTTCTCTTGATCCTGTCGGCGCGGCCAAAGATGCGCCGCAAGCGCAGGATCCTCTGAACCCGACAAATCTTCCTTTTGGAGCTCAGCCCCAACAGTCTCCGGGAGCAGTTCCCGCAAATCCTCAGGATCCTCTGAACCCGACAAATCTTCCTTTTGGAGCTCAGCCCCAACAGTCTCCGGGAGCAGTTCCCGCAAATCCTCAGGATCCACTGAATCCGGCAAATCTTCCTTTTGGGGCCCAGCCTCCACAGTCTCCGGGAGCAGTTCCCACAAATCCTCAGGATCCTCTGAATCCGGCAAATCTTCCTTTTGGGGCGCAAGTGCCGACAACAGCAGGTGAGCGTTCTGCGACAGAAGTTCGCTGAACAGTAGCAACGCTCTCTACCGGTACTTGCAAAGCTCGCTAAAGAAATGCAACACACCCATTTTGCTGAGCTTATTGACGCTATTGCTGAAAAGTGGAGAAAAGCAGGAGTTGCTATGCCACTAGCACAATACGCTTGCTGGCACTGCAGTGAAAGTACTGGAATACCTGACTACGAACATTTTTTGAGCTGCGAACTTCGCAATCCTCGTCATGTTATTGGTAGTATAGAAACTGTGCCTGAGACGTTACAAGATGAACTTGGGCTATCAGAGACTGATATTTATCAAGCACATGAGGAGATTATACATAAAACTGTTAAACGGTAAATCAGTTAGTTGACCGGACAGAGAACTACTGAGAACTGTGGACTGAGGCAAAGAAAATATACAGGCCGTAAGTTGTAGGGGCAGAGTTGGCAAAGTGCCTGCAGTAAAGAAAAAAGGGCAACCCTGGGTTGGGTTGCCCTTTTTTTAGCAAATACTTTGGCACGCAGGATGATACACAGGAATAAACGCTGTGCCAGTGTTGTTTTCTGCCCTCGCTACTGATAAAAACGCTCTGGGGCTCCCTCAAAGGAGGGTGCTGCCCACGCAGCAGACTCTCGTATCCATAGCTGCTCAAGTAGCAGCCCGTGTGATTACGGCTAGTATTTGTAACCTCTTAGGTCTATAAAGAAAGCCCAGAGAGAGCCGTCACCGATGCTGCTCTTTCTGGGCAAATACCAAAAACTGAGGGAGCTAGTCCCATCTGGGCGGTAGTTACAGCTACCGCCCTTTCTTTTTAGCACATGCCAGCTTATTGTCAACGGGGGTAATTGCCATCCATTGCCATCCGACGTAGCTGCTGATTACATTTCTCAGCCACCTGAGCACAAGGTACAGCAAAAGACCCAGGTACCGTTGAGATACCTGCCTTGGAGGGGAACGACAGATATGGAAGCCCCGGACGCTTGAGGAGTTGTGACATGGTCATGAAGAGCGTTTTCCGGTAGGTTTCTTCGCTCGGAGATAGTAACAAAAGTGGTATACTTTGCGGTGAGCGCAGATCGCCAGCAGGGGGCAAGCAAGCGTTCGGCTCATTTTTTCACTACTTTGGCCTATCTGATCCCAAAATGCCGGCTATATCCGGGGATTTCCAGGCATCAAACACCGTCGAAAGTCGAGATTTGAAAAAAGAAGGCAGAGTCTGCGAGATTCTGCCTTCTTTGTGGACAATTGTTTAGACATAGATCGAGCAGCCTTTGCTAGGTACGTTTAGATTATCAGCCTTTTTCTTTGGGAATTTTCACATACCCTGTTTACCGTGCAAATCTTGACTGTTTTCATTTTCTTTATTTGACGCAAAAAAAACTTTATTACTGGAATAATCTCAACGTGGAATGCCTTTTTAGTCAATGATTATCCACACTTTTCTTGGAAAAAATGGCAAGCACGTGGCATTTTTCTTGACGTACAGACTTTGACTTGCTAAGAGACAGAAAAATAGTCCTGTAAACCTTTTTTTACCCTAGCAAGGAGTTAAGTATGCCCATTGAGAATGAAGATCTCCAGCTTTTTCAGATCATTTATGCGCAAAATCCCGGTCAACCCATCTCCTTCATTCAGGAAGAGGTTCTGAAAGCGAAACTGGCGCTCCTGCAAAATGCCGAGAAACTTCAAAATGCAGCTGAACGGGAAAAAAATGCTGATGGTGAAAAACGCGGAGCCAAAGGCTATAAAGAATTGAAGAAATCGGACCTCAGGATCAAATCTCGCGCTGAAATTGATGCTGCCATTGGTGAGGACAAAATTACCTGCTGTATCTGTCGTGCGCAGTTTTCTTCGCTTGGCGCGCATCTGAAGCGTGTCCATCATGTTTCACCCAAGGATTATATTCGTGTCTGTGGATATCCAGCCGGCACCAAACTGATGTCCAAGAATTATCTGGTCAAGGCTCGTGCTAATGCAAAGCATGCGCAGCAGAATTTGCCGAGAAATCGTTTTGCCGGTCCTGAGACGGTGATTGGTGATCCCAACTCCGAAAAATAAGTGTGAGACGTTTTCGGCAGCTCCGGCCGAAGCATAGTCAAAGGGCACAGAAACCACATGGCTTCTGTGCCCTTGTGCTTTCTCGAAAGGATTGTTAGGCGGGGAAAAAGGTCAGCGGCGGTACTTCCTCAAGAAGTCCGGCTTTCACGGATTTTTCGTAGAAGAGCTGGAGACCCTGGCATTCCTTGGGGCCGAGACTGAAGCAGAGAGCCTGACTGTAGTAGTAGAAAAGTTCTTCCTGACAAAGTGGTGTTTTGCCCTGGAGCTTGCTCAGACACTGTTCAAGGTGGGCAAGGCCCCACGATCGGCTCTGCCTGATCAGTTCCGTGGGATCTCCCGTGAAAAGTCCCTCTTGGGCAGCGTTGCGACTGATAATCCACACGGCAAAGACAAAGGGGAGACCTGTCCATTCCTTCCAGGCGCAGGCAAGATCCGTACGTATAGGATAGTCGGGATGCTTGCGTAGACTGAGGGCCTCATCGCCGATGGTTAAAACAGCCCAGGGTTTTTCCCCGGCTTCAAGACTTTCACGCACCTGTCCTGTGCGGAATCGGACATGCTTGAGGCCCAGGCGTTCCTGCAGCAGAAGTTTCGTGAGGACAACAGAGGTATGGCTTTGGCCGCTGAAGAGAATCTCGTGCCCGTCAGCCTCTGTAAGAGGTGCCTGGGAGAGGAGCAGCACACTCATAACAGGCCCCGGCGAAGCAATGCAGAGATCGCTGGCCAGATAATAGTTGCGCCAGCGCCTGGCGTATTCCATGCACGAACAGGAGGAAACGGCCAGTTCCCCGTTTTTCATCTTGTCGTTTAAGGCCGAGGGAATGCCATAGACTAGGTTGAAGGGATGAGAAAGAATACCTTCTTCCAGGGCGTAGTAGACAGGCAGAACATTGATGAAGGCAATTCGGCCAAGGCTTATGGTCTTGCTCATGCAAACATCTCAGACAAGAGGCTGTGGATCAACGGGGCGGTAGTCCATGGTGCGTTGTGTGGGCGTATAGCCGGCTGCGCGGATCACCGCATGGATTTGCGAGCGATCCATGTGGTAGCTGACACCAGCTGCGGCCACGACGTTTTCCTCAATCATGAGGGAACCGTAGTCATTGGCTCCGTAGAAGAGGGCGCACTGACCGATTTCCGGGCCCATGGTCACCCAGGAGGCCTGGATATTGTCAAAATTGTCGAGGACGAGCCTGGAGATGGCCAGAAGCCTGAGATAGGCCGGAGCCGGCAGGGTCTGCACGGTAATGCGCGTATGTTCTGGTTGGAAGGTCCAAGGGATAAAGGCTGTGAAGCCATGGGTTTCGTCCTGCAGATCACGCAGGGCAAAGAGATGATCCAGACGATGGCTGGGCTGTTCCTCATGGCCGAACATCATGGTCGCTGTGGTGCGCATGCCTAGCTGATGGGCCGTACGCATGACATCGAGCCAAGTGTCAGCTGAGCATTTATTGGGTGAGACCTGGGCACGTACGGCATTGTGCAGAATTTCAGCACCGCCGCCAGGAATGGAGGCCAGCCCGCAGGCTTTGAGACGGGAGATGATCTCTGCCACGGAAAGACCGAATTTTTGAGACCAGTAGGCGATCTCAGGCGGGGAAAAAGCGTGGATGTGCAGGCCTGGCCAGGTCTCATGCATCCAGCGCAGCAAATCCTCATACCATTCAAGGGGAAGATCCGGGTGGTGGCCGCCTTGCAGAAGAATCTGTGTCCCCCCGAGCTTGAGGGTTTCCTCGATTTTCTGGCGCATTTCTTCGCGCGTGATGACATAGCCTTTGGGATCACCGGGTGCCTTGAAGAAGGCACAGAAGCGACAACCACAGACACAGACATTGGAATAGTTGATATTGCGGTCACCTACATAGGTGACAATGGGCTGGGCATGTTTCTGCTTGCGTACACCATGGGCAAGATGCGCCAGGGTTTCAAGACTTGCCCTGTAGTAGAGCGTCTCAGCTTGGGCACGGCTCAGCCTTTGCGATGCCTGGGCTGCTTGGGCTGCCTGGACGACCTCGCTGTCTTCCTGGAAGGGAGAGTGGGCTGGAACAAAGCGCGTTTGCGGCTCTGTCTGCTCGTCCTCATCTACTCTGTGAAAAGTGGCATTGCGGCGCACAGGACGAAAGCCCGATGCGCGGATCATGGTTTCCAGCTCCTGCAGGGACAGCGACTGGGCTGAACGGGCACCGGCCATATGCCCTATATGTTCTTCTTCAATGGTGCCATCGAGATCGTCGGCTCCGTACCAGAGCGCGGTCTGGGCCAGTTTGACGCCGAGCATGATCCAGTAGGCCTTGATATGGGCAATATTGTCCAAGAGCAGGCGTGAAACGGCGATAGTGCGCAGCTGATCGAGGGCGTTGACGGGACCCCGGCGTTCTTTGGGCAGAACGATTTGATTGTTTTTCTGGAGAAAGGGCAGGGGGATGAAACAGGTGAAGCCGCCTGAAGCATCCTGCTGGGCCCGCAGGCGCAGGAGATGATCCACGCGCATGGCCGTGCTTTCCAGATGCCCAAAGAGCATGGTGCAGTTGGTTGTGATCCCGAGACTATGGGCCTCACCTGAAATACGCAGCCAGGTTGCGGAATCAGCTTTCTGCGGGCAGAGCTGGGCGCGCAGCTCTTCGTCGAAGATCTCGGCGCCTCCGCCCGGCATCATCACAAGGCCCTGGGCCTTGAGGCGTTTGAGCACGTCAAGACTTGAGATAGCCTCGAGTTTGGCAAAATGGGCAATTTCCACAGGCGTGAAGGCCTTGATGGGAAGATTAGGAGCTTTCTGCCGCACTTTGGCAAAGAGCTCTTCAAACCAGGCAAGTCGCAGATGCGGGTGACAGCCGCCCACAATGTGCAGTTCATCCAGGCCCGGGCAATGGGTCAGGGCATCGTCAATACGCGCTAAAATGTCTTCATGACTGAGGACAAAAGCGCCATCTTTGCCCTCGTCTCTGCGGAAGGCGCAGAAGCGGCAGCCATTGACGCAAATATTGGTATAGTTGACCTGACGGTTGACGACATAAAAGGTTTTATCGCCGTGCAGCTGACAGCGTCTGTGCAGGGCAAGAGCCGCAACGGCCGTGAGGTCGGGACAGCTGAATAGGGCCATGCCGTCGTCAAAGCTGAGACGCTGGCCATTGAGCACTTTGTCCAAAATGTCGCCGAGACCAAGGGATTGATAATAGGTGGCATTGAGCATGTCTGTCATCTTGCCGGGCAAAAGGCCGGTCAGATCTCCTGGAATTCAGAGTTTGGGAAAAAACGCCGCAGGGCGGACAAGTTTTTTCTTTTTAGGTCGCAATGCCTACTTTGGCAAGGCCGTTGTGCAGGGAGTTCCTGCTTGCAGGTCAGGGCAAATGACTTGTCTCAGAGGGAAAAAATAGGTAGTTTAGAGAAAATTTTTTGCAAGGAAGACTACATGCCCGCATATACCCTTGGTCTTTCGCCCTGCCCCAATGATACCTTTATTTTTCATGCCCTCTTGCACGGTCTTGTCCCATCTCCCTGTCAGTTAACTCCGCATCTGGCTGACGTTGAGGAACTCAACACGCTTGTGGCGCGTAAGGTCCCGGAATTTTCCAAAATCAGTGTGGGTGAGCTTGTGCGCAGCCATCAGCATTATGCTATGCTCTCAGCAGGCGCAGCCCTGGGTTTTGGCTGCGGACCGCTCCTTGTGGCGCGCAAAGGCACACCTGATGAAACCCTGAGAAGTGGCCGTATTGCCATTCCAGGGCAGATGACCACAGCCAATCTCTTACTGACACTGACCGGAGCTTTCCAGGGTGAGCGGCGTGAAATGCTGTTCAGTAACGTCATTGACGCCGTGGCCGATGGCGAGGTGGATCTTGGGGTGATCATCCATGAAGGGCGCTTTACCTATGCCCAGAAGGGCCTGGTGAAAGTGCTTGATCTGGGAGAGTGGTGGGAGAAGACCTATCACCTGCCCCTGCCGCTTGGCGGTATTGTGGTACGCAGAGATATTTCTGAGACGCTGGCCTTAGCCGTGGAACAGGCCATAGCGGAGAGTCTGCGCTACGCAAGAGCTCATCCCGCTGCCAGCCGCGCCTATATTCGCGCCCATGCCCAGGAGCTCTCTGATGCGGTCATAGATGCCCACATTCAGACCTTTGTCACAGATTTCAGTTTGGATCTTGGCAAGGAAGGACGTGCGGCTGTGACGCATCTTCTGAGCGAGGCTCTTGCGCGTACGGGTCAGCGTCTGCCTGAAAAGGGGTTTTTTGTGCGGGGAGAAGCTGAGTGAAGTGATGGCCACGGTAGGTATCGCGGCTAAGAAGAGTTTGGTGGCAGGGCATGCCGTATGAGCCTATGGTGATGTTCTGACTCAAGCGTCCGCGCTTCTGCAGGAACCCACCTGTGGAACCCGGTAGAAATACCGTGTTTCAGCAGGAATCCCCTCCCGTAAGGCGAGGGGAGGATGTCAAAAGGAGTGGTGCTGCTTGCGCACCAAATGCCAGGTCATTTTGATCATGGTCAGCAGATCGCCAAGACCTGGAAAACGCAGGGGCGTTGGTGCGCTAAAGTCAGGAAGCTTGGGATTGCTTCCGAGTTTGACAGTATCATCAGGCAGTGAGAAGAGTTCAGGGATACGTTCTTCTTCGCGGGTGGGAATACCGACCTTGCCCTGGTTTTTGACAGGACGCTGAGATGTCTTGGGCTCGGGCTCGACAGGAGTTTCCGTCTTGAGCAGTCTGCGGGAAAGGTTCAGCGCGCGCTCCTCACTTGCCTTTTCTTCGCGTTCACTCTGCTCCTTTTGCTTGAGGGAAAAATTGCGGAAGAGGCAGCCTGCCAGGGGGGAGTCATCGCCCATACGCTGCCCAATGGCTGAACTGAGGTAGTCAAGCATCAGTGACGGGGTCTGAGCCAGGGTACAGAGCTCGGCCATCTTCGCTCCGGCTACGCTTTCCGAGACCGTCGCAAGGCTTTCCATGAGCGTTGTGACGGCGTCTTCATAGTGACCATCGAGAATTTGCTTTCTGGCCTGCACAAAGAAGGGGTTGCGTGTCTCCCCGCGCGCCGCAAGACGTGCGAAGACCATGCGTGCAAGCTGCCATTTGCCGCAGGCGACAAAGGAATCACAGGCCTTCTGCAACCAGAGCGTCATTTCCCGTTCTTTACCCTTGCCCTTATAGGCGCAGGCCATGCCAAGCTCGGCCTCGCCTTTGATCAGTTGCGAGGACATGGCTCTGTGAAAGGCGGAAATGGCACTGTTCCATTTTTTCTGGGCTAGGCACTGCATGCCGGCCTTAAAGAATTCTTCCGGTCTGTGGCGGTTTGGTCTCAGCAGGCTCTGGAGATCGTCGAGGCAGGCGTCAAATGCACTGCTGTCAATCAGACTTTTGGTCTGAGCGAGCTTCTGGGCTGGCAGAATAGCACTTGAGAGATTTTGCAGCTTGCGCTGCATCACCTCGACAGAAAATGGCCTGGCCAGAAGATCGCTTGCTCCGCACCCCAGAACCTGCAGCTGATCGCGTTCGTTTTCCGAGGCGAGCACCAGAAGCAGAGGAATGCCTGTCAGGCGCGGATGCATGCGCACAAGCGTACAGAACTGTTCTCCACTCATATCGGTCAGCCGCTCGTTGACCACAGTGATACGACTGGCCGCACCCAATGGGTCATCGGCCAGAAAACGTGCGGCTTCCTCTCCCAGTCCCATACTTGTGATCTGCTGGCAACCGGCCTCACGGATCACCTTCTTGTCCACGGCATTGGGCAGGTGGGAGTCTGAGAGCAGAAGAACTGGTGGAAACACTTGGCTCTGTGTCATAGTTTTTTTTGTTGGAGAAAAGTGGATCTTACGGGCAGGTCACTGCTGCCCTTTATGCAATGTGCCTGAAGTGTCGGGAAAGTCAAGGGCAGATCTTGCCTGTGAAACTTTTTCTTGCATAATTTGTACCATTTTTTAGCGTTATAGCCAGCCATCACGTACTCTTCATGTCCTGATGTCACTTTGGAGAGCCTCATGCAGCTTGCGAGCTTCAGAAGAAACCTTCTTCTCTTTACCTGTAGTTATTTTGTCCTTTATTATATTGTTATTTTTTGTAATATTCAGGTATTTAATGATTATTCAGATATTATTGAACTTTTTGGACAGGTGATTTCATTGCCTGTTTTTTTCTACTGTGCTGTTAAGCATCCAAAACATAAAAAATTGCCATGGGCTCTTTTTTTTATCTGTGCTTTGACCTATTTGATGGGAGATGCTATCTGGGCATATCTTAATCATATGTATGGTGCTGAACCAGAAACACCATCGATCTGCGACTTTTTTTATATTTTTAATACAGTACTATGTGTTATTGGTGTTTTATTGTACTTACGCATTGGTAATGAGATTAATATAGCTAGTATTTCTATAGATTTATTTATTTCTTTCTTTGCTTTAGTTGGACTTGTCTTCTTTTTATTAATACAGCCAATTATCGAAGATAAAGAACTTGAATTTTCAGCAAAATTTGTCTCAGTGCTCTATCCTATGGGAGATATTGCCAGTCTTTCAGCTTTTATGTTGTTACTGTTTAATGTTAAAACTGAAAGATTTTTGACATCCACTAATAAGCTTCTGGCTTTAAGTATATTTACAGCTGCTGTTGCAGATTTGGTTTCATTGCTGCTTGATATGCATGAGATAGATCTTGGTCATTATCTTGATCCCTTATGGAGTTGTGTTTATTTGATCTTGGCAATTGGCGGTTTGTATAATTTAGCTCCAAAAGAGGAATATGTAGAAAGTAGTAGTGTTTATATCATTAATAAAATTATGGTAGAAAATACGAGAGTTTTACTGCCATACTTAATTACATTTTCTTTGCTTGTGTTTGTTGGTGTTAAATATGAATTGTATAATATATTATTTATTTGGGCAATTATATTGATTTTACTGTTGTCTTTCAGACAAGTTTTTATCATTTTGAAGAACAGAGCCCTTTTGTTGCGTATCCAGCAAAAAGAACAGCTTTTGAATTTGAAAAATGTGGAATTGAAGCAATTGAATGAGAAGATCATGCGGGATGCCCAAATTGATTTTCTTACACAATTATCCAATCGTCGTTGCATTGAACAAGCTTTTGAAGAGTTGAAACCAAAAGCAGAGCAGCCAGAGGCTCTTGGGGTTTTACTGATTGACGTGGATTACTTTAAGAAAATCAACGATACCTACGGTCATCAGGTGGGCGATACGGTATTGCAGAAGGTCGCGGAAAAGATCAGGGAATCCATTCGTGCCAATGACATTGCCGGCCGCTATGGCGGCGATGAATTCATTGTGCTTTTGCCGGGTGCCTCTGAGGCATCTGTCTTTGGTGTCGCGAGTCGTGTGCAGGAACAGATCCGCGCAGACCAGAGTCTGCAGAACTGGAAGGTGACACTGAGTATTGGTGCCTCAAGCTGGGCTGTGAGCAGACAGGATTATGAGGTCAGCCGTCTGCTCAGAATGGCTGATACTGCCCTCTACCAGGCTAAGGAACATGGGCGTGATCAGATCCGTATGGCGCCAAGTCCTGCTTTAGCTTCGGCCTAGGTCGTGGGAATATTGATGTCTTTTGCGTCATCTCATCGTGGATTGATTATGCACAAATCGCGTCTTTTTCTGACCTTTTTGCTTCTATCCCTGCTTTTTGCGGTGTTAGCCTATGGGGTCAGTTCCCATATTGTGCTTGAGGGTATCGACAATATTGAGCTGCGTCAGGCCATCAAAAGCATGGATCATATGCATGAGCGTCTCGTGTTAAGCGAGTCCAATTTCTCCTGGCAGACCAGATCCATTGCCTGCTCTGATGTGCTTCATGCGCATTTGGAAAGCCATGCTGACAATGCGGCCTTCTTTCAGGAAAAATTTGCGCCTGAATTTCTCAACAGTCTGCATGTGACGGCTCTTGAACTCTTCGACAGCAAGGGGAAGCCACTTTTTTTGACCTTTGGCGAGGCTCTGTATTTTTCCGAGGAGCAGATTTCTCGCGTTGAAGAGACCATGACCAGTGTTGTGCATAAGCTTTTTCAGCAGGGAGGCAATAGCCTTGAGGGTCTGGTCAGTATTGCCGGAGAGCCCTTCCTGATGGGGGCTCATAAGGTCTACGACACGGATCTGCGAAAAAAATCCTGTGGCGTGCTGGTGATGATCAAGCGACTGGCCCGGGAATTCGGTTCAGGTGCTGAGACCAATTCATTTCTGCGTTTTTCAGTTTTGCCCAAAGCCTCCTATGATGCTGTGCCGGTCGTGGCCGATGGGGAATCGGGCTATAAAATTTTTCAAGAGCACGACGAAATCTTTGTCTATGCCCTTGAGCGAGACGTTTTTGGTCGCAATGTCTGCTGCATGGAGTCGCGCGGAGAGCGGCTTTTGTCCGCTTTTGCCCGCAGTCTCTCCACGAGAAATTTCTTCTTTATGCTGGTCATTGGTCTGCTCCTTCTGGCATCGGCCATTCTTTTCATGCACAGATGCGAGCAGCGCGTCATGGAGCAGGAGATTTTGCGCCGTTCACGTCATGATGGACTAACCGGACTCTATAATCGCAGCTATGCCGAACAGCGACTGGTTGAGCTTGTCGCCGAGGCAGAGAAGAAATCTGAATATGTCAGCGTCGTCTTCATCAATCTCGACCGTTTTCGCGGCATTAATGACAAATACGGCTATGAGGTCGGTGATAAGCTCCTGTGCGAGACAGCAGCCAGGCTTGCCAGCATCGGAGATCAATCCCTACTCGCCCGCTATGAGGGTGATAAGTTTGTGATGATCGCCAAGGATGTCAATAAGGAACTGCTCATGGGCCGGGCGCAGTCAGCCCTGGAAGTCCTGTGTGAGGGCTTCAAGATTGCTGATAGTGAGATCTTGCTCTCAGCCAGTCTGGGACTTGCGTTTTATCCGGATAATGGCAAACGCCCCAAAAATATCCTGAGACGCGCTGAAATTGGCATGTATCAGGCGCAGCGTCGTGGTCGCGGTCGTCTCTGCGTCTTCACCGCTGAAATGGAGGAAGAGGCCAAGCACCGTTTTTCCTTGCAGATTGCCCTGACCAAGGCGCTGGATGAGGAAAAGCTGATGGTCTTCTATCAGCCCAAGATCGATGTCACGCAAAAGGTCGTTGTCGGCTGCGAAGCTTTGATTCGCTGGCAAAAGGAAGATGGCAGCTTTATACCGCCGCCGGCATTTATTCCCCTGGCCGAAGAGACAGGTCTTGTTACGCGCATTGATATGTTTGTGCTCTATACCGCCTGCCGTCAGATCAAGGCTTGGAAGGAGCTTGGTCTGGATATACGCATTTCCGTGAATATGTCGGCACGCAGCATTTTGTCTGAGGGCTTTGCCGAGCGCGTGCAGCAGATTCTCCATGAGGAAAAAATGTCTGTCAGCAACATTGAGGTGGAAATCACCGAAACCTCACTGATGACGGAACTTGATGCCGCCACCCAGGCCATCAGCACCCTCTACAATAGCGGTATCCGCATTGCTCTTGATGATTTTGGCACTGGCTATTCCTCTCTGCGCTATCTCCATTCCATGCCCATCACCTGCCTGAAGATCGACAAATCTTTTGTGGATGGTCTTGGTGCCAAAAATGTGAGCGAAGATTCCTCGGTCTTGATTCGCGGTATTCTTGCTCTGGGTCAGGGGCTCGGCATGGATATGGTGGCTGAAGGCGTTGAACAGCCATCTCAGCTTGATTTTATCGTGGGCCATGGTTGCTCTGTGATTCAGGGCTATATTTTTTCCAAACCGCTCGATGCTGCTGACTGCACAGCGTACCTGCTTTCTCAGAAAGAACATATTAACGAGATTCTGGATATGGTGGCTGAAGCCAGAGAACGTGCCAATGATGGCGTCTGAGTCGGGAAATATGTTTCAGAGCAGTGGCCTGCGCGGCCTTTTTTGGGCTAGGCTTCACGGCGTATAAGGTATTTGCATGATAAACAGCAAAGCCCGTCCTTTGAGGGCGAGACCTAACAGAACGCCGCCATATGACGCCACGCTGGCAAAGGCAAAAACCCTTGTATGATTACATTGTAAAAACTCGTAAGGCTCTTCAGCCCAAGATATTCCATTGCACTTGACATTTAAATCACAGCTAAAAAGAATTTGCCCAAAGAGAGCAGCAGTTGCGGCAGCTCCCTTTGGGCGTTTTTTGTTTACAGGGCTTGCGTTTCTTCTATGATGCTGTCCGAATAACACCAGCTTTTTTACTTATGACATTCCGATTATCTGTCGATTTGCTTTCGATAATTCATCGATTTATGTTGCCCACAAAGAGTCCCGAATACCCAAAAAAACGGGAAAAAGGAAACGGAAAAAAAGTCAATGATTAATGATATTTACGAAATTTTGTTTATGCTTTCGTTGATTATTAGCACACGGATCAAGGAAAATTGCAAAAAGCTCTCTTTGCGTTAGCGTGTTCGAAAAATTGTTACTTTGATGCTATCACTACATAACCTGTGACATACATGGCGACTACACGCCGGACCCGACTCCCGGACCGACACCAGATCCCACGCCTGACCCGACTCCGGAACCAGAGCCGGTCTTCCCTGAGGTGAGCTCGGATAACATCATGCTCACTCCTGTGAACAACGGCGACGGCACGTACACGTTGACGCCCATTCCGGCGCATCAGGTCATGCCATCACTGAATACCGAAACGGCATCGCTTATGGACGGTGCTCTGCGCAGGGGCGAAATCGGCACGGACGACGCCCATATTTTCTCTTCGAGTGGCGGTACTCGCCTGCTTTCCCGCGCCATCAGCACCAAGTACGGCGGTGCAGACAGTTTGGCGGCTTCTGTCACCATTGAGAGCGTTGAAAGGGCCATAGTGGTAGCTGCGGTGCCACAAATGACACTGGTGGCCAACCATGCGGGCGCCAATGCTATCATGGGACGTTTGGGTGCCAGCAATCTCGGCGGTTCTCTACTCACTGTGGACACGGGAGGCACTGTGGGCACGGGCATGGCTGCCGGCGACGGCTTTGACATGCACTATGCAAAACCCGGGTTCGGTATGTGGATCATGCCGCTCTACCAGAACTGGTCGGGCTTCGGCCTTGAGGGCGGCAACTATGAGATGGATGCCCACGGGGCCTTGGGCGGTGTTGCCCTTGGTGCTGACTATACCTTCGGCAACGCCCTACGTGCGGGCATCACCGTCAACATGGGCGGCGGTTATGTGGAAGGCAGCGGCGACTTCCATTCCTCCACCAACAACCTGACCTTCTGGGGGGCGGGCCTGTATGCGGGCTGGGCACCGGGGGCCTTTGGCCTGTTCGCGGAGGTGAATTTTACCTCCACATACAACAGCATAGCGCAAGAACTGCCCGCATCCATGCAGATGGGCAACCTTGAGGCAGATGTGAACTCCTGGGCGCTCACAGCCGGGTTGCGTGCACAGTACACCTTTGTTACCGACTGGCTGAACATAACCCTCCATGCGGGCTTCCGTTTCTCCCATCTCAAAACCGAAGCCTACGATATGGAGAGCAGCGGTCTTACCGTGCTGGAAGGCGACGCCGTGCATCAGGATATCTGGTCTTTCCCTGTGGGAGTGACCTTTGCCAAGAGCTTTACTCTGGACAATAACTGGTACGTCAAGCCCAGTCTGGACCTGCGCGTGACGCCCAATGCGGGCGACATCAATGCCCGTGGTGATGTACGTTTTACCGGTGTTTCCGATTTGAGCAGCATGAAAAGCCAGACCATGGATTATCTGACCTACGGCGGCACGGCAGGTCTGGAATTTGGCAGGGACAATATCAAGATTGGCCTGAATTACAATCTGGAGGCTGGCGAACACAGCACCCAGCATGGCGTATTCATCACATTCCGCTACGAGTTCTGAGCCCTAAAAGCGACGGTTTTTGAACAGGCGACAGGCTGCTGTGCCTGAGGAGAACGTGAATTGGAGGTTGCCTTGAAACAAAGCCTCCTTCCGTGAGTAAACGTCCCAATACCCCCATCTACCCGTAGTGGTAGTACTCTGATAAAGCATGGGCAGTGGTCAGAACCGTAAACCTTCGGCCACGGCAAAAAAGTCAATGATTAATGCTATTTACGAGACTTCATTTATACTTTCGTTGATTATTTGCCTACGGACCAAGGAGATTGCTAAATATCAAAAAGCCCTTTCTCAAAATTGAAAGGGCTTTTTGATTTCTGCTATGCGCAAGGCCTATAAAAAACGCCTAATGGGAGCTGACGTAACTGCTGCTTCCATTAGGCGAAATACCTAAACCGAAGGAGTTGTTGCCCCTTGGGCGGTGTCACCAGCACCGCCCTTTCTTGTTATGCAAAGTCCGCTCTCTTTGTCAATGAGGCCAAAAAGAGCAGGCTATTGTGTGTATATTGCACTTGCGTTTTGAACCGATCGATCTTGACAAAAGCTCGGCTCAACGTGGGTCTGAATGTCACTATCGGGAAATTTGTCACGTATGGCCATTTCCACTCGCTTGGAAATTTCATGACCGTCGTAGACAGAAATGCTGGCTTTGACCTGAATGGTCAGGTCAATGAAGTAGGCAGCCCCGCTTGAGCGCATGCGCAGGCTCTTGATGCTCTGAACCCCTTCGCTTTTTTCCACAATGTCGCGGACACACGCTGTGACCTGTGGGGAACATCCGTCCATGAGCACGTGAGCGGCTTTAAGACACATCTTCAAGCTCACCACAAAGATGATGGCCGCTACGATAAAGGCCGCCACAATATCTGCCTTGTTTAGCCAGCTGCGCCAGATCGGATCAAGATCGAAAATCCCCACAAGATAGACCGCAAGAAGTCCTGCCAGCACAACCACAGAGGAGATAATATCGGTCGAAAAATGCATGGCATCAGCTTCGAGAGCCTGACTTTTGGATTCCCTGGCCACTTTGCGCAGCGCACGGACACGGTTGAGATCAAGGGCAATGGAGATCACAACAATACCCAGAGCCCAGAGCGTCGGTTCCGTCATGGTCTCGTCGGTCAACAGACGATGGATACCTTCATGGACCACGTAGGCGCAGACTCCAAAGAGCAAAAGCGATTCCAAAAACGCTGAGAGATTTTCCATGCGGGCATGCCCATAGGTGTGATCGGCATCAGCCGGTCGCCTGGCAAGGCGTACGGCAAGCCAGGTCATGCCGCTGGCAACGAGATCCAGAGCACTGTGCAGCGCCTCGGAGAGCAGGGCTAAAGAATTGGTGTAGAGACCGGCAAAAAGTTTGAGCAGGGTGAGCACAAGACAGGAAAAGAAGCTCAAAAGCGCCGCCTGTTCCTTGCGCTGAGCCTCTCTGCTCACCGAATCTTGTGTGGTGACAGCGTTTGCCATGATTTTTTCTCCTTGCCTTTTTTTTGTTTTGATTTTTACTTTCATTATCGTCTTTAATTTTGTGATTATTTTCAGAATAATACGTATTTGAAAAGAATGGCAAGAAAAAAATTATAAGTGAAAGAAAATATCAAATTCACCCTTACTTGTGACGAAAAGGCCGAGTATCGTTATATTTTTAGGTCAATAACCCCGTTTTTTGAACGGTAAAATGCTTTGATGGTTATTTGTCACACTCCCACATGGCTCAACAAGGGTTGTCTGTACGTGGGCAAAAAAAATCCTCCTGAAGCAGGAGGACAAAAAAGCCTGAAGTGTTGGACGGCTTATTGATTGAACTGGATAATATGGGCCTGATGAGTGGTTTGCGGCGAGCCCGTCGGGGCCCCCACAGCTTCACGCAATGAGGGATAGCGTGAATTGCAGTAGGGGCAGAGAAAACCGTGGCCTTCTTTTTCCAGAAGAATGAGATCGCCTTCGGTATTCATGCACTTGGGGCAGAAGGGGCCATGCACTTTTTTGGCATCAGAAGTCAGCCAGAAAAAGCCTTGTGCGTAAAAAAGATTGTTTTCCGGCTCAAGAATTTTTTCCATGGTCTCAATGCGCAGATGCTGCCTTTCGGTCTCATCGTGCAGAGCAACGTAGTTGGAAAGGATCTCACGGAGCAGATGCCTGGCCTGTTCGTTATTGCCGGCTTCGAACAGATCGCTGATCTCTTTTATTTTGTGAAAAATCTGCATAAACCACCGTTCCTCTTGAGGTCTCTTCTGGCTTGTGTTGTGACGCTGCGCGCGTCTACATGCCATATCGGTCCGGGGTGGCTGATCTTTAGAGGTGTGGGCTGACTTGCCCGAAAAAGCCTTCGGATGCCGTATTTCTCTTGATCGCCCTAAAAAATGTAGAATTTATACTCAAATACGCCAGGCGTGTTTAGTGTGTTTATTGTACATTTTTCAAGAAAAAGCCAATATTTTGTCGATGGTTGACGCGATGGTCTGAACGCAAGAAGCCGGCACGTTACAGAGCCTTTTGGGCGTGTCAGCTTTTTGCCCTGTATGCAGAACAAACCGTATGAGAGTGGAGAGCGTCCTGAGAAATTAGCTTGCAAGCTGAGAGATGCGCTCGCACCTCTTGATAAAGGAGTTCCTTGTCAGGCAAGGATAGCGCCAGCAGCCTTCGCAACCTGGGGTGATGAGCAGAGAGTCCTCAACCTCGCCGCTTGCCAGCAGTTGACGGGCGCGGTCTTCAGAGACAAAGAGCCCACAATGGCTTTGCTGAGAGGGTGGGGAAGGACGGCTTTCTGGGACAACGCCGTGCATAACGCGCAGAAGGTCGGGCGCAAAGAGTTCCGGATCAAGACCGTAAAGCGGTGGGGGGACAGTTTCATTGAGACAGAGGCAAGGGTTGGCTGCAAGGGCTGGAGTAAGCTTCTGGCCGAGATTGAGGATGCGACCGCAGCCTCCCAATTGGGTCAGGCACGCTTCTGTTTGAGCCGTGTCCAGGCAGAAGAGATCTTGAACACCAGCAAGCTCCAGGCTGACAAGGGCAGATGCTTGAGGAAGAGGCCCTGAAAAGATGGCAAAGACATCCTGCACGGCACAGAGCCTTGGCAAAACAGCACAGGCGAGTACCCGGGCTGCCGCCTGATAATCACAGGCAATGAGCAGGCAGGTCCAGTCCACAGGCCGCAAGAGCTCTTCTCTGGTCAGAGGGCTGTGGCCTGCGCAGGTGAGATGCCGTTCAACGCTTGCTTCCACCTGACCAAAGACGCTCTGGGCATAGGCCATGCCTGCCTTGAGCCGGGCACGCACATCCTGGGAGCTTTCCTCGTAGGCCTGCTCAGAAAGCATATCGGGCAGACGCAGCTTTTCAAGCCAGGTCAGATCGGCTAGGCCTTGTTGTCTGTCAGCCATACTTTGACCTTTGCCAGCTGCTTTGCCACAGATTTGGGCCCCGTACCGCCTGGCGTTTCGCGGCGGCGTACGGCGCAGGCCGGATCGAGTACCTCATAGACGGAGGCATTGATATCTGCCGAGAGGCTTTGCAGCTGCTCGAGGCTGAGCTCTTCAAGTCTCAGGCCACAGCTTTCAGCCAGGGCTACGGCCTTACCTGTGATATGATGGGCCTCGCGGAAGGGATGACCGAGTCCCACGAGATAGTCAGCCAGTTCCGTGGCGTTGAGAAAACCGCTTTTGCAGGCTTCGGCCATACGCTCGGGCACAAAGACCAGTTCCCGGATAAAGCCTGCCATCACGGCCAGAGAACTGCAGATGCTGGTATGGCAGTCCAGAAAACCTTCTTTATCTTCCTGCAGATCGCGGTTATAGGCAAGCGGCAGCCCCTTGAGCACGGTGAGCATGCCCATCAGATGTCCGAAGATGCGTCCGCTTTTGCCTCGCATGAGCTCACAGACATCGGGGTTTTTTTTCTGCGGCATGATGGAAGAGCCTGTGGCGTAGGTATCTGGCAGACGCAGATAGCCAAAATTGGGATTGGCAAAGAGAATGCATTCCTCGCAGAGGCGTGACAGGTGCACAATGATTAAGGCGGCGCAACTATGCGCCTCCACCACAAAGTCGCGGTCAGAAACCGCATCCAGGGAATTGTCGTAGATAGCGGGGAAACCCACGTCGTTTGCCACAGAAAGCGGATCCAGGGGATAGGTTGTGCCGGCAAGGGCCGCAGCCCCCAATGGCGATGTCTGCACACGCTTTACGCAGTCTGCGATGCGTGAAGCATCGCGGATGAACATCCAGCAATAGGCCAGAAGATGATGGGCCAGACTGACGGGTTGAGCCGGTTGCAGATGCGTCAGACCGGGCAGCAGTGTTTCCTGATGAGCCTCGGCCTGAGCCGATAGCGCCTCGACAAGTTCAGCCAGGTTGTTTTGCCAGGTTTTGAGGGCATCGGCTACAAAGAGCCGAAAGGTCAGACCGACCTGATCATTGCGGCTGCGGCCTGTGTGCAGTTTTTTGCCCGTATCACCGATGAGCTCAGTGAGCCTGGCTTCAATGTTCATATGGACGTCTTCAAGTTCACGCTTCCAGACAAAGCGTCCGTCCTCAATTTCCTGGCGTACCTTGTCCAGACCCTCAACCAGTGTTGCCGCCTCCTGTTCGCTGATAATGCCCTGACGGCCAAGCATGCGGGCATGGGCCTGAGAGGCACGGATATCCTGTGCGTAGAGATGTCGGTCATAGGTCTGCGAGTCGGTGTAGTCAGCGACCATCTGTGCAGGACCCTGCGAAAAACGTCCGCCCCAGCTTTGATTGGTTCCCATAATTTCCCCTGGAAAGCCTTTGCGCTTTTGTGTCCTCGTTCTGCAAGAAAAGCCCCGGAATTCTTGTGATATTCCGGGGCTTTGGCTTAGTTTTTGGCTGCTTTGGCCCGCTGCTCCTGAATGGCATGGGCCAATTTGAGACGCAGGCTGTTTAAGCGGATAAAGCCCTGCGCGTCATGATGGTCGTAGTTGCCGCCCTCAAAGGTCGCCAGGTCGGCTGAGAAGAGGGAGTAGGGGGAAGTGCGGCAAAGCGGCCAGACAGCCCCCTTGTAGAGCTTGGCTGTGACGGTACCTGTGACGGTCTCCTGACTTTTATCCATGAAGGCCTGCAGGGTTTCCCGCTCAGGCGCGTACCAGAAACCGTTATAAATGCATTGAGCATAGCGTACCGCCAGCATATCACGGATACCGAGCACTTCACGGTCCATGCAGATGCCTTCCAGATCGCGATGCAGAGCATAAAGCAGGGCCCCTGCCGGATCCTCATAGACGCCACGGCATTTCATGCCCACAAAGCGGTTTTCCACCATGTCAAGACGACCGATGCCATGACGGCCGGCGATATCGGTCAGCGTTTTGATCAGTTCATAGGGGGAGAGACGCTTGCCATTGACAGCGACAGGATTGCCGGCCTCAAAGTCTACACTGATGCGCTCAGGGGTATTGGGCGCTTCTTCGACCGGCAGGCAGCGCTGATGGCAAGAGGGGTGGGGCTCATTGCCGGGATCTTCCAACTCGCTGCCCTCAAAGCTTGTGTGCAGCATATTGGCGTCCATGCTGTAGCGTTTGGCTTCGGAGGGAATATAGATGCCGTGCTTTTCAGCAAAGGCGGTGAGCGCTGTGCGGCTCATGAGATCCCATTCCCGCCAGGGTGCGACCACCTGAATATCAGGGGCAAGAGCATTGACGGAGAGTTCAAAACGAACCTGATCATTGCCCTTACCGGTGGCTCCATGGGCTACGGCATCAGCACCTTCTTTGCGCGCGATGTCCACCAGTGCCTTGGCAATGATCGGCCGGGCAATGGAGGTTCCCAGAAGATAGCGACCCTCATAGATAGCGGCGCCTCTGAGCATGGGGAAGACAAAATCTCTGGCCATTTCCTCTTTGAGATCGAGCACATAGGCTTTGGAGGCTCCTGTTTTCAGGGCCTTTTCCTCCACGCCCGAGAGATCTTCAGGCTGGCCGAGGTCGGCTGTGACCGTGATGACCTCACAGTGATAGGTCTCAATAAGCCATTTGAGAATCACGGAGGTATCAAGACCTCCTGAATAGGCAAGCACAATTTTTTTGATGGTCTTCATCTATCCTTTCAGCGCGCCCCTATGGCAGGGGAAAACGCCGCCTCCTTTGGCGTCTAGAGTGTCAGAAGCAGGAAATGGGTACGTCACAAGCTCCTGCATGAATTTGCGCAGAAAGAGTAGGGAAAAAGCGCGCTCAGGTCAATGCCCTGCTTGGGAGGTGAGCTTCTTGGCTGTCACTATTCACAGCCGTCTTCCATCAAGGCAGTCGTCTCAACGGCGCCGAGATCTTTTGCTGCACCTTGTGCTCAGGTGGCTGTGAGCTGTACCTGATACGCAGGAATAAACGGTATGACCATGTTGTTTTCTGCCCACGCTGCTGATAAAAACGCTGTGGGGCTATCCTCCCTCAAAGGAGGGTACTGCCCATGCAGCAGACTCTCGTATCCATAACTGCTCAAGTAGTAGCCGGTGTGATTACGGCAATTATTTGTAACCTCTTAGGTCTATAAAGAAAGCCCAGAGAGAGCCGACACCAATGCTGCTCTTTCTGGGCAAATACCTTAAAAACAGAGGAAAATAGTCCCATCTGGGCGGTAGTTCGCACCTACCGCCCTTTCTTTTTATGTCAGGGTCGCTTGGTCGTCAAGATCGTTTTTTCGACATCGTTCTAAGATTTTTCCTTTTTCACTGTGGCTGATCATGCCACGATTCTTCAAGTCTCTGGGTTTCTTTTTGTCCCCCACCTTTAAGACAGGCCTTTCAACGGCTCCTAAGTACCTTGCTGCGCCTTGTACTCAGCTGTGAACTGTAACTCTTGGCTTCCTGTTTTGGCATTTGCGTAATGGCTAGCGGCAAGCACTTTGCCTTTTTCAGAAGCTTCCGGAGGCATGAGGCCACAAGGTATATGCGATAGAAGCTAAAATACGATAAGTCGATTTTCGACTCATGGGAAATAGGAAAAATAGTGCATTGGGAGCGGATTTTCGCGGTCGTCATCAGTTTGATCCCATCAACGACAACCAAGGGGGTATTCTGACCATGTACAATCAATGATTTCCCATGATTACGAAACATCCATGTGCTAGCCTGAGTGGGACTAGCTAGCACATCTTTATGTCTCACAAATGAAACACAACTCCATTTGCATCTCATTTTTAGCAAATTTTGAGATACAAAAAGCCCCTTTCCGAGGAAGAGGGCTAAAAATTCTTGGTGAAGGCCCGAGAGTAGCTAATTCTCAAGCCTTCACTTTGGTCTGTTTTACGCCAACCTTCAAACGGACAAAGGTTGGCATCTCGCATTGAAGCCCCTCTGAAGAGGCATTTATGAGCAGTTTACGAGGGTTTGCGCGTGATGAACAGCCCAACGCCAATAAGAGAAAAGATAAACAGGAAAGCCAAAACTTCAATCATAATCACCTGACCTCCATGCGAGAGCAAGAGCCCCATACGCAGCTATGACAGCAGCCACCAAGCACCAGCCCCTACCATCATAGAACACAAAACCCATACCAATAGCTGCAATGTTGCCTAGAATTGCTGCAAGGCATTGTGCCGCGTATTTCTTGTGTTTGCTGAAATCCTTCATTCCCTTACCCTACACACATTCCCGTGTGGTTTCAAGGTGAAAAATCCCTGAGATCATTGAGTTTGGTAAGACAATATGAGTGGCCTCCAAGATTACATCTTCGCGGATTAGCCCTTGCTCTAGAACGAAGAATGCATCTTCAAATGTGGATACGAAGCTGTCCGTGGATTTTTTCGGTAACAGGTTTTCGTCCGCAGCCAGCTTTACGCGTTGATAAACATTCTTCTTTACATAGATGGGATTTTGGATCAGGGGTAATTTGGCTCGCTTCCTTTTTACTGGCAATGATCATAGGCGCAGAAAGCCCTGTTCATTCGTGTAATTTCTTGATACTTCCGTGCCCCAGACACTGGCTGTACGACCCGAGAAAGATTCTCCGTTGCGTCTCGTCGAGGATAGTCATCATGACCCCAACGAACAGTTTTTGGCTTTCCTCCATTCTGCCCCTTCTTCACAACAATAGCTGTGAGCTCTCGATGGCAGTAAGAAAAGTTAGAAAAAAATTAAAAGTTATTTTTGGGCAGATCCTAAACGGCGTACTGGCAACATTTCATCGTCCGCATCCGCAGCCTGTTACCGATAAAGGTGCAGTAAAATCTGTCAGTCGGTTTCTTGCCAATGCCGGAGTCCTCCCATGAACATGCTTACTTACAAAGGCTATCAGGGACGTTTTGACTATGATCCCGAGGCGGATATTTTTCACGGAGAGGTTTTGCACCTCACGGATGTCATTACCTTTCAGGGGCGTTCTATAGATGAACTGAAACAGGCACTGGCGGACTCAGTTGAAGACTATCTCGAATTCTGCGCCCAAAAAGGCAAGATCCCGGAAAAATCGTATTCAGGAAGATTCAATGTTCGAATCGCGCCTGAAGTGCATCAGCGTATCGCTTTAGAAGCAGCACGAGATGGTATCAGCATCAATTCATGGGTCGCTAGAGTTCTCTCAGCTGCAACCAAGCAGCGTGTATGAAGATGGGAGAAACCTGGTAACTATGCAGGTCTGATGTTTTTGAACGTGCAATCATGCAGAAATGCGGTCGCGTATCACCACAAAAATATTCGATTTTCCCTTGACGAAACAAGAGATGCACGAACATATATTCGCATACACCCCGAACTCTACTTACGCCACAAAACATCTTCCCTTTGCAGAGACTTGCAGAGCCTCATAAGCGCCCTCGCGTAGCCGTTAGCCTGCGGCATGGCTCAGGTGTGTGGCAAAGGTCAAAGCCCCCGTCTGCATCTCAGATGGGGGCTTTGACAATCCATGAGGAGGTTACTTTGAGGTTCAGTTTTGAGGCAGTATACGCTTGCGTACGAAAGCTTTCAAAGTAAGAGGGGGCTATGAGGCGCACTGCGTGTAGAATGTGCGCAGAGACGTGAGCTCGTCCAGTTGTGGCTCAACGCCCAGACCTGGTGCAGAGCTTAACTGGAAGTGTCCGTCTTTCAGCTCAGGATACGGATGGGCGAGCATGGTCCGCAAAGGATTAGGATTGTTATCCACTTCAAGGCTGCCATCTCCACCTACTGCTGCAAGCAGATGCGCTGATGCCATCAGTCCAATGCCGCCACCGAGATAATGGGGGCAATAGCGTATGCCATGGGCAAGAATATCCCGGGCAATGGGCAATGTGCGGGAGATCCCGCCCCATTTGCAGATATCCGGTTGGATCACGCCAAGCCAGGCATGAGCCAGAGCTTCTCTGTAGACTTCATCACTGCGGAAGTTTTCTCCTGCTGCGAGGGGAACAGGGCAATGGGAGGCGAGAATCTTCCACTGCGAAAAGTGAGTGTCGCAGGGCAGGGGCTCTTCCAGCCACATGATGGCATAGTCGCGCAGGCGGGCAACAGATTCCAGGGCAGTCGGCAGATCCCAGGCCTGATTCACATCAATGGCGAAGGTTTCTCCGGGACGGAGGCTGGCCGAGACTTCCTCGATATTGCGCATGTCACGAACAGCGTCGAAGCCGATTTTGAACTTGAATGACGTGTAGCCTTCACGGCGGCAGCGTTCAACGGTGGCCAGGGTATCAACAGGATTGATGCCACTGGCATAGGCTGGTACGCCCTGGCAGTTCTTGGCGCCAAGCACCTCATACAGCGGTTTGTTCTCACGGCGGGACAAGAGATCCCACATGGCCACATCCAAGCCGGCAATGCACTGTGCGATGGGGCCTGGCTCATCGGTTTGCAGACGCAAAACGTGGCTTTTGGCTGTCAGAAGGGCAAAAACCTCTTCCGGACTGGCAAATGTCTTCCCGATCAGTAAGGGGAGGAAGACCGTTTCAAGCAATCTTCCGCGGTGTTCAGCGCCGCACGCAGGAAAGTTGCACCAGACTTCACCCCATCCGTGTGCGCCGTCGGCATCTTCCAAACGGACAAGAACGGCCGGCCGGTCATGCATGATGCCAAAGGAGGTGCGTACAGGCGTGGTAATGGGTGCGCGAAAAACAAAGACTTCAGCTTTTTTGAGCGTTGTGGGGGCAAAGGTATGATTCATATCGTCATGATCCTTATTGTATGGGAGTGCCATGCCATAAGCGAGCACAACCTATAGCTCGTTCAGCATCACCGCAGTAAAAAAGATAGCAGTTTTCTCCATCCTGGAAGACATAGGGATCACGCAAGGCGTTTTCGTGGTCAAGGGTACAGCCAAAGCGTGAGGGAACAATAGGCAAATCACTCCCTTCCCAGGGCATTTCTGGCCTGAGAATTTCTTCAGGTGGCGAGAGTTCCCAGAGGGCTGGATTGGCCTGCATGCGGAAGGAGCTTGCCAGGATACGTTCCGGGGCATCGCCAATACGCGTGTAGAAAACCCAGATCACATCACCTTCTCTGAGCAGCGTCACATGGCGCAGACAATGATCTCTTCCAAGACAGGCGAGGGGACTTTCGTATGGTGCAAAGTCCAGGGGATTTCCCGTCACAGACACATAGAGGGGCTTTGCTTCTCTTGGCAAGGCGTAGAGCCTGCCTTGCCACTCCCAGACCCGAAAGTAGCTATTGCCCAGAGCTTGGGGATTTGCCGTGAAGTGCAGGCCATCACGGGATGTGGCCAAAAAGCTTTTTTGTGGAATGTTTCGCGCCTTTTCCAGGTAGTCGGGATCGGTCGAAGGCACCATGGGCTCGGTTGGACTGTGAAAATACATGACAATTTCGCCTGTGGCTTTGTCCACATGGACATCCGGCGAGGCGACATGGTCGGGATGCCAGGAAAGATCGCGAACGTTGAGGACGCCACCGGGATAGATATGCCAGGGGCCTTCGAGGGCATTGGCATAGGCCAGGCGTATGTACTGGCCTTCATGATGGCCGAAGTAGCACAGGTATTTTCCTGGAATGCCAGAGATATGCTCTGGTTTGAGCAGCACAGAAGGACCGTTGATATTGTCACCGTCATGGCCAAGCATGTCTGCCGTAATCAGAGGATTATTGGTAAATCGTGCTATTTGCCAGGTTTTTGCGGACATGGTGTCCTCCTTAGGCAGTGGCTGCTGCACGGGATCGACGCATTTGGCTTGCGCAAAAAGCCAGTCCAAGGGCAAGGGTTACGCCAGTGATCATGAGCAGGGTCGTTGTGCTGCAGTGACCGCCGTAGAAAATATGGAAGCAGGCAAGCAGTGTTGTGGCAGCTGCCAGAAGGTATTCGATGCCTGTTGTCTTTTGAAAGAGTGCCCCGTAACAGATAACGGAGAGACCAATCACGGAAATGAGGATGGTCAGAGGTGAAGTGGCAAACCAGGCCATATTCGCGGTATTGAATGTAAAGAGCGGATTATAGATAAGCATGAAGGGCAGGATAAATCCGATCAAGGAGAGCCGAAAGGCGTGCAGGCTTGTGGTGCCGTAGGAGGCCCCTGTGATGCCCGAGGCGGCCAGAGATGCCAGACCCACAGGCGGTGTCACAGCAGAGATAATGGAAAAATAGAAGCAGTACATATGCGCTTCAAGAAGACCGACGCCCATAGGGGTCAATGTGGGCACAACGACAATGGCGCATAAGGCATAAGCAGCTGCCGGCGGAACGGCGCAGCCGAGAATAAGGGCTATGACCATGGTCACGAGCAGGGCAATGAAAAGGCGCCCTTCAGCGATCATATTGATGAGGCTTGCAAGCTTGGTTCCCATGCCTGTGGAGATGAGCGTCTGCGCCACAAGACCAATGAGCACAAGGGATATACCGATCTTGGCGCCTGTGACTGCGCCCTTGCGCAGGCCTGTGAGCACATCGTCAAAACTGGGACGCGTTTCTTTGCTGGCAAAACCGACAACCATCGTCACAACACTGGCCCAGAAGGCCGTCATGGCAGGGCTGTAACGCTGCAGCAGCATATAGAAAATGAGGCCGATGGGCAGAATGAAAACCCAGATACGCCGGCCAATGAGCGCCCAGTTCACATCCATGGCTACGCGCCGGAAGCCTTTGGCGGCGGCCATGGACTGCACACCGAAGCCGACGGCAAGATAGAAGAGCACGGCAGGAATAATGGCCGCGATCATGACCACGGAATACGGTTCTCCGATAAAGGTGGCCATCATGAAGGCTGCCGCTCCCATGACGGGGGGCATGAGCTGACCGCCTGTGGCCGCACAGGCCACAATGCCGCCGGATTCTTCATCCGTATAGCCCGATTGCCGCATATAGGGCAGCACAAAGGGCCCGGTGATGGCCACACTTGCCACCGGCGCGCCTGAGACCATGCCAATGAGTGCATTGGACATAACCGCCGTCATGCCGGGACCGCCTGACATGTACCGGCCCAGAATTTTGCCGATTTCCATGAACATGGTGTCAACTTTGAAAATGCTCAACAGCGCGCCAAAGACAATGAAGAGGAAAACCTGATCGGAGGAAATGGACAGGAACATGCCGTACATGCCCGATAGCCCGATACAGAGGAAGGAGATAATGTAATCGAAATCAAAAGGTGTATGGTAGAGAACACCTTCCAAATGATGGCCAAAAAAGAAATAGAGCACGAAGGTCAGGGCCACGACGAGCAGGGGAAGTCCCCAGCTCAGATAGGTTCCGATCATGGTGATGACGATGAGACAGCATCCTACAATGACGGAAAGTTCTGACGGATAGCCTTGGGTTGCTTCGAGTTCTTCAATGTTCAGATAGACGTAGGCACAGCCAATGATGCCAATGAGAATACATAGGTGGCAGATGAGACTGACAAGTTTATTCTGCGTTTTGAAGATGATGCTCAGGAAGGTCAGAATGAAGATAAAAAGGAGATGGATGGTTTGGTGTTCCCACTGTCCGAAATACAAATGTTGAGAGGCAATGGCCTGATAGACCACCATCAGGACTGCGGCGAAGGTCAGAATAGCTTTGTAGATGTTCTGCATAGTGCTCTCCTCAAGCCGTAGGTGCAGCTGCTGGTATCAAATAGCGCCGTGACAGCATGGTTGAGCTGCCACGGCGCATGCGAGAGATATTAGAGGAGACCTGCTTCCTTATAGGCACGGAGAGCTCCGGGGTGCATTTCCTTGGGATCAATACCGAAGACCAGTCCCTTGCGCGTCATGAGCTTGCCAAGGGCATGGTACTGGGCAAAATCGCTGACATGATCAATGAAGGCCTTGGTGACCTGATAGGCCAATTCCTCGGGAAATTCCGAATGTACACAGAAGGTCTGGACGTCGGTGAACACCCAGATCGGCTTGTCCATACCGGCTACCGTGCCGGCAGCCAGCTGGAAGGGAATCATAGGCACATCGACCTTGGCTGTCTTTTCAATGGGTTCCTTCCCCCAGTCGATATGGTACAAGGTGCGGCCGGAAGCCAGAATTTCCACGGTCTGCGGGCTCGGCTCGAAGAGCGCATTGTCCGGGGAAAGGTAGCCGCCGATGGCGCAGACATCCACCTGATTGTTCAAAAAGGCCGTGGCTGCGTCCTTGGTACCGACGAGCTGCATCTTGAGACTCTTGGCAAAATCTTCGGGATAGCCATGTTCAAGCAGGGCTTTGGGTTCATAGCCCCAGAGAACCTGAGGAAGACGTCCCAAGGCAATCCCCTTGCCACGCAGGGCTTCAATATTGCCGAGCTCCTTCTTTTGCGTCACAAGCCAAATGGCACCGATATTATAGGTGGCGATGGGACGCATGCTCTCCATCTTTTGCTTGAAGGGCGTTTCACCGCGCTTGGCAAGCCAGTTGATGGCACCACCGGCAACACAGATGGTGTTTTTTCTGGCGTTTTTGTCTTTGTTCAGTTTTGTGATGTTGAAGGCCTGGCCAGGGGTTTCTGTGTGGTTGATGGTGAAAGAGTAGTCGTTTTTGTTGACAATGGTTTCAAAGGCCGACCCAATGACATAGCTGGCCGTGCCAAAAGGGGTGCTGATGATATCAACACGCGTTTTTTCAGCGGCCTTGGCTCCTGATGCCAGAATCAACACGCATGCCAGTACACCGAGCAATTTTTTGCCAACGGTAAACATGGAGAGACCTCCTTCAGAGTTGAGCATGCGTTGCAAGCGCATGCTTAAATGAGCATATCCACTTCCTGATAGATCTGGTCGCCGGGATACGTCAGGTTAGCCACATAAAAGACCTTACTGAACTTGTCTTCAGCAATGCGAAGCACATAGGCAACAGGCGCTTGCTGAGGAATGCTGAGGAAATGTGCGGCCTCAGTATCAGCTGCGCCAATGGTCATGACCTGATTGGCCTTGCTGACTTCGATATTGAGGTCGGCAAGAGCGGCCAGCACGGGCATGGTCAAGAGCTTTTGCGGCGCTCGCGAAAAAATGTCGTAGGCTAAGTAAACATCAAGCAGGGCAAAAGGCACACCATTATTGGAATGCACCCGCTTCATATAGTGGTACTTGGGATAGCACTTACAGGAACGCCCGCGCAGAGGGGGACAGGAGTCCACATCTGCCTCGGCAATAATGGTCACACCGAATTTTTCGACACGCTTGAGGAGGGCTGCCCAGGATGTCAGCAAACGCACCCGCTGCCTGGGATCAGGTTTGGTGGCCACAAAGGTCCCTTTCCCCTGACAGCTCTCCAAGAGCTTTTCAGCCACAAGTGACTGTACTGCCTGCCGTACGGTTACCCGTGACAGACCAAAGGTTTGCGCAAGTTCCTCAAGGCTTGGGAGACGAAAGCCCACTGGCCACTCACCGGATTCAATCTGTCGCCGGATATAGCCAGCCGCCTGCAGATAGAGGGGAACGCCATTTTTTTGGAAAAACTCTGCGCTCAGAGAAGTTGTATCGTTTTTTCGTTCAAACATATTAAAGACTATACCTTATGTTTTTGTGATGTGTCAAGTGGATATGCCTTCCGCACAGGGAAAGATCGAGAGGCGGCAGTGGCGCGTTTTGCCGTCTTCTGGCTGAGCTGTGCGGTTGAGGGGCCTGTTCAAATCGGTCGTTTTCCTGACGAGCTTGCCTGTCCAACGCATCCAGGGTCTTGCGCCTGCCTGTGTTTTTAGGCGAATTTGCAAGAAAAGTGCAAGCAAGACCGTAAGCTCGGCCTGGCTTGCGCTATCTTGAGTGAGGCGTGCTTGAGGCATTATCGTATATTATGTGTGAATCTGCCAGCAAGCATCGTCATATCTCAGGGAGACTTGGCACAGAAAAAGTGTTGGGAGGACTGTTCTGCCACCATGCCTGCGAATGGAGGTTCTGTGTGGCAGAAAATGGAATGTGCAGACAAAGCGTCTTCAGGGATGGAGAAACGCTTGAGCATGAAGAGAGCAAGGATGTGCAAGAGAGCTATCATGCTTTGCCGGCGCTTTTGGCGCTTGTCACGAAGCTTATGAACGAGACAATGCTCACGATTGGAGCAGAGAAAGGATCAGAGAGAAGCCTCATTTGAAGGAATCTCTCCCAAACAAGGGGAAGGACTGCGGCTCGTAGTTGGCAAAATATGCCTCCATGCCAGGCACAAGACAGGGATTAACGCATAAGCGATGTTGGCTGTTTTGGGTGAGCACGACAATTTTTACGTTTTCACCTAGTTCTCGCAGAGCGCTATCCACGGCCAGAAAAAGATCGCTTTCAAAAATCGAGTCGAGCAGACCTTTGTCTTTGAGAAATTGTTCCACAGGAACCCAGTTGCGGTCAATTTCATCCCTGTCGGGATAGCTGGAGGAAGGGGTGCTGAGTGTGGGCAGTGTATGGTGGCTCATAATGTCTCCTTGTGCGTTGAACGAGGACAATCTCGTTGATTACGGCGTTTTTTTGTGAAGAGCTGTGGTAAGCGGTGTCTGGGCAAAAGCGCTGCCTGATTGCGATGCGGCGGCAGAGCGTTGGCTGGTCCTGACTTTGGGAAGATATTTTGGCAGAAAAACGCTGTTTCCTGCCTGAGCCATTGTGCGGGCGTGGTTGTGTGCGTTTTGGAAGGCCGTGAGGGCCATGGCATTTGCCCCTTCATTGCCAAGACCTGCCATGTGCTGGCCAAGCCAGCGTAAAATGCGATCAGGGATTTTGGTGACCACTTCGAATAGTTTCCAGGTGAGCAGGCTGATGGCCGCACAGATGATCATAAAGAGAAAAAGGCAGCCTGCGAGGCCAAGGCCTATGGCATCAAGTCCTGCGACGGCATCAATAAAGGGAACGCAGAGGGCCCCGATGATACTGCCTGTGGCGCGCATGACGAGCATGCAGACAAAGATGGCAAGAACGAGCAGACAGGGCCTTAAGAGCACAGCAAGGAGCAGCATATAGCCTGCCCTGGCATGGAGACCGGCAAAGCCTTCTCCTTCAGGCAGTGTATGGCCGATGAGCCAAATGGGTGCGGCAATGACACTTTCAAGGGTGAGCACCACCCAGCCGGCGATGGCCGCAAGCCAGATCAGAAAAGGAATGGCAGGCACCAGATACGCCACAAAGGTGGCAAAAACCCAGAGTGGCAGAAGTATGGCCTTGAGGAAGAAAGAGAGATCGCTGATCAGGGTCATGAGCACGCTTTCTCCGGCTTCGCCGCCACCAGTGAAGAAGTCTGCCACGCGACTTGCGGCATTCTTGGTGAGAAGTTTTGATCCGCCGATGGCTGCAAGCTTGGCTGTTTCCGCAGCCACAAGGATGCTCTGGCAGGTGGCGCTCACCCAGCGTGCCATGCCGACCATGGCCAGAAGCGCATCGGGGCTTTCTCCAAGATGCACGGCAAAGCGTTTGCTCAGCCCCGTAAAGGGCGAGAGATAGCCCACAAGTTTGTCCCAGAGGCTTTGCGAGGGCGTGTCACCCACATAGGAAGCCTCGTTGATTCTTGGCCAGAACTGTGTGGCAAAAGAGGCCGGTAGCATTTCCGCAAAGCTGCGAAAGCGCGGCTCCATCCACTGCACCTGCACATCGTCAGCGACCATGCACTCCTGCTCGAGCGTAGCGAGACTCCAGTAGTGTGAGCCCAGAGCAAACCAGCCAAGACTCTGCATGTGGGCGAGAAAGGCCGAAAGTCGGGCATTGAGTTCGGCGCTGCGATTGCCCTTGCCGCGTATCAGGGCGGCAAGTTCCAGGGCATACTTGACACCCTGAGCCTGTACCCTTGCGCGATCTTCCACGACAGTGCGCATTTCTGAGGCTTGCAGCTGCATGTGGGCAAAGTGGCTGTGCGCCTCGGTTGCCTCAATACTGCGGATGAGGTTTTTGAGGAGGTCGCGCCTTTCCTGAAGGGAAACAGCTATGCTCACGTCATTGGCATCCTGCCTGGCAAGCACAAAGCCGCCATAGGCTTCTGGCTCCTTTTGCACGTAGCCGCGCGCGCATTGCATGCGCCCTGTGGGTACAAAGGTGAGTACGAGATTGCCGGCATCGTCTGTGCCCTCATGCAGGGCATCGGCGAAATGATCCTTGGGCGTGTCACAGCCAAGCGTTTCATGGAGATAGGTCAGAAAGGCCATATTCTGCAGAATCTGTATGGCTAATGTCTTGCCTGCGCTTTTACCGGCTCCGGTATATTCGTCTCCGACATCCAACGTGCCCTTGAAAAAGGCGTAGCTTTGGCCGTTGGTGCTGCTGTTGATGGCGGCAAGGGTGCTGTTGCGGGCAATCCATGCCGTGGCTGTGCTCTGCATACCATTGGCCAGATTGATGGAGACACCGACCAGGCTGAGGAGCAGAAGTTGCAGGGCACAGAGGCCATTATGCACCGGCGTGACAGCAGCCATGGCAAAGGCCAGCCTGAGAGGCAGCCAGGGATTGCGGTATTTGCCGCCAAGGGCCGTTCCCTCTGAGGCCGCACCCGTGGTTGCCACAATCAGCGTCAGAAACATCAGCCAGGCAATGATGGCGGCACAGATGACATTGAGCGTGCCAAGCAGTGCGTATATGCCCTGATTTGCGGAACTTTCCGTGAGAGCCCACCAGTTGTCCCCAAAAATCGTTGCGAGCACTTCACGTGAAAGATCACCCGCACCTTCCGTTGACGCAAAGAGCGTTTCTATGACGTTCTGTGCCATACGTGTTCACCCCGACTGAGGACGGATTTGGCAATCCTTTATATTTTTTATATGTCAAAATTATTACATAGGAGGCGCTGCCGTCTTTCCCAGGAAAAGACCTGGAAAATCGATGCCTATCGCCTGCGGAGCCAAAGGCGAAAGGGAATAACGCGTGCATGTTTGAGGCAGTGAAGACGCCAGAGGCTGCCTGCGCTGAGCAGAGCGCCGGAAAAGCTCGCGCAGAGCGCGAGGGCGCATCTGAGCAGGGCAGGAAGGGGCCCTTGCGGCTCATTGCGGAAAAAGTAAGCTACGCCCAGGGCAAAAAGGGCAAGACCTGCACACGCAGAATACTTCTGAATCCTGCAGAAAGTTTCGGCATCCTTGGAGGTGATGATACCCCAGTGTTTTGCGAGCTCAGCAAAGGAAACGGTGTCTGGGATACTTTTTTCCTGGCGCTTTGAGGAAGGCAGTTGCATCTGCGTTACGGCTTTGCCCAGGGGGCGAATGCTCCAGAGAAAGAGGTTCTGCCCCTGAGTAAGACCACTTATGCTGCCAAGTCCCTGGAGAAATCGCGAGAGGGTTCGTGGCTTGGAATGGATGCTTGGCATGGCATCAGCTCACTTGTTTTCCTGCTTGGTTGGGTCATGGCCCGGGGGAAAGACGTAGTTGATCATGCGGGTATTATCGTGGCGCTCCATCATGATGGCTGTGAGCTGGGCCAGATTATAGGCATTGACCATATTGATTCTGAGATTCTGGGTATCTATGTAGCCGCGCCAGGCAGTCATCTTGATGAGCTCGCGCAGGAGGCCCTGTTCGGTCAGAGCCCCGTGATCGATTTTCTGATACCAGTCGGCACTGGCGATACGGCTGGTTTCAAATTCATGGCTGATGGCCCTGAGGATGGAGATGGCGCCGGAGGTATCATTGGTTGCGCCCTCAGGATAGTCCTCAGCACTCAGGTTTTGCTCTTGGACCTCGGCATTGAGCTCAGCCTGCATCTGACTGAAGGCCTGGCCGTTAATGACCGCGTTTTGCAAGTCAAAGGCGATCTGCAGACCTTCCTGGATGCCGGCAATTCTGCCCATTTTGATGCCCTGAAGCTCAAGCGCCCGTCGACCGCTGAGGCTTTGGGCATTACGGATTGTGGGCATGGGTTCGGAATTGACAGCGGAGATAACCGCTTGAAAGACTTTGGCGCCATCTGTAGAGATGACTCCTGAAAAGGGAAACATGCTGCTTGCCGAGGGCACTTTTTCTTCGTCAGGATGGCCATCAGTCATCTCCTGGCTCATGATTTCCAGGAGTACACGGGCAACACTGGCTTCGGCTGTGACCTCGTTGACCTGCGTCCCTTCTCCCTGTCCGGTGCGCTTGGCTTTGAGCTCCCGGGCATATTGGCGCATGCTTTGTCTGGCATCGTGCATGGCCTGGGCCGTCAGTTTGTCAGAACAGTTGAAGGGGGTTGTGCCAAACAGACGGTCACGCACATCGGCAAAGCTCGCCTGCTGGGTCAGGGCATTTTTTTGCAGATCTTTGAGTACAAGCTCAAGAGCTGCAAAGTATTTGCCGATGCCTTTGAGCAGCGCTTCGCTATCGAGGGATTTTTTGCCCAGTTCCTGTAGCAACAAGGCAAGAACACTGGTCTCCTGATTGAAGCCATGACTGATGAGCGTGCCAAGCTGGCTAATCTGATAGGAAGAGGGAAGAGGTCCCCCATAGCCGTCACTCAGGACAACACCGCTTTCAGAAACTGTCATGCTCTGTCCAAGATCAATGGCATAAGCTGGGGGCAATGTGAGCAGAAACAAACAGATGCCTGCAAGGAAAGCGCGACCTATCGTTACAGGTGGTAGCGTGACCGAAGCAATGTGGGAGGGAAGAGTAGGGCGCAAGACTGGCATAGTAATCTCCTTGAAAGCAAAGAGTAAATTTTGATATATCAAATTTATTACAACGTAGTCAAATCGCATCCTTCTGTCAAGACATGTTTGGCTTCGCTGAGGAAAACTGGGATTTTGGGCTGCAGCAGGGCCTGGCACATTGGCCACAAAGGAGAAGTCGACGATTGTTTTCGTAGCTTCTGTTTTGAAGAAGGCTGTGATGTGTACCCCTGATCACGTTTTTCGCTTCTCATCGAAGACGGTGCATGTGACACGCACGTCGTTACGGCGCTTGCGTGTACGTCTGCAGAAGGCTTAGGACAAATTCCGGTTCACAGAGGTGGGGGCTTTTCTCCGTTCCAGCTCGACTCTATACTCGTCGAAGGGAAGCCATTTCACAGAGCAGGCTGAGCTCCTCGCAGAACTCTTTTCCGCTTTGACGAGCATATCCAGGAAACAGAACGATGAAGAACGATATTACTGTAGCAATATTTGGCGACTGTGGAACACATGAAATATGTAAGGAATTTGAACATGTTAGCGCAGTTGGTCTTTTAAGTTGGTTGTCATTGGCTTCGAGGAGAGCTGATTTTACCAACTCAACGAGTATAATGGATAAGACAACATATACGGACTATGTAAAAAGAGTGTTGATTCAAGATATAAATAAAACGGCACTGGATTACTTATTTAAGAAAAAAGCAGACTATCTCATTGTTGACCTCAATGATAACAGAATGTCAGTAGTGAGAATGATTAATGAAGATATTTATCTGACAAAGTATGGCTATAACAAAGAATATCTGCCAATACTCCATCAAGTCCTTAGACAAGTATACTCTGATCAAGATGTGTCTACTTGTTACGAAATTATAGATCCAGTACGTATAGATATATCATATTTTTCAAAGGCTATAAAAAATATTTGCAAGAAAATTAAAGGCATGTATAACGATGATGAAATAATATTGCACATGCACTTTACGGTAAGATCGTATCTAAAAAATGGAAAGGTCGAACAATTTGAATCATCAAAAACCGTATTGAGTCCGCAGGTCATAGGCTTAATGGAGAAATGTTACGACATTTTTCTGCAAAATATACCTAACTGTCATGTTATCAAGATGCCAAATAATGTCGTCGCAGATAGCAGTCATCCATTAGGTCTCTTTCCTTTTCACTATCACAAATCGTATTACGAGTATGGAAACAAAGCTATTCAGATTATTTCGAAAAAATTGCCAAGAGAAGAAGAGATACTTCGCTTACACAAGTTAAGGTGTGAGTATACAAATATTGCGTTATACACTAATTGATAAGTTTACGGAATCAGGTGGACGATGATCTTTTACATGTCAATATCGATATAACGTGTCAGGGTAATACCTCGACTTTCGACGGTCTTTGACGCCTGGAAATCCCCGGATATAGCCGGCATTTTGGGATCGGATCGACCAAAGTAGTGAAAAAAAATGAGCCGAACGCTTGCTTGCCCCCCTGCTGTCGATCTGTGCTCACCACAAAGTGTACCACTTTTGGCAAAACGCTCACTCGAAAGTGAGCCACTTTTGTTACTATCTCCGTGCGAAGAAACCTACCGGAAAACGCTCTTCATGACCATTTCACAACTCCTCAGGCGTCTGGGGCTTCCTCATGTATGGTTCCCCTTCAAGGCAGGAGTCTCAACGACTCTTGGGTCTTTTGCTGCACCTTGTGCTCAGGTGGCTGCAAACAGCAACCAGCAGCTAAGTTAGAAGGCAATGTACCCCCGTTGACAATAAGCAGGCATATGCTAAAAAAGAAAGGGCGGTAGTTCCAGCTACCGCCCAGATGGGACTATTTCCCTCTTTTAAGGTTTTTGCCCAGAAAGAGCAGCATCCGAGTCGGCTCTCTCTGGGCTTTCTTTATAGACCTAAGAGGTTACAAATAATAGCCGTAATCACACCGGCTGCTACTTGAGCAGCTATGGATACGAGAGTCTGCTGCATGGGCAGCACCCTCCTTTGAGGGAGGATAGCCCAGAGCGTTTTTATCAGTAGCGAGGGCAGAAAACAACACGGTCACAGCATTTATTTCTGTGCATCATCCTGCCTGCCAAAAGTGTTTTCTAAAAAATGGCAACCCAACCCAGGGTTGCCATTTCTTACTTTTTTGCTTCCTCACTGCTCACTGCAAGCACTTTGCCAGCTCTGCTTTTTTGTATGCCAAATTACAGGCCAACTGCTCTTGCAGATGTACTTACGCTTCAGAGCCCTGCTTGTGTTCGCATAAGTGCTCCATTGAAGCTGGCAAACCAATTGCCTTGTGTTGCTTATCCAGCAAGTTCGCTGCTGCAGCACCACTATTTCACACGGCATCGTAGGTTCCTGCCAATGTCGCAAATTTCCTAGGAATCCAGTAGGAAATTGGTCTACATTCTTGCAAGTGCATTTATTTTTGCGCAAACTTTATTAGTTTTATAATAAAATAAAGGTGGTATGCTTTGTCTGTATGGGTGAATTCTACAAATATTTAATGCAGATGTAAAACCTAAAAATTTTGCAAATAAAAACAACTCTTGCTTCACATCAATGTTTTGTTATATAGTGCGAAACGCTAACTTCAAATGGATGCAGGTGAAAGTCCTGTAGTAGGTAAGGTCTAGCAAACCGCCTCGAATCTCTAGTATGGGTAGTACATCGTGAGGTGTAAGACTAAGCGTTACATGAGAAGAGCGCGAGCTTTGTATTGAGCCTCGAGAAATATGCCAACCGATATGCCGATGTGCTTGTATTCACAGCAGGCAACACAGGGCGTGTGCGTTATGCAAGTGCAGTCCTGAGCGGCGGGGTCTGAGACCAGAGCGAGCGAAGAAATCCATTTGAGGGACGTTTGAGGACTGCTCATTGCCATAAGTACAGAAGTTGCCTATGGACGGGATGTTAGCCCCCAGAAGGGGCGTACAGCATCTATGTACGGTGAGCAGTAGTCAGACTCACTCATAGTAGTGATGAAGCCATGAATGACTGCAACGGCCATTGCAGAAAGAGTGTGTGGAGCGAAGGGGTGAGAACGTGTTGAGTAAGATGTCTGACTGCAAGAGCTCGTCACTCAGTGGACGATAAAGCGCTGTGTGGTAACATCTTTACGCCGCAACGCGAAGCTACACTGTATATAAGGGCAGCTACCCATCAACGAAGGTTTGACAGATACAGTGTAACGGACGTTGCTACGTCACAATTGGCAAACATGTTAGGAGCCGGATGCGGGAATGCTGCAAGTCCGGATCTGCGGGGGGTGCGCTGGGAATTCATAATCAGCGCCTCTACCCCGATAATTTTTAGGCATCAACGTCGATAGAGCTTGTCGTGTTAAATCTACTTAGTATGAACATTTATCGGTCAACAAGATGACAGATGAATACCAAAAATATTAGAATTTATCAATACGATAAATACAAAAAAATTCTAATTAGAGACATTTTTTAGCTGAAAATCATTAAAGTAATGCATTAAGTTTTTGATATACGAAATTGCTATTACTATGGTAGATTGAAGAAGTAGATTAAATTTATAAAAAAATATGCTTAAGCGGATCGAACCCGTGAAAATCAGCTCCCAGTGCGGTACTTTTCATATTTCGCCTTAGTCGAAAGTCGAGGTAATACCTATCGAATGAGCCTTTGAGTTCACGCTTTTCCAAGGTCTGTGCTTTCGTTGGCGTCAAAGACCAGAAAGTCTTCAAAATCAAGCCAGACAGAAGCTCCCTGGTGAAAGTGACCAAAGGTTTTTCCTGGTAAAAGCACACGAACTTGGATGTCATTGCCAGTGGCATCCTTGACGGCAACACGGCAGTCGTTGACATCACCGAGGTACTGCGTGTGTGCCAAAATCCCTGGCAGAATTCCCCCATCTGTACGTAGTCTGATATTTTCCGGTCTGATGGCTACGCGCACGCGACCCTGCTTTGTTCCCGTATAGGCAAGGTTGTGACCTTCTGAAAAGGCTATTTGCCCTTTTTCTGCCCAGGCCGGCAAAAACGTCACCTTGCCCACAAAATCCGCCACAAAAGCGTTGGCAGGTTCAAGGTAGAGGCGACTGGGGCTGTCCACCTGCTGAATGCATCCGTCCTTCAACACAATCACGCGATCACTCATGGCCATGGCCTCGGTCTGATCGTGGGTGACATAGACCACAGTGATGCCAAAACGCTTTTGCATTTCCTTAATCTCAAAGCGCATGGATTCCCGAAGCTTTGCATCAAGATTGCTCAAGGGTTCATCGAGCAAAAGCACTTGTGGACTGCTGGCCAGGGCCCGACCCAGGGAAACTCTTTGCTGCTGGCCGCCCGAAAGCTCATGGGGCATGCGCTTCCCTAAGCCCGCAAGGCCCATGGCTGCAAGTATTTCCTGCACCCGCTCTTTTCTTTCACGGGCAGGCACATGACGGATTTTGAGTGGATAGCCGACATTGTCAGCGACATTCATGTGTGGCCAGACCGCGTAGGATTGAAAGACCATGCCGATACCGCGTTCTTCAGGTGCAAGAAAGTCCTCTGGTCCGCTTACCGTGCGTTTTCCTATGGCAATCATGCCTGACGAAGGTTTTTCAAAGCCTGCAATCAGTCGCAAAAGGGTTGTCTTGCCACAGCCAGATGGGCCAAGCAGGGTGACAAATTCCTGATCGTGAAACTGGCAGCTAAAGTCCTGGACAACGTGTACCTCACCGTACGATTTCCAGACATTGGTCAGCGTGATGGATGACATGGCAACTCCGTCTATATGGAAAAACGTCCCTTGGTGAGCTTATGAAGGAGAGCGTTGACCACAATCACCAGCAAGAGAATACCCGTGGCTATGGCTGAGGCTGTCTGTTGGCTGTGGTAGGTTTGATAGGTATAGAGTTCATAGCCGATGGTCTTGGTATTGGCCGAGTACAAAAGTGTGGACATGGTGAGCTCATAAAAACTCGGCATAAAGATGAGAAACCAGCCTGCCACAACCGAAGGCGCAATCAGGGGCAGGGTCACATCCCAAAAACGTCTGATCCAGGAGGCCCCGGAAATTTCCGCAGCTTCTTCAAGGGATGGATGAATCTGACTCATGGCCGAAACCACCGTGCGCATGCCCATGAGCTGATATTTGACCATATAGGCGATAATCATGATGGTCAGGGTATTGTAGATATTGATGCCAAAACGACCAGACATGGTCATGATCAGGCCAAGGGCAATGACCACACTCGGGGTGCCACTGCCAAGAGTAATCAAAAGGTCGGGGATCCTTCGTCCTCTGGCCTGTGTGCGCGTCAATAGCCACGCCATGGCACAGGCAACGATCATACCGGCTGTGGCCGCCACACTTGCGGCGATCAGACTGTTACTGGCGGTATCGGCAATGCCTTGACGCGTCACAAGGATTTTCCAGAAGCGGCCGGTGACATTGTCGAGGCCCAAAGGTTTTCCGAGGTTTTGCGTGACACTTGTCAGGGCAACTGTGACAAAGGGCAAAACCACAACCACAAGCGCAAAGATAATAACCAGAAGCGTTAGCGGCAAGCGCATGCGCCCAAGATCGACCATATTGGGTCGCGTCGATTTCCCGGAAACCGTCGTATATTGGTTGGTGTTGCCGAGAAAGGTGGAGGCAAAAAGCACAAGGTTGGCCAGAAACATCAGAGAAACAGCCAGACTTGTGGCATCGGAGAGTCCCTCAGCGGATCCGACATAGACATAGTCAATGATTCTGGTGGTCACGGTATCAATCTGGCCGGGAGCTCCGATGATGGAGGGAATACCGTAGCATGAGGCGGCTGAAATAAAGACCAGAAGTGCTGCCGCCACGATGGAGGGCAACATGATGGGCAAGGTGACGGTCATCACCGTCTTGAGCGGGGAAGCACCACTGATTCTCGCAGCCTCTTCAAGGGAGGGATCCATGTTTTCCATGGCCCGGGAAATGGTGATGAAAGCGTAAGGGTAATAGAAGGTGGTCAGAACCCAGACAAGACCGCCAATGCTGTAGATATTGAAAGGAGGCTGGGCAAGTCCCAGAACATCCATGAGCCAGAGATTGAGCGTGCCGACTCTGGGGTTGAGCAGTCTCAGCCAGGCCATGGCGCCCACATAGGGGGGGACCATATAGGTCATCACAAAAAGCGTGCGGAAAAAGGTGCGACCGTAGAGATTGGTCCGCCCGACAAGCCAGGCCAGGGGAAAGGCGATCAGCACACCAAAGATCATGGCGAGGGAGGCTGTGATTAGGGTATTGCTTAACGCCTCCCAGTTCAACGGATAGGTATAAATACGGGTGAAGGCTTCCCAGGTGAAACCCTGCTCGCCGATAAAGGTTCGATAGATCAGGTAGAGCATGGGAAACACGGTGAAGAGCAAAAGAAAGGCGACAATGCCGGCAATGAGCAATGTCTTCAGATCAAACGGCCAGATTCGAGCTGCGCTTTCAGGTTTTGCGTGGAAGCCGTGAGAGAGTGGATGAAAAATACCGTGTGGCATATTGCTCGTAGTCGCAAAATCGCGTTTTGACGTTTGGCAAAAGGCTCATGTTCTCACAAAAGAGATCAGAATATACACAGCAAGATCACTTTCAAAACATCTGGAAGTGATCTTGCTGTGATTGAGATAGCCAACTTGACATACCATGGTTCACGTCAGGGGATGCTGGCTCATTGAGGTTTGCCTCTCCCGCCTCCTGGCCTAGCAAAAACTGGTTTTCTCTCTTCCCAGCTTTTGTGGGCAATGGTTGCGACGAAGACCGGGCAGGTTTTGTCAGGGACGTAACGCAGAGACAATGTCTGCGTATCGCTATTTGATCTTTCTTTTGACACGCTCTTCAAAACGAGTTCGCAGGTCGCTGCGTTCCATGAGGCACTTTTCCCAGTTGACATGCATGGCATTGGTCAAAAGCTCAGTGGAGGGCTTAGAGTCATAGGGAATGGCTGGTGGATTTTTGAGCACAGAATGCATCCAGCCTTTGACGATGTAACGTTGCCCTTCGGCTGACAGGAAAAAGTCCGTTATTTCGTCGCAGATTTTGGCATTACCATGGGCACTCCACTCATTGCTGATGGTCATGATCGGCGAAGGAACAGGGATGATGCCATCGGTAGGATAGATGACTTCCAGAGGACTTTTTTCCTCTTCGCGCTTTTTGAGAACAGATTCCTCAAGGATCATGACTTCACGGCACTCACCGGTTTCCAGCTTGGTCAGAGCAACAGAGCCAGACTCAATCATGACGCGGTTTTGCGCCAGAAGATCAAAATATCTGTCACCATAGACATTTTTAAGCGCTGCTATTGCCACAAGGGCCGTTCCGGCTGTCAAGGGGTTCGGCATGGAAATAGCCCCCTTCACCTCAGGGTCACCGGCAAAATCCTTAAAAGACTGCGGCAAATCGTCTTTTTTGGATTTCTCAGGATTGTAGGCCAACACCATGTTCAGCATCCGCACCGGATACCAGTAGCCTTCAGGGTCGTATTCCAGGGCAAGGTTTTTGGCTTCTTTGGAAAGATAGGGATGCAGCAAACCATCGGCCTTGAGCTCCAGGGCATAGGAGGGGTCTGCCAGCATGAGCATATCGCAGCCCAATTTTTTGGTATCACGTTCAGCCGCAATTTTGGCCTGCAGTGTGCCTGTCCCTCCGTAGAAAAACTGCACATCATAGTTGGGAAATTTCTCCCGCATGACATCGGTCATAGCCTCAATGATATCCTCGTACATTGAGGTGTAGATCACAATTTTGGGCTTTTCGGCTGCCTGTGTGTGACTCATGGGTACAAGGCAAAAACAGAACAAAAGCGCTGCGAGTAACTTTTTCATGAGATTTTCAGCGTGGGTACCCCGCCAGAGATGGTGGGTAAGAAACGCTGCCTCCGTAGTCATACGTTGTTTTTTGGGGGGGGCGGCTCCATATCGCCAAGACATTCTTGTTGATGTGTGCTTGATTATTTGCACTTTGAAGGGAAATTTTACAAAACTAATAATGTGTATGGTAGAATATTAATATGCTAAACTTACTATACTTAGATAGAAATATATATTTTTATGTTTTCTGCTGGTTAAAGAAAAAAATAGAAAAATTATATTAGTAAAATGCCTTGATTTGCCTAAATGTAAAAATAGGCTGATGAACTGCTGAGAGCAGATCTGCTTTACCTAGACGTCACATGTCAGTATACTGCAGTATGACCCCTTTCAGAAAAAATGGCAATAGATATTTCAGAAGGAGGACGGATGCCGCTTTCCAAGAAAATTGCAAGAAAAAAACATGTAATATTTTTAGCAATCTAAAGTAGAAAATGTCTAAACTTTGTTTATAAAAGGCAGGACAAGCTTTTTTTGCCGGGTAGACTTCGTGTGCAAGACAAATTCCGACAGTATTTTGCCGTGATCCGGGCGGTAAGAGAGATGCGCGGGTGCACGGCGGCAAGGTGTGTGATAGATTAAGGACGTTCCCGGGGGGCATCTCTCCCATTTTTGTGTCCAAAGCGTTTCCTGATGAGTCTTTAACCTTACATTGACGAGGAGTTCCTGATGACTGACATTCAACGTTTTCTCCCCCCTCACCATAGAAATCTTCTTGTCCTTGGCGTGACACATACCTGGGCCTTTGCAGCCGGGACGCTGCTTTTGGCACTGAGCAGGCACAATCCGCACCTTGATGCTGATATTCTTCTTCTCCACGATGAGGGCCTTTCTGCACAGGATAAAGACATCCTGAGCCGTCTTGGTGCCAGATGCCATGTCTTTTCTGATCCCTGTGACTGCTTAACAAGTGAACTTCTTGCCCTCTATTCCCCACTTTGCCTTGCCAAATTTCTCTGCTTTGAACTTCTTGATCATTACGATGCCATTGCCTGGCTCGACGCGGACTGCCTCATTCAGGACTCCATTGCCGATCTCTGGTCTTTTGGACCCCTTTCCCTTGCGCCTGAAGATGTTTTTTTCTACGACGATCAGAAGGCGCGCGGGGCGCGCATCAATGGCACGCGCCCTTTGCCGGGCATTGATCCGGATCGTCCAAACCTTAATTCAGGGGTTTTTGTTCTCAACGCGCAGCTCCCAAACCCCCATGAGCTTGCCGAAGAAGGGCGCGCTTATCTTTTGGCGCACAAGGATGTGATTCGCTTTGCCGACCAGGCCGCTTTCAATGTGTTCGCCCATCAGTTGATGCGTGAACGACCAGATTGCTTCAAAGAACTTCCCGTAGACTTTAACTGTCACCCGCGTAATCCTGCTTCTCTCTATGCTCCCATTGTGCACGCTTTTGGTGTCTATAAGCTCTGGAATGACGGCCTCACCGCAGCCGCTTTTCCCGAGTGGCAGAGGGACTATGCACGCTGGCTCGCCCTTGGCGGAAGTCCCTGGCACGGTGTGGTCGAAAATAGCAACTATAAGGACATGGGAACCTTTGCGCTTTTGACCTCATTCTACGAAACGATGAAAAAAAGCGAAGAGAGTCTTCACATCCTTTCAGACAAGCTTGCTCAAGAGCACAGAGTTCGTGCCCGCCTTGAGGAGTTTTTGCAGCGTTTTTCAGATTCCTGAGCCTGTTGCCTTTTTTGGGGGTATGGGCTCTTGTGGAGAGCTGGGCTATCGCAGCCAATGTTGCAGATGCTCGCAAGCCTTCAGCACTTGTCAAAACAGCGAAAATGTCTTTTTTCTTTGATGTTGCGCAAGGTGCAGAAAATTTTGCTCACTTTGTGGAAAAAGAGTCCCACGTTTTGCGCAAATCGTACCTATCACATACCTATAATTATTTTAAACGGTAAAAGCTGTAGTATAGTTAAAAATATAATTATTATTTAATTATTATCAAATATAAAAGTAGTATTTGCTTACAATACATAATAACATCTATACGTGTACTTCTTCTTGCATACCTCCATAAATTAGTGACTTTTTCCCATGGAATGCAAATCCGTAAATGTATATATCACTTTTGCTCACTCCTCTCTCTATAAGTTCATTTGTATATTTACAATTTTTTATTTGTCGGAGAGCATTTATACAAGTTTCTTTAATATTTTTTTCATTTTTAGATTTCATAGTTTTAAATTCAATGACAATACCACGGTCAGATGTGTTTTTAGGTGATAGGCAAACATCGTATCTTCCCAATCCACTTTCACGATTTGAATGAATATCATACATTGATTTTAAGTCAACAATAAGTTCAAGTACAAATGCATGATAAAAATTTTCTGGATTTTTACATCCTGTATCAAAATAACTAAAAGTATTTTCCATAATATCATTCATAGTTTCATTCATAGAATCAATATCGTCAGAGAGAAGAGCGTTGCGAAATAATTTTTAATCTACATAATTATTATTAAACCAATCTGAAATAAGTTCTTCCATTATAATATAAACTTCATGGTTAGTAAGCGCTAAGTGATACTCATTAGTATCACTTTGGAAGGAAATTGGTTTAACGTAGCCAGCAGCCATGAACAAGCTCCAGATAGCGCTTTTTTTCCCAGAGAGCTGTGAGAAGGAAACCTGTTCATCCATTGTCGTGACGATGGATTTGCCACGAATTAAGTCGCTGCATTCATCCTTGATGGAAATAGGAGCTTTGCTGATTAACTGGCCGACAAGGGCATTGGAGCTTGTTTGTGCCCAGTAGGGAGCAAATGTCTTGTTTTTAAGATATCCAATAATTGACCATGGATTATAAATACCTTTAGTTTTTCCAAAGATAAAACCATCATACCACCTCTTAACATTATTTCTATCAGTAAGTTGATATTCATCCATGGCGTCAAATACTTCTTGCTCTGTAAAGCCAAAACAGTCTGAATAAAGGTTACTCGTCGTACTCACAACTTGAAGATTATTTAAATCAGAGAATAGCGATTCTTTGCTTATACGAGTGATGCCAGTCAATAATCCTCTCTCAAGCCATGGATTGGTTTTAAAGGTAGAATTAAAAAATCCTTGCATAAACGTTATAAGATCATCCCAATAGCCATACGTTCAGGCTTCATGAAGAGGTGTGTCGTATTCATCTAGCAAGATAATTGGTTTTGTATGTTTTTGCTGAGCTATATATTTTGAAAGATGGAGAAGTGCTGACTGTGCTGTAACAGTACTCATTGACTGTCTTACACTGGAGAACTGTTCAGATTCTGTATCTGAAAGAATTGATATATCTATTATGCTTCTAAATTCATTATAAATTATAATAATTGTTTCTTTAATTTTTTCTAATATATCTAAATAATTATTTCCTTTTATATTTGCAAAAGAAATAAAAATAACAGGAATTGATCCTTGCAGGTTATGAAATCTTTCATTTTTCCAAATTTCTAAATTTTCAAAAAGATAATTTTTGTTAGAAAATTCTAAAGAAAAGAAAGACCTAACAGTATCAAGCATCAGTGTTTTTCCAAAACGTCTAGGCCATGTAAGTAGTGTAACTCTATCTTCGCTTTCCCACCATTCTTTAATGAATCGCGTTTTATCAATATAAAAGAGATTTTTGTTGCGTAATGTTTCAAAATTTTGCTCACCTATGGGTATTGTACGTGGCATATCAAATCTCTTTTTATTGACAATTAATATATTATAGGGAGGAAAATATGACGTGTACAAGACATATGATGCCTGGTAGGCACTCAGAGACGTGTGATACCTACGCAGAGAAGTCTGTCAGGGAGAATCGGTGATTGATGGCGAGAAAGGCAGTGCAGGCTGTATTCGTAGACACTGCCAGCTTGCAGCCTTGGAGAGAGAAAAAAGCCCCTCCTGAGAGGGGCTGTACCTTCAGCGTTCACGGGCTGCTGTTGACAATGAGGTATACACATTAGTCAAGAGGTGGAATGCGCAGCTTCTGTCCAGGATAAATTTTATCAGGGTCTTTCAGCATAGGTTTGTTGGCGTTGAAGATGACCGTATATTTTGCTCCCTTGCCCTTACCATACTGAGATTCAGCAATCTTCCAGAGCGTGTCGCCCTTTTTGACTTCGTAGTATCCTGAATCGGCTCCTGGCGTTTTGACGGTGACATCATCGGTTTTTACTGAGGCGATTCCAGCCTTATTGCCAACCTGCAGAATGGCTTTTTCCAACGTCTCCTGATCCTTGGCCGTTCCCTTGAGGACGACCTGATCACCTTCGACCTCGACTTCTAATTCTTGTGTTTCCAAGCCGAGGGAATCCAGATCTTTTTTGAGTTCTGCAGCATTGGCTTTGCCTGAACCAAAAATTTTATCGCCAACATCTTTCATGAACGAAATCAGACCCATGTGAATCCTCCTTCTGTGGGCTTGACAATGCAGGAAGTGAATGTACCTCAGCCTATAGAGACATAGTTTTCTGTCTCAGTGAGAACAGCACCATTGCGGCGTCTTACCTTGCTCCACAGGCCTAGATTTTTGAGTGACCCTAGCGTATATTATAGCTGTTTAGTCTTTTATCCTCCACTTAAGAGACAGATGTCTCTGACAGCCTGGTGAAACGGGGTCTTTGTGCTATCTGTTGAGAAGATAGCCTATTGATGGCAAGATGTGAAGCAAAATCGCTCGATAGCTAGCGCCTGCAGAGAAACATTCGCTGGTTGAATTTTCCGAAAATGTGAAGTTTTTGCTTCTGAATTTTTGATTGAAGCTTTTGCCAATCTCAAGCGTTTATGTAACATTTTAAAATAATACATTTTTCATTAAATTAAATCGAAAAGTATGCCTATGCTTAAACTATCTTGTGGAAAAAATTAGTCTTTTTATGTGAGGTGGCAGGTTAATTTGTAATTTTTTCTAAAAATTTTATCTTTCTTGGGTCTTGACGACTTCCTAAAATATGATATAATAGATCTATCATAAAAATAGACATATAACTTTTCGTCAGGAGCCAACGATGTTAGATATAAATAAGCAATGGGATAATATAGGTATACAAATAACTTTATATTTATTCATGTTTTACAAAACAAAAAGATTGCGAAACGTATTTTAGAGTTATTCATAGGAATAAAAATAAAAAACATACGAGTTTAAGATCCAGAAAAATATTTTGATAGCATGATTAATACTAAATCTGTAAGGCTTGATGCGTATATTACTGATACTGATGATAATATTTACAATATTGAATGTCAAATAAAGAATGAAAGTGATGATCCTTTAGATTTAAGAGATAGGTATATTCATTCAATTTTAACAGTAAATAATCTTTTTAAAGGTAATGATTATAATGATCTTAAATATGAGTATGTAATTTTTATTTGTAAATTTGATTTTTTTAAGGATGGTCTTCCTGTTTACACGTTTGAGGGTCGTCAATGTAAGCAAGATAATTCTATAATTATTAATAATAAAACTTCTTCTATTATATTAAATTCAAAATATCACAAAGACAAATGTAATAATGTAGATCCAGAAATTTTAGATTTTCTTGATTATTTTAATGGAAAAGATCCTCATAGTAGATTAACAATTGATATTGATAATGAAGTAAAAATTGTTAAGTCAAAGCATGATGTCAAGGAGAAATTTATGATTTTATCTATGATGTTAAGAGACGCTGAATTCAGGGGCGAAAAGAGGGGCGAAAAGAGAGGTGAAATGAAGGGAGAAGTGAAGAAAAGTGAATCTATTGCCATTAGCATGTTAGAAAACAATGAGCCTATTGAAAAGATACTTAAGTATACGCAATTACCTGAATCAAGGATTCATCAATTAATAGAACAATTATCTCTTTGAAAAGAAGTAAATGTATAAACTTATCATATATAGATGCTTTATGGTTTGAATTTTTTATAATTTAAACATGTATTTATTATATAAATAATTATGAGATAAATTTATGATTTTATCTATGATGTTAAGAGACGCTGAATTCAGGGGCGAAAAGAGGGGCGATAAGAGAGGCGAAATGAAGGGAGAAGTGAAGAAAAGTGAATCTATTGCCATTAGCATGTTAGAAAACAATGAGCCTATTGAAAAGGTACTTAAGTATACGCAATTACCTGAATCAAGGATTCGCCAATTAGTAGAACAATTATCAGTTTGAAAAAAGAAGTAAATGTATAAACTTATCATATATAGATGCTTTATGGTTTGAATTTTTTATAAGGCTCTAATGGCGAGAAGTGTTGATTTTACAGAATTTCCGAGAGTTTACAGGACGTGGACAGTTCTCTGATAAACCAATCACGCAGCCCAAACAGAGTACCTCTCCTCCCGCCTCCAGAGGGATCAATACCATTCGCCAA
>JAFXOX010000037.1 GCA_017528345.1 Desulfovibrio sp.
AAACAATTAATATGTCAATAATAAATAAGTAAATTGCTAAAAATGATTATCTAATTATTGAAGCAAAAAATTTATAGATTAAGCTACAACTTTCTCTAGATTATTTATGTGCCAAGATCAATACTTCTCGCCAATAGAGCCAACAAGAAAGTCCGCTAAACACAAGGCTTAGCGGACTTCTATGAACTAAACAAGATTGTTGTCTGGCGGAACGGAAGGGACTTGAACCCTCGGCCTCCGGCGTGACAGGCCGGCGTTATAAACCGACTTAACTACCGTTCCGTAATGGTGGGCAGTACAGGACTTGAACCTACGACCCCCGCCGTGTGAAGGCGATGCTCTACCAGCTGAGCTAACTGCCCGTACTGAACAGATCGCTTTATACGCTTCCTCATCACCCTCGTCAAGCCCAAAGCCGAAAAAAATAAAAATTTCTCTGCCGCTGCCTGCGAGATATTCCTTGCACAAGGCATAGGCCAGTGATAGACCTCTCAAGGCACACAACACGTTGCTTACCCTACACTTTTCAAAAAAACTTCCGTAGAGATTCACGCACATCGTGTCCTTTCTTTTACCCGCAAACTTCTTTCACGCCTTTTACCCTACGCTCTTGGAGCTCCATCATGCGCATTACCCTGCAGGCATCTGTCCTGCCCAATCCTAGCAAAACTTCAGCCAGATCATCCCATATCATCCTGTTCTTCATAAGTCTCTGTGCCCTTCTGCTTTGCCTGCAAAGCCCCGCTATGGCTCGCGTCATCGGCGGCGATGAAATGATGGATCAGGACATGGAAGAAAATCTCTGTGCGCTCACCTTTGATGACGGACCATCTATTTTTACGCCTGAGCTTCTGGACATGCTCAAGCAACACCAAGTCCATGCGACCTTTTTCATGCTGGGACAGATGGTCAACCATTATCGAGACATCGCCATTCGCGTTGCCGAAGAAGGCCACGAGATTGCAAGCCACACCTATTCTCACAAGAATCTCAAAAGGCTTTCCACAGACGGACAAACGGCTGAAATCACCAAAGGTTTTGAAAGTCTCCAGGATATCGGTGTCATTCCTCGCTTCTTAAGACCCCCCTACGGCTCCTACGATGAACGCACCGTTGACATTGCCAAACAGTTTGGCATGGATGTGGTGCTCTGGAGCATGGATAGCCGAGATTGGAAGCATCTTCCCAGCGATTACCGTCTTCTACGCTCCGTACGCGGTACACCTTACGAGCCAGGTGGCATGCGTGGCGTATTCCTGTTCCATGATATCCATAAAAAAACCGTGGACGATCTGCCACGGATTATTCAGCAGCTGCGAGAAGCAGGCTGTACACGCTTTGTGACCTTTTCCGAATACATCCAAGGTCTGGCAGATCCTGAGCCGGCCCTTCTTATGACACGGCGCCCAAGACTGCAGGAGCCCGTTGAGCAGCAGACCAATCAGTCAGCCCTGGCAAACCCTGCTGAGCCTGAACTGCACACTCCCCTCCAGGATCAGCCAAAACCCAGTCTTCCCACACAGGAAGAGCTTCCGGCTCAGCCTGTGGAACTTCCTCCGGCTGAAAATCCAGGGAGCATTCCTGCAACCGTCAACTAAGCTTCCCTTTAAAATCCTCATAGCCGAAGCGGCGAATCATGGAAACCTTACCCCCCGTAAAACGGGCAATGGATGGGTGGCGCAAGCCATTAAAAGTTGTGCTCTTAACCATGGTGTAAATAGCCATATCACCAAAGACCAAGCGATCTCCGACACAAAGCTTGCGGGCAAAGCCAAAGGTATAAGGAATAACATCCCCGGCAAGACAGGAGTGCCCGGCAAGCCGATAGCCATACGCTCCCTCTTCCTCGTTGGCTTCACAAACATGACCATCATGCCAATAGAAGAGCGGCGGCCTATAGGGCATCTCAAGGACATCTGGCATATGGCAGGTGACGGAGACGTTTAAGATCGCAACCGGCATATCGGCGTAAACAATATCAAGCACCTTGGCTGTCAGCCAGCCGGCATCCAGGGCCACAGCTTCTCCTGGCTCAAGATAGAGATGTGCGCTATAGCGTGATCTTAGCCCTTTCAGGATCTCGCGGAGAAGGGGGCGATTGTAGTCCGGGGCTGTAATATGATGGCCGCCTCCAAAATTAAGGAAGCGAGATCGTGCAAGCTCTGGCCCAAAGGTTTTCTCACAGGCAGTAAGTGTGCGCGCAAAGGCTTCGGCACCCTGTTCACAGAGCGTGTGCAGATGCAGGCCACTTATGCCCTCCTCAAAGACTGTCGAATCAAAATCACGCCTGCGAATACCAAGGCGAGAACTTGGGTCACAGGGGTCATAGAGAGGGACAGTCCCTTCCGAATGCTCAGGATTGATTCTGAGCCCCACATGCACAGGCTTTGCCGATGTGGCATTATAGGCCTGAATCTGTGGTGCAAAGCGCCGCCACTGGGCCAGTGAATTGAGCGTCAGATGATCGCAAAGGGGCAAAAGCTCTGCGATTTCCTCTTCCTCAAAAGCCGCCGCATAGGCGTGCACTTCCCCGCCAAACTCTTCTCTCCCAAGACGTGCCTCATCAACCGAACTTGCGCACGTTCCCCACAAAGGGCCTTTTCCTGCCCGAGAAAGCAGTGGAAACAGAGACCAGGCCGAAAAGGCCTTTAAGGCCAAAAGAATTTTGACCCCAGTGTCTTTTTGGATGCTATCCAGGATCGCGCAGTTTGCGACAAGCTGATCTTCGTCCAAAAGATAGCATGGGGAGGGAATACCCTCCCCGAACAAAAAGGGCGTTGGCAATCTTCTGGCCGCCATTACAGATCCACACAGGTCCAGGGCAGACCGTATTTGGCAAGATCAGCGAGGAAGGGATCCGGATCCATTTCTTCCATATTGTGGACACCGGGCTTTAGCCAGGTACCCTGCACAAGCATCTTGGCTCCTACCATGGCGGGCACACCCGTTGTGTAGGAAATGGCCTGGGATCCGACCTCGGCATAGCAGGCCTCGTGATCGCAGATATTGTAGATGTAGACGGTGCGCTCTTTTCCCTTGGAGAGCCCCTGCATGCGATTGCCGATGCAGGTCTTGCCGCGCGTCAACGGTCCAAGAGAGGCTGGATCCGGCAAAAGTTTGGCCAAAAACTGCACAGGGACAATATCGTGCCCCTGGAAGGAAACAGGATCAATGCGCGTCATGCCCACATCTTCAAGCACACGCAAATGATTGAGGTAGTTCTGGGAAAAGGTCATCCAAAAACGCGCCCGACGAATGCCAGGCAGGTTCTGAACCAGGGATTCCAGCTCCTCGTGATACATGAGAAAACACTTCTTCTCCCCGATCCCCTCAGGAAAGGTATAGTCCATGGACCAAGCAAGAGGATCTGTTTCCACCCATTCGCCCCGCTCCCAGTATCTGCCGCGGGCTGTGACCTCGCGAATATTGATTTCGGGATTGAAATTGGTGGCAAAGGGCTGGCCGTGATCGCCGGCATTACAGTCAATGATATCGAGCACATGCACTTCATCAAGGGCATGCTTCACAACATAGGCGGCAAAGACATTGGTGACACCGGGGTCAAAGCCTGAGCCTAAAAGTGCGCAAAGGCCTGCCTTGGCAAAGCGCTCTCTGTAGGCCCACTGCCATTTGTATTCAAAATGTGCTGTCTCTGGCGGCTCGTAATTGGCGGTATCAAGATAATGGACGCCACATTTGAGACAGGCATCCATAATGGTCAGATCCTGGTAGGGAAGGGCAATATTTAAGACAAGTGTGGGCTTGCAGCTGTCCAGTAAACGGCACAGTGCATCGACGTCATTGGCATCCACTGTTGTTGTGGCAATATCGACACCCAGACGCTCCTTGACGCTCTGGGCTACCTGCTTGCAGCGGGCAAGGGTGCGCGAAGCTAGGGTAATCTTGCCAAAAGCCCCTTCATCGCGCTTAGCTTGGGCACATTTATGCGCAACCACACTGCCGACGCCTCCGCTTCCAATGATCAGAATATCTGCCATGTGTCCTCCCAAACGTAGTTCAAGAAAGCATCAAGAAAGATCCCCTGCCAAAAGCCGCACATAGGCAAAACGACTGCTTTTCTGCGCATCCTCAACAATTTCCCGGCCTTCCTGGGCGCATCTGGCACAGGCATGACGCGGGATCAAAACACAGAGGCTGCGAGAAACTCTGTCTGAGGCCGTTTCTATGACCGTCAGCCCAGGGCAGTCAGGACAGAGTCGTATGGCTTCCTTCTGCCCTTCACTGAGCATATCTGTGTCGTAGAAAATGTGTTTCTGCCTGACCCAAAAGCCTTTTTCCTCACGGCCATCTGCAGGATGGCTTGGAGGATTGTGATAGACATCGAGTACCTGGTCACAGAGCCGCTCAATATGGCTTGCCACCTTGCCAGGCTGCCTGGTCACCTCACTGTTCCACTGAGGTTCACGAATGTCGTCTGTGGGAAGCCCGGCCAGGGCAAGACAAATGGCCAAATTGACATAGGGAAGCGCGCCGCGGATGGAATAGCCGCCTTCGAGAACCGCAATCTGTGGATTGATGGCACGATTGAGCGCAGCATAGCCCTGGGCGGTCAAACGCATATTGGCCAAAGGATCTGTAAAGTGATTGTCCTGACCTGCGGAATTGATGATCAGATCCGGCTTGAAATCAGCGAGTATGGGCAAAACAGCGTGCTCGACGGCATAAAGATAGCCGGCATCAGAGGTTGATGGAGGCAGTGGAATATTGATGGTACGACCAAGAGCCCCCGGGCCCCCGCATTCTGAGAGAAATCCGCTGCCAGGATAGAGGGTCCTTCCGTCCTGATGCAGGGAGATAAAGAGCGTATAGGGATCATTCCAGAAAATATCCTGGCTGCCGTCGCCATGGTGCACGTCGGTATCCACAATGGCAATGCGCAGAGGACGGTGGGGATTGGGATAATGATCCCTGATGTACTCAATCATCACAGCTTCGTTATTGATATTGCAGAAGCCGCGGTTGCCGTGCACAACACGCATGGCATGGTGTCCTGGAGGACGCACAAGGGCAAAGGCTCGCTGTTCCTTGCCTTCCATGACAAGTCTGGCTGCCGTAATAGCGCCTCCTGCCGAGGCAAGATGGCTTTCTGTGCTGACACTTGCAACATTTGGCAGACAGAAATGGGCGCGTTCTAGCCATGCCTCTTTAGCAAAGACCGGCGGGTATTCGGTAATCCCTGGAATATCAAAAAGCCCCTCTTCGAGAAGCTGATCTCTCGTGTAGAGCAGCCGCTCCTCCCGCTCAGGGTGGGTAGGGGAAATAGCCCAGTCAAAAGCCGGAAAAAAGACGACCCCAAGACTGCGCTTGGCTTCTTCCATACCACTTGCAATGGCTGTCTTTTCCATCACAGGACCTTCCTCAACAACGTTGTATGCCCAAAAAAGCGTTTTTCACCCTTGAGAATGTAGCCCACAATAAAGAGCGGATCAATCATCTATGCCTAAGCGTGCAGAGAGAACAGTATCTGCCGCAGAGACGAGGTCTTTGAGGGGGAGGCTCGCATCAAGCACAGAAAAACGGCTGGCAAAGCGTTTGGCAAGATCCAGAAAGCCCTGACGCACAGCTTCATGAAAACTGGCATCATAGCCATCAAAACGGCCTTCCTGCTCAAGCTTTCTCTGCCGCATGCGCTCTTGGGCCATGGCAACCGGCAGATCAAGTAAAAACGTGAGGTCAGGTTCCAGGCCATGACTTGCCAGGCGGTTTAACGCAAGCAACGTCTCCTGATCAAGGCCCCTGGCAGCTCCCTGATAGGCCAGAGTTGAGTCCGTATAGCGGTCGCAGAAAACGATCTCACCGCGTGCAAGAGCCGGTCTGACAAGCTCTGCCACATGCTGGGCGCGGTCAGCAAGAAAGAGAAAAAGCTCAGCGCGGGCATCCAATTGTGTTTTGGCATCGAGAACAATGGCACGCAAACGCTTGCCAAGCATGGAATCCCCTGGCTCACGGGTCAGACAAATTTTTGTCCCCTGCCTTTGCTTGGCCAGAGCCTGCAAAAGTGTGGTCTTCCCCGAGCCATCAATACCTTCAAATGTCACAAACACATCGTATCCTTCATTGTCAAGTTATCGTCTCGTACGGTAAAATTGTTGTGTTCATCAGAATATCTCTCAAAAAGTGTATATCGCAAGAAAAGGCTCTTCAGCCCTGATACAAGATTCCCATGAGGAATTGATCAGCGTAGGGATTGAGAACTTGACGAACCACGGTAAAAAATTGCGGCCAAGGGGATGCAAAAAAACGCTGAACAAGCCTAGGCAGAGCTTGATTAGCTGGAATATTTTGCAAACGCAGCAATTTTTTCTGGCGCTCGATAAAGTACAAGACTTCCAATCTGGCACAACAAAGCCTGTCGTAATTTAGGTTCAGTACAAGCAGTGTATTGATAAGCAAAGCTTCTGTCGAAGCCAAAACATGTCCAGGGAGTTTGGGGTAAGTGGCACAGAAAGCAGGATTCGGCTGCAGTTTTCCAGTTTGTAGGTTAAAAAGAAATGCTTGTGGAAAAGGTGGAAGGAACAGAGGATTGACAATATCTTTGTCATGAATGACATTTTTCTTGTGAGCGTCGCAACTCAAATTTTCAGGAAGGGGATAATCCCCCTTCTCTCCCCCAAGACAGGTCAAAAGCAAATTTTCCCAGGCAAGATCCCAATTGTGATGCAACGAGCGATCAGACTTGGGATGAAAGTGTTCCACACGCATTGTCTGTGGTGCATCCCAATCGAGTGAACTTTCACAGTAGGCACAAAGGCCCCCCTGATCGACAAATAAGTGAGCACGAACTTCCTTATAAACGTTTTTCCCGCCGTGAAGACCATCATCGCGCATTTCTCCCCATCTAGCTTGAGGAAATGTTGCCAAATACTTTTGCAAAGAAGGAGGAGAGCTTCCTTTAAAAACTGTTTTCATGGTCTCATTCCCTCAACCTCGTCTGCCATTTCCCATTCCCTGTTCGCCATATGCAGGTCTAGCTCAACAAGTTTCGGCTCCTGTTGACCATATCGAGCATTGAGAATTCGACGAAGTTCTAAGGCCCGAGAACTTTTTCCACAATCAGTATACACAAGATTAGCATATTCGTTGAGTTCATCACGAGCCCGAGAGGGTGGACGATTATCAACACCAAAAATTTGCCGAAGCAAGCGAGAAGATTCTGCTCCCCAAGTTCCCTGAGGGGCTAGGTAAACGGCAGAATCAGGGCCCAAGATTCGAATATGCTGTGCTTCCAAAGAGCTCAAAACCTGTGGGCTATGCGTAGTCACAAAAAACTGCACATGAGGAAAAATCTCAAGTAAACTGGGGAGCACTGTTTGCTGCCACGATGGATGGAGATGCATTTCGACTTCATCTAGCAAGACTATGCCCGGCATTTCAAGGACGTTTGCACAAAAAGGCGAGGAGCATTGTGCGTGAGCAAGAGTTAGGCGCCTTGCCAGATCCATGATCAACGCCATCATGGTACGATACCCGGCACTCAATTGCTCAAGTCGAAGAGGGATCTGTGGTGCATCCTTTTTCGTCATAAAAAGCTTAGGAGGCGTTTCGCTAACATATGGTTCATTATAGTCTCCTAAAGCTCTAACAACAGCTTTACGCACAGCCTCAAGTTCTGGAAGACGGTAGTTAAGATCTTTTCTTCGTACAGCCTCCAATGCCTCCTCAGAAGACTTTGCAATAAACCATGCAGCTGTTGCCGAAAAATCGACCTGAGACGAGATACTTTTCCTCTTTGAATCACCTTCGCTTGTCTCTGTGCCGCATTCAGCAAGATCTGCTAGTGACCGTTGTGCCCCATAATAGACAAAAGGAGGAATGTCTGTTGATCTGACCGACCTAAGCAAACGTTGAGTTTCAGGAATATTCAGATCTGCGACGAAAGATGTATTGTCTTTCTGAAAGCATAGCCCAAAATTATATTTTTTTCCTGCAAAACTGTTCACAAATTTTATTTCTACTTCTTTTGCACCAATAGACACATCTGTATTTGCAATCACACTACGCTTATTTTTTTCATAAATTGACAAAATTTGCCCTAAAAATATTGCTATAGCGTCAAGTATAGAAGTCTTACCAGACCCATTACCACCAACAAAGACTGTTATTTGAGAATTAAAATCAACATAAAAGTTTTTAAAACAACGAAAATTTTTAAGATACATTGATGAAATATTCATAAATATATCCTATAAGAGTATCACAGATGTATGCTTTGAAATAATATAATGTCTCAAGAGACAGCAAAGACAAAATAATCTATACTGATTTTCGAAAAAAAATGAAAAAATATATTTACAGCTACAAAACTTAGAACATAGAGATTGTGATAAAACACAATATTTCTCTCAATTCCCAAAAAGTATCTTGAGCGAACTACGTTTTACAAAAATCATAAGGAAATATGTGTCTCTAGAAGAGTGCAAACGGTGTCTCAGCTGCTTTTTTCTTTCTGCCTGCACGTTTTTTCCTGGGAGGGTCCTGTGCCCAGGCTGGCAAGGGTGAAGAAGGCGTGTGTGGCCTGTTCTCCAAGGCTGTATGTTCCTGATTGTCGCCGACGTTCGAGACAACAGGGTTTTCGAGCGTAGCCCCCGACTCTTGCTCCAAAGGATCTCTCATCTTCGCTTCATCTTGATCTAAAGGCTTTGAGACAGATTGAGAAGAAGGCGTAGATTCCTCTCGCGCTTGGACAAGGTCTCCGTTTTCGGGCGCTTTGGGCATGGACAAAGACGCGCGGTCCATCTCTGTCAAAGGCGCTTTGTACGACTTGGGAGTATCTCGCTCTTGTAAAGGCATGGATGCGCTCTGCGCGCTCAGAGATTGCTCGCTATCTTCAGAACTTTCAGACGCCTTCCAGGATTCTCCAGCTTCTCGAGGAAAACCGGTATCTGTTTGCGCCAGAGCGCTCACCTCTTCAAAAGAGCTTTCTTCTGAGCCAGCCAAAGACTCGTTGTCAGGAGCTTGAGGCGTTTGATCTTTGGGAGCAGTGCTTTCTGCAAGCTTGGCATGCAAGGAGGCAAGCTCTCCCATATCCGGCAAGCTTTCTGAAGCATAGTCCTTGAGGAGCTCCTCATCGCAAAAACGCAGTTCAGGATCACTGGCAAAGGCGCTTATAAGGGTGGTCTCTGCGGCCGAAGGAGATTCTTTTGCTTCAGATATGGAGTCTTCATGATCGCTTGCCGCTTTTGCCACCCCTTCTAAGGCACGTTCTTGAGAGATCTCTTGCAAAGCAGAATCTTCGTTGGACGCTAAATCCCTTGCATGCAGGCTTGGCAAAGCAGAGGCTCCGCTTTGGGGCATTGGATCAGAAACTTGGGTTTCTTGCAAAAGAGCCTTTTTTGCACTCCCATCTTCTTCTGCCGGAACGTGAGATTTGGGGTCATGGGCAAAGGAAGTCGAAGGTTCTCTTCCTTCGTTTTCTCCATGTTGCGGCAATAGCCCAAGGCTCTGTGGCGCTTCGGGGACGACTTTACCTGCATAGGCTCGAGCATCGAGGGTATCTGGGTTTTCTTCTTCGCCACCTTCTGGCGCACCTTGGGCGATGTCTTCTTCATCCCACTGGGCAAGCAGGGTCTGCGGGAGATCTTCTTCTGGCGGGCTTTCCAGGGATGCTATGTCGCTAAAATGAAAGCCTTCATAGCCTGCCTCATGCGCCTCTGATTCAGAAGCAAAAGCGTGCGCTGCAAGCGGGGATTTTGCAGGGTGAGTGTCAGGCATGGCTTGCTCTGCCTGATGGCTCTGGGGTGAAGGCTTGGGAGACGCCTGGAAACTGGGGGTTTTCGTTTTTTCCCCATTATCAGGCAAAGATCTAGTCTTTGGGGCACGTTCCCAAAAAAGATGGGCATCGCTTTGAGCTGTATGTGGCGTTTCTTCCTCGCTTTGCGCGTAAGCCTGGTTCAATGTCTCAGAGGGAGCATTTGCCTTGGCAGTCCTTGGGGGAGCAGCGGGGACACATCTTGCCAGGTGCTCTCCGTGATCTTCGGGACAAAAGAGCCTGCGGCCATCAAGGGCATAGATGGGTTCAGTCCAGTTGCCTGAGCCTTTATGGGCTGCCAGCTGCTTACGGCAGATGGCCATTTTGGCGTCAAGATTGTCGGCAAAGTGCAGGGCAATGGCTTCCTGTGTCATGGGCTCAACACAGGCGCCAAAGGTCAGTTCACCATGGTGGCTTAAAATCAAATGCTTGATCTGCAGCTTGCAGGTCTCTGTCAGCTTGGATTGCTCAAGAAAGGGCTCAAGGAGCATGACGCCCATGGAAGGATGCCCTAAAAGGCGGCCCGCATCGGTTGCGGAAATATCCACCGCATAGGCATATTCACGAATCTTGCCCAGATCGTGAAAGAGGGCGCCGGCAAGCAATAAAGGCCTGTCAAGCTCTGGGTAATTGTCGGCAAACTGCCGGCAAAGCGTAAAGACGCCCAGCGTATGTTCCAAAAGCCCCCCAAGATAGGCGTGGTGCACAGAAATGGCACCAGGGCAGGAGCAAAAGGCCGCCGTCAGCTCAAAGTCCTCAAAAACCGAAAAGACAAAATCATGCCAGACAGGCTCCTGAAATTCCTCTTCACAGAGGCCGGTCAATGCCTCCCACATCTCAGCCGTATTCTGCTCACTTGTGGCCCGAAACCAGCTCTGATCAAGCGCTTCTGTTTCCACATCCGTCACAAGCCTGGCTTTTTCAATGGAAATCTGCTTCTGATTTTTGAAGAGGGAGCCTGTGCCGCTTTCAATGTCCAGGATGCCGCCTTCTTCCGGGAGTGTGCGCATCCCGCACAGTTCTGGCTTCCAGATCTTGCCTTCTATCTCGCCTGTTGCGTCAACGAGGAGAAAAGACCAGAAAAGGGCCCCGGACCGTGTTTTTCTGGTCTCACTGCGACGAATGATAAAAAGACCCTGAACAGGTTTTTCAGGCACAATATCTTTGACAAAGAGCCCTTTTTCCATAGCCCTTCCTTTGTAGTGGCAGTGACGTATTTTCGCGTGCATTGCGGCATCTTGTCAAATGCCCGGATTTCCTAGACATCCTGCCCAAAAATTTCCCTGTGGCCCTTTGACAAGGACCGGGTCTTGGGAGAAAAGAAAAAGTGCTTTGTGGCGTTACGCCGACACAAAAGGAGGAAAGCGCAGAAATCTCTGCGCCACACAATATGGATATTTTGCTCACCAACGATGACGGCATTCGTGCCCTTGGCATTCGCACACTCTACCATGAGCTTGTCAGGCGCAAGCACAACGTACATGTGGTTGCCCCCATGCGTCAGCAGTCAGGCGTCAGCCAATGTCTGACCATTTTTGAACCTCTGCGTGTCACAGACTATGAAGATGGCACCTACAAAGGCCATGGCGTCTACGGCACTCCTGCCGACTGTGTCAAGGTGGCCCTGGGCGCTTTGCTCAGCAAAACACCTGACCTTGTGGTCAGTGGCATCAATCTTGGCGCCAATGTCGGGCCTGATCTCTTCTATTCGGGGACCGTTGCCGCAGCCATTGAGGGCAGTCAGGCTGGTATCGCCAGCCTTGCCGTCTCCTATGATGATCATCATGCCCGCGACCTCACAGGCCAGGCTACCCATGTGGCAGATCTCATCACGCGCATCCCCTGGCAGAAGCTTGCCAGCCAGCGTGTCATCAATGTCAATTATCCCGCATGTCCCATAGGTGAGGTGCGTGGCATGCGCGTCTGCCCGCAAAGCCCCGCCGTCTGGGAAAATGTCTATCAGGCCTGCCGCGATCCCAGGGGGATGCCCTATTTCTGGCTTGTGGGAGATATCAAAGAGGAAAATATCGGGGAACACAGTGACAAAGCCCTGCTTGCCAAAGACTATATCACCATCAGTCCTCTGCGTTTTGATTTTACCGACAGCGAAAGTCTTTCTCTGCTTCGCAGCCAACTTGGGGAATAGCAGATCATGGCTATCCAATCACCCCACACATCTTCCCGGCGCTTTGGCCGATTTTCCCTAAGCACCAAGATTGTCCTGCTCCTTACCCTTGCCATTATTGCCTTTGGGCTTTCCACAGGCTTTGTCACCTACCAGATCTACCTGAACAATTCCATTGAGGAACACAAGCTCTATGCCAAGGGTGTGGCAAGTCTTGCCGCCAACGTCATCGACCCTGAAAAGGTGGATAGTTATCTCACCAAAGGCGTCGAGGCTCCGGGCTACTTTGAAACACGCAAGCGTCTGCGTGCCATTACAGAAAACCTGACCCACATCACCTATCTCTATGTCTACAGAATTCAGGAAGATGGCTGTCATGTGGTCTTTGACCTCGACACCCAGCTTCTCGAGGGCGAAAAGCCTGGCACTGTCATTGCCTTTGATGAGGCCTTTCGCAGCTATCTGCCGACGCTCCTTAAGGGCGGAGAAATTGAGCCTGTGATCAGTAATGAGACCTATGGCTGGCTTTTGACCGTCTACGTTCCGGTCAAGGACGAAAACGGTGTCTGCCAGTGCTATGCGGCAGCAGATATTTCCATGGACTGGCTGCGCGTTCAGTCTCAGGAATTTCTCTTCAAACTGCTCTTCATCTTTCTGGGTGTTGGTCTCGTCGTTCTGCTCATCGCCATTTTCTTCCTCAGAAAGACCCTCATCGCCCGGCTCAATTCCATGGCCAAGGCCACCAAGGATTTTGACTATAACGACAAGGATTCCCTGACCCGCAGTCTCTCCGCTGTCCGCAGCATTAATATTCAATCCGGCGATGAGCTGGAAAATCTCTATAAAGCTTTTGTGCACATGGCCAGTAACAGCGTCAACTACATTCAGGATATTCAGGACAAAAATGAAGCCATCTCCCAGATGCAGCATGCCCTCATTTTAACCCTTGCTGACATGGTGGAAAGCCGGGACCAGAATACCGGCGAGCATATCCGCAAAACAGCGGCCTATACCAAGGTTATCATGGAGGAAATGAAGCGCGAGCATATCTACGAGGACGAGCTCACCGACGAATTCATGGAGGATGTGGAGCACTCGGCACCCCTGCACGATATCGGCAAGATCAATGTGCCCGATGCCATTTTGAACAAACCCGGCAAGCTCACCGATGAAGAGTTTGACCTGATGAAGAGCCACACGACCGTAGGCGGCAATATCATCAGCCACATCATTGAGACTGTCCCCAAGTCCAATTATCTCCATGAAGCCAAAAATCTCGCCACCTTCCATCATGAAAAATGGAATGGCAGAGGCTACCCCACAGGCCTTGCAGGTACTGCTATTCCGCTCTCCGCCCGCATTATGGCTGTGGCTGATGTGTTTGATGCCCTTGTCTCCACCCGCAGCTACAAAAAAGGCTTCCCCTATGAAAAAGCCTTTGCCATCATTGAGGAAGAAAGCGGCAGCCATTTTGACCCAAATATCGTCAAAGCCTTTTTTGCCGTCAAAGACAAAGTGATTGCCATTGCCGATGCCTTTTCCAAAAAAGAAACCACTAATAATGGGTAAGGCTGTGGATATTTTCGTGGAGGATACGTAGCATCTCGACCGGAATCTGGCTGACCCAATGATTGGTAAGACGTGCCCACGTGTAGATGGCCAAAAGCAGACAAAGCGTTCCAAGGCAGACAAGCTGTCCTGGGACGCTTTTTTTGCCAAAGCTCACGCCAAGGCAATCTGGCACAGGACAGTGGGCCTGGCATTCAAGGCAGCCTGTGCATTCAGGAAGATTGACACGTACCTTTGTCGGGACTGCTATCTGTTGCGGACAGGCTTCCTGGCACTTCTGGCATTGGATGCACTGCTTGGGATTGCGCCTGATAGCTATGGGGGAGCAAAGAGCAAGGAGTCCTAAAAGCGCCCCGTAGGGACAAAAGGCACGGCACCAAAAAGAGGGAATACAGAGGCTGCCAAAGACCAAGAGGACAAGAGCGGCTATAAGCAGTGGCCCAGGCTCAAGGAAAAAAAGCAGCATTTTTGTGTCGCAGACAAGATTGTAGTGCGAGGAAAGAAAGGCCTCAATGGCCGGTAAATCCATGAGATAGAGAGGAAGAGAAAGGAAGAAGGCAAGGAGGACGTATTTGGGCAGAGGCAGCAGCCATTTTGTCCAGACAGGAAGCGTGCGCACAAGGCCAAGGCGGCGGCCTGCATGAAACAAAAGCTCTGAGAGCGTACCCAAGGGACAGAGATAGCCACAAAAACTCTTGCGCAAGAAAAGCGCTGTGAGCAGCGCAAAAAAGAAAAGACAAAGGCCTGCCGGATGGACCATATCCCAGTTACCTGTGAGGACAAAGCGCTTGGCTGCCAGCATGGAGCTAATGGGCAAAAAGGCCTCAACAGACGGGGGTTTGGGAAGATAGTTTGCGCTCTCCCCCATGGCCCAGCGCGCATAGCCTAAAAAGGCATAGCCAATGTAGCAGAGATAGCCCAAAAAAAGCAGCTGTACCGTGTGGTGCAGGGAGAGCAGGCCTTTCTTTTTTGTCAACAGAGCATGACTCCTCATCGTTCAGAAGACGCTGTTTTTGACGCGCCTGCCTTGACACTATCCTGGGCCTTGCGTTCATTCTTCGCTTTTGCCTCTGCCACAAGCCCTGCTGCGCGAAGATACTCTGCCATCCATTGGGCGGGGGAAAGTCGCTTGGCATCACCGTCAAGAGCAATCTTTGCCGTAGCCCAGAGAAAACAGGGGGTATCACTTGCCCCCTGAGGCACAAGTGCGGGAAGCCCAGGGAGATGATCGCCATAGACACCCAAAAGTGCGCTTCGTCCGCTCTCTTGGAGCCCCTGGGCAAGAGTGCCAAACATCGCGTCGGCATGGCGGATATGCACAAGATAGCGCTCAATATCGCCGTCCAAGTCAGGCAGAGTCTTTGGCTGCAGTTTTGGGTCAAAGCGGCCTTCGCCCCAGGGACCGTGGTTTTCCATGGTAATGGCAAAACAGAAGAGGGGCTCAGGCATTGTGCGCTGCAGGTCAAGGAGGCAGTCGGCCACAGCCGCATCTGTGACATAGGGGCCAAAGCAGGTGGGATGGGGAAAGGTGTCCAGGGCAATAAACTCATCAAAGCCAAGATTGGGGATTGCGCGCCTGCGGTAAAAAAAATCGCGGGCAAAGGGATGCACACAAATGGTCCGATAGCCCAATTTTTTCAGAAAGCGCACACAGCTCCAGGAAGGCTCACGGGCAACCGTAAAATAGGGATGGAAAACGCAGCTTCCCAGGTCCTTGGGTTCAATGGAGGTCAGAACCTCATACTCCGTACGCATGGTGTAGGCGCCATAGGCATGGACAGCCAGATTGAAGCTTACGCCTTCGGCACGGAGCCGGTCGTAGTTGGCAAGGAGATCTGAAGGTAAGGCCGGCAAAAAGAGCCTTGGATCACAAAAGGATTCCTCCTGAATGAGAAAGAGATCTGGCAGACATTCTGGTCTCTGACCTGTAAGAGAGCTCATGGCAGGGGCGCAGAGAGGTCTTGCAAAGGGCTTTTCCCTGGGGCCGCAAATGCCCCCATCTACCCCCCGCAGCAGAAGATGCCAGCCAATATGCAGCAGACAGGCGCCAAGCGGACCAAAACGCCTGGCATCGTCTGCGCTGAAGCTAAGATGGCATCGGCGCAGAGCCAGTCGCAGCGTTTCCTTGAAAAACGTGCGCGAAGCCACAAAGAGCAGCGGAAAGGGAGAGAGCAGAAGAAGCGAAAGACCTTTGGCCTCATAGACTGGGCCTAGCCAAAAAATGGCCATGCTTACTGGCAGAAAGACAAGGGCTGCGGCAAGCAAGGCTTTGCAGGGAAGGAAGGGAAGATAGAGAGCTGGAAAACGCGCAAGCTGACCAGCAAGGGCGATATCGGAAAACACAAGGGATTCGTCACGCAGAGCACGGCGCTTGGCACAATTGAGCACACAAAGCAGGAGAAAAAGGCAGAGGGTAAGGTACAGGGCAAAATAGGGCCTGCGGGTCAATATTTCAAAAAATCCAAAGACAAAGGCCCCGCACAGACAGGCAACAAGGTCCGCAAAGACAAAGTCTTGGCTGTGACGGCCAAGACTTTGTCTTTGCAAAAGTATACACGCACAAACACTGATCAAAAGCGCCAGAACAAAATGCAGCATCTATCGCTCACAAAAATAGAGGTCGCCAGCTCCTGCCTCGGGCAAAAGCTCGGACGGCACAAAGACTTCACGAACCGGGTGAAAACCATGACGCGCATAAAAGGCAAGGGCGCGCGCATTCTTTCGAAAGGCAAAAAGACTTATGCCCACAAGATCAAGCTCAGAAGCCAGTGCCTTGGCATAGTCCATCAGGGCATCGGCAAGGCCTGTACCCCGCAAGGCCGTATCCACCCAGAAGGTATTGATATAGAGGCTTTCCTCCACATGGGCTGTGAGCAGATCTGTCAAAGGCTCAAGGCGTTTTTTGGGAAGCATGGCGCGCATGAGAGGTGGAATGTTCTGTTCACGGGCACTATACGCAAAAAGAAGTCCCACACACTTTTGCCCAAGATTTGCGAGTACACAGTTTTTATGGCTAAAGTGGGAAGAAGTGTCACGCAAAACCATGCTGAGCACATCTTCACTGGCCACCCCCGGCAAAAGACCACTGAGCAGGGCATCGACCACACCGCCTGAGACCTCGCATACACAGTGGGCCAAAAAGGCAGCATCATCGGGAAGGCCCTGACGGAAGTGTAATTCATCCATGACTCACTCCCATGCGCACAAGGGATGCGGCAATGATTTCGGCAATGCCGGCCTTGGAGTAGAAATTGCCGGGAACAAGGGCCTGCATGCGCAAAACGCGCGTAAAGTCAGCCACAAGGGAAGCATCCGGTAAACGGGGAGTATTCCAGAACGCGCCGAGAGACATTTCCTCACTGTTTACGGCAAGCCCGGGCATGGCGTAGATACTTGCTCCAAGGCAGAAAACAGCGCAACCCCGGCCAAGAGCCGTCAGGCCAAGGGTGCTATTGCACAGAACCACGCCCTGACAAAGGTCAAGAGGAGAGGCGTTTTTCACGCTCTCCACAAAACGCAGTCGCCCGGCACAGCCGCAGGCAGCCCCCATAGAGCGAATATAACGACGATAATTGATCAGACCATTGTCGAGAGGATGGTTTTTGATGAGCAGAAAGCTCTCTTTAGGGGCATTGGCGGCAAAATCAGTGATCACCAGAGACAGGCTGTCCAGCACACCAGTAAAGGGTGAATGGCGTCTGATCTGAGAATCACTGTCAAGTTGCAGGGGCATGAAATAGAACGGCACCCTACTTTTGACAAGGTCACGAAGCACGGCAATGGATTCCCGGCGCCTCTGCGTGGCTGAAATGAAACGCGGAATCCAGCCCAGAAGCTCATGGCCTATGCAGTAGGGACGATGGGTGCGGTAGCGGGGGAAGATGGGCCAGAGAAAAAAATTGCCCAGATGATGCCAGGCGGTATCAAGAACGCGCCCGCGCATGGGATTGGGGGCCTTGGAAGGCGAGGCAAGAAGCGTCTCCTCAAGGGCACGAGCTTTTGCACGCACCTCTTCAGGCGTTTTCGGCAAAAGAGAATTGGCATTAACCCCGCCCTTTTCCAGCGTCACATATCCAGGCCTGAGATACCCTTCCTCATAGACCCAGACAGTGATACCTCGCGACTTGGCAATGCGCACAGCTTCCTGGTGCAGAGGCCGCCAGTCACCAAGAAGCACAAGGTCGGTGATAGCATGCTCCGCAAGAAAGGAGCCAATCCATTGCGGCCACTGCCAACTTGGTCCCTGCCAAAGATGCGCACGCCTGTCAGGCCAGAAGGCAATATCTCCGCCGCAAAACTGGATGCGGAAGACGCCACAGCCAAGACGCTTCAGCGTTTGCCCGAAGGTGTAGAAAAACAAGCTTAAGGGGCCCTGCAGAAAGAGAAAATTGCGGGTCACGGCACTATCCGGCAAAATCTCGGGATTTTGCCCGGGCTTGGGGCAAAAGACGGCTTATTTTTTCCACAGCTTCCTCGATCTGCTCACTTGAGTGCGTAGCCGACACAAAGAAGCGCAAACGCGCCCGCCCTTCTTCCACACCCGGGTAGATGATGGGAAGAGCCAGCACTCCCTCGTCCTTGAGAAGCTGAGAAAGCAGCACGGCTGTTAAGGAATCCCCAAGCATAATGGGAATGACGGCAAAGCCCTTGGCATGACCGCAGTCAAGGCCATGAGCGAGAGCAAGTGAGAGAAGCTTTTGCCCGTTTTCCTGCAGTTTGGCCACGCGCCAGGGCTCACTGAGCATGCATTGCAACGCGCACAGACTCGTCGCGGCAAGCATGGGCGGCATCCCGACACTATAGACAAAGCCTGGCGCCTGATATTTCAAGATGTCTATGAGCGCAGCACTTCCCGCAATATAGCCGCCGCAGCCGCAGAGGGTTTTGGAAAGTGTTCCCATCCAGATATCCACATCACTGGCGGCAAGACCAAAATGCTCGCACACGCCGCGACCGGTCTTGCCGACTGTGCCTAACGAGTGCGCCTCATCCACCATCAAAAAGCAACCAAACTCCCGCTTAAGTGCAACAAGACCTGGAATATCCGATATTTCACCATCCATGCCAAAGAGGCCTTCTGTGACAATGAGAGCACGTTTGAAGGAGTTGCGATGTTTTTCAAGCTGACTGCGCAAGGCTTCAAGATCATTGCTGGGATAGCTGAAGCGGGCGGCCCCAGAGAGGACAGCCCCAAGCACTAGGGAATTATGACTTGCGCTATCGTGGAAAATGGCATCCTGCGAGGAAAAAAGGCAGGAGATGGTCGACATATTGGTGGCATGACCGCTGACAAAGACAAGGCAGTCCTCTGTGCCGTAAAGGGAGGCAAGCGCTTTTTCAAGCGCTCTGTGCGGCGGCCGCTCCCCTGCTGTCAGGCGACTTGCCGAGGCAGACAGGCCATAGCGCTCGCAGGCAGCGCGCGCTGCCTCTTTGAGGCGACTGTCCCCATTTAAGCCCAAATAATCGTAACAGGAGAAATTGAGGTAGGTTTTGCCAGCAATACGTGCTGTATCTTGGGAGAGATCGTCGTGGCAGATATAGTAGGGCTGCTCAATGCCGAGCTTGTGGGCCACGGCCTTTTGCACCTGAATCTGCGTATAGGAAGGAAGGGTATCAAAGCGCAGAAGATCCGGAGAGACATTGTGATGGAGGCTGCGACCGGCAAGGGGACTTGGCGCAGCTCCTCCACGAAACTGGGCTAAGAGCCTCGCCTTGTCTTCTTGAGACATGCCAAAGGTTGTTTTCTTGTCTCCCATCACATATTCCTCGAGACCCAGGGGCTATGCCTTCCCCTGGTTAAGTCTCGTTTCCAGATTCTGGGCCTGCCGGGCACCTAGGCCATGGCTCTGGGCAAGATCAGAAAAGAGACTGTGGGAATCCTCTTCGCCTGAGCTCAGGGCCTTGACAATACGGCCTGTAATTTCTTCGGCACTGATGGTCGCAGATATCGCCCCTGTAAGGGGGTGTCCGTCCATAAGCTCTTCAAGTGCCAGAGAGAGCTCAACGCCCATCAGCGAATCTACGCCCATTTCCTGCAGCGGCATGGTCGGTCGCACATTGGCGACCTGTGTACGCAAAATGCGGGCGATAAGGGATAACACTTCAGCAAGAACCAGATCGTGAATCTCTTCTTCACTCTTACCCTGGGTTCGTTCTATGAGGGAGGCACCCTTCTGAGCACCCAGGGCAAATTCATCCACAAGGGGAGCAAAACGTTTTTGTCTGGCTATGGGCAGAGCAGAAAGCTTACGCCAGTCCGCATCAAAGAGATAGGTGACAGGCGGGGTATCACACGGCAATTGCGCAAGCTGGCAAAGCGCTTCACGGGAGCTTTGTGGCACAATACCTGTCATCTTGGTGAGTGAGGCCAGGGTTTTTTCATCGCGCCTGAGCATGCCGCAATCGGCAATGGCGCCCCAACCCACAGCAAGACCTGGCAGACCATGGCGTCGGCGATAGCGGATGAGACTCTCCATGGCAGTATTGGCGGCCACATAGTTGAGCTGACCTGGATTGCCCACAAGCGTTGTCACCGACGAAAAAACAATAAAGAACGCAAGAGGTATCTTGGCTGTGAGCCTGTGCAGCGCAAAGGCCCCGGCAACCTTAGGCGCAAGGACGCGCTCAAGCTGCTCTTTCTGAAGCTTGCTCACAAGGCAGTCATCAAGGACTGCGGCCGCATGCACAATGCCACGCAACGGATACTCCTTGGGAATAGCTTGCAAAGCCTGTCCAAGGCTCTCTTCACTTCGCACATCACAGGCAAGCGCCAAAACCGTTGTCCCATGTTTACGCAATTGGGCCAAAGTCTGCGCATTTTCAGCGCATTCGCCTCTGCGGCTCAGCAGGATAAGGCACTCAGCCCCCTGCTCGGCCAAAAATTGCGCGCAGGCAAGACCAAAGCCTGAGAGGCCTCCTGTCACAAGATAACTTGCCCCTTGCTCAATGGCTATACACCTTGCCGCAGAAGGTGCCTGACAGGGCTTCTTGGGCGCATTGACAACAATTTTGCCGATATGCTGCGATTTCTGCATAAAGCGGAAGGCCTGCTCCACGTCCTCTGCCTCAAAGACCGTACACGGAAGTGGCCGCCAGTCACCAGCCTCAAAATGTGCCATCATCGCATCAAAGAGTTTCTGACCGAGTTTGGGGCGCTCCCGCATCAGCTGATCCACGTCAATGCCAAAATAGCTAATATTGTTGCGGAACGGACGCAGACGTAAGGGGGAATTGGCGTAGAAATCGCTTTTGCCAAGCTCAAGGAAGCGACCAAAGGGTTTGAGAAGATCCAAGCCGCAGGTGATGGCCTCTCCGGCCAGGGAATTGAGCACGCAGTCAATGCCCTCACCCTGTGTATCGCGCAAAATTTCCTCTCTAAAGGCCAGAGAGCGCGAATCATAAATATGGTCAATGCCAAGCGTGCGCAAAAATCTGCGCTTGAGCGGAGATCCCGCTGTGGCATAGATCTCAAGGCCAAGGGTCTGGGCGATCTGAATGGCCGCAAGCCCAACCCCTCCGCAGGCACCGTGAATCAGCAGACGCTCACCTGCCTGCAGATCTGCCAGATGCACAAGTCCGTAATAGGCCGTGAAAAAGGTCACAGGCACGGTTGCGGCTCTCTGATACTCCCAGTCCATGGGGATCCTTGCACAGGCCGTGGCCTTGGTGACGATTTGCGAAGAAAAACAGTTGGGGCCAAAGGCAACCACGCGATCACCCACGTGGACATTGTGGACGTGGCTGCCCACGGCAACAATGTCACCGGCACATTCAATACCAAGACCTGGTCCTGAAAAGCCATTTTCCAGGGCTTCTACAGGCAGAAGATTCATGGCCCACATGACATCACGGAAATTGAGACCTGTGGCCTGCACGCGTACGCACACCTCATCTTCCGCAAGGAGCGGCAAGGTCACAGGGCAATAGCTCAGGCTTTCGAGGTGGCCTGGATCGCGCGCGAGAAGTTTCACCTGAGAAGCATTGGGACTTGCCGTGTCTTCATGGACGATCTCGTGGGAGCGCAGGACAGAGCGCACCCCCTGGTAGAAGCCTTCTTCACGCTCAAGGTCTTTGGCAAAAAGGCGCTGGCTCAAGAGTTCAAGGCTTTCTGGCGCTGCATCAAGATCTGCGCAAAAGATTTCAAGTCCAGGTACTTCATTGGCAATGACGCGGGCGCAACCCAACACAGCGCCAAGGGCCGGATTTTCTTCCCTGGCACCCATTGTCACAACGAGAAAACGCGTGTCAGGCTTGGGCGAATTCTGCCAGGCCTGTGCGAGGTTTACGAGGCAGGCTGAGGCAGAAATGGCCTCTTCACAAGAGAATGGCTCGGCATCTAGAGCAAGGATCACCATTTTTGGCAGATCAGCCCTGGCAAGATAGCTTTCCCAGGCAGAAAGCTTTCCTGCCAAAAGGGAACGACTCGTTGCGCCATCGACAATGACACACTGCTCACCCAAATACTGCCTAAGGTCGGCAAGCGTGGATGCTTTGGCTGCGATAAGCTCAAGGCGATCCAGGGTAGCTTTGGGGCTCTCTGCAAATGGCTTGCGTGCCACGAGTACAATTCTGGGATCTTCCCCAGCAAGGCCAAAAGCGTGGATATCTGTAAAACCTGCCTGGAGCAGGGCCTTACGCCAATCTTCCTGCGAAAGCAGAGGTGAGGTCAGCCCTTCACCCTCACCTGCCTGCGTCCACCATTCCGCATCAAGGCCTTCCAAAAGGTCGCTTGTAAGATTGGACGCACGTTCCACAAGACAGAAGAGACCGCCAGGTACAAGGCTTTCCAGACAATGTCCCAGGGAGGTCAGAACATCACGGACCCTGTGCAGGCAATTGACGGCAAAAAGCAGATGGGCTGAAGGCGCAGGCGCAATTTCGCTATCAACCTGCCAGGAAATTGCATGACAGTGCTCTTTCTGCTCACTCCAGACCAGGGTCTTGGCTTTGGGATCAACGTCGGTATCGGTCAGCCAAAGTTCATGGTTGAAGTTTCGGGCAAGTTTTTCACCCATGCCTGAACGCGAGGCCCCCATGGTCACAATGGTTAACGGACCAGGTGTTTTTTGAGAAACAGCACGCACCGCCTCAAGGAGACAATCTTCGATATCCGCAAAAAAGCTCTTATAGTAGCTGCGTCTGAGATCAGCCGTGGCCAGAAGCTCTCCATCCAGCAGCCTTGCCTGGGCAGCCAGAAGGAGAAGGTGCGCGGCATTTTCCCGTGGGGCATCAAAGAAAAGCGTGGTCACAAGTTCAGAGAACTCGGGAAGCTCAAAATCCTGCTTGGGCAAAAGCTCGAGATAGTCAACAAGGGCTTGAGGAAGTTGCGGTTTCTTTGGCAAGGCCCGATAGTCCTGCACAAGACGCGTGAGGGCCGCCTGAATAAGCGGCTGATCAACGCTTGTCTGCTTCTGCCAGGCTTCTGACCCTCGCAAGGCTTGGACACCACCGTCAATGGCTTGCCAGAAGGCCTCATAATTGAGCTTGTCGGGATCAAGGAGACAGGCACGGGAGATGGCATCGGTTGCAAAAACACGTGCGCCCTGCCGCTTTCCAAGACGCTCAACAAGCCTTGCCCGACCGCCGAGCATGCGTAAAAGCAGCGTCCCATCCTCGCTGAAATATTCAATATGACAACAGATACTGCGCTCAAGGCTGGAAACAAGTGTCATCAGCGCATAGACAGGCCGCCCCTTGGCATAGAGCACACAGCGGTCAAACCAGTAGGGCAGACAGGGAGCAGGCTTTTGCTCAAGCTGATCGGCAAGTAAGAGGAAAAGCAATTGCAGACCACCATCCAGGAGAGGTGGCGCAATGAACATCTCCTTTTCTGAGGCACCCTCACTATCTGCGGTATTTTCCGGCGCAAAACGGGCAAGAATCTGTGAGCCATTCTGCCAGGCTTCAGCAATCTGCTGAAAAACCGGCCCGTAATGCATATTCGCTTTTTCTGTGATGGCATAAAGGGCTTCATGAGAGATGGGTTTGCCAAAGCTTGCCGCCGCAGCAAGAAGAGGATTCGGCATGGGCTTAGCAAGTGAAGCGGTATGCAGGCGGCCTCGCGAATAGAGCTGCCAGGGCGTATCCTGCATAAAGGGACGCCCTTCAATGCGGATTTCTCCGTCAAGACGCTCAAGGCTCGTGCGCAGACACATGCTGTGTTCAGCTTCCAAAAGCACTGGTCTGAAGATAGCGGTATTTTCCATGACCAGCGGAAATTCGCCATACAGCGCATAGGCTGCGGCAAAGGCCATCTCGAGATAGCTTGCTGCCGGATAAAAAACGCTTTCTCCTACCTTATGGTCCGCAAGCCACGGGTAGCGGGCAAGGTCAAGGACGTTTTCAAAAATGCCCGTATCACGTGTCTGCCAGCCAAGCAGAGGATGAGACGGAGCTTTGGTAAGATAGCCAAGGCTTTCACTTGTCTCAGGCAGGCGCAGATAGCTGCGCTGCCAGGGATAGCGAAAGAGAGGCCTGGGCAGGCAATCCACATCCTTGTAAAAACGGCTGAGATCCAAGGGCCAGCCATGGGTCCAGGCGTTTCTGGCAAACGACGTGACAAGACGGAGATTGTCCCCCTTTTTCTGCATGCAGGAGCCGACCCAGCCCTGCACGCCGCAGGCTTTAAGGGCAGAACGCAGGTATTGCTGCAAAATGGCATGCGGGCCGATTTCCAGAAAATAGCGGACACCTTTTTCAATAGCTGTACAAGCCGCCTCATGGAACATGACTGGCCTGCGAATATTCTGCCACCAGTACTGGGGGCCAAAGTCAGCCTGTGTCTGACCCTGTACACTGGAAATAAAGGGGATAGTGGCAGGTTTGGGAGAAATGCCCTCAAGGGACTGCAAAAGTTCTTCGCGAATGCCTTCCATGGCCGCACTGTGAAAGGCGTAATCCAAAGGCAGCATGCGGAAGAAGATGCGTTTTTTCTGGAGCGCCAGACCTATGGCGGCAAGATCTTCTTCACTGCCGCAAAGGGTCAGGGAACCCGGTGCATTGACGCCGGCAATTTCCACCCCATCAAGATGAAGGTCACGACAGAGCTCGGAAAATTCCTCAGGGGCAAGCTTGGCTGCAGCCATTTTGCCCATGCCGCGTGTTTTGCCCTGGCAGACACTGCGATAGTAGACAACGCGCACCGCATCAGCCAGAGACAGTATGCCACTTGCCCAGACAGCGCAGACCTCACCCACACTGTGCCCAAAGACCATATCCGGCACAATGCCCTCTTCCCTGAGCACGGCACACAGGCCCACCTGGATGAGGAAAATCAAAGGCTGAGTGATTTCCGTCTTCTCCAAAGCTTCACTATCAGCGCTCTCCAGAAGCTGCAAAAGGTCAATGGAGGAAAGAGTATAAAAAAGCTTGGAGACTTCTGTGACCTTGTCCCGAAAAGTCGGAAGCTCCAGGAGGTCTTGTCCCATACCGACCCAGTGGCAGCCATTGCCGGCAAAAACAAAGGCCGTACGCCCCTGCCCCTGCGCCTGGCTATTTTGAAGGGAGGTGTTTTTTCCCCCCTCGGCATAGGCGTGAAGACTCTGGGCAAGAGTTGCGGCATCCTGGCCATAGGCCGCAAGTCGAAAAGGCAGTGCTTCTCTTGCCAGCGCAAGCTGCTTGCCAAGGGCGCCACCTGCATCAGGATCTTCTTCCAGAGCGTGCGCGACTTTCCCTGCCATGGCACGCAGGGCGCTTTCACTTTTGGCCGAAAAAAAGATCTCAGGCAGAAAATGGGAGCGTGGAGGGGTCTTTTGTGGAGCCTCTTCAAGCAGCACATGACCATTGGCACCGCCAAAACCAAAGGAATTGACGCCAATGCGTGCAGGCGACGTATCCGAAAAAGCCTCAAGGCTCAGCGGCACATGGAGATTGAGCCCGGCAAAATCAATATCGGGATTCAGATGCGTAATATGAATCTGACCCGGAATTTGACGGGTCTTAAACATGGCCAGACTTTTGAGGATGCCGGCCATGGCCGAAGCTGTTTCCAGGTGCCCTACATGGCATTTGACACTGCCAATGGGCAAGGGCGTGCTGCGCTGCCTGCCAAGGGCAAACCCTATGGCCTGGGCTTCAATGGGGTCACCGACCGTTGTGCCTGTGCCGTGGGCTTCAAGATAGGTCACAGCATCTGCCGGACACTCTGCCTCTTCATAGAGGCCGCGCAAAAGCTCTTCCTGAGCTTTGGCGCTGGGAAGCGCGATACCCTGTGTTCTGCCGTCGCTATTGCAGGCACAGGCACGGATCACAGCATGAATGCTGTGACCACGGGCGAGGGCTTCAGAAAGCGGCTCAAGCACAAGGACTGCCCCGCCTTCGGCTCGCACATAACCGTCACCTGAGGCATCAAAGACTTTGCAGCGCCCCTCGGGTGAAAGCATATAGGCCTGAGAAAAGCCCACAAAAGGATAGGGAGCAAGCAGGACATTGACCCCACAGGCAAGCGCAAGAGAAGCTCCCCCCGAAGCCAGCGTCTGGCAGGCCTGATGCAGGGCATACAGGGAAGAGGAACAGGCCGTATCCAGCGTAAAACTTGGCCCGTGGAAATTATAGATATAGGAGATGCGGTTGGCGATAATGGAGAGATTGGTGCCCGTCATGCTGTAGGGGGTGGTGGCACAGATATCGTCGGCGTGAATAGTGCCACCGTCAGGCGAGGCTGCCCCGACAAAGACGGCTGTATCGGAATCAGAGAGCGAACCCGGAACAATATTGGCGTCTTCCAGAGCTTCCCAGACAAGCTCAAGCAAAAGACGCTGCTGCGGATCCATGGATTCGGCTTCTTTGGGGGAAATGCCAAAGAAATCGGCGTCAAAATCGTAAATGTGATCAATGAGACCCGCTTCACAGGTGACCGTCGTGCCGGCATGGGTGCGCAGAGGATGCCAGAAGCGGCTGGTATTCCAGCGCTCATCGGGCACACGGCGTATGCAGTCCCGCCCCTCACTGAGCACAGACCACAAATCGTCGAGTTTGTTCACTGCCCCAGGGAGCCGACATCCCACACCAACAATGGCTATGGGCAAGGTGATGCATGATCTCATAAATAGTCCAAAAGTGTCCAAAACAGGATCTAAGCTCTCTCAAGCCTTAACAAAAAAAGGCTGTCCTCTCGCTTCGCGCAGATGTCCCATTCACAAAACAGCAAAAAGACGCGCAGGAAGATCAGCCTTGGCCGGCGCTCTGATCCGCATTCGGCGTATTGATGTTGACAGTCTTGTAGTCATTAGAACGCATTTTGGCAAGGCAGTCAATAAAGGACGCACAGTCGACAATCATACCGCTTGTCCAGTCATAATAGCGGGGATAGAGCAAAAGCGTTGCGGCCACAAGATGATCGAGGCTAGGGAGAGGATGCCTGCGGGGGAAACGGCAGCGATCAGAGGTCAGACCATAGCCGGCATAGAACGGGCCGCCGTAGGTTGTGACGGGAATACCGCGTAAAAGGGCTTCAAAGCCCGTAAGCGAGGTTAAGGTATGGACCTCCTGGCAGAGAGACAAGACCTTTTCGATGGGTGCTGTGCGCACAACTGCATCCGCCAGGTTTGCAAGAATCTCTTCAGACACAGCGCCCTTGCGATTGCCGCTGACCACATCGGGATGTTCTTTATAGATAAGAAAGGCCTTGGGGCGATTGTTGCGAACGCATTGCAAGAGCTCGGCATTACTGCCAATGCCAAGGCCGCCCAGGCGAACTGAAGCATCATCTTCCACCTGCCCAGGCACAAGGATAATTGAGCGATCACTGGGAAGTGTTGGCAGGTCATTATCGCCGCCGACATTATATTTGCTGATCCCCCGCGCCACAAGCTCTGCTCTCAGCCGCCTAGCTAAGGCCAGTTCCTCTTCTGTGCGCTCCTCAGCGAGCAAGGCCTCCAGGCGACTTGGACGGTTGGGATCATAGTAGATACCGAGATCATCGAGAACAAGGGAGCCTGGCCTGAAAAAATTGGAGCCAAGACCCACTGAACGCAAAAACCCATCTTCCATGTAGCGCAGGGGAACACCATATTCGTCACAGAGCCTGCGACAATAGCCTTTTTCCTTGGAGGCCCAGACAACGACATCACCGCCTGCGGCATAGGCCGCAAGAACAGCGGGAAAGGCACTGTCGTAAAAACGCACGCTACCGCCTGTTGACGAGAGGAAGGCTTTGGCATGGGCGTGCTTCCAACGGCGGAAGCCAAGACAGGCGTGAAAACCGCGATTGGCCTCATTCACCTTGCGCTGGGTATTGAGCAGTTCAAGACAGGAAAAAATGGAACCCTGGCTTTGACTGCCTGGGGCATAATAGCGTGCATAGCGCAGATAGGCTGCGTAGAAGATTTCCTCAAGAGTGCGTTTGCGTGTACGGCGCGGACAGCTGAGCCAGTCATGGGTCAAGCCCCAGCCGGCGTAAAAGGGAAGACCAAAGCATTGCACAGTCTTGCCAAGGAGAAGCGCCTCAAAGCCCATTTGGCTTGTGACCGTATACACCTCATCCACCTGGGAAAGCAAAGAAAATGGCTGGGCATCAAAGGCGATCACATGGACACAGGCGGGAAGCTTTGCTTGCGTAAAATGCCCCTGCTTACGACCACTTAAGACATCTGGGTGCACCTTAAGATAGATATCGCAGTCCTGGCGGGCCAGGGCACGCTCAAGCATGAGATCAAAACTTGCTTCTGATGCCTGGCCAAGACGGATACTGAGATCGCCACGTGTCTGATCAAGCACAAGCAGTCGAGGCCGACCTGTATCGGCAAGCTTGGGCGCAAGGGGGGCATGGTTGTATTTACTGAGCCCATAGCGAAGAAGCATTGCGAGCGCCCTGCGCGCATCGGGCAAAAACTTGCTAAAATCCTCCTCTGAGGCCAGGAGCGTTTCCAGATCCGAGGGGCGACTGGCATCGTAATAGATACCGCTTCTGTCAAAGACAAGCGACAGAGGAGACGCCCCGCGCACCCCAAGATCCAGAGAACGCAGAAAACCGTCCTCTGCGCGGATCACAGGAAGCTTGTGGCGCTCGGCAAAAGCAAGGGCATAGGCAATGCGATGCTGGTAACGCAAGCCTGCGAGATAGGCCGTTAGGGCTTTCACAAATCCCAGCACAGGGGAGGTGCGCAACTTTTGTCGCAAAAGCGCAAGGAAGCCTGGTCGTGGCTGTTTTTCCTTCACCCCCCAAAAAATCACGCCAAGACACTGGGGATTGTCTGCCAGGATATGATCCGCCCAAAAACAGGCCGGGAGCCTTGCACAGTGAGCACCAAGATAGGCATCAAGGCCGCGAATGGCCACGATTCCCGGAGCAAAGCAGGCATACCAGGGGCTTGCCTGAGGGCCCTGCAAGAGAGCGAGCAGAGCAAGCGGCTTTCTCAGACGCCGGGCAGCCTTATGCGCGCTCTGACGGAGGAGATAGCGAAAAAGACGTGACATCAGGTCCAGAGAGGAATGAGGACTACACCTGCAGAAACCGCAAGCTGGTAGATGATTTGCACGATGTCCTTAATGGCCTGTACAGCCTTGGAATCATACATGGGCATGACCATGAGCTGATCGCCAGGGGCAATACCAAGACTTGCGACCTTGCCGATTTCGCCATTGGGCTTCATGACAAGCACAGTGCTTTTATTGGCACGATCCGTGAAGCCGCCCGCGCTTTCCACATAGTCCTTCAGCTTCATCCTGGCGTCATACACCACAGCCTTGGGAATGGCCACTTCACCCACAACCTGGATGACATCGCTCTTCTGGGGGATATAGATCATATCCCCTTCCTCGAGTATGGGATTTTTCAGTTCACCCTTGTGTGAGACCACCACAACGCCATCAGGCTCAATGAGCGAGGCCCGTTTGACAAAGTCCTGGACAAGGGCTGCTTCCTCAACGCGGATCTTAGCCTCATCCACGGACTGGGAACGGGCAGTGAGCACACTCTTTTCAAGATTGCGCAGCGCATCATCAATGGCTTTTTTCTGCTGCATGGCCACGCTGCGCCGTTTCAGGTACAGAGCCTGGCAATTGGCTGTGGCCGGGTCAACACCAACATAGTAGAGAAGATCCTTCAGAGTGCAGCCCTTGCGCACGGCGTAGCGCGAAGAGCCTGTAATGGCACCTGCGCAGCCAACCATAATGGTTGAGCCTGGACGATCGGCGTGGAACTCCACAATATCTTCATCACGCAGGGCAAAGGAGGAAAATTCCTCAAGGGTCATATAGGTGTGGAAGGCGGATTTATTGCGCGTACCACTGACACTGACATGGGTTGCACCAGGTTGCGGTTGGGCCATAGTTATGAGATCGCGGCCCCGCTGACCGTTTTTGCCCAAAAATTCAAAACGCGCCTGCTGGCGAATAAGCCCCATGGCTGAGACGCCGGCTCCACGCTTTGTGACGAGGATGACATCTCCGTCTTCCAACTGCACATCGGGGAGATTGCCGCGCACAAGAAAATCATAGAGATCAATAGAGGCCACAAGATGACGGCCTCGCTTGACCTCAATGCGACGGTAACTTCCGGAATCAGGCGTTATACCGCCTGCCCGGTCGAGGAAATAGAGCACGGAGTCCCCTGGACCTCCGGCATAGTGGCCGGGACGCAGAACATTCCCCGTCACAAAAACCGCCACAGGCTGACTTGAAAGCAAATCCACGTAGGCTTCCACGTTTTCCGTGAAGACTTCCTTGATCTGCCTGTCCACACTGCTCTGCAAGCCGGCATTGGTCACTCCTTCCACACTCAGTGGACCGACTTCGGGAATAAAGATATTGCCCTGCTGATCGACCACAACCACACCGTCAAAGGTCACAGCGCCCCACAAGCGCACCATGATACGGTCACCGGGTTTGATCAGGTACTGATTCTGCATGCCGCTCTGCCAGGTGCCGGCAAAATTGCCAAGAAAAAGATCAGCACCAAAGGGACGCAGCTGATTAATGAGGTCGACATTGTAGGGAGACTGAGCCCAGGCCGGCGGTGCTTCAATGGGCACAGGTTCCTTGCGGTTATTGGTAAGGGGACGACGTTGCTCAATCTGCCCCTGAATCTGTGACTGCATGATAATATCTTGTCTCGTCAAAGGTCTGGCCATGTCCTTTTGCGGATAGACAGCATCAGGCGAGACATTTTGCTGGGCCTGGATACTCTCCTTCTCATTGGGTCCGCGCGCTTTTTCCTGTTCCATAACGCCGCTGCCCAAGGCACCGAGCATGGCCTGACGCTGGGCTGTGCTCGCAGCATGGCCGTTGAATGCTCCGACCAGGCAAAAGACAATGAGCAAAAATAGGCAGACAAGATGTTTCATCTGATTTTTTCAGCGCCAAATCCAAAGGCGCAGCCTCCATTAGGGTTTGCGCAAAATGTTAAAAACCGGCGTGCTCGCGCACTGCAGCCACAATGAGGGAAAGCAGCCCCAGCAAAAGCAGGGAGGTCAGCATATAGATAAAGGTGAAAAGCACTGGTCGCGGATAGAGTGATTCGTCGGCAAGCACCGGGCGCTGGAAGGCCTCCACATACTGGGTTTGTGCATCGGCCCGGACACGTGCGGCCTCAAGGGATGTCATGGCACTGGTCAGCTGCTTCTGGGCAAATTCCTCTTCAAGGGTCAGAGCTTGGAAACCGCTCAAAAGGTCATTGAGGGATTTGTCATCCTTGATTTTACCCGCCAGACGTCGTTTTTCACTGGCAAGCTGCTTGTTCAGAACCTGTAGTCTGTTTTCCAGCTGCCTGACTCGCGGGCTGCTGGGTTTCATAAAGGTCAGAGCCTCGGATAATTCCGACTGCGTCCTTGCCACATCGCTTTCCAGCTTGTTCACAAGCCCATAGAGCCCTGTGGCCACGGCCTCAGGGTCGAGAATCACCGTGCGTTCCCGATACTGATGCATGGCTTCACGCGCTTTACGGATGCGGTCTTCAGCGCGCCGCACTTCCACTTCGGCCTGGACAATGGCATCACGCCTGGAACGCGTATTCATGGCATTGACCAGCTCTTCACTTCTCGTCAGGATGCCCTGACAGATGGCCAGCGCCATTTCCGGCGTAAAGGCCTTGACCTGGACTTCGAGGATGCTCGTATCCGGATCATAGGTCACTTCACAGGCCCAATTCCAGAAATCAAGGATTTCATCGTGGGTGGCATTGGCTTCAAGCCGATACCAGATATCGTTTTTCCGGTCGGAGTAGTGCTCTCTCAGATGCAGGCTCTGGTCGAGATGGCTGAACATATCATAGGAGAGAATATAGTTGAGCACGATATAGGAGTCATTCTGGGTCGAAGAGGGAAGGCTGAAAAGCGTGCTAAAGCCCTCAAGACTCTGTGAGGCATTCTGTCCGCGCACGGCGAACTTGGCTTGAGAAATATACGCGTGCGAGGCCCAAAAAAGCAGGTAAAAGAAAATAAAGATGCCAGGAACAATGACAAAGAGCAGAATGAGACGACTGCTGAGGCTTTTACGCCACAGGGCATGGCTCACACCGCTGGCAACACCTTGCCAACTCCCTTTTCTGGGCAGAAAATAATAGTCGGGCAGACGTTCAGGGGCCGAATTTTTCTCAGTTTGGGCTAGATGAACAGCACGTTTTCCGGCAAACTGCACAACTGGTTTGTCAGTCTGGGAAATGTTGGCCGGAACCTGCGCCTTGGGCGCGGGACTATCCTCCAGATGTGGCACGTCCAGGGGCATGACGTGCAACAGATCCGGCACACCGAATTCCGCAGGGATCTGTCCGTCTTCGGTCAGCCCCTGCTCGACTTCACCAGGGCCCGTGCCCGCATAGAGCAGAAAATGCTCCAGGGCACTGATATGCGCTTTCCTGAGCAGGGTGACAACGGCCTGGCTGTCCCAGGGTTGCCCCTGATTGCGGGAGCCTTGAGCATTTAAGGCTCGCGCCTTGGCCTCAAGATAGGCAATAGTATCGAAGGCATTACACGGATTGATGCCTTCGGCAAAACCATATTTGCGGTAATGGGTCCAGGGAGAGATTTTAGCTGCTCGCAGACGCCGCAGGATTTCTGCCGCGTAAAGCGGCATATTGTGGCGGATCTGCTCCGCACTGAGCCCACCGTTTTCAGGCTGCTGAAAAAATTGCAGTGCTTTGAACTGCAGATACTCGCCTTCGCTGAAAAAATCTTTGCCCACACGTTTGGGAAAACTGTGGACTTCACCGTCATCGGACCATTGCTCTTCATCAGGCATCTGTCCCGCGCGGCTCAGGGTATAGGTGACAGCACGATGCTCTCTGCCACCTTCCACATCCACCTGCTGCCAGGGCGGCACCTGAAACGCTTCGGGAACTTCGCCATTGGGGCCAAGAGTTTCGGCAACTTCACCGGGTCCTGTGCCGGCAAATTGCAAGAAGTGCTCTAAGGCGCTGATATGCAGTCTTTTGAAGGCCAGGGCCACACGCCAGGCATCCCAGGCGCAGCCCACATCTGTTAAGCCTGCGGCATTTAAGGAGCGTGCTTTGGCAGCAAGATAGCGCAGTGTGGAAAAACGGTTGGAGGGATTAAGACCTTCGCAGGTGCCGTAGTCGCGGTAGTGTGAGAGGGGATTGAGGCCTGAATTCTTGATGGCCTTGGACATCTGTTGCGCATACTGCGGCATACTGGCGCGGATTTCCTCTGGTGCAAGGCCGCCATTGGCCTTGTCCTGAAAGAACTGCAAGGCCTTGTAACAACAGTACTCGCGCTCATCAAAAAGGCTCGGGACAAGACGGGCTACCTCCTTGGCAGACCGCACCTTGTGGGGATTCTTTCCAGATTCTGGCATCTAGAGTGCTCCATCCCCCAAAATATCGGGTGCCAAGACCCAGCCTGAGTTGGCATCCTGGCAGGCTGCCACCCGCGTTCTCTGCGAACCCTGCACATAGGCCTCACGGCAGGGGAGATCCAGGGCTGAATGGTAACTGCGACCAATGGTGACTGTGGCTGTGCCGTAACGGGTTCCCGTAAAAGTCTGACTTGCTCCCTCAAAGCCTGTGCCTATAAAGGTGGCCATGGCCTGTTCAACGGGGAGATTCTGCCGTAACTCGATCTGACTTGTGTTGTTTTGACCGGCATGGTGGGATTTCGGGGCGCAGGCAGAAAGCAGCGCCACAAGCATAAGCAGCATTGCGGGAATTTTTGGCATGGATAACTCGCAAAAAAGTTCACAAGGGCAAAAAAAAGCCCCCGCACGAAGAAAAAGAAGAGGTAGCAAAGGCCTCAGATGGGCCACGAGCACACAGCTCACATTTTTGCGGCTATTTTGAAGCACTCTGCAGAAAAAGGCAAGAAATTTTCGCAATTGCCAGTATGAGGGATCTCGGCCACAGGGTAAAGCCTTGTGCAATATCCTTGCCTTTACTCTCCCATCTCCTCCCCAGAAACACCTATGATCTTCGCCCATACTTGCTTTTGTGGACAACGTTATTCTGCGTTAAAGCAACCTAAAACATAGGACTTCATGAGAACAAGAAACCTGCTCAGCCATAACCAAAAGCATTGTCAAAACTGAGGGATCTGATACAAGGGGGACAAATTTTCGAACACATGGGAGGAGATTATGGCACAAAAAGTCGTGATCATTGGTGGGGTTGCGCTGGGGCCCAAAGCGGCCTGCCGCTGCCTGCGTCTTGCACCGGACACCGAGCTGACGCTCGTGGATGAGAACACCTTCATTTCCTACGGCGGCTGCGGCCTGCCATATTATGTTTCCGGCGAAATTCAGGCCCTTGATGCCCTGCGCTCCACCAACTATCAGGTTGTCAGGGATCCCGATTTCTTTGCCCGGATGAAGGGCTTCAAGGTGCGCAATCAAACACGCGCCCTTTCCATCGACCGGGTCAAAAAATGCGTACGCGTCCGCGATCTTGTGACCCAGGCCGAAGAGGATCTGCCCTACGACAAACTCGTTTTGGCCTGTGGCGCCAAGCCGCGTATGCCCAATGTAGACGGTCATGATCTGAGCCATGTCTATACGCTGACCAAACTCGAGGATGCCCAGAACATTCGCAAAGCCTGTGAAAACGGAAGTGTTACTGAAGCTGTGATTGTCGGCGGAGGTTTCATTGGCCTTGAAAGCGCCGTGGCGCTGGCTGACATGTGGGGCGTGAAAGTCACTGTGCTTGAAATGGACGAACATCTGATGCGCAGTGTTCTGCCTGAGAGTATGGGGCTTATGGCTGAAAATGACCTTGTGCAGCACAATGTACGGGTCTGCAAAAACGAAAAGCTCCTCAAAATCGAAGGCAATGATGGTAAGGTTCAACGCGTTGTAACCAATAAACAGACCATCGACGCACAACTTGTGATCATGGCCGCAGGTTTTATTCCCAACGGTGAGCTCGCCAAGCAGGCCGGCCTTGAGACCATCGCCAACGGGGCCATCAAGGTGGACGCCTCTATGCGGACCAGCGACCCCGATATCTATGCCGGTGGCGACTGCTGCTCCATCCAGAATATTATTACCGGCAAATACGGCTATCTTCCCCTGGGCAGCCTCTCCAACCGTCAGGGACGTATCATCGGCAGCAATCTCGCAGGCATCAACGACACTTTTCCAGGCTATGTAGGCACGTGGGCCATCAAGCTTTTTGACCTCTCCATTGCCTCCACAGGCCTGACCATAGACCGGGCTCGTCTGGAGGGTTTTGATGCCATCAGTGTCTGCGTCGAGCAGCTGGACAGAGCGCATTTTTATCCGGAAAAAGATATGATGTGCCTGGAAATCGTTGTGGAAAAAGGCACACGCCGGGTTCTGGGTATGCAGGGAGCAAGCCTCAACGGTCACGGACTCAAGGCACGTATCGATGCTGTGAGCGCTTGCCTGCAGTATGCCAAACCCACCGTCAACGATATCTCCAATCTCGAAGTGGGCTACGCCCCGCCTTTTGCCTCGGCCATGGACGTTGTCAATGTGGCGGGCAATGTGGCCGATAACGTCCTCTCTGGTCGTTTTACCCCCATCACAGGCCAAGATTTTGTCAAACTCTGGAAAGAACGGGCAGACAATCACATTTTCTTCATTGATGCCCGTCCGGCACAGGCCGGCAAGGCCATGGAAGCCAAAAATGCCGACTGGCATGCCATTCCTCTTGAAGAGATGGAAGCGCGTCTGTCGGAACTTCCCAGAGACCGAGAGATCGCCATTATCTGCAATACAGGTTTGCGTTCCTTTGAAAGTCTGCTCATTTTGCAGCGCAAAGGAATCACCAATATTGTCAATTCCTTGGGCGGCATGCAGGCGCTCAAGCAAATGGGCCTTGACCGCGATCTCTAAGCGCATACAAAAAGGAGACGGCAGAACAGCTTTCACGCTGTTCTGCCAAAAACGCTATGCTTGAAGAAAAGACCCAAGCGCAAACTGCGCAGCCACTGATGGCCATGCCCCCGGAGCTTCTCCATGAGCTCATCCAGGCTCTGCGCAAGCCTCCTTTCTATCGACGCCATCCTCTGCTCACCCTGCTTTTCCTGATTCTCCTTGTGGCCGTCGTGCTCCTTGTCGTTTTCAGCAAGGATGATGAGGGGCTTTCCACAGATGGAGACTGCCTGGCCATTGTCTCTGTCAAAGGGCCCATTCTGGAGAATCAGCGTCTTTTGCAATGGATCCGCAAAATTGAGCGATCCAAGGATGTCAAGGGCGTACTCTTGCGAGTGGATTCCCCTGGCGGTGGAGCCTCAAGCTCCCAGGAGCTTTACGCAGCCCTGGCTCGTCTGGCTGCCAAAAAACCCATGGCTGTGAGCATGGGATCTGTGGCAGCTTCTGGAGGCCTTATGGTAGCCATGGCCGGCAAACGCATCTTTGCCAATGAGGCGACCATCACAGGCTCCATAGGTGTGCGTATGGACATTCTCCAGGCCAAAGGGCTCATGGACAAGCTGGGCCTTGGTCAAGAGACCCTTGTCACAGGCCCCTATAAGGATGCGGGATCATCCATGCGCCCCTTAAGCGAGGAGGATCGTCGCTACCTCTCAGGCATTCTCAAGGAACTCAATGAGCAGTTTATGGAAATCATTGCCAAAGGGCGCAATCTCCCCATGGAAGAGGTACAAAAGCTCGCCACAGGTCGCGTCTATACTGGTCGGGAGGCTCTCAAGCTTGGCCTTATTGATGCCTTGGGCGGTCAGGAAGACGCCCATGCCTGGCTAAGCCAGCAGACAGGTATCAGCCAAGACAAAAAGCTTCTGACTCGACCCAAGGAACGCAAGTGGTATGAAGAAATCCTCACAAGCCTGCTTGGACTGCCTCTGCAGGAGCTCGCAAGCTTTCCTCAGGCTCTGCCCTGCTACCTTTTGCGTTAGCAGGAGCTAAGTAAGATAGCGCACCAAAAAAAGCGTCGCTCAGGCGGCGCTTTTTTTGGTGCTCTTAGACAAATTCGTCGTTTTTGCCCCTTCGGATCCCCTCAAGCAAAATCTTGGCGCGCCTGCGGGTCAGTTCAGGCATCGCGGCAAGCTTGTCGTCGATCAGCCTCAGGCCCAGGCGCTTGGTTTCAGCTGAGGCATAGTGGAGAAGATATTCAAGAAAAGTGGACATAGAATTGGGCCCGCACTGATTTTTCATTTCTCCGTCTCTCACCATGGAGGTGAAAAGGCTTCCCTGACGACCGATACGCGGGCAGGCCGTACAGAAAGAGGGCAATTGCCGAGCGTCTTCCAAAAGAAAGCGCACTATTTCTTCCACCTGGCAGTCTTCTCCAAGGGGGAAGGGAACCTTGTCCGGGCCGTCTGACCAGCTGGCATAGGGGTTGGCAACACTTCCCGTCAAAATCTGTGACGCGCCCACAGTACAGCCGTCACGCCAGAGCTTGGCAGGTTCCTTACTTGTGAGAATGATGCCCGTATAGGGAATAGCCAGACGAGTAATGGCAACACAGCGCAAATACTCAGCGTCGTCCACAGGATAGGGAGTTTGGAAATGACAGCCTGGGGCAGGTCGTAGACGATGCATGCTGACAGTGCGGCCACCCGTACCGTAGGTTCTGAAAAGATAATCCGCATGCTGAGACAGCGCCAAAAGATCAAACTGCCAGGGACCAAGACCTAAAACAAGACCCAGGCCTGTATCATAGATACCCGACTGCAGAGCTGTTTCCGGAGCATCAAGACGCTTGTGGTAATCACTTTTCGGACCTGAGGGGTGGGCTGTATGATAGGAGGCCTCGTGATAGGTATCTTGATAAAGGAGAACAGTTCCCACATCAGCCTGCTGCAGAACAGCGTAGTCATCGGCGTCCAGAGGGCCGACATTGACGTTGACGCGCCTGATTTCGTCCTTGCCCTCAAAGATTGAGTAAAGCACACGAATGGCGCCCACAAGATACTCAATATCGGCATTGGGTAATTGCCCAGTGACCAGGAAGATCCGCTTGTGCCCCTGTCTTGCGAGCTTCAGACCACTTTCACGCATTTCCTTGAGATTCATGTAGCGACGTTCAATGGCCGTATTGCTTTTCCGATAGGCGCAATAGAGGCAGTCACTGCCGCAGTAATTGGCAATATGCAGGGGAGCACTCAGGACGACCCGATCACCGTAGACTTTCTGCTTCACCATATAGGCCGTGGCCAAAAGGGAATCGAGCTGATCTGGACGTTTGACGCGCATCAGGGCAACAATTTCAGGAATGCTGAGCGAAGTGAGTTCAAGGGATTTGGCGAGGATATCATTGAGTTCATGATCATCTGGAGGATTGACGCGTTTCAGAGCAGATTCAATGTAGGAAGGCGTAAACCAAAGCTCGGAACCGGTTTTAACAGGTCTGCACCCTTCGCCTTCAACACGTGAAGCGGGAGAAAACCACACTTCACCTTCTTTGGGCGCAGCAGCTGCTGCCGGGTCTTTTTCCTCAAGAGGCGGGAACCAAGTCTGCGCCTTATTTTTCGCAAGCTGCTTTTCACGGACCAGTTTTTCCTCAGCTTCCTTTTCGAGAACCCGACGCACTGGTTTGCGCTGCCTGCCCCGAAAAGAAAGGGGTCTATACACGGAAATGAGACACATCGTCAGAATGATCAAAAGCTGCAAAGCCCCCTGCCACATGGACTCAGGCAGAATAAAGGCGCGGATGAAACGCAAAGGTCCGTCAAAATTCCACTGGGAAAGCCAGACAATGAGCTGATCACCAAGAGAGCTCCAAAAAAGCAAACCCCAAAAACAGGCAGCCAGGGAAATAAGCCATTTAAAACCGATCCAGGCAAACTTGAAAAAACCAATGGCTGTGACCAGGGAGTAAAAAAGGCCTGTGAGAATACAGCCGGCAAGGCCAGGCATGACAACCCAGGTATCCACAAAATGCAGGCAGTGCTGAATGATGGGAATAAGTTCGGGATCCTGGGTATTGAACTTCAAAAAGCTTAAGGCCTGCATGGATAGTGCACCACCGGCCCAGGCTGTGGCTGCCAGCAGATGAAAGGCCTTAAGGGTCTTAATGATATAGTTGTCAGGGCTACTGAAGCCCTTACCGCGAATGCCAAAGTGGCGCACGACATCAAAATTGTACACGTCATCCTCTCAAGGCAGGACACAAACAAGGCACTATCGGGAAAACGGCAAACCAGCAATTATGCCTGACTACACGAAAAATCAAGCTCAGCACTCTGTAAAGATGGGGCAAAAATCTGTACTTTCTCTCCCAAAAGGACGCACAAACCCAGATCCGTGCACTGACTCCTTAAGCTGGGAAAATACGGCGCAGATGCTCGCAGAAACTTCCTTGCCATGATTTTAGCTAGTCAAGGTTGAAAAGAGAAGCGTTCGCTGCATCGCATGAGGAAAAAGAGAACACAAGACAAAATGGATCGATACATAAAATTTCTAATAGCGTAAAATTCTTAAATATTCGCTCTACTGGTCTACTTTTTGCTAATCCAGCTCCAGAAGGAGTTGGATATGCCTCTCGTGGTCAATCACAACCTCATGGCCGCCAATGTGGCTAACAACCAAACCTATAGGAGCAGGCTGTTCCGTTCAATCTGGGGCAAAATAAAAGGAATTTTTTCCGAGTCCGTGACGGCGCTACTGTGGAGGGGCAGTACCAGGTGGAGGACCAGTTGGAATTAACAGAGAATCACTACTTAACTGCTAAAAAATAAGGGATCTACAAAATAAGTAGATCCCTCATAGGGAGACCAAAATCACCTGTAGTCAAATGTGAAACCGGCTATTCATGAGGATTTGGTAGAAGGTGTGGTTTAGATACATATATGGAATCACTGTACAAGCTCTACCTGATATACATCATTTAAGTTAAATTGTTAAAAAACTTATTCTTTTTCTATACATGTAATAAATTGTTTTAGCAGTTTATATATCTTATAATCGACCTCATCTATTCTACTATATCTCATTCCTTCTTCATATTTTTTTATATCATTTGGTATTGTATATTCAATATCGTGAACATCTTGATCTGTTAGCGTGCCATCATGTACTCGTTTAAGTAAATCAAATAATTTTTTCTCCATGACTTCTACTTTTTTATTCTCAATTTCTCTTGATTTATCGGCATTTGTTATAAAATTTATCGTCTTTGTTATAAGTATTTCTGTTTCTTTCTCGTTATCTAACGACATCATTTTTAGCAACTTATCACAATAGGCATCTGCCTCTTTATATTGATCTAATTCTGTGTTAGTGATATTCCATCCATTTTTCTTTTTTGTATTAATGGTACTATCTATTATAAAATAATAAGAAAGAGTATAAAACTATGCAAACTTAATTTTTGTAAATTTGTCAACTACATTATATTCATTATTAATGTCATCGACGACATTTTTCAATATTCGCATACAATTAATAACTCCACCCTTTAAGCATTTTTCATTTACATAATCTGCAAGAAGCAGATTTGCACCTTGATCAGAAAGAATGTCGTTAGCAGTAAGACTGTAACTGTAATTTGTTGAACATAATATTATTAATATAGAAGATATAAGACTTATAAAATGTTTCACTTAAGACTCTCCTAATGCTTTAATATATACAAAACTATTTATTCATTGCTTATAGTTGTATTTGATTTAAAACTTTGCACTGATTTTCAAGTAAAATTTGATAAAAATGATTTAGTGTAACTTCCCATAAAGTTCCATTATACGCAAAATTTTCAAATGCTTTCATTGATTGATCTATATACAATATCCAAGCTCTCTGCGCAGATTTAATCGTTTCCTTTTCTTTAGACGACATATTGCTAGACATTATTTTTTTATACGTATTATTCAAAATTTTATCTAAACGTGCATTTTCTTCTAGTGTACAGTCACGTAAATTTAAATCAGATTGTTGGTCTTTTTCAAAACATTGTAGTAACAATGTTTTATCATTTGGATCGTTATGAATATCAGAGGCAAAAGAAAAATGCGGATAAAAAATAGTAAAAAATATCAAAATTGAAAATTTTAACATATGTATATCTCATATTTATAATAATAACATAAAAAAGTATTTTACATGGCGATCTAAATATATGCTTTATGACACAAATATAAAATCTACTATTTCCATTTTCTGCAAATCAATTTTAATTTGAAAAGACGTTCCCCTCCAAGTATTATCTCCAGAAAGATAGTTTTTTATAATATGGAGAACCCAAGAAAGAGTTAGTCCTCTACTTCGGCATTTATTATCTTCATTACACTGCTCTTCTGTAGCTACATTGACTAAAAATTTAACATTTTTTGAATTTGAATAATTTTTAGGTAAATATTCAGAAGATATTATAAAATAAAGTTGCCCAAATGTATCGCCGTTACTCTCAAATAGTATATCATAAACAGGTGCATTAATTGTAATTGTCTTTGAATAAGAAATGCTAAATGAGAAAGCAGCAAATAAAAAAATAAAAATACTAGAAAATAAATATTTATTCATGAAAATATCCTTACATTCTTACATAACATAAATTAATAAAAATAACCGGAAATATATAAAACCATATATGCTAGATTGAATTTCTGTCACAATGTTACTTTATCATAAAAAGATAATATCATTTATTGAAGAATAACGAATTTCAAATTTACATAGCTTAAATAGTCTTATGACAATATAATCACTTATAATATCTATCTAGTATAGCTTTAGGAAATGCATATGAAATATAAGCCTCTTTCCAGTCTAATGTTATCCATCCATCAATAAATAATTTCTTATTTTTTACTCTTCCGCAAATTTCTTTGTTATTATTAAACATATCTTTGTCATTCGATACGCTAAATGAAGACCAATTATCATCTTCTGTATTGAATTCTACAACCTTTGATGCACAAAAATTATTATCATCTCCTTTATCGATTCTATAAATACTAATAGTCTCAGTTTCAACGGCTGTATTCCAGTGCATTAACAAATTATTATTTTTTATTACAACATAGCAAAATTCTGATGGCTCTAAATCGCCATATTCATGCTCTGATGCAAATCTCCACACACCCATTCCATAATCATCAGATAATGATGAAGTTGGATTTGTCAAAAATAAAAGTGATAAAAGTATTGTAGAAAGTATTATCTTTTTCATAGATTTATACCATATAAAATTTATAGGTTAAATTTTACAAACTATTCTACTGTATTTGCCAGTCTCCACAACAATACTGTCTGTGTTTTTAATATTTCTTCGAATGCTGCGCCAATTTCTAATGGGCCAAGGGTTCCCTCAGAGACGTACAAGGGAACAACTTCCATTGCTTGATCACGATATTTAAGCTATTGTCTTTGCATTTGTTTGATTTTTTCTTTATCCTTTGTACTCAATTGGCTATTTAATATCTTCTTATAGCTTTTATTTAAAATAATATCTAATCTAGCAATTTCACTTGATAAACACTCTCGTAGTTCTGATGTTGCACCATTTGAGTTATCTTGACACTGGCTGTAAATAGATGTATCACTTGGATTATTAATAGGGTCAGACGAAATAGAATCAGAAATAAGAAAGAAAAAATAGAATAAAATAGAACAGTTAATTTACACATATTTAAACCAATATTATTAGAGTTAAATTAATCAAGACAAATAATAACTGCTTATATATCATGAATAAATAGTATAATATTGAGAGATGACTATATATTTTTTTGATTACATAAAAACATCTGCTTTGAATCTATATAACACTTGAAGTTTCTTTTCATGTTGGCGGAGAAAGTGTCCTGCACAATCTCCATTACTCTACCCTATTCCGATTGTCACATCTAACCAGTGTCACTTATCCTGACCCAAAAGCAACATTCCGTCAAAATTGAAATTTTGGAACAATTTCTGTTGCAATTAACTTATTTCCTGATTCCGTGAGCTAGTAGCCGAAAACGTCAGATTTCCACCTTCAAGGAATTTTTTTTGAAAATTTTTCTGCTGGACAGGGTGTCTTTTAACTTTACATAGCGTATCCTGTTTGATTTACGGACAGAAAGAGGCTGTTGACGAAAAATTTGCTATCTCGGCCACATGTTTTTCAAATTTTGTACGCACTTC
>JAFXOX010000002.1 GCA_017528345.1 Desulfovibrio sp.
CAGCGTTCAATCTGAGCCAGAATCAAACTCTCCAGTTTAAATCTTAGCTTAGATCTCTGCTTGCGCAGAAATCAGAATCTCAAAGCTTCAAACCACTCGCTATTTACTTGTCAATGAGCAAACCGGGCTTTCGCCCTTCCCGCGTCTTTCACGCGGCGCGAAAATCGTTTATCTACTTTTTCGCTTTCCTTGTCAAGAACTTTTTTTCAATTCGTGAAAAAAGTTTTTTTTCACATTTTCTTTTCACGTATGATGTCCGTTCCTGGCAGGCTTCCGGCTTTCGCCAGACGCGAGAGGGGTATATGCCCTCTTTTTTTCTCTGCGTCAATACTTTTTTTGTGTTCCCGAAAAAAAATTTTTATCTCGAAGCGCCGTAAAACCTCTCCCTTTAGGGGGGGGATATAAGGCGCACAGCTAGAAATTTTTTGCCTTCCCTGCTTCAAACTACTTCTTGGCGGCAGGGCATGCCGTGTCGGCCTATGGAGAGATAGTGAGAGCCTTTCGGGAATAGGTGGTTGGTTCGCAGCCGTAAAATTCCCCGCTGTGGGAATTTGACAGCAAAAACCAAGCTAATTCCTCTGGGCAGTCCAGTTTTCGCAGGAACCAGCCTAGGGTTGCAGACGTCAGTCTGCCTCCGCTAGGAATCCCCCGACTTTAGGCGTGGGAGGATGTCAATCGCCCTTTCCTTCCGCGTAAAATGCCAGGCGTGTACCTTCTCGCAAATTGGCTGAATTGACGCCGTTCCAGCGATACAAGTCCTCTACTGATACGTGCAGACGACGTGCAATATTCCAAAACGTGTCATCCTTCTTCACGACATAGATCTGCTTCTTGCCAAGCTGACCATTAGCTGGAGCCTTTATCTGCCCATGATGTGCGGGGCCAGGTATGCGCAGGCTTGAGCCGATGCGCAGAGCTGACGGATTAGAGATACCGTTAACGCGCATCAATTCTATCGGACTTACCCCGTACCTGCGTGCAACGGCATAAACTGTTTCGTTGGCGCGCAATGTATGCACTGTGGCAGCGTTTCTCCTTGGGAAGGACTCGGAGACATGCGCCCCAGGCTTTAAACCGGGTCTTTTTCCGGCGTCGGCATACGTTCCCGGCAGATAGATGTACTCTCCCGCCTTGAGCGTACAGCCAGGATTGGCCGCACGCAACTTTTCTCCTGACACGCGATACTTTCTCTCAAGGCTTTTCCAGGAGTGACCAGTGTGCTCAATACGACGGGTCTGCCAGCCTGTATATTCGCCCTTGCAGTTTCCCGCAAGCAGACCTTTGGCCTGACAGACCTTATCCTCAGGGACATAAACATAGGTTTCACGCGTGGCTGAGGATAGGGGGCCTTGATGATGGCGATTCAAAAGACAGAATTCTCCCCATTCGATGTTCAAATTGCGACTCAAGGACTTAAGGTCCGTTGCCGGGCTTGCCATGACACGGCAGACCTTGACAGCCTGATTCTCGTCGATGGGCGTAAAATTCAGCCTCTTAAGGTTACGCATAATCTTCACAACAGCTAAAAATCGGGGGACATACTGTTTTGTCTCTTCGCGCAGGCGATTTTTTTCCGAGATGATCTCATTGCGTTCACGCACTTCAAAGAAGTTGTGGCCGCCAGATTCCTGCATCGCTCGACGCATCTTGCCTTCACCGGCGTTATAGGCGGCAATGGCCGTGGGCCAGTCATGAAACTGAGCGTAGAGCTTGCCGAGATAGCTTGCCGCCGCCTCGGTGGCTTCATAGATATCAAGGCGGTCATCGGTCCAGGTGTCATTATCCAGCCCATATGTTACGCCAGTGCCCTTCATGAACTGCCAGGCTCCGGCAGCCCCCACAGGCGACTTGGCGTCGGTCCTAAAGCCACTTTCCACAATGGCCAGATACGCCAGATCCCTCGGCAGACCGCGTTTGTGGAAGACCTCACGAACATAGGGAAGATATTTGCCGCAACGGGCAATGGAAAGGTTCATGTGCTTGCGGCCAGCGCGCAGGTAGTAGGCATACTGTTTTGTGACATCGGCCATGGCCGTGGAGGAAAGATTTCTGTCAATCTCGCCAGAGCTTTTCAGTGCCTGAATCTCTTGGGGGGAAAGAACAGGCGTCTTTTCTTTGGCCTGTGGTTCCAGGACGATATCTGGGAGCTCAGACTTGGAAGCCTGCTTTCCAGCACAAGCTTGCAGCAAAAAGGTAGCGCTCAAGACACAACAAAGCATGATGTAGACAGTTCTTCTTTTCATAACACTACGGCTGGTACTCCGATTCCGGAGAGGAATGCCGTCCTTCTAGCATAGCGCAACAACGCAGCTCATCCTTGATTACTATCTTGGCCAGGGTGCAAGATTGCCCATCTTCTCCCCTGAGTAGCCCACTATCCTTCCTGACCTTTGGAAGACAAGAAAGTGATAGTTGAACAAACCTCCAGGTTTTCACTGACTTTGATATAAGCTTACCCTTGAATTATCGGCGGATGATCCTCAAGTATTAGGTAGTAAGCGGTAAGGACGTATCACTTCTCGTCGCAATCATACGAGGCTAAAGGAATACACAATCAATTATCTTTAAAAAAATGGCTAAAAAGTCTCAATAAAAGCATTTAGTACAAAAAAATTAATTATTATTTTTAACGATAAAATCAAAAAATTCTTTTATAAAAAAATCTATTTCGTAATTTTTTTGTGAAAATCTCTTAAGACTTGCTCACGACAGCCAAGTATGGCATATCACAGCTCAACGCTATTCACGATCTAACGCCAAGGATTGCGACATGGATGAAAAGCGCACAGTGCACGAGCCTTTGCCAAACGACAGCCTGCTTCCAGGCTGCAAACCTGTTCTTGAGTTGCTCGAAGAATCTCCCGATACTGTCGATCTTGTGCTTTGCCGGCAAAAGCTTAACAACAGAGAGGTCAGCCGTATCCAGGAAATTTGCAGCAAACATGCAATCCGCTTTCAAAGGGTTGAAGAGGCGCTCCTTGAAAAAATCTGCAAGCGTCAAGGAGGACAGGGTACAGTTTCCCATCAGGGTCTCGTGGCACGAGTGTGCAACTTTGCGTTCATCGATATGGAGCAACTTTTGGCAAAGCTGGCTGATGCGCCCTTGCCGCTGCTCCTTGCTCTTGATCAGGTACAGGATCCCGGCAATATCGGGACTCTTGCCCGTACTCTCTATACTCTTGGCGGAGCAGGCATCATTGTTCCCATGCACAATAGCGCACGCATTGGCCCTGCTGCCCGCAGAGCCGCTGCTGGTTGTCTTGAAAAACTGCCCATTGCCCGCGTCACCAATCTCGGTCATGCCCTTGACCGCTGTGAAGAGGAAGGGCTTGCTATCTACGGTGCCCTGGGTGCGCAGTCTGCAGCCAACGCCTGGACTGAGCCCATGCTGCTTCCCGCAGTCCTTGTCCTTGGCAATGAGGAACGAGGACTGAGACCTGACATCGTCAAACGCTGCCAAACCTTGCTTGCCATTCCCCATGCCCGCCGCTTTGATTCCCTCAATGTGGCCCAGGCCGGAGCAATTCTCATCGGTCTGTGCTGCGCAAGGCAGGCCGCCCAGCGCTAGAGGCGGCTCAAAGATGCTGCGCTGCATTCTTTGCGAGAGAATATCTGCAGGTGCTCGAAACTCCACACTACCACATGTATTGAGCTACACCCCATTCAAAGCAGTACGCATAGTGTTTGTGACAAGCACAGAAGATGTGCTGCATCCTTGCTGCCACGTTTTCCCTGATACTGACACTATTCTCTCATGCGTTGAAAAACTGATTGGGCTACCCAATGTTTCCCACAATCTTCGCAAGCCACATCACCTGCCCTTTCGCCACAAAAAAAAGGTCACACAAGGAACAACCTTGTATGACCTGGCAACGTTTGAGGAAAGCCGTATTTGAAACTGCTCAAGCTCTCAGCTGGAGCAAAAAAACTGCCTGATTGAGCCGAGCCGTAAATTCTAGCCTAAAAGATACGGCGATATAAGGCGCAACTTACCCGGAAGCTCTTCAGCGCACATAGAGGGGAATATTAATAAAAACTTCCCGCGTAAATGACAGCATGCGCTCCATCAGCCAGGGTAAGGCCATCAAAAGCGCAATAAACATGCTCACGACCTTGGGGATAAAGGTCAAGGTCATTTCCTGAATCTGCGTAGCAGCCTGTATCACGCTGACCACGATACCTACGGCAAGTCCGACCCCCAGCATGGGCAAAGCCAGTGACAGGGCCAGTTCTATAGCCTGGCGGCCAAAACCAATGGCAAATTCCGGAGACATGGTTCTTTCTCCTTACGACTTCTTCGCGTCAGAGCAAAAAACTGTTCACAAGAGAGCCGACTAATAAATTCCAGCCGTCTACCATGACAAAGAGCAGAAGTTTGAAGGGCATAGCCACCATCATGGGGGGCAGCATCATCATGCCCATGGCCAGAAGGACGCTGGCGACCACCATATCGAGAATAAGAAAAGGGATATAGATCAAAAAACCAATGGTAAAGGCGGTTTTCAGTTCAGAAATGACATAGGCTGCTATAAGCAGCACGGTGGGCACTTCATCCTTGTTTTTCGGAGCTTCTGTCTGGGTTATGGCATAAAAGACCGAAAGGTCCTTTTCTCTGGTATGTTTGAACATAAAGGTCCGCAAAGGTGCCTGAGCCTTGTCAAAGGCCTCTTTGTAACCGATCTGCTCATTGAGATAGGGTTGCAAAGCCGTATCATTGATTTCCTTGCCCACGGGGAACATGATCACAACAGTCATAAAAATGGCGAGACTGGCTAAGATCTGGGTAGGCGGCAACTGCTGGACACCCATGGCCTGCCTCAGAAAGCTAAAGACTATGATGATGCGCGTGAAACTTGTCATAGTCAGCACAATGGAGGGAGCGACCGAAAGCACCGTCATCAGGAAAAGAATTTCCAGAAGCACGGAAACTTTTTCGGGCTCAGGCGTTCCTCCGGACAGGGTCAGCTGCATACCGGGAAGTGAGATATCAGGAGCGGCTTGCGCAAAAAGCGGAGCGCAGAGAAAAACGAGAAAGCCAAGGAAGGCTGTCAGGTGTTTGACATGCAAACCGCTATTTGCCTTGATCCTGCACTTCGTGCACATAGTCTTCAAAGTCTCCCTTGGGCAGGTGTTCCTGGCTGATCAACGAAATCTGCTGCTCGGTAACAGCCAGCAAATAGCGTTTCTGCATAAATCGGACCACCATGAGACATTTTCTGGGTCCCACCGGCATCTGCGCTTCCATAAAAAAAGCGTCTCGCGGCAGGGAACCCTGGCGCGGGATAAAATTGAAGCGGCCGTAGCGGCGCAATAGACGCACAAGAAACCAGAGCACGGCCAAAAGCAGAAACATTACGCCAATGCCCTGGAGATAGCCACCCCAGGTAAAATTGGGAAGATCCACCGCAGGCAGCGGCGGATCCTGAGTTGAAGCCTGCGTCTTGGCCGTCTGCTGACTGTTCATCAAGGCCTCGACATGAGCCGAGGCTGCCTGGGCATCTTTGTTGTTGTCCCTGACGCTCAGCTCCAGGCCATTGGGTGCTGTTTGCTCAGCCAAGTTGCTTCACCCTTTCCACAGGACTGATGATATCGGTAAGCCGCACACCAAATTTTTCATTGATGACCACAGCTTCCCCCCTAGCTACAAGCTTGCCATTGACATAGAGTTCAAGAGGCTCTCCAGCCAGTTTATTTAATTCAATGACCGAGCCCTGACCGAGCTGTAGAAGTTCGTTAATCATCAGGCGCGTCCGCCCAAGTTCAGCTGAGACATTGAGAGGAATATCGAGAATGAAATCAAGCTCGCGATTGCGCTTATTGTCTCGAGGCTGACGCGAGACCTCAGTCATATCCTTGAATTCTGCATCCTTGGCCTGACTGGCAAAGCCTCCTGCCCCAGGTCCTCCAAAGGTTGCAGGCTCGCTTTTCTGTTCCTCATCGGCGGCGAGAGCCTCAGCCCACTGGGCCGCTAAAGCCTCGTCGTCTGTCGTCCCCTGAGCCTGCTCGGGCTGGACGGCATCAGAGGGCTGGGCGTCGTCCTCATCCTCTCCTGCCAGCTGTGCTGCCCATTGGGCCGCCAGTGCTTCCTGATCTTCCTGTGACATAAGTCCTATCCTTGCGCTATTGCACGACAAAATCGGTAAAGTACACGCGGATAATGCGCTGTTCTCCGAGGATCTGATTCAAACGATTGGCCACCTCAGCCTTGAGCATGACTTTGCCGTCAGGGGAGGCGATCTCATTATACGATTTCCCCGCCAGCAGCATGATAACGGCGTCGCGGATTCTCGGTTCATTGGCCTTGATGGCCTGGGAGATATCCTTATTGGCCTCCACTTCCATACCAAGCTTCAGATAACGGCGACCGCCGCTGTCATAGAGATTGACGGTAACCATGGGCAGAGGCAGGACAACGCCACTGCTGCGGGGAAGAGCGGCTGGCTTTTCAATGCGCCCGGCAGCGTCCCCACCTTCTTTTTTGCCCGCGCCCGCTGCTGATTCAGGGGTCTTGCCGTCCTGTGTCTCGGCAGGTTGACCAGAGGCGGGGTCATCGCCACCTTGGGTAAAAGGCAAAACGCCCGGATTGCGCATAAAAAACCACCAGTAGCCGCCTGCGCCAATACCCGAGAGCATGAACAGAAGCAGCAAAAGAACGATAATCAGACGCTTTTTCCGGGATTTCTTGGGAGCAGGAGCGCTTTCTTCCGCTTCCGCCAAAGCCGGTGTTTTTTTCTTGTCCTTGGGCATACAGCCTCCTCTCGCCGGAATCTAGATTCTCGGGCCAAAAATAGCCGTACCGATACGGACTATAGTCGCCCCTTCGGCAATGGCAGCCTGATAGTCTCCGCTCATCCCCATGGAAAGTTCGGGCAGAAGGAGTCCGGTCTTTGTCCGCAGCGCCTCGTTGAGCTTGCGCAGACGCGCAAAGTAGGGACGCGCGCGCTCTCCGGCATCAAAAACTGGGGGCAGACACATCAGGCCTTGTAGCTCAAGATGCGGACAATGCTCTTGAAGATATTCGGCAAAAGCCTCGAGATCTTGAGCGGCAAGCCCGCTTTTCTGCGGTTCATCGCCAATATTGACCTCAATCAACACAGGCTGAAGAGCCCCGTCTGCAAGCCGTTTTTCCAGTGCATCCGCCAGATGTCTGGAGTCAAGGGAATGGATCAGGGCAAAACGACCGGCAACCTGTGCAGCCTTCTTGCTCTGCAGATGGCCGATCAAATGCAGAATGCGTTCCGGTTCTAGGCCAGAGGCTGCAAGTACAGCAGCTTTACCCAAAGCCTCCTGCACATAGTTTTCTCCAAAAATCTGCTGACCAAAGCCGTAGAGGGCAAGCATGTCCTCGACAGCATGCTTTTTTGAAACCGCCAAAAGCCGCACTGAGGAAGGCGCACGCCCATACTTTTGGCAGGCCGCATGCAGACTCTCACAGACTTCTGTATACCGCTCGCGCAGTGCAGCTGACCTCACAGCTCTTCTCCAACCAGACCGATATCCCGTAAGAAGGCCACATCCTCTGTCCAGTGCTCCCGCACTTTGACCCAGAGCTCAAGATGGACCCTACCTTCCAAAAGCTCGGCAATTTCTTTGCGGGCTTCGATGCCTATCTGCTTGATAGTTGCGCCATTGTGCCCGATGACCATGGCCTTGTGCATGCGCTTGGCCACGTAGATCACAGCATAGATCACCGTCTGCCCCGTCTCCGAGCCCTCTTCCCAGCTTTCAATATCCACGGCCACGCTGTAGGGCACTTCCTGACGCAGATGCAAAAAGAGCTTTTCGCGGATAATCTCCTTCGCCATGAAACGCACAGGGGCTGTGGAAATCTGGTCCTCGGGAAATTCCAGCTGTCCTTCCGGCAGAGCCCTGCTCACAAGCGTTTTCAATTCCTCAAGGCCGTCCTTGGTCAGAGCCGAGGCTGGAAAGAGCTCGGCATGAGGCCACATGGCCTGCAGGCGCTCAAGCAAGGGCAGCATCAGACTCTTGTCCGCAAAAAGGTCAACCTTATTGATGACCACAATCATAGGACGCTCGTCACTGCGCAGGGCCTCGGCCACAGGCGCCAGATCTTTTTCCAGAAGCTCGCCATGACGTACATAGAGATTGCCGTCAATGACCGGCATAATGACATCTGCCTGGCGCAGGCTCTCCCAGATGGCCTGAATCATACTTCGACTCAGACGCCCCCGAACCTGCGTCAGCCCCGGCGTGTCCATAAAGATGGCCTGTGCGCCGTCTTCTGTGAGAATACCCACGATTTGATTACGCGTGGTCTGAGGCTTGGGAGTGACAATGGAGACCTTCTGCCCAAGCAGGGCATTTAACAGCGTGGATTTGCCGGCATTGGGCGGACCAAGAAGCGCAACACGACCACAACGACTCATCAGTTCATTTTCAGCGTGAAGCCCCATAACGGGGAGGAAACGCTGCCTCCGAATTTTCCTCAATTAACCGCAAGATCGCTCAAAAACTACTCTGCACTGAGCTCTTCACCGTAGAGATCCTCCACATGCCGCTTAAACGCATCGAAGGACTTGCCGGCAATGGCTGCGCGTGCCTGACGCATAAGATCAAGATAATAGGTCAGATTATGCAGGCTGTTCAAGCGATAGCTTAAAAGCTCATGACTGACATAGAGGTGCCTGAGATAGGCACGTGAAAAAGTCCGGCAGGTGTAGCAGCTGCAGTTGGGATCAAGAGGCCCCTGATCCTCGGCATATTCTCGGCGTTTGATATTGACCTTGCCCAGAGACGTATACAGCGTGCCATTACGGGCATTGCGCGTCGGTAAAACGCAGTCGAACATGTCAATGCCGCAGGCTATGCCCTCAATAAGGTCCAGAGGTGTTCCCACACCCATCAGATAATGCGCCTTGTCCTGCGGCAAAAGATCCGCTGTATAGGCAAGGGTTTCATACATCTGCTTTTTGCTTTCGCCCACTGAAAGGCCACCGATGGCAAGACCGTCAAAATCAAGAGCGGCAATTTCCTCAACAGCCCGTTTGCGCAGGTCCTCAAAAAAACCGCCCTGCACAATGCCAAATAAGAGACCTGGTCCGCTGTGGACCGGATAGGCAGTACGAGCTCTTTGCGCCCAGCGACCGGTCAGACCAAGAGAACGTCTGGTATAGCTGTAATCCGCTCCGTAGGGCACGCATTCATCAAGCATCATCATCACATCACTGCCAAGATTGCGCTGAATGGCAATGACTTTTTCTGGCGTAAAGAGATGTTTGGAACCGTCCAGATGGGAACGAAATTCCACGCCATCCTCGCTGATCTTAGCCAGAGAAGAAAGACTGAAGATCTGAAAACCGCCACTGTCAGTGAGTATAGCCCCATCAAAGGAGGCAAAACGGTGCAGACCACCCATACGGGCGACCAGTTCATCGCCTGGACGCAGATAGAGATGATAGGTATTGCCAAGGATGAGCGGAGCTCCAATGGCGGCAAGATCATCAGGGGCAATGGCCTTGACTGAGCCTACGGTACCCACAGGCATGAAGATGGGCGTTGGGATATCACCGTGGGCCGTATGCAGGATGCCTGTACGGGCAGATCCGTCACAGGCCGTAAGTGTAAAAAAATTTGATTCCATGCAGCTAGAGTACACAGAGCTCGTGTTCTAGGCAAGTACCGGCTGAAAACGGCCGGATACGGGATAGCGGCATATTGCTGTAAAGGGACGACTGCTGACAAACAGGGCCAAGGGCTCCTGCCTGCGCTTGAATTCAGCGCCAAGCAGGCGCCGGGTAAGATCGCTGTATTCTGCCCGCCCCTGCAAGATCTGCTCAATGTGTGGGTCAAGCTCAGCATAGACGGGAAGGCTGTCACTGTCTTTCTGATTGGGTGCGAGCTCAGCAGATGGCGCTTTTTCAAGAATGCGCCGGGGAATTTCCAAAGACTTGGGGAAATGATTTCTGTACCAGGTTGCCAGTACATAGACCTGGGTTTTGGTCAGATCACCAATGACCGCAAGAGCCCCGATGGTATCGCCGTAAAGCGTGGAGTAACCCATGGCGGCTTCGCTTTTATTGCTCGTATTGAGGACAAGGCCCTGAGCCCTATTGGCCAGGGAAGAGAGAATAACGGCACGAATGCGTGCCTGAAGATTTTCAAAAGTCACATCACCGGCTCTCACGGGAAAAGCCTCAAGACTCGGAGCTAAAGCCTGTGTCAAGGATGCCATCAAAGGTTCTATGGGGACCGTAAAACTTGGCACAGCCAGATTTCTGATAAGCTCAGCGGCGTCTTCTCGTGAGGCCTGACTGGTATAGGGAGAGGGCATGAACACAGCGGTCACGTTGTCTGCGCCAAGAGCCGCACAAGCTATGGCTAGAACAAGCGCAGAATCAAGACCGCCTGAAAGCCCCACAAAGGCTCTTGAAAGACCACAATGGTGCACAAAATCCCGCGTGCCCATGACAAGCGCCTCCCAGAGAGCTTCCTGCTCTTGCGGGGCTGCCGTGATCTTCTCTGTCTGCGTCAAGACAATATCCTCTGCAAAGGCAAGGCCTCGACTGCGTAATATCCCCTGTCTGTCCATAACAAGACTCATGCCAGGATATAGCATGCCATCCTCAGCACCAACAGCGGACACAACAGCCACAGGGAGATCAAAAGTCCGAGCGAGATCTGAGTACCTTCCTTCAAGCTCCCTCTGCAGGCCCTCTCTCCAGGCAATGGCTGAAAGTACCAAAAGGCAATCTGGCTTTTGTCCGGGCCATGAGCTGGTCCATGGCGGGAAAAAAATCAGAGGTCTCAGGTCTGGTTGGGATTGCACAGCAAGCAAGATTCCCACCCTGTGGGATCCAAGACAGAACGAGCCAAAAGCAAAATTGCCCTGAACAGTAAGGGAGTTCAAGGAAATCTTCTTCCGACAACCGTGCGCAAGAAGAACACAGCCAAGCATGTCATTATGGTTGAACGCTTGCAAATAGGGGACAAGCAGTGTTTTTGCAGAATGCCTGGCTGCCAACAAAGACAGGGCCTGCTCCTGGGCACGGGCATAAGCCTGCCACAAGCCAAGACTTGCCACAGTCACCCCACAGAGGGCATTGGGAGGCAGACAATAGAGTTCAGCTTCAGGGGCCTGCTCTAAAATTTCTCCAAGATGGGCGAGATTCCCTGCAAAGTCTCCAGCCCTTGCCGAACATTGTACCAGTCCACACTGCATATTGCCTCCGTGACTGCAAAACCTCGAGTCTTTCGTTGATGGGCGGATGTACTCCATGGCAGACTGTCAGCCCAACAGGAAAACAACTATTTCCTGGAGAGAGCTCGGCCAATCTTCTCAAGACAGCTGACTATCCAAATTTTTTTCGCAGTCTGCACAGTTTTTGTGAATTTTTGTCACATCTTACCGAACTTCTCCACCGCCCTCAAGAAAGGTATTGTCTGGCAGGCAAGACCAAAATTGCGTTTGCAAAGGCCAAGCATCCTGCACACAGTGGCATAGATCAAACATCTGATTTGGGATGGCTTTGCTCTCAAAAAAAACGTTTTTAGCAAACATAAGGTCAAAAAAAGAGCCACGATATCTCGAAAGATACCATGGCTCTTTGCGATTTCAGATCCACACCTGATTCGTAGAACTTAGGCAACGTTGCTTGCCTCGCGCTGCATGTCCCCAAGAGGCAAAAGAAGCGTAAAGCAAGCGCCCCTTTCATCTCTTCTGTTTTCTCCAATGAGCTTTCCTCCACGCACATGGGCAAGAGAGCGGGCAACGGCGAGACCAAGCCCTGCAAAACGGCCAAGAAGAAAACCATCCCCGCTGCGCTTTTGAGGCTCAAGGGAACGCGTACTAAAAAAAGGATCAAAGATGTGAGGTAAGGCCTCATCGGAGATTCCTGTGCCATTGTCGGCAATAGCAAGGGCATACCAGCGACTGCCATCCTTGTCTTTCTGTTCCTTTGCCCGAATACTGATTTTCCCAGGTTGATCCGAGTTTTGGATTTCTATGGCGTCAAGGGCGTTTTCAAGCACATGCAAAAGGATCTGCTTCACCTCCTGGCGCACCCCTTCCGGCTGTGCGTTAACGCCTGAAAAATCACACGTCACTTTGGTTGCCGTAGATTCAAGGCGTGAGTTCTGTTTGCGTAAAACGTTCTCCACAAGATCAGGGATGGAAAGAGCCTCAATATGAATATCCATGCCGTGGCCGACCATCAAAAGCTTCTGTGTAAGTTCGCGAACCCTCCTCCCTTGTGTTTTTATGGTCGTAAGGGCTGTATAGACCTCTTCGACTTCAGGCTTCTTTGTCCCCTCAAAAAGCTCTTCGAGATCGTCTTCAATAAGCCCTGCCGCCTGTACGATAATATTCAGGGGATTATTCACCTCATGAGCCACGCCTTCCGCCACGCGCCCGAGAACGCGCCAACGCGCAGCCTCCGTCAACCGTTGTGCTTCTGCCTTTGCTTGGGCCCGTTCCTGGACTTTTCCACACTCGAAAAGCACTTCTTCCAGACGAACCGGTTTTGAAAGCCAGTTTCGCGCCCCGTACTGCATAGCTACAACAGCTTTTCTCACATCACCGGCTCCCGAAAGCATAACGACATCAAGCTCCGGGTACTGTTTGCGGAAAATGCGCAAAAGGGCAAGGCCATCCATGCTCGGAAGCCCCACATCCATGAAAACAAGATCACAAGAGTTTTCCGCCATGAGGCTCTGGGCCTCTTCACCATTCTGGGCGACAAGGACCTCAAAGGAACGAAGGCGGAGACGTTCGGCAAGGGGAGAGGCAAAGGCCATCTCATCATCTACAATAAGTACGCGCATGCTTCCATCCTAACCGTGAAAAAACGACAAACAGGGGGCTAGGCGTCCCGTCCGGCAAGGACATCTTTTTCGTTTAATACATCGCGAGCCGAATCAAAGTCTCCTCCCTCGGCCAAAGAAACAGCAACCATGGCGTTTTCCACCTTATCGCGGTAGGCCATACGAATGCTCGTCAGCAGTTCATCGATATCCATCGGCTTGCGCAGAAAATTGTAGGCCCCCATGCGATAGGCCGTCTGCTCCTCCGCATCGCCACCGTGACCTGTAAGAATGATGACCTGCACCTGAGGATTGTTTTTCTTGACACTCCGCAACACTTCAAAGCCGTCCATTCCGGGCATGCGAAGATCAAGAACAATCACGTCGGTCGGCTGCGTCACCTCTTTCAAAGCCGTAGGTCCGTCGTAGGCAACTCGTGCCGCAAAACCGCGCATAGCAAGCCGTTCGGCCAGGGTGTCCACAAATTGTTTCTCATCATCCACCAAAATAATTTTAATATCTTCCTTGGTCATAGTAACTCCTTCCTGCACAGCATGTGCCTACGGTCGGCAAAAGGTTCCGGAGAGCGTCACGCTCCCGTTCAGAGCGTTATCATTTCCCACGAGAAGACTCCTTCCTCTTAGGGAGGAGATGAATCGTTTTTTCTTGACCTTGAATCCGTGAGATAATTTGCAAAAATTATATATAACTCATTAATATTATTAACAAAAAGAGATTTTCTCTTTTTCACCCAAACCCCATATTGACAAAGACAAAAATTGCAGTCATTGACAAAAAATTGTATCCGTTATAAATTAGATAATTTTTATATAAAACACCAGCCAGCATTATGTTGTAGAAATTGAGATTGCGTAATGGAAAATCTTTTTCCACTAATTTTATCAACATAGTATCTTATTGCTGATTTTTTATGAATAATTCGTATTTTTTTGTCATACAGACAGATGGTACATGGTAAAACTATGTCTCTCTCATTATACGATCGTTTTGACGGTAAGACCTTCATCTGTGAAATTTCACGAAAAGCTTCTTTTTTTCCGTATTCTTGGTGTCGCTGTTCATAGTATTCCTGTAAGAAAAAACCTTTTTGCTCTGTCCGTGGTTTTCTGTTTTTGGCAATAACAGATCCGTTCAATTTGTATGTTCTTTCACTTGTTTTATGAACAATCTGGCGGTTATGGCGTCTGAATCTTCTGGCAATCTAGTAGCTGTCAGGAATCTTACTGAAAGAAAGATTTTTTCTAAGGCAGACTATTGCGATAGCGTCAAGCCAGTGGTCTTTCGGCAGTTTCCACTGCTCACGGAACGTACAGGTCTGATAACCTGAAACATCAAAGACATTATCTTCACCAAAGAGAGTAACAAGTGCCCGATAAATATAAGGACCTGCTACGTTGAGAACAGAAAGATGGTGATATTTTTTGAACAGCTTTTGCAGAGACAAGCCAAATTTTCAGGTTTTTCAAGAGCAACAGCACAGCCGATATTCTCGCGACCTCAATCCAGTCCGACAAAACACGATGAAACGACATGATATTTCATAGAGTAGTTGAAAGACCAATGGACGCATGGTTCGACACAGACACGCCCGTGTCGAACCATCTACCACATCTTTTTGACATTTTTGGTCGGAGTCATGGGTTGACCCTGAATATCCAAAACACCTGCGTACCTAGAAAACCTTTGTGATAATACGTTTCGGAAAATCCGAAAGAAATGTCGCCATAGACTGGATACTGCTTATCCGATTACAGAAGTCGTGGCATAAACTCTGGTCGTCCATATGCTTGACGCATACTCAGCTGTATCCGTTGTCTTTGTCCTGAAGACGTAAAAATGATCTCACGGATTCAGGTTGACAATACAAGCTGTATATCGGAGTCAGTCAGACAACAGTAATGTTGCGTGATTTCGTTTACATCCGAGAATCCTCGTCCTCTTTAAGAGCGGGGAGTATGTCAATGGTTTTCGGTCTGTGCTTCAGCTTCGGAAATGGTCAAGAAAAAGCAGGGGTCCTGAGAGGTCCAGGGCATGAGTTTTGCCATCCAGCCAATACGTGGTCCTTCAAAACGAGGGCAGCTTGCAAGAGCCGAAACAACAAGTTCTCGGTTTGTGCCTGCGACGACCTCGATCTTCACCCCCTCATGCTTATTTCGCCGCTCCCCTGAAAATTTCAGAGATACCTGTCCACCGACAGACGTGCACAGATCCACCACATCAAGAAGCGCCCGGAAGAGCAGAACAGGAGAAAACTGTGCCCAGACGGGATCTTCTCCATCGTCAGTCAAAAGCGTAATTTTGGAGGATCTGGCCTCGCGCGCGTAGAGAAGACAAAAATCATGGCAGACACGTGTGATGTCGCAGGGACCGTTCGTCTCTATGTCGGAGGCGTAGGCAAGATAGTCCATGGCGTCGGAGAGGGCCGCTCCCTGACGTACGGCCTTCTGGGAATCTTCAAGAACCGTATGCAAACGGGCTTGATGCGAGTTTTCAGCACTTTTCTGTTCCATATCCAGGAGATCTATGCCAAGGCCTGTGGATTCTCGAATCACGGCAAGGATATTGCGTAATTCATGCACAGCCGATGCGAATAAGCGAGCCACACATCTTCTCTCGGTCATTTTTCGTTCCCTTGTGTTGCGCTTCCACGTATTGCTGCTTCAACGGTCGCCACAAAATCCTTAAAAGCCAGTGGCTTTGTGAGACAGGCAAAAGCTTGCGAAATTGGACTTATACCAGTGTCATCAACGGCCTGATGGCCTGTCAGGAGAATAATCGGCATAGCCGGGTACATCATCTTCAATTGCCTGATAGCTTCATCACCGGGCAGACCCGGCATAAAAAGGTCAAGAACCACAAGATCCGGTTTGTCCGCTGTAACAGCTCTAATGGCTTCCGCCCCATCGTAGACAACCTGCACGTCATAATCACGCAGCCTGAGACGCTCAGCAAGAGTATCCACAAAGTCACGTTCGTCATCAGCCAGCAGTAATCGCAATCCCATCTTATGCCTCTCCAGACACATCGGGAGGAGTGAGGGGCAAGACCACCGTAAATGTAGAACCTTCCCCTTCGGTGCTCTCAACCGTGATGTGACCTCCAAGTTTCTGTACAATGCCATATGTGATAAACATACCGAGCCCTGTCCCCTTGCTCTTCTTCGTTGAGTAGAAGGGCTCAAAAATATGCCTCAGCACTTCCTGTGACATACCTTTGCCATTATCGGCAACGCTTACTGAGATACAACGATCTTCAGCCACACCTCGGATTTTAATAAAACGTTCACCGTTTCCCTTTCCCTGGCATTCACTCTGAGCATCCAAAGCATTGCCAATCAGATTCAAAAAGATCTGCTGCAGTTGCCCGCGGTCTGAAATGATCTCAGGCAAAGGCTCCGGAAAATCGGCTGCAAGAAGAACTCCGTGATGGCGCGCTTCCCGTTCAAGAAAGCCCATGGTTTCTTCAATAACTTCTTCGATATGCAATTCCTGACGGCTGACTTCCATACGCCTGGCAAAGCCTAAAAGACGGTGGGTAATGCCGCGAGCCCGTTCAACCGTGCTTTCAATGCCTTGAAGCAGATTGACAAGTCGCTGCTTTTCTTTTTCATCGCCGCCAATTTTGTTCATGGTTAAAAGGTCCTGGGCGAGCCCAGCCTTTTCCAGAATCACAGCCAAGGGATTGTTGACCTCATGGGCAACACCGGCGGCAAGACGGCCAATGGAGGAAAGTTTCTGATTATGCTCCATCTGCGCAAATACTGCGACCCTGCGTTCATCACTGGCTCTGAGTCGATCCACAAGATGACGCATAAGCATATTGGAGACAAGCACAATAAGAGCAATACCTCCGAAAATAACCCAGAGTAACTCGGCGCGCAGCGCAAGCCAGGGCCTGAAGGCCGTGTCAATAGGCTTGATGGCGACGAGACGGAAGTCTGTTCCCTTTATGGTACAAAGTGCCATAAGATACGAACGACCATCGTTGCCCTCTTTGCGAATCACCTCCGTATCATGCACGGCATGGGGAAGCTGAAAAGGCATTTTTCCAAGTGCTTTCCCGTAAAGGGCTGAATCGGTCTGCAAAACCCCCTGATCATTTACAAGAAAAACATCTGTATCACGACTTTTTCCATCTGGAACAGCAATCTGCTGTATGGGCAGTGTATCCGTCGCTACTCGCAGCGTCCATTCCGCCCCGTTCTCCTCCAGCCTATGAACGGCAATGACAAGGTGCGGATAGCCACGATAGCCCAAAAAAGCCGGACTGATATAATGCCCTCGTATTTCCGTGTCCTTCAGCCATTGTTTGCCGGCGTAATCAGCTCCTTTCAGCTGATAAGGCCCGACATAGGCGATTTGCCGGCCATTTTTATCCACAAGTCCCATATCCACAAAACCCTGGTACTGACTCTTCAAAGCATGAAAAATACGATTCAGGGTATGCTCATGGGAGAGGTCTTGCAGATGATAGGCATGCGCCATGAAACTCACCGTGGAAACACGTTCTCCGAGATAAAGCTCAATGCCTGCCTGCGTTTTGTGTGCCAAAGCGGCAAGAGGTGTTTCCATTTCCTCTTCAAGTGTGCGCATGTACTGCGAATGACTGATGAAGGTCAAAATAAGGAGCGGCGCCACTGAAACCGTCACCATGAGAACAGTCATAAGACGTTTGAGGGTTTCATAACGTACCGGGGAGATGGCGTCAGGCACCTCCAGAGCGCGTGCAAAATAGGCCTTGAGTCGATGAAACATGCCACGTCCTTTGAAAAAAAACTAATGTCCCCCGCTGACGAGAATGCCGGAAGCGGCAAGACACAGGACCAAAACTTCAAGCAAAGCTATTGTCATCATGATCCATTGCCTGGTCTTGGCAAGGTTCCAGGCCAGCTGCAGGAAGCAAATGATGGTCAGAGAGGCCAGAAAAGCAATTCCGAGAAAATTGCTCATATCGCCCTTGGACACAAGAGCAAGCCATCCCCAACCCTGTGGAATACCGCCGGCCTCACGATAACTCTGGGCACTTTGTACCCAGAGTTTGGGGAGCTCTTCAAGGGGAATCAGGGGCATCAAAATACCGAATACATATAAGGAATATGTGACGAGCAAAAGGACAAAGCCAATAAGCGCGCCATAAAAGAGGGTATTGGCGTAGTGAATCTGAGCTGGTGAGGCTTTTATTTCTTGATGCAGATTTTGTCCGTTCATCGTAATCCTCCGTGGAAACGGGATAGTTGTCATCAGGGTTTGCTACAGGCCAAGGCCTTTCATGAGGGCTTTGGCCCCTGAGAAGAAGAGAACACCTATCACCATGTAGCGGATAAATTTTGGTTTGGCGATGGCCAGAAGACGAACACCAACAACAGAACCCAGCATCAGGCCCACTATGGACGGAACTGCCATGAGCGGGATCACGCAGCCCTGATTCATATACACCCAGGCAGCCGAGGTGTCGGTAATAGAAAGAAGAAATTTCGACGTGCCAACAGCGACCTTGAGAGGGGCCCCCATGAGCAGGTTGAGGACAGGTACGTTAGCCCAGCCAGCACCAAGCCCAAACATACCGGCCATGATACCGATGGCGATAAAGAGCAGAAGACCAGCCAGTGTGCGGTGCGTCTTCCATTCCACCACCTCACCCGTACTCGGCTCAAGAAAGACACCTTGCATGCCAAGGGCCATACCAACGGCGTCCTGCTTGCTGACAACAGGGCGAACGGAATTTTTGGAAAGCAAAAGCAAAACGGCGATGCCGAGAATTGTGACACCAAGGCACGTCTGAACAATGGTCGTTGGCAGGGCCAGACCAAGCATAGCACCAACAATGGCACAGGCAGAGGCAATCAAAGCCACGGGAAGGGCTAAACGTAGATTGGCGAAATTACGGCGCAAAAGACCGGGGCCTGCAGCAAGAGCTCCCGCGAGCGCCACCATCAGACCAGCCCCGCGGACAAAATCCAGATGAAAAGGGAAAAAACCGCTCACAAGCGGGACAAAAAGCACACCACCGCCGACTCCGGCCATAACAGCAATAATACCGAGAATGAAGCAAAAAAAGAGCAAAGAAATTGGCCAAAACCACCAGGGATGAGTATCAACTGCCGGTGCTGCAGCGGCATCTGACGTCGCAGGGGCAGGTCCTGTCTCGGCCTCGTTGGTAATAGTCTGTTGGAGTGTTTGTGCTGAACCGCTCTTGTCATTGTCTGCAAAGCAGAGGCTTGACTGGCCCAGAACCAAGAGCAGGACAACAAAAAGAAAGAGTGGGAAAAATCTGTGAAAATCGTTGATCATGCAGTCCCCCTTACGCCGAATGGCGTTGTTACGGGGGAAATATAGCCAAGAAGGCAGAAAGCTTTCTATCGGGAAAAAACTGATTTTATCACTCTCGTCTACGGAAAAACCCGAGGTCACACTTTGACAAGACCATAGCGTATGGCGAGCTTAATCAGATCCCCCACAGACTCCAAGCGGAGTTTTGTCAGGAGATTATACTTATGGGTTTCCACCGTTTTTCGGCTGATAAAAAGAGTGTCGGCAATGCTACGGATGCTTTTGCCATCGGCAAGAAGGCGAAAAATTTCTTTTTCGCGCGGAGAAAGAGTATTCAGGTCGTGAAAGGAATCCTCGTGTACGAGAGACTGCTGAAGTAGCTTTGCCATACGCCCGCGGGGATCGGGGAAGGTTAAAAATGGTCTGCCCTGCCGCACCTCTTCAATGCCCCGCAAAAGGACGCCAGGCTCTTCCGACTTACGGACGTGACCTGTGATGCCAAGCTCAATGAGTTCGGGAAGACAGCGCTGATCTTCATGGCCCGTGTAGATTAGAATTCGCACGTGAGGAAGAATCTCACGAACAGCATAGCCCACGTCAATGCCATTCATGACGGGCATGTGAAGATCAAGAATAAGGAGCTCCGGGTTGAGTGAGGCGGCAAGCGCCACGGCGTCACCGCCATGTTGTGCCATACCCACAACGCGAAGATGTGCATAGGGCGCAAGCAGGCTGCGTATACCCTCCATAATCAACTTATGATCATCCACAAGCAATATACGATATTCATCACCTATTATATCAAACCGCATCAAAACACCCTATATAATCATAATTAATAAGAAAACCATATACGACTTATTTTATAACGATATAAAATAACATTTATCATAATTTAGAAATAGTTCAAATAAAATATATATTAGACTATGACATTATTATTAACTTATGAATCAGAATAAGTTGACGTGATAAAAATATCCACTACCCACTACTGCATTACCAACTTCTGTTGACTTTTCAATCAAACAATTCAACCAGGTATAACATATTTATTTTACAGCATCCCTTATAGTTCATAACTAAATATTTAAAAAACATTTAGAGTTCGTTGTTTAAATGTAATTATTTAAAAACTCTAGCATATTTTATGTTTAAATATTGACAGACTTTAATATATCAAATATATAAAAAAGTAATTATAGCATCACTATTAATATACTTCTACACACTTTTTCGTAATAATTTTGTAACAAAAAATTAGTTAAATGATATAACCGAGTTTTAACCAAAATATATGGTGTCGAATTACTACGTGCGCCAACGCAGCCTAAAAAACAAATTCTGGAGCACTGTTTTCTCATTTCATTGGTATATGTTTTAACCTAACCGGAAGATGCCTCTCGCCTCTACAGGCGGAGAGATGAATTGATGGTTTTCCTGAGGGGTAGATACCCTCAGAAAAACAATTGCTTTGTAACACGTTCTATGATATTATCAGTCATGAAAGTGAAAAATATAATTATACCATGGAATTAGATAGCAACAATCATTCAGTATTACTTCTGTATTTGTGGGAGTCACCATACCCGTGACAAGAACGCTGCAATAACCATCCGAGAAGAAACAAGGCGAGTATCTGCCTAACGTAACTCATCGAGTACCGTGGGTCGCACGGGAATCTACGCCTGTGGAGAGAGTGTTAGACGCTGTAGTTCTGCGGAGCTGCAGTGCTGTTCTCGCTAAATCAGGAAGCTCTCGCCTCTATAGGCGGGAGTACGTTCACGCTATACTTTTCAAAGTCTCTCCGAGCCGTCGCAGAAACAAAAATGTGAGCGATAGCACAAACCCGTCCAAAGGAGTTCTTATGGAATTCTGTGAACTCATTGCCCAACGCTATTCTGTGCGCAATTTTACACAGGAACCTATAACAGCGAAGGACCGCACAGCAATTCTTGAAGCCGGGCGACTTGCTCCCACAGCCGTCAATAAACAACCGACCCGGATCCTGGTGCTGGAAAGTCCTGAAAGCCTGAACAAGCTCAAAAACTGTACTCCCTATACCTTTGATGCGCCGTTGGCTCTTGTCGTCTGCTACGACGCCACGGTCTCCTGGGTACGCTCGTTTGACAAGCACAATTCAGGGCCTATTGACGCAGCTATTGTCGCAACACACATAATGCTCGCTGTCCACAATCTTGGCCTTGGCACAACCTGGGTTGGGCATTTTGATCCTGCAAAACTTGCGGCTGATTTTGCGCTGCCCGACACCATCAAACCTGTGGCCATTTTTCCCATTGGACACCCAGCAGCTGACGCCAAGCCCTCGCCTCTACACGCCAAACGCAATCCCCTCGAGGCAAGCGTTGCTTTTGAACATTTCTAAAAAAGCTGTGCCGGTCAAAACTGACCGGCACTTTTTCTAAAAAAGACCTGCCAAGGGCCCGCCGGGAGCCGCTAGGCTCTCAATACGTCGGCTAACTTCCGGATTTTCCTGAAGTTCCGCGGCATGAAAGGCCTTCTTTCGGGCATCGATGATCAAAGGAGCTGTACAGCGCCATTGCTTGCCAAGCACGCAGGCACCGCAGCCATAGGTGTCTGTTGCAGGATCCGAGCGGGTGAAGGTCACCCAGAGGAAATTGGCGAGATTATGGGCTGTGAAGGGACTGTCGTCGACAACGACAAGCAGGGGATAGTTTTCTGCACCTTTGCCATGGCCAAATCTGTCTGCAAGTTCCTGGATCTGGGGGTCCTCCTGACCTCTTGACCGTGTATGGGGAGGTCCCTGCACCACAAGGACTCCTGGCAGAGCCAAAGTCAGCCGTGAAAACGCATCGGGCAGATCAGGCAGGGCAGTGAGTTCTGTGGCCAGACGGCGTCTGGCTTCGCCTGCGGCAGTCCAAATCAGTTTTGAGCCTTCATGCAGAGAGCTCCCTGTATAGTCGAGCGTATCACACGTAGCCGGCGTCAAAAAATGCAGATCACTAGCAAAATCCGTACGTTCAAGTATATGACGCAGAAAAGCCGGTATATCGCGGCAGGAAAGCCCTGGAGAATCTTCACAGGCTGCTATCAAAAGATATTTGGCAAGAGAAGTCTGCGAGTTTCCCAGAAGATGCATGGCATGGGTCAGCAATTCTCTTGGTTTTCTTCTGGCCTCATAGGGAGTATAGCGTTCATGTCCAAGAGCCAGCAGGAGTGGGTGCACACCTGAGGCATCCACAGCATGTACCTGGGAAATGCCGGGGAAAACCTTGGGGAAAAGAGGCGCCGTCAGCTCGTGGATAAAGTCCCCAAAGACCGTATCCTCCTGTGGAGGGCGTCCCACTGAGGTAAAGGGCCAGATGGCATTAGGTCTGTGACAGATACGCTCAACACAGAAAACCGGGAAGGGATGGGCCTGGCTATAATAACCAAGGTGATCACCAAAGGGCCCCTCAGTTTTCGTCACAGGCCCAATATGACCCATCAGACAAAAATCCGCTTCAGCCAAAACGGGAAGCATTGTATGTGCATCCTGTGCCACCGCAACACCCTGCCCCCCAAGAAGGCCTGCAAAGCGCAGCTCACTGAGTCCTTCAGGTAGAGGCATAATGGCTGCGAGAGTCAAAGAAGGCGGTCCGCCCACATAGATATGCACCGGAAGCCTCTGACCAAGAGCAAGAGCTTTTGCATGATGCACGCCAAGACCACGGTGGATCTGATAGTGCAGGCCCATTTCGCCCGTCTCGTAGTCGCCGCCGCTCATCTGGATGCGGTACATGCCAAGATTGGCGTGAGCAGGACCGGGCAAGAGGGGATCCTCACTATAGACTATGGGCAGCGTAATAAAAGGGCCACCATCCTCCGGCCAGGTGACAAGTTTGGGCAGGTCCTCTGCTCGACACTCCTCTTTTAAGACAGGTGCGCTTTGTGCTGGGACCGACCTTGGCAACATATGCAAAAGAGGCCAGAAAAGATGAGCAAGCCTGCCTAAGGCCTTCAAAGGCTTGCGTAAAAGATCCGAACCTTCGGCCACAAGGGCAAAAAGCTCCTGAACGGTCTTGAGATCGTCTCGAAAAATATAGGCAAGGCGCTCCCGTGTTCCAAAGAGATTAGCCAGCATGGGAAAACGACAGCCACGGACATTGGTGAAAAGCAGGGCTGGCCCCTTGGCAGCAAAGGCTCTACGCTGCACAGCCGCTATTTCCAGATAGGGGTCAAGTTCAATATCGATGCGCCGAAGCTGCCCAGTCTCTTCAAGATCCCTGACGCAGCGGGCAAGGGAACTATAGGCCATGGATATCTCCCTGATAGGCGCCATCAAGTGCGGCCAGATGGCGACGGCCGGAAAGGTAATGGGTAAAGTCCGCGAGGATTCTCGCATGATCAAAAACCAAAGGCTCAGGCAGTCTGTCCAAAGGATAAAAGGCAGCCTGCGCTGCGTCATCGCCGGCACAGAGAGCGTTGACATCTCGGGCCCGTCCAACAAAAACCACGGAAAGAGTGTGCTGACGCGGATCACGGTGCGGCTCAGAATAGACCCCAAGCAGGCCAAGCAAATCCACAGTAAGACCCGTTTCCTCGCGCATTTCGCGCACAGCCGCTGTTTCTGCAAGTTCCCCCTCTTCGATGAAGCCGCCTGGCAGAGCATAGCCTATGGGGGGATTGGCTCTTTTGATAATCACAACCCCGCGCTCAGGCGCATAGATGACGACATCCGTGGTCGGTGTGGGATTGCGGTAGCAGGAATAGGGTTTGCCACAATGCGGACAAAGGCATTCTTTACGCATAGCTCACGGCGTCACAAACGCCGCCTCCTTGTATTCAGCAAAGGTTTGTGGTCGAAGGAATGTCGGTTACGCAGATCTTGAACGGTGGCTGTTCGTGCATGAGAAAATCCCATGACAGATTTTCAGAACGAACAAACGTGTGCCCCCTCTAACCTATCGACAGCAAGAGCTCCTTTCCGCACGATGACAAGTCGGCCTTCTTCCATGCGCACAATGGTTGAGGGGAGCCCACCTTTGGGCGGATGCTCCTTGTCATGCCGGACAAACCCCCAGGGAAGGGAAAGTGCACGAAGACGTGCTAGTAGCGCTGGATCAAGGGTTTCGAGACTACTTGCCGCAGGATTTCCCTGCACATTGGCGCTTGAAACCGTAAGCAGTGTTCCTGAGCTCTGAGCAAGAGAGGCGACCAGAGGATGGCTGCTTACACGCACAGCCACTTCTCCTCGGGCATTGACAAGACAGGGATTGAGATGGACTGTTGCCTTCAGGGGCAAAAGCACGGTCAAAGGACCTGGCCAAAACGCGGCAAGCTCTTGAGGAAATGTCGAAAGATCGCAGTAGCCGGCAATCTGAGCAAGAGAGGCGGCGGCCAGAGGAAGAGGCTTGCCGTGATTGCGTCCCTTAAGTCGCAGAATCTCGTTAAGCGCTTGAGGAGAGCTTATCAGGCAGCCAAGAGCGTAGAAGGTTTCTGTCGGAAAAAGCAGGATACCGCCTTGGGCAAGACAGTGCAGAGCCCCAGCCGGATCAAGACAACGAGCGAGAAGATCACAGGAGACGGGCATGACAGGCAAATCCCTGCATTTGATCTTTGTGGGCAAACTCAAACAGCGTTTTCTGCAGACAGGCTGTGACCTCTACCTTGAGAGGCTCGGCCACTGGCGCAAAATCCATCTGGACGAAGTTCGCGATGCTGCCAAGGAAACATCGCAAGCACGCAATCTCGAAGAAGGCAGACAACTGCTCAAGGCGCTTGCTCCGCAGGACTTGCCCATTGTCCTTGATGAGCGAGGAGAGCAGATGTCTTCGCAGGATCTGGCCAATCTTCTCAAACGGATTGACGACAACAATCTTGGCTGTCCCTGCTTTCTCATTGGTGGGCCCTTTGGACTCAGTCAGGAGGTACGGGCTAGGGCCTGGAAGCTGCTCTCCCTTTCGTCCATGACCCTGCCGCATGAACTGGCACGCCTGATTCTGCTCGAGCAGCTCTATCGTGCCGAAAGCATACTGCACAGGGTGCCCTACCATCACTAATGGTAGACGCGCCGATTGGTCATGCCAAAAAGACAAAGCACCTCGTAGGAGATAGTGCCGAGTTCCGCAGCGAGCTCTTGAGCTGTGACAACCCGCTGTCCTGGCTCAGGCTGACCGCCGATGATCCAGGCAAGATCACCCACTTCCGTGGCCCCAAGCCGAGAAACATCGGCCATGATCATGCCCATGCAGACCCGGCCGATCTGCGGACAACGACGACCATTAATGAGAAGATCCGAGCAGTTGGAGAGCGCGCGATTAAAGCCTGAGGCATAGCCGATGCCTATGATAGCAATGGTCATATCCTGAGGTGCGGTAAAAATCCGCCCATAGGAAATACTCTGGCCAGCCTTCAGTTTTCTGACCTGCAACACAGGCGCTGACACACTCATCACCCATTCAAAATCACTGGCCTTGGATTCCCAGACTGTGCCAGCAAAAGGATTGCCACCATAGAGGGTAATGCCAGGCCTACACAGTTCATACTGGCTGTCTGGAAGATTTTGCAGACCGGCGGAGTTGTTCAGGCTGCGAGCAAGCGTCGGGAAAAAGGCGCGTAGCGCATTGGTCATGCTTTTGAAGCGCTCCTGTTGGGCCAGGGTATAGATGGTCTCATCAGGCATATCGGCGCAGGCCAGATGGGAGAGCGCAAGGACGGGCTTGAGCATGGGATATCTGCGCAGCCCTTCAATGAGATCCGGCATTTCGTGAGCGGAAAAACCAAGTCGCCCCATACCCGTATTGCAGGCAATGGCCACAGGGAAATCTTTATGGTCAGGGCAGGCTTGCGCCGCAAGCTTGAGTGACTCCATATCCAGGATAGGGGTCGTCAGGTTATAGGTAAAGGAGAGATTCCAGTCTTCCTGCGTCTGTGCCCCCAAAAGAGGGACGATCTGCTGATGAAAGCCGGCCTTTCTCAGAGCACAGCCTTCACTGACTGTACCCACGGCAAAATGTTGGGCGCCCGCTTTGTCCAAAGTACGGGCAACAGGCATCAGCCCATGGCCGTAGGCATCTGACTTAATGACCGGCAACAAACCCGAGGGATCACCCATACGGAAAAAATTGCGGGTCAGGGCCCCCAGATCAATATGACAACAGGACGGGGAAAAAAAACATTCGCTCATCACGACTTTTCAGCGTGCTGGCCCTGTCATGACAGGGAAAAAAACGCTGCCTCCGATGTTTTTACTGACTTTGCCGTTTTCCTCTGGCAGGCTTCTTCAAGCCAAAACGCATGCGCCTGCCATGGGGCGATACTTGCTAAGGTTGCCATTGCCCGCCACATCCGTCAATGAAAAAATCCCTGACAACCCTGTCCAGCCTGACAGCAGTTACAGTTCACAACCGAGCACAAGGCGCAGCAAGGTACCTAGGCGTCGTTGAAACGCCTGTGAATAGTAACTGACAGCAAGGGAGCTTATGTGGGAATTTCCTTGCCTTTTTGTCTGTTCTGCATCAAACTGTTGACACCCGCGAAGGCCCATACGCCAGGCCGGCAGGGATCACGCGCGAGCCCAGTGTCCGCGCATTTTTTTGATGATGACAAAACCTTGGAGGCGAGTAATGGCAGAAGCTCCAGAAAGAAATCTGGCCATGGATATTGTCCGTATCACCGAAGCGGCAGCTCTGGCATCAGCCCGCTGGCTTGGCCGCGGCGACAAAAATGCCGGTGACGGAGCCGCAGTGGATGCCATGCGCAACAGCTTTTCCTCCCTGAATATCGACGGCACAGTGGTCATCGGCGAGGGCGAAAAAGACAATGCCCCCATGCTCGCCAATGGCGAACGCGTGGGCACAGGTGCAGGGCCGAAACTGGACGTAGCTGTGGACCCTGTGGAAGGGACCAATCTCCTCGCCTATGGCAGGCCCAATGCCATCTCCGTGATCGGAGTGGCACCCAAGGGCAGCATGTTCAATCCTGGTCCCAGTTTCTACATGCGCAAGCTTGTTGTCCCTCACGAGGCGCGCAATGTCATTGACATCGATGCCCCTGTCAAGGTCAATCTTGCCAATATCGCCAAGGCGCTAGGCAAAGACGTTCAGGACCTCGTGGTCTTTGTCCTTGATAAACCAAGGCATAAAGAGCTCATTGATGCTATCCGCACAGCCGGTGCCCGCATTCAGCTCCAGACCGATGGCGATGTGGCTGGTGCTCTGATGGCTACAGATCCTCGAAGTGAAGTGGATGTGATGATGGGAACAGGCGGCACCCCTGAGGGTGTGATCTCGGCCTGTGCCATCAAGGGCATGGGCGGCGAAATTCTGGCACGCCTTGACCCCCAGAGCTATGTGGAAAAAGAAGCCATTCAAGAAGCAAGTATCGACATTCGCGAGACCCTGTCCACAAGCACTCTTGTCAAAAGCGACGACTGCTTCTTTGCGGCTACAGGCATTTCTGGCGGAGACTTTCTCCATGGTGTACACTATCGTGCCCACCATGCCGTGACCCATTCCATGGTCATTCGCAGCAAGACTGGCACCTTGCGCTATGTGGAAAGCTATCACAATATGAGCAAACTCTCCAAAATCAGCGCCGTCAGGTACTAATGGCCCATGCTGCAAAGGATTCTTCACACTCTCCTGCTGCTTCTGCTGACTCTTTCCCTGACAATTCCGGCTTTGGATGCGGCCTTCGCTGCCGGCCGCAAGGAGACCGCATCCAAAACACTTACGGTCTATGACAATCAGGGACCGGTCAGTGAAAAAGAACTCTTGCGCTTTCTTGAGGTTTTGCCGGAATTCAGAAACTGGGCAAGAAAAGAGCATGAAGAGGCCCATCCTCTGCTCACAGCAGGTCGTCCCGACTTTTTCTATTCCGACAATGCCGCCCTCTGGATCAAAAAACGCGGCTGGGATCCCAGACGCTTTTTCTGCATCATGGGCAGAATGGCTGCAGCCCTCGTCATTGCCGAAGAAGGCAATGACCTCAAAGGGATTCGGCCACCTGATATGCCAAAAGTCAGTGATGCCGAAACAGAGCTCGCCCATCGTCACCTCGGCCAGTTGCTCAAAATAGGCGGCGCGGCAGCTCCCTCCGTGGAGGTCGGAGCTCCTGTTCTGCCCGCCAAAAAATAAGACGCCAGGTTTCGCGCCATGCTCCACCGCTGTTTTGCGCTCTTCACCTTCCTCTGCCTCTCCGTGCTTCTCTGTGCCTGTGAAGAGGAAAAGCCAAAAATCATGCTCTTTGAGCAGTACTATTACGGCATGCCCTTCAAGGAAGTGCAGGCACGTTCTCAGGCAGCCTACTGCCGTGACAGTTTCGACAGTCTCTGTCGACCCAATCCTGTCACCTTCTTCAGAGAAAGTTGGTACCAACGTTTCCTCTTCAAACGTGAACGCCTTGTTGCCGTCCAGCTTATCAGCCGAAAGCCAGATACCTCCCGTAAGCTCATTGACACCTGGCTGGACACGGGTTTCCGCTTTATGCCGGTAAGTATCACAAGTGGAGGCAAGCAATTAGACCTCTTTGCCGCTATCAAAGCCACGGGCAAGGAAGGCGCACGTAAAGCCGTCCACAATTTCACGCGCGCCACAGCCGCAGATCTCGAGATGATCTATCTTTACCTCGATCTCCAGGGCAAGGAAAATGCCCTGAACAATTTCAACAATCTCAGCGGCATTTTCAACCGGGGGCCACGCGACATCGTGGGCATTGAAGAAAAGGTCAATGATAAGGAAATCATCGTCAGCTTTATTGCCCCCATTGCCGACTGGCAGGACAGAGGCAATCCTCGCTAAGGTGAAATCCTGAAAAAAAGCTTGACATTCAACGAGAAAAATCTATAATTGAAAATTCCTTGCTCATATATTGTGGTATGGGCTGTCAATCCAAAAGGAGTTACTTCGATGCGGAAATTTGAAACGCTTCTGCTCCTTTCACCGGAACTTGCCAGTGACGCCAGAGAAAGTCTTTTGAGCTCTCTCACCGGTATCATTGAACGCGAAGGTGGAAAAATGGTCACTGCGGACCATTGGGGCATGCGGGATCTTGCCTATCCTGTGCGCAAAGTGATGCGCGGCTACTATGTACGGCTTGAGTATATTGCTCCTGCCCAGCTTGTGGCCGAGCTTGAACGCAATATCAGAAATAGCGACGGCATTTTTAAATTCGTCACAGTCAGGCTGGCCGATGCCGCCGAGGAGGTGGCATAATGGCTTTTAAGAAACGCTTTCCCCCACGGCGCAAATACTGCCGTTTCTGTGCCGACGCTGAGCTGCCACTGAACTACAAGCGTCCCGACATTCTCAGAGACTTTGTCACAGAGCGTGGCAAAATCATTGCCCGGCGCATCACTGGCACTTGTGCCCATCATCAGCGGCTGCTGACCCGTGAGATCAAGCGTGCCCGTCAAATGGCTCTTCTGATCTACACAGCGACGCATGATTCTCAAGTCAAGAAAAAGAGCACCATCTAGGAGGCGCGCCATGAAACTTATTCTTCGCGCCGACGTGGAAAATCTCGGCAGTCTTGGCGATGTGGTCACGGTGAAAGCCGGTTATGGCCGTAACTATCTTTTACCCCAGGGTCTGGCCATGGTCGCCAGTCCCGCCAACCTGAAAACCTTTGAACTTGAGCGCAAAAAACTGCAGGCAAAGATGGATGCCCTGCGTGCCGAAGCGCAGGATCTGCAGACGCGTCTGGAAGCCCTGGAAGTTGTTATTCCCATGCATGTGGGCGACAACGACAAGCTCTATGGTTCTGTGACCACGAGCATTATCGGTGACGCTCTGGCCGCTCTGGGCACCGAGGTTGACCGCAGACGCATTCTTTTGGACGCCCCCATCCGTACCCTTGGTGAGCATCCTGTGCGTGTGCGCCTGCATGCCAGTGTTATTGCCATGGTCAAGGTCAAGGTCGTCAGCGATCAGAAACCTGAAGAAGAACCTGCTGAAGAAGCAGAGGTTGTGGCCGAAACGCCTGAGACTTCAGAAGCAGCTCAGTAAGAATGAGTCAATCGCAACCGTACCGCTCCTCTGGAGATTACTCCAGAGGAGCATTTCATTCTCAGAGACCTGCCAGTCCCAAGGCCGAGCAGGATCTTCTGCAACGCGTTCCTCCCAACAGCTATGAAGCTGAAGTGGCGGTTCTGGCAGCTATGTTCTCTGACAAGGAGGGTGCAGCCACTGCCTTTGATATCATCAAATCGCCAGATGATTTCTACGACCCCAGACATGCTCTCATCTTCAGGGCCTGTCAGGAGCTCTACGAGGCCAACCGCCCCATTGATCTGGTCACCACAGCAGAACAGCTGCGTATTCTTGAGGCCTATGACAAAGCCGGTGGTTCAAGCTACCTCTCAGAAATTTCCATGGCCATTGTCAGTGCGGCCCATGCGGAATTCTATGCCAAAACCGTGCGGGACAAGGCAACTCAGCGCAAACTCATTGATGTCTGCTCGGAAATCATCAGCAATAGCTATCAGACAACTGACGATGTCGCCGGCCTTCTGGATAAATCAGAACATGCGGTCTTCTCCATTGCTGAACGTATGGAGGAGCAGAGTTTTGAGTCGACCAAAAAGATCATCGATAATATTTTTGAACGTCTGAGCAAGGCGGCCGGCAAACGCAATGAACTCACAGGCGTAACAACAGGCTTTGACAAGCTCGATCGACTGACAGCTGGTCTCCAGCCTTCTGATCTGATTATCGTCGCCGCAAGGCCCTCCATGGGCAAAACGGCCTTTGCCCTTTCCCTTGCCGTCAACGCCGCACTCTCTCCACAGGCTACACCGGTGGCCATTTTCTCTCTTGAAATGAGCCGCGAGCAGCTGATACAGCGCATGCTTGCGCTCACCGCCCATGTGGACATGAGCAAGCTGCGTCAGGCCTACCGTCTCACCGATGATGACTGGAATTTTCTCTATGAAGCTGGCGGGAAACTGAACGGAGCCCCAATCTATATCGACGACACAGCGACGCTCTCGACCATGGAGCTGCGCGCCCGCGTACGCCGTCTGAAATCCAAGTACAATATTGGTCTTGTCGTCGTGGACTATCTGCAGCTGATGCGTAGCCCACGCGGCAAAGACTCACGAGAATTGGAAATTTCCGACATTTCCCGCACGCTCAAGGCCGTTGCCAAAGATCTGAATATTCCTGTTGTTGCCCTTTCCCAGCTCAACCGCAAGGTTGAAGAACGCGCCCGTGAGGACAAACGCCCGCAAATGTCTGACCTGCGTGAATCTGGTGCCATCGAACAGGACGCCGACATCATCATGTTTATCTACCGCGATGATGTCTATAAGCACAAAAATCCCGCAGAGCGCCCGGAAGTCGGAAAGGCTGAAATTATCATCGGCAAGCAGCGCAATGGGCCGACAGGCATAGCCGAGCTACTCTTCCACTCGCGTTTTACCTCCTTTGAAAATATGACCGAAGACTGGGTGGGTCTGCCATCCGAAAATATGTCAGCAAACCTTGTAAATTCTGCAGATGACGCGTGAAACTGGCGTTTTTGCGTTGACAAAGCAGCTAAACCGTGTTTAAGTATTTAGCTGTGCGTGCTAGTAAGCTGTTTGCTGGCAAACGCACGGTTTCACTGTTTTTTCGAGAGGTTAGTTCATGTCTAAGTCCATTTATGTGGGAAATCTTCCCTGGTCGGCTACTGAGGAACAGGTTCGCGAACTTTTTCAGGCTTATGGAGAAGTTCAGTCCGTGAAACTGATCAGTGACAGAGAAACAGGTCGTGCACGTGGTTTCGGCTTTGTCGAAATGGAAGATGAAGCTGCCAATGCCGCCATTGAAGCTCTGGAGAACTACAGCTTTGGTGGCCGTACGCTCAGAGTGAACGAAGCAAAGCCCCGTGCTCCTCGTGCCCCCAGGTACTAATAGCACATACGATGCATGAAGGCCTCACGCAAGTGAGGCTTTTTTTTGCCAGAACCTTGCTGCAATTCTGAACAAAGGATGCGGTTTTTTCAGGGAAAAGGAGAAAAAGGGAGGGAGAAAAAAGAGAACAAGAATAGACCCCTTCACAGCGTGAAAGGTCCGCAAAAGAAGAATAGCTCAATATCAGAAGAGGTAACGCTTAGCTTCCGTTTTCTGCCAGACAGACAGTAGGCGCCTCCGGAGTTCCCTTCTCCACGGTCCCGGGGAACTGTGAATAGATAGCGCGAAGCCTTGTTAAAATCGTCACCACACTGTCCAGATCCTCAACGCTCATTGTTTCCCTCGCCGACAAAAGACGCGAGGAGCAGAGGAGATAGAGCGTATTCAGCTTGGCAGCTAGATCACCACCGCTCTTGAAATCAAGAGAGCGGGAAAGTTCGCCGATAATTTCAAGGGCCCTGTTGACGAGCAGGCCACGGGTGGCGAACTTCTGTGCAACCATCTGATCTCGTGCCTGCTGCAAATACTGCAGGGCACCGTCATACAGACCAAGCAAGAGCTGCCCTTGACTGACTTCCTGTCGTCTCGGGCTGAAGTATGTACGAACAGCCTTACGCATAGCATACCTACCTTAAGTTTCGTCCATGAAACTTAGTGAACACCCGCAACGGGCTTCCTGCTTCTCCGATCTCAGGGATCTCCACAGGCGTAAATTCGGACAGTTCCTGCCCTATTGGCAAGCGACCCACTTCAGGGCACGCTTTGCTTGTAGACTACCAAAGAGTTCTGACAGCTGCAAGTTTTTTTCCTGCAGGGAAATTAGGTTGTGCCCAGAATCTCGTCAAAACGCTGCCGCTGCGAAAAGAGGAAATTTTCACAATCCTGGGCATTGAGAGGCTTTGAGAAAAAATAGCCCTGAATCACAGCGCAGCCGTTATCCGTTAGAAAATCAAGTTGAGAGCGCTCCTCCACACCTTCAGCCACAGTCTCCATGCCAAGACCTGAGGCAAGGCCAAGGATGCCCTTGACGAGATTGTTGGAGCTATTGGCCTGGGCATTGAGATCATCAATGAACTTCTTATCAATCTTCAGACAGGCTATGGGCAGCGCATGGAGATAGAGCAACGAAGAGTAGCCTGTGCCGAAATCGTCAAGAGAGACCTGAATACCAGCGTTGGTGAGTTGGGCAATTGCCTTGGACGCAACATCGAGATTGGTCACAAGACAGGTTTCGGTAACCTCCACCTCGATGAGGGAAGGATCTGTGCCTTCTGAGGTTATAATCTTTTGAACCTCTTCGGCAAAAGTCTCTGCAAGTATACTTTTGGCTGACATATTCACCGACACAGGAACTGCGCAACCTTCAGCAGCCCACACCTTGACCTGACGACAGGCTTTGCGCAGCACAAGCATGTCAATACGCGCCACAAGATTGATTTCCTCGGCAACAGGAATAAATGCTGAGGGCGGAATCCAACGGCCGTCGTCCAAATGCCAGCGCACCAAGGCCTCAAGCCCCACAACTCGACGACGGATGCCGTCGACTTTTGGCTGATAGAAAACGGTGAGGGCATTTTCTTCAACGGCCCTGTGTAAAGCCGCCTCCAGAGCCATGCGCTTACTTGCTTCCTCATCCATGCGCACATTGAAGAAAGAGAGGATATTCTTCCCGGCACTTTTAGCCGCGTACATGGCAAGCTCAGCTCTCTGCAGGAGCTTGTGGGCATCCTGGCCGTCTTCGGGCGCGCAGGCAATGCCAATGCTTGCACTCAAAAAGATGGATTGGCCTGAGATATCAAAAGCCGTGTCAAAGGCTTTAAGCACGAGGTTGCCAATGATCTCCGCTTCATCCCGGCTCTCACATTCGCTGAAGAGAAGAAATTCATCCCCACCAGAACGCCCCGCAAAGCCTTGAAAAGGCAATTTCCGAAATCTGCTCGCGACTTCAAACAGTAGCAAATCACCAAACTTATGACCGTAGCTCTCATTAACGCTCTTGAAGCGGTCAATATCTACAACAATCACCGTAACGTGCCGGCTATTGTCTGCAAGTATTGTAGCCAGATGCTCAAGAAGAAAGTTTTTATTATAGAGGCCTGTCAGGCTGTCGTGATTTTCCCGATACGCAATCTCCCGGCGCATGGCAGCCTGTTCATTATAGTGGAGAACAGTCATGCCAACGATGAGCAGGGCAAGCCCCAAGCCAAGCATCAGAAGAAAGTTTTTAAAGGACATCTGCCGGCCCACACGAGCAATGCTTCTTTCAATATTGAGCTCTAAGCACCAGCTAGGTTCATGAAAGATATCCTTGCAGCGGGTAATAACTGAAAAAAGATTTTCGGTTATGGCGAGTTTAATGTCCCCTTGAGCTTCCAGGGCAGGATTGTCGAAGGCCGCCAAAGGCAGGAAGTTAAAAGTTTTGCGTGTGAAGCGTTCAGCCTCCGCCACAAAATCTCGGTCCAAGGCCTGCCCCATGATGAGGTAGCCCTTGGGCTCCTTCTGCTGATTGCCATCATAGATCCTATGGATAGCAATTACATTGACTTCATCGCCAATCTTCACAAAGCCCGACAGCCAATCCTGTTCGCCACTATTCAACGTTCTAACAAGGCGGGCCACAACATCGTTGCGCGCAGTCCTGAAGGCCCCATCACGCGTTGCCTTCTTGGGATCTACGATTTTAAAGGGCTTTTCCGCATCTCTGAAAAAATAAACAAAAGAAATGTTTTGCGAAGTAAGAAAGCCGTCCTCAAAATTGCTCCTGATGAAATCCTCGTCGCGCTCATCTACATACTCGTACACCTCGTCCCAGCAAGCCCAATCCATAACGCGTTTGCGCATCTGAAGCTCAACCGAGAAGAGATGATTGTTCAGCTGCAGCAGATTTTCTTCAGCATGCTGCTGTTCGAGCTTTTCAACACCGCGAATGACCACAACCTCACTGATCAGATAGGTCAGAAAGGCAAAGACAGCGACGGCTAGGATGCCTAGAAGGTATACGAAGGCTTGTCTCACATGATCTCCAGACTGTTCCCATTGACATCCCCGCCTAAAGTCGGAGGATTTCTATCGATAGGGCAATTGGCCCACATCATAGGCGGGTTCCTGCGAAATATGGACTGCCCGAAGGAAACTTCGCTTGATTTTCGCCTGCAAATTTCCACTGTGGGGAATGCTGCAGCCGTGCACCAAAGACCTCTTCCCTCAGGCCTCACTGTCTCTCCACAGGCTGACACGGCCTGCCGGCAGCCTAAGAGCAGTTTGCGACAGGAAAAGCAAAGAAATACCAAGGTGAGTCTTCTATCCCAGCATGGAATTCTACGGCGCGTTAGATAAAAGAGCTCTTGCATCTACCCGTACCTACAGAGATGTCAAACAACCTATAGCACACCTTTGCCGGCAAGCAAATAGGATAAAACCTCAAAAATGGCCTTATAGTGCCGATTTTTCAGACCTTTCCATTCTCAACGTTTGCGCGTATATCAGGCAGGCCAGTCAAGGGCATTAACACCAACCCCACGGAGGCGCACGTGTCTCTCCATGATTTTTTCAAAAAACCGCAAAGTTCGGCGTTCTGCATGCCCTATATAATCGCCGAAGCGGGCGTTAACCACGAAGGCAAGATGGATCTTGCCCGCCGACTCATTGACGAGGCCAAGGAAGGCGGAGCCGATGCCATCAAATTTCAGACATACAAGGCAGAGACCCTTGCATCCAAAGATTCCCCAGCCTACTGGGATACTCGCAAGGAACCGACCCAAAGCCAGTATGCACTTTTCAAAAAGCACGACAGTTTCTGGAAAAACGAATTTGAGGCTCTCAAACGTCATTGCGACGATGTGGGCATCAGTTTTCTATCCACGCCTTTTGATGTGGAATCAGCGGCCTTTCTCAATGATCTGATGGATGTCTTCAAAATCTCGTCCTCGGATATCACCAATAAGCCCTTTATCCGTATTCTCTGCAGCTATAAGAAACCCATCCTCCTTTCCACCGGAGCGAGCTATCTGCATGAAATCGCCGAAGCAGTCGAATGGATTGAAGAAGCAGGCAACCCTCTGGCGCTTTTGCACTGTGTGCTGAATTATCCAACAGATGACGCCAACGCAGCTCTTGGCCAGATTCTGGCCCTGCGGCAACATTTTCCAAATCATGCCATTGGCTACTCAGACCATACCCTGCCTTCTGATATGCACATTTTGCACACAGCGACCCTTCTGGGGGCCTGCATTCTCGAAAAGCATTTCACCCATGACAAGACCCTGCCTGGCAATGATCACTACCATGCCATGGACAAAGAGGATCTCAAACATCTGCGCAAACTGCTTTCCCAAACCCTCAGCTCCATCGGTGAATGCAAAATTCGTGCACTGCCGGAAGAAGAACCAGCCCGTCAGCATGCCAGACGTTCTCTTGTCACGGCCAGGGCCTTACCCAAGGGGCATCGCCTGGAAGCCTGCGACCTTACCTGGAAGCGCCCGGCCCACGGGATCTCTCCGCGTTGTTTTGACGAGGTGCTAGGGCGTGTCACGCGCACAGAACTTGCCGACGACCATGTGCTGACATGGGGGGATCTTGAAAACGTCTAGAGGGCGAATACTGCAGCTTGGGGCGGTGGCAGAAGCCTGCGACCCGGCAACACTGCTTTGTGGCGGTCCCTGGGTTTTTGCCGGCCGAGAGGCAGATTTTGCCGACTGGGAACAGCGTTTTACCTTTGCGCCCGAGCCCTTTGCCACGACGAACGACCTAGTCCAGGCAGGGCAGATGGCCATGCAGCTGAGTGCGCAGTATCTCCCCAAACTTGCACGTACGCTTGCCCCCGCCTCACAGCTTCCAGGGGCATACTGGGAAACCCTGCTCATCCCGTGGCTCGGTGTCGTCTCCCAGCAGATTGTTGAGCGTTGGTTGCGCATCAAGGTCATTGTTGAACATTTTGCCGCAGAGCCCCTAGTTCTTCCTCTCCTGCCGGATGATCTTTCTTTTCATTTTCAAGATGAAAATGATCTTGTCCTTCGTGGCTCCCTTGGCCTCACGTTCAACCACTGGCTCTTCTCGTGGCTTCTGAGAAGGATGAAATGGCCCGAAATCTGGAAAGAAGTTCCAGCGAAGGCCATCTCTGAAGATCTGCCCGTTTTCCCAAAGCCTGGCATCTCACAGAGATTGCGCCGTATAATCTCCCGATCTCTGCTAAAGCTCCCCTTTCCACGTCTCAAGGGGCTCTCCCTCTGGCAAAGCCTGCGACTGTCTCTTGCTCTTTCCCATCCAAGCCATGGCACTGATCAGTCGCGTTCTCTGGCTACGCTCTGCAAGGACTTCTCCGCCTCAACGCTTCCGGATTTTGATCTGCTGCCGGTTTTTTTGCGGACGATTCCAAGCTCTCTCAAAGAGCTCAAGCACCCGAAAAAAATCGCTCCCGTATCGGCTCCCCGGCTCTATGTTGCCAGTATCAGCGCCTATGAGGACAGTCGCTACCGCCAACGCCTTGCCCGTCTGCGCGGGCAGGGAGACAGGCTGATGTTCATTCAGCACGGTGGCAATTACGGTCAGATCAAAAGTCCCTGTCTGACGCGCATGTTTGAGTTTCAACAGCATGTCTTTGGCACCTGGGGCTGGCAAAGCTATGAAGAAGTCCGTGGCAATTTTCTGCCGCTGCCTTATCCGCAGCTCGCTCGCATAGCCAATGCGCATGAGGAAAAAAACGCGCAGCTTATTTTTGTAGGTACGGAAATGCCCCTTTTCGGCTACCGTCTGGACTGCCGGCCAAGTCCCCTACAAACCATCCTCTACCGCAAGGCCAAGGAGACGTTTTTTGCAACGCTGGGCGAAGAGCTTACCTCCCAAACCCTCTACAGGCCCTATTTTCCTCTTCCGTCCTCACTGGCCGATGCGGATTGGCTTCTGCCGCGTTTTCCGCAGCTCAAACTCTGTCAGGGACCTCTCTGGCCCAGCATACGCTCCTGCCGTCTGCTAGTCCTTGATCATCATGGCACAACGCTCCTTGAAGCCATGGCCGCCAATATTCCCCTGCTCGTGACCTTCTGCCCTGAGCACTGGCCACTGACTAGGAAAAGCCAGGACATGTTCCAGATACTTGAGCGTGCGGGCATTTATTTTGCCGATGCGCATCTCTGCGCACAAAAGGCTAGACATATCTGGCCAAATATTCAGAACTGGTGGCAAAGTTCTGATGTGCAAAATGCACGTCAGATGTTTTGCTGTGAATATGCCCTGACCATTCCGGGCGATACAACCTCCTACCTTGCCTCGCTTTGCAAAACACTATGAACACATCATTCTTTTCCCGTCATTTGCTTGCTCTATTCCTCATCTCAGCACTCTTTTCAGGACAGGCCTTTGCCGCCCCTGCCGCCCAGCAGCCAGAAAAAACGCAGACAGCCGCGGACGGTCCCAAGGCTGAAGAGAGCCAGGCCGCAGCAGAAGCTGAACTTAAGGCTATTCAGGATCTTCTTGATCACGAAAAATATAGCGAAGCCGTAAGCAAGCTCAAACCTCTGGCTGGCCAGGGCAATGCTGAAGCCATGTACGTGCTTGGTTACCTCACCCAACAAGGCAAGGGCGTCAAGACAAGCCCGCGCAACGCTTGCGAACTTTTTCGCAAGGCAGCCCTGAAGGGGGATGTGCGCGCCATGACAGCGTATGGCAAGGCCTTGGCCAATGGGCACGGTGTCAAGCGCAATTTTAAGGAAGCAAGCACCTGGTTTCAAAAGGCCGCTGATCAGGGTATAGCCGTCGCCCAGTATAATCTGGGCTATCTCTACGCCCACGGCAGAGGCGTTGCCAAGGACGAGGCCAAAGCAGCACACTACTTTAATCAGGCGGCACTCCAGGGACTCGCTGATGCCCAGTATTCCCTTGGTTGGCTTTACTTGAACAGTACAGGCGAATTGCAAAACGACACCCAGGCAGCCCACTGGCTGGAAAAAGCCGCAGAGCAGGAACACGTCAAAGCCCAGAACAATCTTGCCTACCTCTATGCTGAAGGCCGGGGGGTAGCTCAGTCGGGCGAAAAAGCCGTCTTCTGGTACACAAGAGCTGCCGAACAGAACTATGCCATTGCCCAGTACAATCTTGGCGTTCTCTACGAACAGGGCCGTGCCGGCTTAGCCCAGGATTATGATCAGGCCTTTGCCTGGTATAAAAAAGCGGCAGAGCAAAACGAGCCTCAGGCGCAATACTGCATGGGTGTGATGTACGATCAGGGAACAGGTGTTGCCGCCAATCACCAGGAAGCCATTCGCTGGTATCGGCTGGCCGCGCAGAACGGCGATAAAGATGCCAAAAAAGAACTGCGGGCCATAGAGCGTCAGACGCCCAGACCCGCAGCTGAGAAAAAAGAGAAAGGAAAAAAGAAGGAAAAAAATGAGAAAAAGAAAGGGAAAAAAGACAGCTAAATGCGCTTATTTTTCCCTGATGTGAAGCACTTTTGTACGAATTCAGAACAAAGACGCACGGATGCTGTTGAGCGTGGTCGACCAGAGTCTAGGCCACGCTTTCTCCTCTTGAATACATTGTATCCAGTCTATGGCAACATGGCTCTCGCCTTTTCCGAAAAGGCGTATTGTTTGGCAATCCTCAATACGCAGGTGCTTTGGTTATTCGAAAGCCACTGCGACAAAAAAGATGTAAAAAAAGAGGTAAAGAGTCTGACACAAACGTGCACGTATTGTTTCCATGCGACCATTGATTTTTCAAGTTCACAACATGGTAGCCGCAAGACCAAGCCGCCAGCGGGTGACTGCTCCGACTCCTGACTTACGACGTGCGTTTCACATGTCAGGACCCTGTTAATCATCGACGGGCGTATCCTTACAGCCATCAACTAGCATTGGAACAGGGAAAAGACAGGACTGCAGCAATCCATCTTCAAAGCTGTACACCAAGAGAAGTCAGCGGAAACACTTTGCAGCCGTGATCGGGCTTGTAACAAGCCCTCAGAAAAAATGACAAACGTTAAGTAAACAAACATCTCTGGAAGCCACGATGCTTGCGTATCGTAGGTGTGTCAAGAAACAGCAACGCATATTGTTGCGCCTTGATTACAGGTCTTGATAAAGGTCGAAAAATACGGAAGATTGCAGAGAAAAAACGTATTTCTCGTCGTATAACGGAAAGCATAGCTGCACGATCTGTGAGGAGATGGTATGCCCGCCAACAAAAGCATCAGACAAAACACGAGATAGCTTCGTCAAAAGGACAAAGGCAAACCAGCCAAGCGGCTCTTCACATGGATTTTTGGCCCAAAAAACCTGATGACGCACTGAAGGCAGGGCAAAACGCCCACCCAATTCCCTATGATCAATAATTGTGCTTCCAGTTGAGATTCCCCTGGGTATTGGTGCCTTGGCTGCGCAGTTCCAGCTTGAGCTTAGGGGTGATTTCCAGTTGAACGGTACCAGCCGTTGAACCCTCACCAGCGCCCTGCTCAACACCTACGTAAATACTGTCTGTGAGGTATTTGCCACTTTCCACGGCCATGCTCCCAAAGCCACTATTATCTGAAGACCTGGAATCGGACTTCAAACGCATGACATCGAGCCCCAGAGCCTTGCGCGGATTGTTCAGGCCACTACCCAGACCACTTGCCATACGGGCGGTTGCAGCTGCAAGCTGCAGCGCCTCGTAGCGGCCGAGTTCATTGGCATTGCGGCCAAAGAGAATATGCGCAAGCACATCGTCTTGGGGCATTTCTGGCTCACTTGTCAAACTGAGCTTCATTTTTTTCACAGTACCAGAAATACGCACATGGGATGTAAAATCAGCCGTCGTGTTCGTCAAGAGAATATCAAGCAGCGGATTTGCCACATTTCCACCACCCAAAAAAATCTCACCCTTTTCAAGGGCGAAATTTTTATTCAACAGGTAAAGTTCCCCCTTGACGGCACTGACTTCACCAGAAATCACGGGATTTGCTGGAGTTCCATGAATGGCAAGATCAGTCTTCCATTCCGTGGAAAGTCCAAAGCCATCCACAAGAAAACGCCCGGGTGAACGGATGGCAATATGCAGCCGACCGGAATCGTCATTGGCAGCCTGCACCGACACAGGCTTCGCCACCGTTTTTTCCTTGATGGGGAGCGTTGTTACTCCCTTGGGTCCCTGTGCGATGTTTTCAAGCTGCACAGCCCCGCTATCCACCACAATTACCCCGCCAATATCCGGGGCACTGGGTTTTCCCTGAGCCAGAATATCCCCTGACAGGGAGATGCGCACATCCTCCCTGCGCAAGGGGCGCAGATGATCAAGCTTGGTCTGCACGCGAAACTGTTCGCCGTCGAGACCGGCTGTACCGTCAAGGCTGAGCTTGCCGCCCATGCCATCCCCAAGACCGCCCGTTATCTTGACCTGCCCGGCCAATCCTTTGTCTGAATTTTTGCCCTGTACGGCAACCTTGAGGCCAATATCGCGCAAAAGAACGCCCAGGATAGGATCTTCAAAACGCCCTTTACCAACTTCAACCCCACCTGAGATCACAGGAGCCTTGGGCGTGCCTGCGATCTTGACGTCCATGTGAAGATCGCCACTCAGCTTTCTGTCTGAAAGCGGCGAAAGCTTCCAAAGGGGAGCCAGTTTGCCCTGCCAAAGGACTTCTCCTTTCAGGCTTCCATGTTCAGCAAGGGCAGGAACTCCATCGGTAAATGTCAGGGGCACGGTAAGACCAACGCCCATTTTTTCACCACCCAGAGCCTGTATGGTCTGCTTTGGCATCTCAAGGCGTACCTGCAGACCTTTCGCAGAAAGATCTCCCAAAAGGATCAGATCAAGAGGATGAAGACGGACTCTGGGCACTTCAAGTCGCGTCACCGCAAGCTTAATATTACCTCGCGGCTGCGTGGCGCTGCCCGCTAGCTGCGCATGCATCTGCACCATGCCCTTGGGCAGATCCTTGATCAGACGCTGCCAAACAGAAAGATCTACGTCTTTGACAGCAAGCTGAAAACGGTAGTTTGAGGGAGTAAGACTTCCTCGCGCTTCGATCTGCCCCTTGGGCTGAAGATTCAGGTCGAGCTCACCGACACTGAGACCATCCGGGCCAAAATGTACAGAAACAGGTTTGCGCAAACGCAGGCCAATGTGTTCATCTTTGCCGGTAAAGGCTCGAGTATTGGCTGACAGAGCAAGACGCGACATATGCACGCGGTCCGGCCTGTAGCCAAGTGCGAGGTCGGCTTCCACTGCGCCTGTACTTTTGAAAGTGAGGGCAAGATCCTGCAGTGTTCCCTTGGCCTCAGCCCTGCATCCAAGCTTCTGTTGGCCAAGCGCAATGGACTCGGCAACAACCGTTGCCAAAAGTTCCCTCTTGGTAAAAAGGTCATGCACGCCAAGTCTCACCTGAAGATTGGCAAGACTGAGAGGATCAGCCTGAGCCTGCGTCAAAGAAAATTTGGGGATATCGAGCGAAAGCGTAAGATCCTGACCTTTGCTCTCGCGCAGAGCTAGCTCTGCGGCAAGACTCCCAGCAAGCTTCTGACCCGGAAGAAAAGCTTCGACGGCATGCCAGTCGGATATGGCTGCCCGAAGATCTCCCTCAAGCTTTGGCAGCCCCTGGCCAAGTCTAGCCTGAAGATGCCCTTGCGCTTCTAGCCCAAGCGCCTTGAGCACAATCTGCTTCAAAGAGACAATGAGATCATCAAAACGCTCCTCAGAAGAAAGAGCCGCATTGAGGTCCACGTGCATGGCCAAAGGTTCCTGATTGCACTTGCCCGCGACATTCAGGTGAAGTGAAAGCGGCTTTTTGACATCGGCGGCGAGCAGGCCCACAAGATCAAGGGGTCGCGCCTGCAGCTGCAGCGCCAGGTCAGACAGATTCTGCCCACTGAGCGCAAGCTGCTTTACGCCAAGGTCAAGCTTCACATTGGGGGCAAAAAGGGGGCCCTGAAGATGCAGACCAAGTCTGGCTGTGCCGTTTTCGGCCTGTTCGGCTGAGCTTTCGGCCTGTGCAAGAAAAGCCTGCGTCCTAACCTTGGCTGAAAGATCAACGGCGAGTTCTCCCGCAAGCCAGTTCCCGCGTTCTCGGCCACTTTCCCAGGCAAACGTGCCAGAAAGCCCAAGATCCTGTGCCTCAAGGCTAAGCCTTGGGAGAGCCACGCGCAATTTGGGAAACCCAGACTCTCTGGTCAGACCTATCTCACAAAGGACCGTGACCTTGACAGGAAAACCACAAAGCTCCTTGGGCAGGGAGAAATTTTCCACACCCAGGTCTTTGATGTGAATTGCAGGCATGCTTTCCGGAAGGGAAAAAACAGGGTCAGCGGCTGTGCGCAAAAGTTCCCTGAGTTTTCCGGGCGTCATGGGCTCCGTGTTTTCTTCTTTCTCGGGTTCAGAGGGGGGGAGAATCGGCATGCGTGCAAGCACGGCATTATTCAGACGCAGTTGGGAAATTTCCACTTGCGGCGGGAAGAGGCCAAGACCGAGGGCAAAACGCGTTTCAGGCAAGTGTAAAAAGTCGCCATGGCGATCAGCAAGATCAAGATCTGCCACAAAATTATTGGGAAGCGAACCTTGGAGATGCTTGAGTTTGACGCAAAGGCCGTTTGCGGCAAGCATGGGCTCGGCCTGGGCATTCACCTGCTTTTGCACAAAAGCAAGTCCACTCTCTGTGCCAAGCCAGACATAGATGCCAGAGGCCCCGCCTACAAGCAGTAAAAGCAGAATGAGCAAAGAAAAGAGCACAAAGCGTAGAATACGCAGGGCTAGGGGCCTGCGCCGCGGCTGCGGGGTGTTTTGACTGTTTTGCTCGTCCATCAGAAAGCCTGTCCTATGCTGATATAGATCTGTACCGGTGCATCTCCCTCAATGGGATTGAAGGGAGTTGCCACATCCAGTCGCACAGGGCCAATGGGGGTGTAGTAGCGCAAGCCAATACCTCCGCCCCAACGCATATCACCGATGATTTCCGGCATTTCACTCGTATAGACCATGCCACCGTCCACAAAGGGCACAATACCCACATCCTCGGTGATTTTATACCTAGCCTCAAGATTAACCAGCTGATAGGAGCGGCCGCCCTTGGGCTCTTCTTCCTTGTCCCTAGGTCCAATGGCCTGATAGGCATAGCCGCGTACCGAACCTGCGCCACCTGTGTAGTAGCGCATGCTGGAAGGGAGCGTACTGAGCTTGGGTCCTGTGAGCATGCCGCCTTCAAGACGGGCAGCCAGGACGAGTTTATCGCTTTTCTGCCCCTTGTCGTCTGTAAAGGGGGCATAGTAGAAATTGCCGCCCAGCGTTGCGGCAAGGGCTGTAAAATCTTCGGTAAAAGAACCGGCAAAGGGCTTAAGGGTGAGTTTGGCCACGGTGCCGCGGGTAGGATTCAGGGTATTGTCACGGCTGTCGTGTCTGAGAAAGAACTTGGGGCCATAGGCTGAATAGCTTTGCTGAGAATTGTAGGTATCCTCGAGCACACCGCCTTCTCCAAAAAGGCCGGCACCGGCGGTCAGGGTTCTGGTCAGCTGACGCTCTACACCGCCTTCCGCAGACACACCCGACCGTTCGTAGGCTGAGGTATGCTCATGCAGAGCCGAGGCTTGTGCCGTGAGCTTCTGCTCTCGGGTAAGAAAAGCCGGTTTTTCAAAGGCGAGCTTCAGCCCCTGCTCTTCAGTTGCCACTGGTGCCGTCAGTGTCAGCTTTTCACCATTGCCAAAGAGATTTCTGTGTTCCCAGTTTCCTTCAACACCAAAGCCTGTGGAGGTATCGTAGTGAAGATTGCCGCCAATGGTTCGGAAAGGTGCTTCCTCGACAGTGACGAGTATGGGCAGAACTTGCGGTTCTTGGCCTGTGAGCTTGTCGGTTAACGGCTTGGTCTGCACCGAGCGGAAAAGTCCGCTATGCCTGAGATTATTGGCATAGTCCTCAAGAATATCCTCATCCCAGGGTTCTTCACCGCTTTTCCAGGGCTTCAGACGGGCAAGATAGTCTGCGCTGATCTGCTCGTTCCCCGTCACCTGCACATCGCCCATAGTGGCACAGGGACCAGGATTGACGGTGATATCGACATAGAGCTCTCTGAGATCACGATTCAAGGTATAGACCTGGGAGCTGACCCGGGCCAGAGGGTAGCCTTTTTTCTTGAGTTTTTCCGGTAACTCCTCAACCGTTGCCAGGACAGTATCGGCTGTGACAGGCTTGCCCACTTCAAGAGCGGCTATTTCACGGGGGAAATCCGCGCCTGGCAGCTCTTCCCGATCAAGGCCAAAAAGGCCATAGCTGCGCACGCGTTTGGCAAAGGAGGGAGGGATGGTCGGGGCAGGATCATAGTGGATTCTGGCATGACCGAGAGTATAGCGGGGTCCTGGGGTAAGATGCAGGGTAACTCGCACAGGACGGGCATTTTCATCAAGCTCATAGCTTGCCGTTCCGTCATAGTAGCATTGGGAATGCAGCAACTTGACGGCAGTTTCTGTATCGGCTCGGGCCCGGCTTTCAATGCCAAGCAGACTGTCCGGTGGCTTCGCAGAAAAGACATGGAGCGTACTTGCCGCCTGCATAAGGGGCACAAGTTCCTTGCGTCCGTCATCCACGGTGATCTGCAGGCTGTAAGCAATGGGATCTCCCGTCAGAGGATCTTTTTGATCAGCCTTTTTCTGGGCTTGCTCCGAATTCTCTGCTGAACGCAATTCTGTATCTTTGCTCAAAAAACCGCAGGCAACAAGTTGCGAAAGCAAAAAGCAAAGCAGCAAAAGAGGCAGCGCGTGCGCCTTTTTCCCGTCAAATAGGCCGTGCAGCAGGTGTGTCATACGCCTTACGTTACCGTAGTCCACGAAGGACTTAGGCGGAGCAACCGCCCCCTAAAGTGTTTGGCTTTTCCAAGCCTCGTCCAGAAAGCGCGCGGTGATTGACTGACCGGAAAAAAGAATGCAGGCTCTCAAGCTAGGCATTCTTGGAGGCCGACTTATAGCGCTTGACCGCGGAAAGCTCCATCTTGCGCAGACGGATGGACTGAGGTGTCACTTCCACAAGCTCATCGTCACGCACAAAATGCAGTGCATGCTCGAGAGTCATCTTCTTCACAGGTGTCAGAATAATATTCTCATCCTTACCCGCAGCACGCAGGTTGGTCAGTTTCTTTTCCTTGGTGGCATTGACATCAATGTCATTGTCACGATTGTGCTCTCCAACGATCATGCCTTCATAGACCGGATCCCCCGGCTCCACAAAAAGCACGCCACGCGGCTCAAGATTGAAGAGGGCATAGGCGACGGCGGCTCCGGGCCTGTCGGCCACGATGGAACCGGAAAAACGGGTCAAAAAATCACCACGCCAGAGATCGTAGCCTTCAAGATAGGAATTCATAATGCCTGTGCCCTTGGTGTCGGTGAGAAATTCATCGCGATAGCCGATGAGGCCTCGGCTGGGCACGGAAAATTCCAGACGCACCCGGCCTGTGCCGTGATTGGTGCAGTTGAGCATGCGGCCTTTGCGCTGGGCAAGTTTGTCGGTCACGACCCCCATAAAGACCTCATCACAGTCCACATAGAGGTGTTCAATAGGCTCCAGGGTCTCTCCGGCCTCGTTTTTCTTAAGGATGACCTCTGGCCTGCCCACAGAAAGCTCGAAGCCCTCTCGGCGCATGGTCTCAATGAGAATGGCCATCTGAAACTCTCCACGCCCCTTGACCAGAAAAGCTTCCTTGTCCTCAGTCTCAGCAATCTTAATGGCCACATTGCGCAGACTTTCTTTATAGAGACGGTCCCGGATGGCCCGGCTCTGCACAATTTTTCCCTCGCGTCCGGCAAGAGGTGAGGTATTGATACCAAAACGCATGGCAACAGTCGGCTCGTCCACGCGGATACGCGGCAAAACCTGGGGATTGTCACGCGTGCAGATGGTATCTCCAATGGTCACATCTTCAATGCCCGCCAAAACGACAATATCACCAGGGCCGGCCTCGTCCACTTCAGCAAGCTTCAACCCATCATAGACCTGTAAACGTGTAGCTCGAAGGGGCACAGCCTCACCGCTTTCACCAATGCAGACCAGGGCTTCCTTGGCCTGCACAGCTCCATGGATGATTCGACCTACGGCCAGACGTCCCAGATAGTCGGAATAATCAAGATCAGCCACAAGCATCTGAAAAGGCTTGCTGGGATCGTGGACAGGGCCGGGAATATATTCAACAATGGTCTCAAAAAGTGGCGACAGATCTTTGGGTGTCTCATCTAAAGAACGCATGGCAACGCCATCTCGGCCAATGGCGTAGAGCACGGGAAACTCAATCTGCTCTTCGCTTGCCCCCAGATCAATGAAGAGATCATAAACCTCATTCAAGACTTCGTCAGGGCGTGCATCTTTGCGGTCTATCTTATTGACGACAACGATAACGGGTAAATTGGCTTCCAGTGCCTTACGCAGTACAAAGCGCGTCTGCGGCAGAGGGCCTTCTGAAGAATCCACAAGCAGAATGGCGCCTGTGGCCATGGACAATGACCGTTCCACCTCGCCGCCGAAATCGGCGTGGCCGGGAGTATCGATGATATTGATTTTGACACCTTTCCAGTGCACTGAGCAGTTTTTGGCGGCAATGGTTATGCCACGCTCACGCTCAAGATCCATATTGTCCATGACGCGGTCATCAACGTGCTGATCGGCACGAAAGACACCGCTCTGCTTGAAAAGTGCATCCACTAGAGTCGTTTTCCCGTGATCCACGTGGGCAATGATAGCCACATTGCGAAGGGCTTGGTTCTGTTCCATAAGTCTCTCAAAAAGCTAAATGACAACAAGAAAAGAAGGTTATCAGGAAAAGAGAAAAATTAGCTTAAGGAGCCTGTTTTGTCATCAAAAATTTTGCGTGTTGAAGGATTCACCATGAGGGAGAAAAAAAGCTCGATCTCCAAGACTATGCATCGCAATCCATGATATCTGTCAAATTCCTTAATGTACATTTCCCTTTTCTCTCCTCATCTCACAATCACAGCCCAAGGTGCAGCGATATTCCAGCTCTCCAAGTGTTGAAGATGTGTGCCCGTGTATCTTGGCGTCGACAATGCCAAGGGCTGAAATTATGGGGGCTCAAGGCAAGTCAGGACAAAAACTGCACAACTGGGGACGAAAAGTAGCCAAAGTCTGAGGAACTGTTCCTGCAGAAATACCGTGAAAGCCGCGCCAAATCCGGTTAGGTCTTTGACCTTTTTGCTGTGGGGAGCGATAGCTATATATACCGTTTTCGTCTCTATGTGCTGCCTGTTGGTCACACACAGAGGCTATAACAGCGTCTTCAGCACTCTGCTCTGGCTGCAAGATCCGGCAAAAGGGCTAAAATCAGACGGGCAAGATCTGCGGCTGACCTCTCGCTGCTTGCGATAACCTCATCTATGGAGACTGGCGCCATGCAGTCTGGCAAATTTTTATTGGTCAGACAGACAAGCTCAAGGACACGCAGGCCAAGATGTTTTGCGCAAATAACCTCAAGCACACTACTCATGCCAATGGCGTCAGCTCCCAGGCTCCTGTAAAGACGCGTTTCCGCAGGTGTTTCCAGTTCCGGGCCGTGCACACCGATATAGACACCTCGCTCTAAGGTGAGCCCCAGACCAATGGCTGCCTTCTGGGCAAGCGCCTGCAGCTTGCGGTCAAAAACCTGTGACATGTCGGGGAAGCGCGGTCCCCAATCCTCGCAGTTGGGACCGGTCAGAGGCGAAACGCCTGTCAGGTTGATCTGATCGGTTGCAAGCATTAGTCGACCGGCCTCAAAGACAGGGTTGAGAGCGCCTGCGGCATTGGTGACAATCAGGGTATGCACACCCATTCCTTGCATCAGACGAACGCCCATGCAGATCTCAGAGACAGAGAATCCCTCAAAGAGATGGCAGCGACCTGACTGAACAAGCACAGGCACACCAGCAAGATTTCCACAGCTAAAAAAACCGGCATGGGAAAGGGCCGTGGAAACCGGAAAATGAGGAAGCTCGGCAAAGGGAACAGCATGTCCAGACAAAACGTCAGCAAGTCTGCCAAGCCCTGTGCCAAGGATCAGGCCCACTTCACAGCGCTGTTCATCTGCCAAGCCAAGCTTCGCACGAAAGCTTGCAAGACATTCCTGGACCTGGCTGACATTCTGCATCTTCTGCATGCAAACACTCCTTTTGATGACACGGGTCTTTAGGCGAGGATTCCTCGTACAACATGGACAAGATTGCAAAAAAACGTTCGGCCTTCCTGGCTCCATGGGCAGGGAACCCAAGCCTTCTCTGTAGCTCAAGCACTTGATTTCTTCTGTTTGCCTCCCATGCCGGGAAAGCTGCAGCCGTGAACCAAGTCTTGCACACAACACTCATAATCTTTCCACAGGCTGATATGACAGAGGCATTTGCAGACAGAAATTCCCTGACGCAAGCGCAGAATCCTACCCCGAAGACCTGCTCTAGACTTTTCTCTTGCTTCTCTGCTATATCCTCTTAACTCCAAGACGTGCAGTGTCAGACACTGATCTCGCCTTGCGGCAAAAGCAATGCTTCCCTTTTAATCCTGTCTATGACCGGGCAAAAGGGCAAAAAAACGGCGGCGGCACGCCTGCAGAATGCCGGAAACTCATGGAAAAACATACGCCCAATGAGGCAGAAGCTCCCAAGACGCCCAAACTTTCCCTGGGCGACCACAAAGTTCTGGTCGCCAATCGTGGGGAAATTGCCATGCGCATCATGCGAGCCTGCAACAATCTAAACATTCCCTTTGCAGCTGTCTATACACGCGAAGACAACCAGTCTGGTCACGGAGATCTGGCCCGACAGCTGGGTGGCGATAACTGCCTCTACAGGGTCTCCTCCTACCACGATGCCAATGAGATCATGAGCGTAGCTGATGCTGCCGGCTGCACGGCTGTACATCCAGGCTACGGTTTCTTTGCCGAGGATTTTCGTTTTGCACGCCGTGTCACCAAGCGTGACAGATCCATGATTTTTATTGGTCCTTCTTGGAAAATCATCCGAGAGCTGGGTGACAAGATCAATACTAAGAGGCTGGCCAGAAGTCTTGGCGTTCCGACGGTACCGGGCTCAGACCGTCCCATTTACGATGAGGCCGAAGCCGAACGCATTGCCAAATCCCTCTTTTCCTTTCAGGAGCAGCAGGGTGTCACTCACCCTCTGGTGCTGGTCAAGGCCTCAGCAGGTGGCGGTGGCATGGGTATTGAGGAAGTCTACGACCCCGACCAGTTTCGCTCGGTGTACCGTCGCATCCGCAACTATGCCCTGCGACAGTTCAAGGATGAGGGCGTGCTCATTGAACAGCGCATCAAGGATTTCAACCACCTTGAAGTACAGATTGTCTCTGACCGCACAGGGCGCCATCCGGTGCATTTTGGCACGCGCAACTGTTCCATCCAGTCCACTGGCCGACAGAAACGCATTGAAGTTGCTCCAGGCTTTGCGCCTGACACGCTGGAATACTCTTTTGATGCCGCTCGCGTTCTTACCGATATTGTGGACTACTCCCTGACTATGGCCACCAAGGTGGGTTACGACAACGTAGGGACTTGGGAGTGGATTGTCACGCGCTCAGGCGAGCCCTTCCTCATGGAGGTGAATACACGCATCCAGGTGGAAAACGGTGTTTCAGCCTGTATTTCCCATGTGGCCGGACGCGGCTGTGTGGACCTGATCTCCGAGCAGATCCGACTTGGGCTCGGCGAAGAGCTTGGCTATACGCAGGCGGAAATTGCCACTGAGGGTGTGGGGCTGGAGTATCGCATTATTGCCGAAGATCCTGCCAATAACTTTACCCCTTGGGTGGGAACCATTGAACGCTTCCACTGGCAGGATGCCCCCTGGCTGACCATGCTCACCCATGTGCCTACGGACCGTTCCTACGAAATTCCCACGGAATTTGACCCCAACCTTGCGCTTGCCATTATCTGGGGCAAGAATCTTGAGGAGGCCAAGGCTCGAGGTCTGACCTTTCTGCAATCCATTGAGCTGACAGGCAAAAACACTGCAGGTTGTGAGCTCAAAAGCAATATTGACTTTCTCAAGGCGAACACCGAGCATTTACTTCGCTTCTGACCTGTCTGAAGAAAACTATGATCGATAATAATGTAGAAAAACGTATTGTTGCGCTGCAAGAACGTCTGATCTATCTCAAGGACATTTTTGCAGGCAAACACGCCGATGATGTCAATCTTCTCGAAGACCGCCTCAACTCTTTTCGTCAGCGGCTGAAAGAAGAGGATGTGAGCGATCCCTATAGTGACATTGCCTCGGTTGAAGATCTTTTTGCCTATGTCGAACGCAAGCTTGACAGCAGTATCACGCCTATGGACAGAGTGCGCATTGTGCGGCACCCACAGCGTATCTGCCTGCGTGATATCCTGGAAAATGTCTATGACACCTTCACCGAGGTGGGGGGACAAGACGAGTATAGTCTTGATCCGAGTATGCTCATCGCCAGGGCTGTGATCACAAGACATCGCGGCAAAAAGACCTATCATCAGCCGGTCATGGTCATTGGTCAGGAAAAAGGCCACGGTGCGGAATTTCGCAATGGTGGCTCTGTCAAACCCTGGGGCAATGCCAAGGCCATGCAGTTCATGCGCGTTGCTGAAACCGAGGGCATTCCCATCCACAGCTACGTTTTTACGCCCGGTTCATTTCCCCTTGAGGATTATCCAGGCGCAGCCCAGCAGATTGCCAAAAATATCTACGGCATGGCCGGCCTGCGTGTGCCTGTTATCGCCATCATTTCTGAAGGCGGCAGCGGCGGCGCTGAAGCCATCAGCCTGGCAGACAGGCGTCTGATGTTCTCTCACGGCTACTATTCGGTTATCTCACCCGAAGGCGCCGCTGCCATTGAGGGGCACCTCAAAAGAGGTATGCGCGCAACCCCGGAACTCATTGAGCACTGCGCCGAACATCTCCGTATCACAGCCACGGACAATCTCTCCTTTGGCTATATCGACCGCATCATCCAGGAGCCTCCTCTGGGAGCGCGTCCTTGGCATTTCGACTTTTTCCGCAGCTTGCGCCAGGAAGTGATCCGGGCAACAGACGAGGTCATTATTCAGACCCGCCTTCTCCCCGTTCTCAAAACACTTGCCCGCAACCGTCACACCCGCCCCAATGCGGATCTTGAAGCCCTCTATATTCACTGGGGCCTTTCAGCGGCCGCCAAAAAACGTCTTGTGGCAAGACGCCAGAAAAAATTTCTCGGACTCTCCAAACAGGCCGCCCGCGACCATCGTCCCTTGCATACCAAACTCTGGGAAAATCTCTCGGACTGCATTTCCAAGCCCTGGATCAGCTTCAAGTACGATTTTTATCGCAAGCATCAGCGCAAAATTCAGACCTTCATGGAAGAAATCGACAATGAATGGGAGACCTTCAAGCATAGGATGCTGTCTCCCTGGCGCAAATTCAAACACGATATTGAAAAGAAGAACAAAAAGCAGGGCGAAGAACTCACAGCCCTTTCCGTCTGGACCAAGGATTCCCGACGCAAGAAATGGAATTACCTTTCTCCGCGCTATAAGATTGATCAGACACTGACCTGTCCCAACAGTGCCGACTACGGTTGCCTTGATCTCTGGGGCCCGGATCTCTTCGGGGAATTTGCCGGTGTCTGCAGCTACTGCGGCTACCATTTTCCCATGGAGCCTGAATGGTATGTGCGTAATGTCTTTGACCGCGATTCGGTCATGGAATTCAACAGTGAAATCGAAGCCGGCAACCCACTGGCTTTTCCCGATTTTGCCGAGCGCATTGCCAAGGCCCAGGAACGTAACGGTACCCGCAGCGGCTGTATGACCTTTGAGGCGCGCATCAGCAATATCAAGATCATTGTGGCCATGCTCATGGGCACCTTCCGTGGCGGCTCAGTGGGCGCTGCCGAAGGCTATAAGTTTGTGGAAGCGGCCGAACGCGCCACCAAGAAACGCTATCCCTTCCTCGCCTATGTCCACGGTACAGCCGGCATGCGTATTCAGGAGGGGACTCACGCCCTGATTCAGATGCCACGCTGTACGGTGGCTGTACGCCGCTATATTGAAGCTGGCGGGCTCTACATGGTACTCTATGACACCAATTCCTTCGCCGGACCTGTGGCGAGTTTCCTTGGCTGTTCACCCTATCAGTTTGCCGTACGCTCCTCCAATATCGGTTTCGCCGGGCCAGGCGTGATCAAGGAGACCACCGGCATCGACATTCCGCCACGCTATCATCGTTCCACAGAGGCCCTGTCCCGCGGCCACATTCAAGGTATCTGGGACAGGCGGCAGATCAGGGCCAATCTCAAACAGGCTCTGCGCACCATTGGCGGCAGAAATCTCTACTACCGCTAGAACTGGGGCTCGACATGCTCAATATTTCTCAGTTGCTGGATACCATCAAGGCCCAACCCTACCGCGAAATTGAAATCACAACCCCCCACACCGGCGTTTTGACCTTTGCCACTGTTGCTCTGGGCGATCAGGTTCAAGGCCCGCAGGGACAGTGGAAGGAAAAGCGCGGAACACTCCTGGCGACCCTTGAACGCGAACGGAATCCCAAGCCCATTTGCTCTCTGGAAAAAGGTGAAATCTGTGCCTTGCATACAGAGCTTGAAGGCAAGTTTGTGGAAGCCAACACTCCCATTGCCACCATCCGCCATATGCTGACACGAGAAGAGGTAGAGCACATTATCCTGAAAAAGACCCTCTATCTTTTCCGGGCACCTGAGCGGGCCAAATACTACTTCACCCCGGAAGTTGACAAAAAAATCCATGCCCAAGACCAGCACTCTGTCAAGGTCCGCGATGGCATGGAGCTTTTCATCATGTCGCGCATGAAACGCGAGGTGCATCTGCCTTATACAGGGCCTCAAGGTCTCATCTATACCGTGTATTTCAAATACAATGAAAATATTGATGCTGAGGCTCCGCTCATCGGTGTCTGCACGCAGGAGCAGCTGCCGGCCATTGAGGAAGTCATCATGCGCATCAAAACCGAATGGACAGGAAGGTAGGGAGCATGGGCCAAGTTCTGCAAATCCGCGTCAGCGCCGTGACCTGGAATGAGGATCTCGTTGAAAAGCAGTGGCCGAGACTTTCGGACCTCGCCTTCAGCGTGCCCATCAAGCACGAAAAGCACGGAGTGCTGGAGATGGTGAGAGCGCTCTCAGAGGGTTTGACCTTCATGGAATGGTCTGCAAAGCGCAAGGAATGTATGGGGCCAGGTATCAGAAAAGCAGCTGAGCTCAAGAAAACACTTGAAGAGGCCCTGGCCGACTGGAAGCCACGGGAAGCCAATACGGCAAGTGAAGAATTGGAAAAAGTACTGGACGAGCTTGAGCGAATTTTCACAAACTGAACGGGAAACGGTAGCGACCGCAAGGAGATACTATGCTCAACAGGGTGATGATCATTGGAAGACTAGGACAGGATCCGCAACTCAAGTATTCTCAGACAGGCAGCCCCATAGTCACCTTCTCAGTCGCCACTGATGAGATTTTCACAGACCGAGACGGCATACGTCAGCAACGGACCGAATGGTTCAGGGTTGTGGGTTTTGCCAAAACTGCCGAAAATTGTGCCCATTATCTGCATAAAGGCAGTCTCGTCTACGTCGAGGGCAGTCTCCAGACCAGACGCTGGCAGGATCAGCAGGGACAGGATCATTCTCTGGTAGAAATCAGGGCTCTACGCGTTGATTTTTTAGATAAGCGGGGCGGACCCAACGAAGAGTATGGACGTCGCGGCTATGAAGGGGAAAACCGCCAGGCCGGCTATGACGCGGGCCTATCTGCGAGATCTGCGGGAACTTCCTACTCCCCGGCGCCAAACCATGACCCGATCTTTCCGCAGGACGCCATGGGAGAAAGTGCAGGAAGCTCTCCTTTCGCAAAGCCGAGTGAACAAACGCCAGAGCAGGAAGAAAAAGCGGCTAACGACAGCTCAGAAATGGACCATGTTCCCTTCTAGCCTGTAAAATGGCGAAAAAACAGCATCAAGAGTTGACTTTTTGTTCATTTTTTCACAAGATGCGACGTGTTGACCTCGTTAAAGCGTTTTCGTCTCAATATCTGCGTCTTTCAAGCTTGACGAGTTTTCCAAGCTGAATATTTGATGAAATCCGCTGTCCCGGACAGCGGACTTTTTGCGATAGGCAAGAGTTAACTTAAACATTGGAGGAGTTCTAATGTCTAAACTGGTACCCCCTCATGGCGGCAAGGGTCTTGTCTGCTGCCTGCTCGAAGGCAAGGCTCTGGAAGATGAAAAGAAAAAAGCTGCCGGCTTGAAACAGATTGAAATTTCTTCCCGCGCCAAGGGCGACCTGATTATGATGGGCATTGGCGGTTTCTCTCCGCTCAATGGCTTCATGAAAAAAGCCGACTGGAAAAGCGTCTGCGAAAAAATGCTGCTCTCCGATGGGACGTTCTGGCCCGTGCCTGTCACCTTGGATGTCTCCGCTGAAGACGCCAAGGACATTCAGGGCAAAGAAGTGGCCCTGGTGCGCAATGGCGAACTGATGGCCACCATGAAAGTGGAAGAAGTCTATGAAATGACTGAAGCCGACAAGAAATGGGAATGCGAGCTGGTCTTCAAAGGCCAGGGCCCAGATTCCGAGAAATTCTGGGAAATTGCTGAAAAAGACCATCCCGGCGTGAAAATGGTCATGGCCCAGAAGCAGTTCAATATCGGTGGCCCCGTCAAGGTTCTTTCACAGGGCGATTTCCCCGAGAAGTTCAAGGGCGTTTACAAGACCCCCAAAGAACTGCGCGAGGAAATGGATAAACGCGGCTGGAAAAAGGTTGCAGCCCTGCAGCTGCGTAATCCCATGCACCGCTCTCATGAATATCTGGCCAAGCTGGCTGTTGAGACCTGCGACGGTGTGGTCATCCACTCTCTGGTGGGCGCCCTCAAACCCGGTGACATTCCGGCTGAAGTGCGCGTGAAATGTATCGACACCCTGGTCGAAAAATATTTTGTGAAAGACTTTGTCATTCAGGCTGGCTATCCTCTTGACATGCGTTATGCCGGTCCCCGTGAAGCTCTGCTCCATGCCACCTTCCGTCAGAACTACGGCATCAACAATCAGCTGGTCGGCCGCGACCACGCTGGCGTGGGCGATTTCTACGGCATGTTCGAAGCTCAGGAAATCTTCGACAAGATTCCTCAGCCCAAGGAAGAAGGCAAGCGCCTGCTTTGCGAACCCATGAAGATTGACTGGACATTCTACTGCAAAAAGTGCGACGGTATGGCTTCCATGCGTACCTGCCCCCACTCCAAGGAAGACCGCGTCATTCTTTCTGGTACCAAGCTTCGTAAGATGCTCTCTGAAAAGGCTGAGGTTCCGGATCACTTCGGCCGTGACGAAGTTCTCACCATTCTGCGTGGCTACTATGAAGGCCTGACAGAAAAGGTCGAGATCAAGATGCAGCGTGCCGCTTCCGGTTCTTCCATGTAAGCTGACACGGTATTCAATAGCAAAGGGGCATCCTTGGGTGCCCCTTTTTTGTCTTTGCTCTCAAATCAAGTCGGAAACGCCATGGCCGAAAAACACGCTTTCTCCTTCCAGCCGCTGCTTTTTGCTCTTCTCGGAGCTCTCTTCTGTTTTCTCATCGTGCAGGGCAATGAGCTCAATTTCTGCACCACCGAAGGCTGCAATCTCTATCACGATATGACCGTAGCCGGCATTTCCATGTGGTGGATCGGCCTGGCAAGCTTTGCCGTTCTGGCGTGTCTCGCCCTTCTGGCTCCGCCAGCCTTTGGCCGTTTTGTCAGCGGCCTGATGCTCTTTGGCGATTGCGGGCTGCTTACGCTCATGTCCATCACAGCCCCCTGTGTCAACTGTCTGATGGTCGCCGTGCTCTTTGCCTTAACCTATCGGGCTTTCCGCAAAGCTCAGGCACAGGCGCATGCCAAGACGTTGCGCACTTCACTTCTTCTCTGTCTCTGGGGTATTCTTTTCTGCATCAATGCCGGTACCGTTGTCCGCTCGGAGCTGGGCAGCTGGGCCATCAGCGGTAACGAGGACGCACGCGTGCACCTCTATTTTTCACCTTCCTGCCCTCATTGCCGTGATGCCTTACAATTCTATGCCGGCAGTGTGGAAACCGCCTTTTATCCCATCAAAGACGATGCTGACGATATCTACCGCATCCACGCCATGGAACAGGCGCTGGCGCAGGGACTGAATATCGAAGAAGCCCTCAGAGCAGCCCAAAACGCCCAAAAATGGGAGAGCTGGCTTCATCTGCATCCGCAAATCCTCCTGCTCAACCTGCGACTGCTGCGGAACAAGGCCCATGTCTTTCTGGCAGGCTCACACGGGGTTCCCTTTCTGGAATATCACGGTCTCCCTTCCCTTGTGAGCAAGGAACTGCGAAAAATGCGCCGTCAATCTCAAGCTGCGGAGCAAAAGCCTGAGCCTGCCCCTGCCCCTACCCTTACCCCCCAGGGGCTTCCGCCGGAACTGTTAGTCCCTGAAGCGTCGCAGTGTACAGGCGCAACACCCTGTCCGTAGTTCTCTTCTTCCATGCACTGCCTTGACACAAGGATCACCGTGATGTGCCCTTTTCGCAGACAGTGCTCTATCTGTCGTCGACGGCTTTTCCGCTGCGAGCAATAAAAAAACCGCCCAGTGGGCGGTTTTAGGCACAGCGTTTAGCTAAAAAGACCTGGCTCTTCTATGAGCATATGCTCGGCAATTTTTCTGCTATCGATCTGATAGGTTCCACTTTGCACCTGACTGCGAAGAGCTTCGATCTTGTCCTGCCTCACATCCGGCGCAGCCTGCGCCTCTCGCTTGGCTTCCATCAGAAGCCTGGCTTCATGGGACAGAGAAACACTATCGTTCAATGTCTTGCCGGCGCCTGCGCCCTCTTGAGTCCTGATTTGACCAGTCTCAGTCTGCAACACAGAGGCAAGAGCCAAATCTCCCGCTTGTGAAGGTATCTCCAGAGACATTCCGCCCTCCCCGGCGTCAGTCCGCCTTTTGTTCTTCCAGCATACTGGCATTGATTTTTTCACGTGTCACTCGCCACAGTGACATGCGCACCTTGCGCTGTTCTTCTTCCGTCAGCGCCTCCTGCCCCTCGGGTCCGGCCCGAACAATATGCAGGCGTTTGCCCGGAGGGTAGGTGAACATCAAAGGGATACCCACAATGGCCGAGAGTTCGCTTCTGATCTCCTCAATGATAGGATTATTGCCCCCTGTATAGATGAGACATTCGTAGATCTCCTTGGCCACTTTTTCCACCAGGGCCCTCCGTTTAATAGACGGATCGGGATCCTCAGGGTTTTCACCTGCCTGCATTCTGCACTTGGCGCGATAACGCACAAGTCTACGAGCAGCAAGCAATTGCTGCTCATAGCTTTGCAGCATCATTCGAACCCGTAAGGTGGAGTCGCTCATGAATCCCTCTGCTCTTTATCATCGGCCAGCATGACAAAAACTTTAGACATTATTTTTGACTATGCACAATTTTCAGTTTTTCTTTCTCCCAAGATCTTTTTTGTTTTCCTGCAAAAAATTGTTTTAAGAGGCATTTTTTGCCGTAAGACCCACTCTGCGGCAGATCTCAAGACAGATGTCTGCTCGGTTCAAGGTATAGAGATGAACGCCTGGCGCCCCTGCATCCAAAAGACGCCTAACCTCTTGACATGCAAAGATCAGACCTGCCTCGCGCACGGCTTCAGCTCCGCCCTTTTTGTCAGCCTCTTCCATCTGCAGATAAAGCTTGCCAGGGATACTTGCCCCGCTTAAAGACAGAATACGTCTCAGGGAAGCAAAACTCTGTACGGTAAGGATGCCCGGAATGATGGGTTTTGCAATGCCCAAGGCACGCAGCTCGTCCACCAGATGCAAATATTCCCGCACATCAAAAAAAAGCTGGGTTATGGCGAAATCGGCGCCTGCGGCCATTTTTTCTGCCGTATAGCGGCGATCAAGAGCAAAACTGTCCGACTGGGGATGAGGTGTGGGATAACAGGCTACGCCAATTCCCATCTCAGGACGGGTTTTGCGGATAAAGCGCACAAGGTCGCTGGCATACTGGAAATCGCTGCCATTTGGCTGCCACTGGCTATTTTGCGGTGGATCTCCACGCAAGGCAAGAACATTGTCCACGCCTGCCTCTTGCAGATCTTTGAGAAACGCGGCAATACTCTTCTTGCTTGCTCCGACGCAGGTCAGATGAGCCATGGTCGTAAGGCCACGCTGGACAAGTTCACGCGTGACTGCCAGCGTCCTGTCCTGACGGCTACCTCCGGCCCCATAGGTCACTGAAACAAAGAGCGGATTCAAGACCTTGAGCTCATCCACGACCTTGAAAAAGCCTGGCAACGCCTCAGTCTCTGAGGGGGGAAAGAACTCAAGGGAGACGAAGGGACTGTTGCATGAAGCAAGTTTGACGGCAAGAGTCACAGTATCCTCCTCGATAAAAGATCATTATATCAAGATACATTGATATACTGAAAAGACGGGAAAAAAGCAATACTCGCTTTTCCTAGAAGAACTCTATGCGCCTAGCGTTTTCGCAGAACATGCATTTCACCTTGGCCATACTTGTCCTTGGCTGTACGCTTTTGCTGACCCCTAGTCAGGGTCTTGCTTGGCAAGAGCTTGAGCCAGGTCTCGATTTTGCCGAGTTTTCCTTCCTTGAGAGAGAAAAAGCCATTTCTGTTCTGCGTATCGACCCGTCGCAGTTTCACTTTATCCTCTGTGCAGCAAGCGCCAAAAGCAAAGCAAAACCTCTGTCCCAATGGGCGCATGACTATGCACTGCTGGCCGGCATCAATGCCAGTATGTATCTTAAGGATGGCATTACAAGTACAGGTTATCTGCGTGAAAAAGAACACGTGAACAATCCCCGCATTCACCAGCGTTTTGGGGCTTTTTTCGTGGCCCAGCCAAAAAAGCAAGGCATTCCCTCTGCGGCCATTCTTGAACGCGAAGATCCAAATCTTCAGGAAAAACTTGCACAGTACGATCTGGTTATCCAGAATTTCCGGCTCATTGGCCAGGGTGGCCAGATCCTCTGGCCCAAATCAGGTCCGCTTCATCCCATCGCCTGTGTTGGGCAGGACAAGGATGGCAAGGTTCTCTTCATCCTCTGCAAAATTCCAACCACAGCACACGCTCTGGCCGAAGAATTGCTCAAACTGCCCATAAAGCTTTCCCAGGCCATGTACGTTGAGGGGGGACTCGAAGCGGAGCTTTTTGTCCGCGGTGTCAATACCGCCTCTGAAGAGCGGTATTTCCCATTCCTGAAAATTCATCCAGCTTTGCCCAATGTTCTTGGCCTGCGCAAGTGAAGCCCATACCCGCCTTTCTTGCTTTTCCAAGACACATAGGATAGAGTCTGCACAATTCCCAAGCCTTATAGGCCGAAAAATCTCTGTCAAAGGGGGTCTGCCCATGCCTGAAAAACGTGAAGTCTATAAATGCCAGCTTTGCGGTACCATTGTCGAGGTTCTGCATGCAGGAAGCTGTGTGCCCAGTTGCTGTGGACAAGATCTCGTTCGCATGGAAGAAGGGGCCGTGGACGCCGCCAAGGAAAAACACGTTCCTGTCATTGAGAAAATCGACGGCGGCTATCGTGTCACTGTCGGTTCTGTGGCTCACCCCATGGTCGAAAAACATTTTATCCAGTGGATAGAACTGCTCACAGAAAATTGTGTGCTGCGCCGTGAACTTCAGCCAGAAGAGGCCCCTGAAGCCACTTTTCTGACAGATGCCCAAAAGGTTAGCGCCCGCGCCTACTGCAATCTCCACGGCCTCTGGAAAGCAGACTGCTGATCATCCTGCAGTCCAAGTGCTCAGTGTCACGAATTCGCAAACGGTACTGTGTCGTTTGCCAACAAGCTACAAATGGAGGCAGCGTATTCTCCTCGGCCTGAGACCGAGGCTTCCACGCTGAAAATCTGATGAAAAAATATGTCTGTACGATTTGCGGCCACGTCTATGATCCTGCTGAAAACAATAACGTCGCCTTCGAGGATCTTCCTGATGATTGGACCTGTCCGGTCTGTGGCGTAGGCAAGGATCAGTTCGAACCCGAAGAATAGAACTTTCCATCCTCTGCTATTTTGGCCGGAATTCACATTCCGGCCTTTTTGCTTGAAAACCATTTCTGATAAACGACTGTTTTTTTTCTTATTTCCCGTGCATCACACGGCAAAAAGGGAGATTCAATGCAAGCCTTGGAAATTAAAAAAAACATTTTCTGGGTAGGCTGCGTGGACTATGATCACAGAGATTTCCACGGCTACTCCACCTCACCTGAAGGCACAACCTATAATGCCTATCTCATTAAGGACGAGAAAAACGTCCTCGTGGACACTGTCTCTCCCGGTTGTGGCAAGACCCTGCTCTGCCGTCTCGCCAAAACTCTTGATCCCGAAAAAATTGACTATATTGTCTGCAACCATATGGAGCTGGACCACGCAGGGTCGCTCGCGGAAATCGTGGAACGCACCAAGCCAGAAAAAATTTTTGTCTCTCAGACTGGCATGAAATCTCTGGCCGGTTACTATCCCGGCAATAACTGGCCATTGGTACCCGTAAAAAGTGGAGACGCCATTTCCCTTGGCAAACGCCAGATTATCTTTCAGGAAACGCGCATGCTGCACTGGCCTGACAGCATGGTCAGCTATATCCCTGAAGAGAAACTTCTCATCTCCAATGACATTTTTGGCCAGAATATCGCCTCAACGGTACGCTTTGTCGATGAATACGGCAAGAAGGACGAGTACCTGCACAGAATCAAAGAGTATTTCTACAATATTGTTCTGCCCTATTCCCCCATGGTGCTCAAGGCTCTGCCTGTGGTCGAAAAACTCGATATCGAGATGATTGCCCCTGACCACGGACTTATCCACAGGGGCGCGAAAGACGTCAAATTCATCATTGACATGTACCGTACCCTCGCCGAACAAAAGCCCCAGAAACGCGCGCTGATTTTCTATGACACTATGTGGCATTCCACGGAACAGATGGCCTATGCCGTGGGCAGCGGTCTGGAAGACGGCAATGTGCCTGTGCGCATCATGTCGGTGAAAAGCAATCACCACAGCGCCGTCATGACGGAACTGGCCGATTGCGGTGCAGTCGTTGCCGGCTCTCCCACCCATAACAATACCATTCTGCCGCTGATGGCAGCTCAGCTTACCTATATGAAGGGCTTGCGTCCTCTCAACAGAATCGGCGGAGCCTTCGGTTCCTACGGCTGGAGCGGAGAATCAGCCAAATACCTGCAGGATGCTCTGGCTGACATGAAGATGGAAATGCCCTGTGCGCCTGTCAAATGTGCCTGGCGTCCTACCAAGGACGACCTCAAGGCCTGCCATGAGTTGGGTCTTAATATTGCCAAGGCCCTCAGTGCTAAATGCGGCTGCTAACGTGCAAGCACAGACTGAATTTTTGTAAAAGGCCTGGGGTTCTCCTGCCCCGGGCTTTTCACAAAGTCACTGCTGGTCGCGGCCTTGTTTCTGGCATTTTGGGTTCTTGCCTGCGACCTGCGCTGGGCTTTGGGGGCAGCATCTGTTCTTGCCGCTAGGAGCTTGGAATACGTAGCAGAACCTGCACATAAAGGGACCTGTACAAGCGTGCCTTGAAAAAAAAGTGTCAACAGACAGAGCAGACAGAGTTTTCTTCCCCGCATCATATGTTCTCCTTGCCTAGGTGATTGCAGGACAAGGCGCTTCTGGAGGAAGCCACTGGCCCTGCGGCAAAATCCTTGTTAGCACTTGCCATCTTATGGCTTTTATGTCAAAAAGAAATGAAGAAAGTGCTCCTCTTGTGCTCTTGCATAAGAGTTGTTATTCTGTAATTCTTGTGTGCTAATATCACTTTGCATACCGCTTAGGCGACAAAAAAAACATGCTGACAGAGGCTGTAAGGTCTTGACCTGAACGTCAGGAAAAGGCTACTGAGTGTGAGTTTCATTTTTGTGCGAGAAAACCACCAAAAGCTTTTGTCGCAACATTGGCAATGAGCCGGGATTCTGGCCGGCTTTTCTTTGTTACGAACGCTTGGACTCCTGTCCTTGCGAAATGAAACATGTCCAAGGAGGACGCGCATGGCTGAGATTACCTTTAAAGGGAAAAGTTTCGAAGTAGACGAAGACGGCTTTCTGCTGCGCTTTGACGACTGGTGCCCTGAATGGCTTGAGTATGTGAAGGATTCAGAAGGTATCGCCGAGCTTACTCCTGACCATCAGAAAATTCTTGATTTCCTGCAGGACTACTACAAAAAGAACGGCATTGCCCCCATGGTCCGTATTCTTTCCAAGAATACCGGCTACAAGCTGAAGGAAGTCTACGAGCTCTTCCCCTCTGGCCCCGGCAAGGGAGCCTGCAAAATGGCTGGCCTTCCCAAGCCCACCGGCTGCGTATAGTCGTTGTAAGGGATCCCATTTCGGCGGAAAGCAGATTGCTTTCCGCTTTTTTTTGTCTTTTTTCCTGTCACGTCTTCTCTTGCAAAAAACCTCAAAAGGCAAGAGGAATGAAGACGCCTCTCCATGGGAATTTTCTTGCCTTTTTGCCTTTCCTGCTTCAAACTACGCTTTGGCAAAAGACTTAACGCTTCTTGCAGTGTCAAGCCTGATCTTACGTTGCTGAAAACTCCAGTCCTTTGGACTGTGAGAAATGCTATACCCATGTTGTCAACGTTTCTGGCCATTTTTTCCAAAAACGGGCGTAAGGCTCCGGCTTCAGCTATGGGGTATAAGCCTACTCCAGCTCGCCATGAAGTACTTCATGAGTTGTCGAATCAACGTATAGCCTAATATTTTGAAGCGAGTAGGACATCATCCGCTGAGGAGAGGATAGAAGACCAGTTTCTGCTCTGCAGGAAGGGCAGTCCTCAATGAACCAGCATTCCCTGGCTTGAGCCGTAGGGAGTATGTCAAGGAAGAGGCCGCAGCAAGACGCATATCAAAAGTTGCAAGCCTCATGAAACCCCCCTGTAGCCGCCACCAGCAATCGCGGCGCGTCTCCCACGCAGGGGGTGGGAGACGACCCAAACGCTATGAAGATGATTACAGTGCTGCGAAAAACACTGATACTGCTTCTTGTATTGATTTTTCTCGCCATTGCGGGAGCCGGAACCTTTGCCGGACTGATGCTCTACTGGGCCTCGCGCGATCTTCCTAATATCAAACGTGTGGCCGACTACAAGCCCCCTCAGGCGACGACTGTTCTTGACAGTACCGGCACTATCATCGGCACCTTTGCCCACGAACGCCGTTTTGTCATTGATATCAAGGCCATGAGCCGCTTTCTGCCCATGGCCTTTCTCGCCTCTGAAGACGATTCCTTCTACAGCCATCTGGGCGTTGACCCTTTTGCCATTGCCCGAGCAGCCATCAATAATTTCAAAAAAGGACATACTGGCGAAGGTGGCAGCACTATCACGCAACAGCTCATCAAGCAGCTTCTCTTGACCTCTGAGCGCAGCTATACGCGCAAAATGAAAGAAGCCATTCTTGCCTATCAGCTGGAAAAAAATCTTTCGAAAGACGACATCCTCAGCATCTACCTCAATCATATCTATCTCGGAGAGCATGCCTATGGCGTGGAAGCCGCAGCGCGTACCTATTTCGGCAAACATGCCTCGGATATCACCCTTGCCGAAAGCGCCGTCATCGCCGGACTCCCCAAAGCGCCAAGCAGCTACAACCCCTTCAGACATCCCGAAGCGGCTAAAAACCGCCAGAAATATGTCCTCGGACGCATGCTGGAGCTGAAGTGGATCACCAAGGCCGAATACGATCAGGCCATGGCGGAACCCTTGGTGTACTGGAGTATGCCGGAAGCTCAGGAAGGAGCTGCCAGCTGGTATCTTGAAGAAATCCGGCGTATGCTCATAGAATTTTTTACCGAGGAAAACCTCAAAGCGCTCGGCGTCGAGACCAGAAAATATGGTGAGGACTACGTCTATGAGGCAGGTCTGACCGTACATACGGTCATGGTGCCCCAGCATCAGGAAGCCGCCAATCTCGCCATGCGCGAGGGGCTTGAGGAAGTAGACAAGCGTCAGGGTTGGCGGGGGCCCATTGCCCACCTCGATGCCAATGGTCGGAAAGAGTTTTTACGCAAGAGCACGTTTTCCCCCGTGGATCTTGCAGGGGGATTCTGGTGCAAGGCTGTTGTTAAAGAGGTTACGGCACGACAGGCCACTGTTGAGCTTGGTCATGGATACACCGGCATCATTCCTGTTGCCAAAATGAGCTGGGCCAGGAAACCCAATCCCCATGTTTCAGGCTTTGGCGGCAATTTTATCTCTGATGCCCGCAAGGTGCTCAGTGTTGGCGACCTCATCTATGTCAAGGCAGAGGTGGAAAAAGCCAAGGCTCAGTCAGGCAAGGATGGCAAAAAAGAGGCGGCATCAGAAAATGTCTTTGATCCGCAGACCGTGAGTCCCAATAAGCCCATTCTCCTCAGTCTGCAGCAGGAACCTCTCGTACAGGGAGCCCTTGTCTCCATTGAACCGCGCAGCGGTAATGTGGTGGCACTGATCGGGGGCTACCAGTACGGGGCGACCCAATTCAACCGTGCAACCCAGGCCCACCGGCAGCCAGGCAGCAGCTTTAAGCCCATAGTCTATTCCACAGCTCTGGACAACGGTTTTACCCCCTTCTCCATCGTGCTTGACGGACCTTTTTCCTACGTCAATCCCTATACCCATGAAGTCTGGCGTCCGAACAATTCCGAGCGCAATTACAAAGGCGAAATACCACTCTATCTGGCTCTGGCTCTTTCACGGAATACCTGTGCCGTTCGTGTGGCCTATCAAATCGGTATTGACAAGGTCATTGAACGAGCCAAGCTTCTTGGCCTTGAGCCCAATTTTCCCAAGGAACTGGCTGTCAGTCTCGGAGCTGTAGGCGTCACCCCCCTAAATATGACTCAGGCCTACGCGGCTTTTGCCAATCAGGGCCTGGGGGTTAGGCCCCGCATGGTCTCCCGCATTGTGGATGCTGAGGGCAAGGAGCTTTACCGACAGGATGTGGAGCACTGGCAGGCCATCAGTCCCCAAAACGCGTTTATCATGGACACCATGCTCAAAAATGCCGTCAATACCGGTACAGGCAGCCGCGCCAAAATTGAAGGTCGCTTTATCGGAGGCAAAACCGGCACCTCTAATCAGGCGAGAGACGCCTGGTTTATCGGCTTTTCCCCGTACCTGGTCACCGGCGTCTATGTCGGCTACGACAAAGTGCAACCCTTGGGCCGCACCGAACAGGGCGGGCGCACGGCTGCACCTATTTTTAAAAAATACCGCATGCGGGTCGAGGACCTCTACCCTGTGGAGGATTTTGTGAAACCCGACAATGTCACCCTTTCGGGCAATTTTGCCTATCAGAGTGATATGCCTTATGAGGGCGCCCGTGCCACTGACGGCAATATTGAGGCAAGCGGCGGTTCAGAGGAAACAGGTGAAGAACTGATGCGTCAGATGTTCTGACCCAATCACGGGAGTACAAGGCATGATTCCATGGGAATCGCTTCTTATCTATGTCACGCCCAAGGGACGCCGCTATCTCAAGCGCCTGCGTGAGGGTGAGGACTGGCACAGCACCGACGGCATTGTGAAGGCAGACGAGGTGCACGAGCTTAACTTTGGGGAAATCGTGCACACACATCTGGGTTCTCCTGTCCTTGTGCAGGAGGCAGGCCTCTTTGACCGGCTGCAGGGCATTAAACGTCAGACCCAGATCATCTATGCCAAGGATATTGCCCAGATCTGTCTGATGCTTGGAGCAGGTCCCGGACGCACGATTGTCGAGGCCGGCTGTGGCTCAGGAGGACTAACACTTGCTCTCTCCTGGTTCTGTGGGCCCACAGGCCGCGTCATTAGCCATGACGCCAGAGAAGAATTTGTGGCACTTGCCAGGCGCAATCTGGAATGGGCAGGACTTGGCCAAAATGTCGAGCTCCATCATAAGGACATTGCTCAGGGCTTTGCCGCCAAAAATGCGGACGCGCTTTTTCTTGATGTGCGGACCCCCTGGCTCTATCTCGACCAGGCTCTTGCTGCGGTCAGACCGGGAGCTGCGTTTGGCTTCCTGTTACCCACCGTCGACCAGGTCAAAGAACTCCTACTTGGTCTTGAAAAACGGCCTTTTGCCAATATAGAAGTCTGTGAGCTGCTCAAGCGCCCCTGGAAGCCCCTGGCTGACCGTCTGCGACCTGAAGACCGCATGACTGCTCATACCGGTTTTCTCATTTTCGCGCGCCAGCAGGTGCAGGACGAAGATTTTCTCTCTCGCAAACCCTTGGGGACACGCGAGCGCAAGCAAGAGGCCGCCCGCCGTGAACGCCTTGGGCTCCCTTCTCTGCAGGAAGTCACAAATCCTTGAGAAGATCCTTTCCCGGCACGGTTTTCAACGCAAAAACCATGCGAAGCTTGTACCCCTCAGGGCAGCAATGGCCTGCAGCAGAAACACATATGGTTTCTTGCGCTAAACTCAGGTTGCGCTGGCAAAGATCAGCTTGTTTTCCCATCGAAAAAAATGAAGTCAGGCAATATGGCAAACGGCGCTTTTTTTCTTGACCGCGATGGGACGCTCAATGTCGACACAGGTTATGTGCACAGCATGGATGCCTGGCAGTGGATTGCCGGCGTTCCCGAAGCGCTTGTCCGACTTTCCCAGTGTGGCCTGCCGCTCATTGTCGTCAGTAATCAGTCCGGAATTGCCAGAAAACTTTTTACCGAAGACGATCTGCACGCTCTTGAAACTTGGGTTGATGGGCAACTGGCCCGCTTCGGTGTTCTTATCACAGCCTGGTACCATTGCCCGCATCTGCCTGAGATCACAGGGCCCTGCCATTGTCGCAAGCCAGCCCCAGGCATGCTGCTGAAAGCCGCCCACGATTATCGCATAGATCTCACCAAGTCCTGGATGCTCGGCGATAAAATCAGTGATGTCCTGGCAGGCAAGGCTTGTGGCTGTCGCACGATCAAGCTTGGTTCAGGCAAAAGCGCTGAAGACATACAGTCCCAAGCTCATGGAGCCATCGTTGTGCCAGATCTTCCCTCCGCACTTCCCTTTCTTCTCAAAACCTAAGGCAAAGGCCTTCGGGCCAAAAGAAGTCGATCACAAAAAAATCGGTGCGTTCACTGAACACACCGATTTTTTTGTGCGAAGAAGAGACCTTCTATTTTGCTTGATCTTCCGAGATCCAGGTTGTGAGCGTCTCAATGAGTTTACGGGCCTGCTCGGCACTCGAAATGACAAATTTGGATTTCTGCCTGTACTCACCGCCCGACTTCTGATAGCGACGAATGGCATATTTCTCTGGACCGTAGTCGCCCGTTGAAGCACGCCATTCTTGATAGCGAAAAAGGACGGTTGCCCAGGCACCCTTGCTCAGTATGGCTTTGTCCAGTTCCTTCACTAAGATCTGGCCGTCTTCCTCATATTCCACCGTGAGATCTTCAGCTCTCTCGTTCACGCGACGCCCCACCTTAGCCTGCGTAATCGGCGAGTACACCCTTGGTGCTTTCCGGCAAATCCACGGGCTTCACATCAAAAGTTTCTATTGTGGGACCATACTGACCAGCTTGTGAATAGGCCGCTGTCGAAATGGCCATGATACGCTCGGGAGAATTGAGCTCCGCGCCACGGGCCACCTTCGATCCCAAATCGTGCAGCAGCATATCTGAGCCCTTAATAGAGGGCACAGAGGTTAAGTTTGTCTGTTGCATAGATTCCTCCAAGAACACTGCAGACCTTTCAGGTCACCTGCCCTGTCTTCGGTCAATTTCAAGAAGAAGTGCTCAGGCTTCACCTGCGCCTGGCAAAAAAACCCTGCAATAGGTCGCATGAAGCCTGCCCGAGCACTCCGCCCAAATGCCATACACTTTGCCCTGCGGCACAGGGCATATCAAGATACTCAACAGCTGAAACAACAGCGCCCGCAAGTCTGTCGCTTGCGCCAAAAATCAGTCCGGCCAAACGTGCCTGGACAATGGCCGAAGCACACATCGGACATGGCTCAAGAGTGACTACAAGCAGACAATCTGTCAAGCGGTAATTGCCGAGAGTTTTACCTGCCTCGCGCATAGCCTTGATTTCGGCATGAGCTGAGATATCACAATCACGGATGCAGGAATTGTGGCCCTTGCCAATGACCTCGCCCTGACAGGAGAGCACAATGGCCCCCACAGGCACTTCACCGGCTTCACCGGCTTTTCTCGCCTCAAGAAGGGCAAGCCGCATAAAATCTTCCCAGCTGTGCCCACCAGGCGCAGGCGGCACACTCCCACCACAGTCATACGGCGCAAAGCGCTTAGAGGATAACACGCTTGCTGATTAGCTCACACACTTCTTCTGGACTATCACACATGGTGATGAGTCGGTCAATCTCACTGGTCTTGATATAGCCGCCATCGACCATGGAGCTTTTCAGCCAGTTGACAAAGCCTGACCAATAGGCGCTATTAAAAAGCACTATGGGGAAGGGCTTAATGCGAGCGGTCTGGGCGAGAACAAAGGCTTCAGCGAGCTCGTCAATAGTGCCCATACCTCCTGGCATGACTACATAAGCCATGGAGTATTTCACAAACATAAATTTGCGCAGGAAAAAATAGCGGAAATTGCAGCGAACACGCACATATTCATTGCAACCTTCCTCATGAGGAAGAAAAATATGCAGACCTACAGATTCTGTGTCCGCATCACAGGCACCTCTGTTGGCCGCCTCCATGATACCGGGGCCGCCACCGGTAATGATGCCGAAGCCCTGCTTACCGAGCAATTGAGCAGTCTTGCGTGCGTCTTTATATTCCTGAGATTCTGGCTTCACACGGGCTGAGCCGAAAATCGACACACAGCTATGTGTCAGGCCATTGAGTGTGTCAAAGGCCTGCACCATTTCTCCCATGATCCGCAAGGTTCGCCACGATTCTGTTGTCAGGGAAGCAAGATCGTCGACAATGTTCTGCTGTTTTTCAGGCATGCCTACCTCCTGATGCATTGCCTAAGCTCTGAGCGCATAGATTTTGCCAGGCGTCTTCCGCCTGACTGAGAAATTGATCACTTGCCTCGGCAGGGAAAAAAATCGCTTCTTTCCGCCCTCGAAACCAGGTGTTCTGCCGTTTAGCATAAGCTCTGGTGTTCTGGTACCACAGGGCAAGACAGTTCTCAAAACTGAGTCTGCCCTGCAAAAACGCCAAAAGTTCGGCACAACCGATAGCACTCCAGCCAGGCGCTTCGCCATCAGCACACAACGTATAAGCTTTTTGGGCTTCCTCAAGAGCTCCCATCTCAAGCATCTGATCTATGCGGCGTTTCAAACGTGGTTCAAGCCAGGTCATGGGCGCCTGAAAAACAAAAAGCGGTCCCTGAGCTCTCGGGCTTTGCAGAGATTTTTGGGCGTGCCACCAGCTAAGGGTGTGACCTGTCTGCGCAGCGACCTCCAAAGCCCGCACAATACGCTGCCTGTCGTGAGGATGAATCCTTATGGCATAGTCAGGATCAATGGCGCCAAGCTCTGCGTGGAGTTTCTCCGGTCCCTCGCTTTCTACCCGTGCCTCTAGCTGCGCACGCAGCCTGGGATCAATGGCTGGTATGGGTGCCATGCCATGCAGGAGGGTATGAAAATACATGCCAGTTCCTCCCACAAGCAAGGGAACATGTCCACGTCTGAGTACCTCTCGGATACAGTCCTCAGCCATGCTGCACCACTGTCCTGCGCTGATTTTCTCCTCGATTTTCAGTTTTCCATAAAGATGATGCGGACACTGAGAAAGCTCTTCAGGTCTGGGCTGCGCACAGATAATGGGAAAATCCGCATAGACCTGACGTGAATCGGTATTGATCACCTCGCAGCCAAGACGTCGGGATAATTGCAGCGCAAGCTCTGTTTTGCCGGACCCTGTGGGACCTGCCAAACAAAGCACAGGTAAGGGTTGATCAGCAGCTCTGAGCATGGACTAACTGATCAGGATCAAAATCTGCTTTCTGGGTCTGAAAGCCAAATTTTTCTTCCAGACGCTTGCGCACAATATCAGGCACAAGCCCCTTGACGGAACCGCCCTGACTCGCCGCAGACTTAATAATGGTTGAGCTGATATACAACCATTTATAGTCTGTCATAAGAAAAACCGTCTGTAATTTTTGCTGAAGCCTGCGATTCATGAGAGCAAGCTGAAATTCAAACTCAAAATCACTCACAGCTCGCAAGCCCCGTAAAAGAGCGCAGGCACCGCTATTCAGCGCATATTCCACAGTCAGTCCTGAGTAGGACTGTACACTGACCCCTTTTTCACCCTTGAGGGCCTGTTTCGCGAGCTCTACCCGCTCATCCAGCGTAAACAGGGTCGTCTTGGGAGTATCCTTGGCCACAGCCACAATAACCTTGTCGAAAATATCCAGTCCCCGCTTGATGAGGCTGATATGTCCATTGGTAATGGGATCAAAGGTTCCAGGGTACAGTGCAATCTTCATGTTTTCCTCACAGGGAAACTTCTGCAAACAGGGCGAAATGGTATTTAAGGACGTTCTTGCCTATCCAGATGCCGTCTTTTATTGGCACTGGGTACACGCGAATATCCCTTTCACATTTACAACTCGTCAGCGTCTTTCAAAAGCTCTTCATCACAGTGCAAAATCACAAGCCTTGTCTGCCCAAACAGCCGCTCAGCGACCATGGGTAAGCACGCTGGAAAGCGCAGACGAAGCTTATCTTCAATTTCCGCCGCAAGAAAAGCGTGCGGGGCAAGCCAGCCATGTTTGACAAGAAGCGTCAGGGCACGCTCAGTATAGCCTTGATGATAGGGAGGATCGAGAAAGACCACATCAAAAGGCTGGGCTGGCGGCGTTCGAAGGATACGCAGAGCATCATCGCTGAGCACCTGCACCTGACCTGCCACCTGCAATAAGCGAATATTATCATTAATGCAGCGAAGAATCTGTGGCGAATGTTCCAAAAGCAAGGCAAATGGTGCTCCACGGCTTACAGCTTCAAAAGAAAGACTTCCGCTACCGGCAAAAACATCCAGAACACGAGAGTTTGCCCAGACCACACCACGCGCTTCGAGCATGGAAAAGAGGGCCTCACGGGTTCTCCCCATGGCAGGCCGGCATGTTGCGCCTTTGGGACTCTTAAGTTGTCTGCTGCGAAATTTTCCGGATATGATGCGCATGGCTATAACCTGGCAATCAACCTTGTCAGATAAAATTCTATCTTGCCGATACTTTCTTCCAGGTCCTTCTGGTCAACCCACGGTTTATGCTCGATATCCTTGAGCTGATCCCGGAAAATCTGCCACTTGCGTTCCACTTCTCCGGCCAGGAAATTCCAGTTAACTCTGGGATAGGCTTCGGCATTGTGCATCACACACTGCGTGATATCCGAGCCGTGCAGCGTCACCTCTTCAAGATAATCAGGTATGGCCACATCAATGCCGAACCGTTCTTTGATCTTGGCAGCAAGGGTATCCTGGGCTGTTTGCTCTCCGTGGACAAGCACAACATGTGTGCCGTTGCGCAAAAGTGGTGACAACCAGGAGAGCAGCTGAGACTGGCCCGCATGTCCAGAAAAACCGTTAATGGTAAAAATTCTTGCCGCAACAGCTAGATCCTCACCAAAGAGCGTGATTTTTTTGGCATGTTCCACAAGCTTGCGGCCTACTGTACCTACGGCCTGATAGCCGACAAAGACAATGCTTGCACCGGCTTTCCAGACATTGTGCCTCAGATGATGCTTAATGCGCCCAGCATTGCACATTCCAGAAGCCGAAATGACAATGGCCGGGCCTGTCAGGGCATTGATTGACTGTGATTCGGCAGCCGTCAGAGTATAGCGCAGGTTAGGCAGGGCAAAGAGATCATCACCTTCCCCCAGCATGCCCCGGGTTTTCACATCAAAAAGATCGCGGTGCCGCGAAAAAATCTCAGAGGCTCGAATGGCGAGGGGGCTATCCACAAAGATCGGCAAATCATCAGGCAATTTTCCATCCCGAGCTAACTGATGCAGACAGCAGAGGATCTCCTGTGTGCGCTCCACAGCAAAGGCAGGAATAATAATTTTTTCTTTGCGCTCATAGCTGTAGGCTATGGCTTCGGCGAGTTCCTCGATACTTGTGCTTTCATTCTTGTGATCCCGGTCGCCGTAGGTGGATTCCATAAAGATATAGTCCGCCGCAGGAGGAGTCTCGGGTTCACGCACGATGAGGGCACCAGGCCTGCCGATATCACCCGAAAAAAGGAGGCTTGTGGTTTTGCCATCTTCACTGATCTCGAGACGAAGGGAAGCCGAACCTAGGATATGACCTGCATCATAAAAGGTTGCTTTGATACCAGGAGCAAGTTCCAGTGATGTGTGGTAATCCACGGGCTGAAAAAGTGTATCGGTCTTCAGTGCATCTTCTTGCGTGTAAAGGGCTTTGGGCGCATTCCCAAGACCACGGCGCTTAAACTTTTTGGCCTCGTTTAATGCCTCCATCTCCTGAATATGGGCACTGTCCAGGAGCATGATGCCAAGCAGTTCTCGGGTTGCCCGAGTACAGTAGATGGGCTTGGTATAGCCTGAAGCGACCATGAGAGGCAGGAGCCCTGAATGGTCAATATGGGCGTGGGTAATGAGGATAAAATCAAGATCACCCGGACGGTAAATCTTGGCATCAGAGTTGCGCTCCTCGACAGCCTTATTGCCCTGATGCATACCGCAATCCACAGCAAAACGCCGACCACAGGCTTCAATAATGTAACACGAACCAGTCACTGTGCGCGCGGCACCCAAAAATTGGATTTTCATACTTTTTTTGCGGGCCCGACAGGCCGCCTCTCCTTTTCAAAAAAATCTGGTGCGTCGTCAGACAAAGCGCAAGCGCCGACCTCTCTGTCGCACATTCACCATTACTTCCGTATCCCAAGCGCAGACATTCTGTCAAACAAGGAAATCACGATTCTACGCTGCCAATCGCCATAACGTACCAATAACAACGAGCGCATCTTTCTCTAAAATTAGCATTTCACCGTCCTTCTTTTTTGGCAGTTACGCTTCCTGCTTTTTTTCCTCTATACCTGTAGTGAAGTCTCCGATACAGCCGATCAGAAGGGTTCTGTATCTTCCGTATCATTTTCTGCATTGATTGCTCAGCTTGCGTTCCTACCAAGAACTGATCGGTATTTTTCCCAATCAAAAGGGGCTAAACGAAACTCGAGTTCCCAATAACATTTGATAACGCTCTTGACGGAAGCATACAGGCAAGATACATTTATCCAAAATAGGCTCAACTGAGACCTCTCGCAGAACGTTAATACCGTGTTCCAGCCGGAGTGCTCTGTTCTGCTTTTTTTTTCTTTGCGATTTACTTGTCACAGCGTGGTGCTGCGGCAGGGATTTTGGAGACTGTCTGTACAAAAGGACAATATCTATGAGGAACCGCACAAAACTGCTTCTGCTGGCGGCTATTGCTCTCGTCGGCGCGGCATGTCTGATGTTCCGGGAGCCCAATGGTATCATGGCCGCTGATGCCCCGGAACATACAGAAAGCGGCGCACAGGCGGCAATGGTGCTTTTCCCCGCCAGTGACAAAACTAATCGCGGGGCAGTCGGCATGAAACCTGTGGTTTTCAACCACAAAGTTCATGAAGGCAAAGTGCAGGATTGCGAATCCTGTCACCACACGGGCGATCCCGTCCCCTGTACCTCCTGTCACACGGTTGAGGGCAAGGCTGAAGGGAACTTCGTCAATCTCGAAAGGGCCATGCATGCCACCAATATTGCTCCACGCAAAGGCCAACGCACGCCAGAGAGCTGTGTGAGCTGCCATGCCAAGGTCTACGCTCAGCGCGTTGAATGTGCCGGCTGTCACAATATTGTGAAACCCTCGCGCAGCGATCAGTGGTGTGCCGTCTGCCATACAGACATCCCGACTATGACCAAGGAACAGCTGGTTGCGGGCATCTCCGGTAAACTCGACCACGAAGAGAATATTGCCTTGGCACAGGCTGCTCTGGCCGCCAAGAAGCCCGTTGACTACCTTGATCCCAAGCGGATGAAGTACAAGGTTGTCATCGACTCGCTCAAGGACAAGTACGAGGCCAATGTCTTTAATCACGCACGGCATATCGTCTCATTGAAGCGCCAGATCAAGGGCGACGCTTTGGCTGACGCTTTCCATTCCACACCAGAAGTCTTCTGTCAGACCTGCCATCACAACAGTCCGGCATCTCAGACGCCCTCCAAGTGTATCAGCTGCCACACGCCAAATATTGACAAGAAACATCCTGGTCGTCCTCCGCTCAAGGCTGCCTATCACCTGCAATGCATGGGTTGCCATGACGGCATGAATGTCAAGCGGCCCAGGAAGACGGACTGCACGGCTTGTCATAAGCTGCGCACGGCCCAGCAGGAGGAATCGAAATGAACCGCAGAAAATTTCTGACACTCCTTGGCAGTGCGGGCGTCGTTTCGGCTCTTGGCAATGCGGCCACTCCTAGTACTGCCCAGGCTAGCCACGTTTTCCCCTACTATCCTGAGAGTTATGGCGTTTTGCACGACACGACTCGCTGTGTTGGCTGTCGTCGTTGTGAAGAGGCCTGTAATAAAGTCAATGCACTGCCTGCGCCAGATAAGCCCTTTGATGATCTGAGTGTGTGCAATACCAAACGCCGTACCTCGGCCACACAGTGGACCGTTGTCAATAAGTACGAGATGAACGGCAAGGCCGTATACCGCAAGCTGCAGTGCTTCCACTGCCAAGATCCGGCCTGTGCTTCAGCCTGTTTTGCTAAATGCTTCCAGAAGCAGCCTGATGGCAGCGTGACCTACAATGGTTCTCAGTGTGTGGGCTGTCGTTACTGCATGATTGCCTGCCCCTTCTATGCTCCCGGTTTTGAGTACAATGAAGCATGGGATCCGCTCGTCAAGAAATGCACATTCTGTAAGCCGCGTCTGGACAAGGGCGAACTTCCCGGCTGTGTTGAAGCCTGTCCCATGGAGGCTCTGACCTTTGGCCGGCGTACCGACCTGATCAAGGTCGCTCGTGCCAGAATTGCCGATAATCCCGACAAGTATCTTGATTACATCTACGGTGAACACGATGCCGGCGGCACAGCCTGGATGGTCTTAGCTCCCGCTAACCCCAAGGGACCCAAGATTCCTCCGGAGAACCCCGTGCTCGCAGGACCCGAGCTCAAACAGCTCGGTTTGGATACACACCTGGGCAATCAGCCCATGGGTGAACTGACTTATGGTGCTCTGGGCGCTGTTCCCATGATTGTTGCCTTCTGGCCGGTGCTCTTCGGTGGCGCTTACGGCATGACCAAACGCCGTGAAGCCATGCACAAGCAGGCCCAAGAGCAGACCAAGCGCGAGGCCAGAGAAGACGTGCAGGCAGCCGTGGATGCCGCTGTTCGCAAAATTCAGGAAACAGAAGGCGAAGGCGCTGCAGATCGTGCCCGCAAGGCCATGGCCGAAGCCCTGAAGGCCCGCGAATCGGCTGGCAAACACGGGGAGGGTGCGTAAAATGGAAAATCATAGCATTGTTATTCCCACCAGGGAAAAAATGTTTAATATGGGGCCACTGCTCAAACCGACCCTGGGCAATATCATTACCTGGATCATTCTCAGTGTCGGCCTGGTTATCACGGTTATCAGATTTACCCAGGGCATTGGCTCTGTGGCCAATCTTGACGACAATCAGCCATGGGGCATGTGGATCGGTTTTGACCTGCTCTGCGGCGTCTGCCTGGCAGCCGGCGGCTATTTCACAACTGTTGCCTGCTATGTCATGGGCATGAAGCATTTTCACTCTGCAGCACGGCCTGCAGTGCTCACAGCCTTCCTTGGCTACCTCTTCGTAGTCGTGGCACTGCTCTATGACTTAGGTCATCCCCTGCGCCTGCCCTTTATGTTCTTCTTCCCGGGCACGACTTCCGTACTCTTTGAAGTCGGCCTGTGCGTTGCGACCTATTTGACGGTGCTCTTTGTGGAGTTCTCGGTTGCGCCCTGTGAATGGCTCTCCAACCGTTTCCCCTGCGTGCTCAAATGGCGTACCTTCGTCAATAAGATTAATATTCTTCTGACCATCTTCGGTATGACACTTTCCACATTGCATCAGTCTTCTCTGGGCAGCCTCTATCTCATCTGCCCCGGAAAGCTCCATCCTCTGTGGTACTCACCCTTCATACCCATGTTCTTCTTCGTCAGCTCCATGGCTGCCGGCGCGTCCATGGTCATTATGGAAGGATTCTTTGCCCATAAGGGTGCGCATGCGTACATGGACGAAACACATTTGCGCGAAAGCGATACTGTTGTTCTGAGCTTTGCTAAGGCGGCGTCCTTCATTTTGATGGCCTACTTCATGCTCAAGTTTATCGACATGCTTGTCCAGGCCAATTTCAGCTACCTCTTCACAGGCTACGGTGCTTGGTGGCTGGTCGAAATGTTTGGCTTTGTCCTGTTGCCTGCTCTGCTTTACGCCAAGGGATCTCGCGATGGCAATGTCAAGCTCTGTCAGTACGCCTCCATGAATGCCGTGGCCGGTATCGTTTTGAACCGCTTCAATATCTGCATGATCGCCTTCAACTACCAGCTGCCCAGTGCAGAGCGGTATTTCCCGAGCATTTGGGAAGTGATGATTTCCGTCTTTGTGGTGACCATGATCGTTACGGCCTACCGCTTTATCATCTACCATATGCCTATCCTTTACGAACATCCTGACTTTAAGGATGCCCACTAGGCCAGGAGACGACCGATGGAATTCAATATCTTCTATGATTACTTTCTTTTCACAAAGAGTTTAGCTTATCTCATGATGTTTTTCACGCTACCTTACTATGTTTTCTATTGGAATACGGCCCTGTATCCCTATGGGAAAAAGCAAAACAACACACCAGGGTAAGCTGAAAAAAATTAGGGGCGGAGTAATCTCCGCCCCGGAAAGAAACTATGTGTCTTGCCATTCCCGCTCAGATTGAAGAGCTTCTCGACAATTCCATGGCTCGTGTGCGTGTCGGTAACAGTCAAACCTACCTCACAGCCTCCCTTATGCTTTTACCAGAGACGGTATCCAAGGGGGACTACGTCATTGTGCATGCGGGTTTTGCCTTGAGTATTGTACCCAAGGATGAAGCCAGACAGACTTTGGCCGCGCTCAAAGAGTTTACGGACGCTTCTGCAGAAGCTTCGTGATAGAGAAAGCTTTTAAAAAGTTTCTCTAGCCAACATTCCTTGGCTGCTCAATTCCTACGCTTTTTGTAAGCGCGAATACTTTCTCCCAAAAAAAGCCCATACCACTTCTGGTATGGGCTTTTTTTGGGAGGTCTCCATCCCGATGAAGCTACCAAGGCGCAAAGGTTACTTTCCGAGGAGCAATGCACCCCAAAGATTTAGGCATTTCTCACGTACTTCTCAGATCGTTTGCACGTGACGTTTGTAGCTACACACCTTTTGCGCTTAGCACGCCGTCATTTTTTATTTGTACAATTCTTATACTCAATCCTCATTAGATGTCATTGCCTTTAAAAACTTTTCTTTCAATTTCGATTCATATTCTTTAAAGTATTAATATTCAATCTTTTTCTCTATCTTCCTCAATATACATCTTTTCTATTTTATCCTTATTTTCTTCGACGTACCTTTTCTACCACTTTTTTGCGTTTTCTTTCATTTCTTTCCTAGCAATCAGCCTATTCTTCAAACGTACCAGCAGAAATACTTCTATGTACCCAATACTTCAAACAATTTATCGTTTTTTATTTAATTGTCCAAAACATCTTGGCTACATTCAGCCGTTTCTAGCTTTCTTTTCACATAATGAGACTTGCAATCAAAGCAAATAAATCACATCATTTCTTCAAAATATATAAGAGCGGTGAATTATTAATTATAAAAATTAAAGTTGAGGACAACCAATATTCGGCAAAACTGATTCTATAGCTTTCCCAATGCGTAAAAGCTGTGTTTCCGCAAAAGCTTTTCCGATAATTTGCATACCAACTGGGAGACCTGAGGCCTTGCCCACCGGCAGAGAAAGGCCTGGAAGACCTGCAAGATTCAAGGAAAGCGTGTAGGCATCCATGAGGTACATTTTGAGAGGATCATTGGCATGCTGCCCGAGAGGCCAGGCTGTCACAGGAGAAACTGGGCAAAGGAGCACATCGCATTGATCTAAAGCTGCGACATATTCGTCGCGGATGATGCGCCTGACCTGGGCCGCTTTTTTATAATAGGCGTCATAATACCCAGATGAAAGCACAAAGGCGCCAAGCATAATACGTCTGCGCACTTCCTGACCAAAGCCTTCAGTACGAGATCTGACATACAGGCTTTCAAGATCCGTAATCTGCGAAGAACGGTAGCCATAACGCACGCCGTCGTAGCGGGCAAGGTTGGAGCTCGCTTCAGCCATGGCTATGATATAGTAGGTTGCAATGGCAGCATGTGTGTGGGGCAGGGAAACATCTACACGTTCGGCGCCGGCCTCAACGAGTTTTTGAATTGTTCCTGCGCAGACTTCTGAGACATCACCTGCCAGACCTTCGCCATAAAACTCTTTGGGAAGCCCAAAACGAACACCTTTCAGGCTCACAGATGAAAGTGATTCCAGATAATCGGGCACTTCGTTTGGCGATGATGTGGCGTCACGCTGGTCGTGACCTGCAATCACGGAAAGCACTCTTGCGCAGTCTGACACAGAACGGGCGAGCGGTCCCACCTGATCCAAGGAGGAGCCGTAAGCAATGACACCGTATCTGGAAACGCGGCCATAGGTTGGCTTCATGCCAACACAGCCGCAGAGGGCTGCTGGCTGTCTGATGGATCCACCGGTATCTGTGCCAAGAGAGGCAAAGCATTGTCCTGAAGCTACAGAAACCGCACTGCCACCCGATGAACCACCGGGTACTCTCTGGATATCCCAAGGATTGTGTGCCGCATGATAGGCCGAGTTTTCTGTGGTTGACCCCATAGCAAATTCATCCATATTGGCTTTGCCAAGGATGACGGCACCTGCCTGACGCAGACGTTCTACGACAAAGGCATCATAGGGTGGCACAAAGGTTTCGAGCATACGCGAGCCGGCTGTTGTCGTCAGCCCTCGGGTCAAAATGACGTCCTTAACTGTCACAGGTACGCCCCAAAGCGGCTGTGAGGGATTGGGGCCCTTATCATCGAGCGCTTTGGCCTGTGCCAAAGCGCCCTCGCTGTCTATGGCCAACAAGGCGCCAAGCTTGGGCTCGGTTGCCTCTATACGCTTCAGGCACTGTGAGGTCAGTTCTGTTGCGCTGAGTTCTTTTTTCTGCAAAAGATCCCATGCAGCTCCAATTGTCGAGTACAAAAGTTCACCCATACAGCAATTCCCGCCTTAGACGATTTTCGGTACAATAAAATAATGTTCATCCGCCTCAGGGGCATTGGCCAGGATCTCTTCGTGGCTGCGCACTGCCCGCGTCTGGTCCTCACGAGCACGAAATTCATGGTTGACCGGACTGTAAAGGGGTTCTACCTCGTGCACATCCACTTCTTGCAAAATATCCATGTAGCCCAAAATATCAGCAAACTGCCCTGCAAAGACACTCTCTTCTTCCGGAGATACATCTAGCCTGGAAAGCTGTGCCATATGACGAACATCTTTGAATCCAATTTTTGTCTCTTCACCCATGATGGGTCTCCTTAGGGATGACTTTGACGAGGTGGCAAACGCAACTTATGCGACGACTGCGGAAATGTTTGTGGAGCTGCCTGGGGCGTGATCTGGGGGGTTGCCACAGGACTCGGTGTCGGTGCTGTACTGGTTGGAGCTGGTGTTCCAGTCAATGGATCAACGTCAGGAGGAACTTGCTCCTCGGAGCCTCCCTGCATACGCAACGCAGCGTTTTGTTTGCGCTGAGCCCGCATCTGCTGAAAAAGCTGCAGATCCATAGGAGCGACTCCCTGAGCCGAAGCACGGTAAATAATAAGCTTCTGGTGAGCATGGCCCTGTCCGTCCCAGCTCAGAGGAGCCAGAATACGCATGATGGACGCGGCACGATTGGCGCGATCCTTCACTTCAGGAGCAGACAGCTTGTCCACATTTCCCAGATTGACGGCAAAATTGACAAAATCATAGCCAAGTGCAAGCCAGAAATCAGTTTTTTTCCCTGAAAGGGCTGAGACGCGTGCTTGGATATTCCAGGCACCCGGGAAAACAGCAAGTTCATAACGATTGGCCTGAGGCAGGGGTTTACCGGCAAGACTCTGCTCCCAGAGCATAGTACCAAGCAGAACCAAACGGTCTTCTCCGTGATACATAAAGCTTGATATCAGCCCACCAAGGGCGCTCCAGGACGCGGGCAGGAAAATAGCTTCAAAGGCAGTCTGAGGCACGGGAGTCGCCGTTGAGCCTTCACCAAGAGTTGTGGGATTCAGCAAAGGCTTGACCTGGTCAACAAGCTGAGAGCCGCTTGTATAGAAAGCCTTTTGCACGGAAAGGTTTCTCCTGCGCGCACCTTCTTCAAAAAGGGCAACTTTCTTTAGACTGTAGGGGTCACTTGGCGAAAATACTCCATACGAGCAAATGCCCAGCTGATTTGTGGCAAAATTCAGGACAGCGTCCACCTGATCCTGTGAGCTGGGAAAGAATCTCCAGGCAAGACGGCCTTCATCAGCGCCATTGAGCTCATTGAGAAACGTAAAGAAGCGGTACTTGGCAATCAGACCTGTGCTCTTCAAGGTCCTGTAGCTTTCCGGATCAAGAGGCCCGCCCACGATACGGAAATGTTCAGGCAAGGCCGTAAGACGGGCTGTCCAGTCTTTGGCCTTGGTATCTACAAAGGCGAGATGCACTTTGACGCCATGACGCTCCATCTCCTGCACAGCCAGACGAGCACCCTGTAGTATTCTACTGGCAAGACCCGCATAAGGTCCCTGACCAGGGAGCGCCAAAACTACGTACGGTTCATGCGTTTGCTCGGTTTTTCTCCCCATCAGGGGGCCACACGCGCAAAGCACACAAAAAGACAAAAGCAGAGTAAAACAGAGAACTGTTCTCAAACGGGAAACACTATGCATGGCAAAACTCAGACGTAAAAGGATCATAAACGCTCAAAAGCCTCAATTCTTGTACTACAGCACAGGCTCACTGACAACAGCTCCCAAAGCACAGAAGCAACAAAAAAAACGCCGTGTCAGCATCTGCATTTTGCAGCAGAGCAAACACGGCGCAAAACGGGGTTTTCTAAAAAGCTTATTTTTTCACTTCAGTGTAGTCGGCATCAACGACATCGTCGTTGGGATTCTGTGCTCCGGCCTGGGAGGCGCCAGCCTGTTGCTCGGGTCCGGCTGCTGCACCTGCGCCATTTTGCTTATAGAGCTGCTCGGCAAGCTTATGGCTTGATTCAGAAAGTTCCTTGGTGGCGTTCTTGATGGCTTCGACATCTTCGCCTTCCATGACCTTGCGCAGATCCTGAATCTTGCCTTCCACCGTACTCTTCAAGCCGCTATCGACCTTATCGCCGAGATCAGAAATGGATTTTTCTGTGGCATAGATAAGGCTGTCTGCCTGATTGCGGGCCTCAATGAGCTCCTGCTTTTTCTTATCATCGCTGGCATGAGCCTCAGCCTCGTGTACGAGACGGTTGATATCCTCTTCAGAGAGGCCCGAGGAAGCGGTGATTTTAATGGACTGTTCCTTGCCAGTCCCCATATCCTTGGCCGAGACATTGACGATACCATTGGCGTCAATATCAAAGGTCACTTCAATCTGCGGGACACCACGGGGCGCCGGCGGAATACCCGTAAGGTCAAAACGGCCCAACGTCATATTGTCCTGAGCCATGGGACGCTCACCCTGCAGAACATGAATGGAAACCGATGGCTGATTATCAGCTGCCGTTGTAAAGACATTGCTCTTGCGGGTGGGAATAGTCGTATTGCGCTCAATGAGCTTGGTAAAGACACCGCCCATGGTTTCAATGCCCAGGGACAGGGGCGTCACGTCAAGCAGAAGCACATCCTTGACATCGCCAGTCAAAATGCCGCCCTGAATGGCTGCACCCATGGCCACCACTTCGTCGGGGTTCACGGAACGGTTGGGTTCCTTGCCGAAGAACTTGGCCACAGTCTGCTGCACAAGAGGCATACGGGTCATACCGCCGACAAGAATGACTTCGTCAATCTGGCCAGGCTCAAGGCCGGCATCAGCAAGGGCTTTGCGGCAGGGCTCAATGGTCCTTTCTGCCAGATCCCCAACCAAAGATTCCAGTTTAGCACGAGAAATCTTCTGCATGAGGTGTTTGGGACCATTCTGATCGGCAGTGATAAAGGGCAGATTGACTTCAGCCTCCATGGATGTGGAGAGGTCTTTCTTGGCCTTTTCTGCGGCTTCCTTCAGGCGCTGCAGCGCCATACTGTCCTTGGAGAGATCAATGCCGTTTTCTTTCTTAAATTCATCAACCAGGAAATGAATCACACGCTGGTCAAAATCTTCACCACCGAGGAAGGTATCACCATTGGTGGCACGGACTTCGACAACGTTGTCACCTACTTCGAGGATGGAGATATCAAAGGTGCCGCCGCCAAGGTCGAAAACCGCGATTTTTTCATTGGATTTTTTATCAGCACCATAGGCCAGAGAAGCAGCCGTAGGCTCGTTGATGATACGTTTCACCTCAAGGCCGGCAATGCGGCCAGCATCCTTGGTGGCCTG
>JAFXOX010000038.1 GCA_017528345.1 Desulfovibrio sp.
CCTGAATTGGCAATAGTTTCAAGCTTTTTTAGGTGGTCAGGTGAGATTTCAAGATGAATTGGTGTTCTCATGTGCTGTTGCCTCCTAACTAAGGGTGGCAACACATTAGCAGAACAAAGATCAAAATGTCTAGTCTATTAATGAACGACGTACTAGAGCGTGGTTCTTGCTTATGGGTGCCGCTTGTGCAGGAAATCATTGCGCACGTTTGCAATCTTGCGGTGCTGCTTTTGCTCTTTGCGTTTCTGCTTCTACCAGTTGTTTGAGAACTTCTGCAGCTTTGAGAGCTTCCGCTGCAGCTCAGCTCATTTAGCCTCATGCTTGCAGAAACTGTTGAGCGGTTCACGTATGTGCCATCGCAAAAGAGTTGCGAAACGAGCAATACCCATATCTATACCGACGGCAGTCTTTGATGGGGGTATTGGAGCAACTATCTCGCGTTCAGTCTGTAGAGATATCTACCATTTACCAGCTGTACGTGAGATAGCTATCTGTTTTGGCGTACCAAGAATGTTACGACTGTTACGGTATCTCATCCAGCCTATCTTAGGAAGAAAGACGCGGCTTTGCTTTCATCGACCTTGAACCCCTGTGAATAGCGGAAAGAATCATGCATACCCTTCTTCTTGAAGCGTGGAAACGCGGCACGCTTTTCAAAAAAGTTCTTGTATGCCATATCAAGGTCTTTCAGGGCCTGTTGCCGTCTCTGAGAGTGCGCTTCGGAAAGAAAGGCCGTGGATTCTTCTTTTTTCCATTCCGGCAAAAGCCCTGCTCATTTGTACTACCCGAGGCGTTTGCCTTCGGTCTCGTAAGTCTCCTTTTCCAAGGCAAGCGCCTTGTTCCCCCCCAAAAAAAACGGCAGCAAGCGGAAAACCGACGCATGATGGTAGCTTCAGCAGATTTCGGCACGAGTTGGTATTTGAAGGCTTGCAGGATTTTCATATTGTAAATATCGTTGGTCTATGGAAAATGTCAAGGAAATTCGTAGCGGCAGACATTGTGTTTTCATGATGCATGTACATTTGGTCTTTGTCACAAAATACCGCCGAGGCACCTTCACCAAAGATATTCTTGACGACCTGAAGCTGATATTTGCCAGCGTATGCGCTGATTTCGAGGCAGAACTCGCTGAGTTTACGGAGAGGATGATCATGTACACCTGCTGGTGAATACCCTCCGAAACTCGCCGTATCTTCACTGGTCAACAGCCTAAAAGGCATCTCCAGCAGACTGATCAGGAAGCGTGGATATCCAAGCCTGCAACGCAAGCTGTGGGGTAGCTCTCTCTGGTCACCAAGTTACTTTGCAGGTAGTTGTGGTGGAGCTCCGATTTCTGTATTGCGGCAGTTCTATTGAAAATCAGCGTACCACAAACTGAAAAGGCAAAAATTCTAGTTAAGGTGCGCCGTAAAATCCCGTGCCTTTCGGACGGAGTTTTACGGCGCGTTGGATAAAAAGGAAAATGAACTGTTCACGCGAAAAGCTGGCCTGAAATAAAATCTACGCCACAAACTGGACATTCTGCAGGGACTGTCTGCGCTCAGGTGTTTTTCCACTACGATGGGTAATCTTTCCTTTTTCAGGCTTTGCCACAGCTTTTGCTGCGTTTTCTTCGGCATTTTCCAAGCGCATCTCAAAATCGGCAAGAATATTCATATAGGTAGTGTACGCTTCCTGCGCATTGGCAAAAGGTGAAGGTTCCTTAAAAATATGTGATGAGAACCATTTGGTGGACATCCAACGCAGATAATTTGATGTCTGCAAACGAGTAAAATCATGTAAGAGCTCAGGATCATCAAGAGCATGTACTCTGTCCGTCAAGCTATACAGGAAGTGCACGGCATCTTTCTGCATATCATTGCCAAGCCAGGAATTCAGATCACCACCAGCATCATCCCAGCTGATGAACTGCTTGACATCAATACTATCTCGCACAGGATAGCACTTCACAGCCTCAGAGGGTGTAGCAAAATGCAAGCCACGGTCAAGCATCGCCTCTGGAAGTTGTTCCATAAAGGCAAAGAAGCCGCTCTCAGCCGTATTGTGCACACCAAACATATTCATATTTGTGAAAAGATTGATCACATCAGCATTATTAGAGGCCTGACTGCACCAGTCAGCGTACTTATCTGCAGTCAGCGGCCACTGATCCCAACTGCGATCAGAGAAACGCATATAAAGATCGCGAGAGAGACGACGGTTACGTAAAAGCAGACGCATATTGGGAACAGATTCTGGTGCATAGACAAAATTAGGGCTGCGCCAACCAAGAACATGGTCAGTCCCTTCAGCCAGCATTACAGAAAAGCCCATGGACTCAAGGCAAGAAGCAAAATCGTTGTTATAGATCAGCTCTGTGGAACAGAAACAGCTCGGTTTCTGCTTGAAGACTCTCTCCGTCATCTGGGAATAGGCCTTAAGCTGACGGCAAAACTCCTCACGGGAATAGAGAAAAGCCAGAGAATGCGCAGCCCCTGCCACAAATTCCACGCATTGCGTGTCGGCAAGCGCTTGCAAACCCTGAATAACTTCTGGCGTATACTGCTCAAAAAGCTGCAATGCAGGCAGAGAAACATGGCACGCAAAACGAAAATCCTTACCATGAAACTCAACCTGGCGCAAAAGGAGGTTGATGGAAGGAAGATACGATGAAGCTGCAAGCTTACGGATTCTTGCGCAATTTTTTTCATCATCTTCGTACAATGAGTTCTGTCCAAGGTCAAAGACAGAATAGTGTCGCAACAGGAAAGGCTCATGAATAGAGAAGAAAAAGCAAATAGATGACATAGCAATCCTCTCTAGCTTATTGTGTATGATTTTGCACCACAAAATAGCAATTTGTATGCCATAGCAAAATTTAATTTTTTCTAAAAAATTTCTTGTATCCCCGTGAAATAGCGACCACAAAGGCAATTGATTCGTCTTGGTTTATACAGCCAATAGCCAGTTTTAAAAATTAAATTAACTTTTATTTTCGAACTTGTCTCGACTCTCCTTGCCATCAGCCTGTAAAGCCTAAATCAAAAAACTCGCTTTCTTTTGCGCGCAAGCTTTGCGCGAAAAACACTATCATGAAAAAGAAATGCAAAAATTGCGATTTCCCTTGTAAGAGCTTTTCCGAGAGAAAATCGCTGTGTACCAAACAAAATTATGCAAGATATTGCAAAGAATCAAGGCGAGTCGTTTTTCCGGGAAAAAAGAGCGTCAGTGAAAAAATCTTGACACTTGACTATCAAGAGGGTAAACGAGATAGAACGCCAGCTTGGCTCAGTTGGTAGAGCGGCTGATTCGTAATCAGCAGATCAAGAGTTCAAGTCTCTTAGCTGGCTCCATTTTTGGTAGGCTGCATGTTGTTCATGCAGCCTTTTTTTTGGGGGGCGAGAGAGCACTAGGCCAGGAGATCCTCAAGCTGCAATTCAGAAATTCTGAGATCTTCTTTGGGTAGCTTGGAGAAAGCAAATTGGGAAAGGAGCTCAGCAGCTGCAACTTCTTCAATCTTAGGGATCAATCCCGCATAAAAGGCCAAAAGGCCGACTAGCCGTTCAGGATGAAGCCCTAGAGAACGTAAGTGGGCTAAAGTCAAACTCTGATGCCGTTTTGCCAGACGCTCACCACTGGCGTTCATGAGAAGGGGAATATGAGCGTACTGAGATGGCTCCTTTTTGCCAAGCAAACGCAAAAGAAGAAGTTGTTTGGGGGTAGAAAAAAGAATGTCTCGGCCACGCACAACCTGACTTATCCCCATTTCCGCATCGTCAAGAGCTACGGCCAACTGATAGGCAATAACACCGTCAGAACGTCGCAAAGCAAAATCGCCACCCCAGTCGTTTGGGCTCAGCTGCTGTGGCCCACAGATGGCATCGGTAAAAACAATTGTCTGCTCAGGGCAGGCACAACGCAGCGTATACCGCTGACCTGCAGCAATGCGCCTATATCGTTCATTTTCAGGCAAATGTCGGCATGTACCAGGATACACGGGCCCTGTATCCTCAAGATGCGGGGCATTGGCGAGACTTTTCAGTTCCCTGCGAGTACAAAAACACGGATACACTACGCCTTTTTGAGTCAGCGTTTCAATGGCCTGACGGTACATTTCTGTTCGCTGACTCTGCACATAGGGGCCATGAGCGCCCCCTATATCCGGCCCCTCGTCCCAATCCAGGCCAAGCCAAACAAGATCCTCTATAATAGCAGTTGCATAGTCAGGTCGTGAACGCTGGGGATCAATGTCTTCCATGCGCAAAATCATGCGACCTTTCTGTGCGCGGCAGGCAAGCCAGGCAAGAAGAAAAGCCCACGCATTACCTAAATGAAGCAGGCCGGTTGGACTTGGAGCCAACCGGCCTGCAATAAAATTATGCTGTGTAGTCATGAAGGATTATCTCAAGCACAAACTAAGACTTTCTGGAAGAACCTCTTTTTTTCTCTGGCTTTGACCGCTTATTATGGGATTTAGATTCATAGGCGGCTTGCTGCTTTCTACGACTTTCCTTTGCCTCATGTTTTCTGTCATTACGGGTATTTCTTCCAGCCTGCTTTGCTGAACGTTCTGCCCTACTACCACGGGCTTCTTCTCTCTTGGTGCTGCGCCGGTCATTCCTCGCATTTTCTCTTCTCGAGTCGCGATGATTGCCCTTGACATCTTTACGGCGATCTTCGCTTCTCCTGAGATCTTTCCTGGAAGGTGATCTGCTGTTGTCGGCGACGGAACGGTAACGGGATTCTTTCTTGCTTTTCTTGGCATCCCGTCTTGATTCACGGTCAGCTACAGAGCGATAGGAGCGCCCACTGCGTTCTCTGCTGGCATTACGTGAGGACCGACTGTCTTCGCGGTGCAGACGCAGATAGTGTGATCTTGACGAGGAAAAATCGTGTTCGTCACGCAGCCGACTCTCTGCCTGGGCAAGAAGATTCTCGCGGCCGTTAAGATTAATGCGCCGAGCACCTAAAAATGTTTCACTAAAGTATGGATCATCAAGCGAATTGATTTTTACATGACTCTTGCGGCGGGGACTGTGGATAAATTTGCCATCTCCCACGTAGATACCGGTGTGGTAGCCACGCTTAGGATGTCTGAAAGCCACGATATCGCCAGCCTGCATGGCATTAGGGTCACGGACTTTAGTTCCTACAACAGACTGTTCTCTGGCCGTTCTCGGTAATTTGACACCGACATTGCCATACGCCCAGCAAACCAGGCCTGAACAGTCAAAGCCCCCCGGACTTGAACCACCAACCACGTAAGGAGTGCCAATGGCTGAACGGGCAGCACGCAAAAGTTGACGCCTCGAACCTGTGGCTTTCCCTTCATAGGTATAGCTAGAACGCTGCGCACCACGTCTGCTCCAGGAACGTCTCCCTTGCCTTGGTTCATTGGCGAGTTCACCCATGGCCAAAGTTTCTATTTTTTGGGGGAAGTAGGAATCATCGTATTCGACGAAAAGGTCATTGTCTTGGTTTTCCTGAGCTGTTTGCGTTTTACTACTGCAGCTGCAGAGCAAAAGGCCGCACAGAACAGGAAGAAGAAGAAATTTTACTGTTTTCATCAAGAAAAAACTCAGCATGCATTTGCAGGGCAGATCGCAAAGCACACTGCCTCCGTTTTTTTCTGACCATAGAGGGATGGGCTAAAGGCTCTACTTTTTCATACGAAAAGAGGGTTAAGCCTTGAAAAAGCCAGACCATATGACACTGGTAAGGCGCTTGATGTTCACTGTCTGTACAAAAGCCTATTTGTGCGCCAAAAAACGTGCTTCCGCCTATAGGGAGGGGACTTCCTGATTCAGCGAGAACTGCGCTACAGCTCTAAAAAACTGCGGCGGCTTACACTCTCTCCTCAGGTGCAGATTCCCGTGCGAACCACGGTATTATTGCTTTAGCTTATTTCCCAGCACCAATAGTATTGATGCTGTCGCTCGATCAGGTGACCTTGGTTGAGAGCCTCCGTCCACGTAGCTAAAGCTTCGTAGTTTTACGGCCGCCACGGTAATGAAATAAGGTGTTGTTTTGAGCTGAAGGCACAAAACATGCAAAAAAAGGCCATAAAGCCTTGAATAGTGCGAATTTTTAATCTTTTAGCACAATTGGCATCAAATGCCAAGGGCCTTTTTGAAATACTATTTCATTTAACTGTCCTACCATAGAATTCTTTCCTGATCGCAGAGTATAGAAGACGCCCCTATCTGGAAATTTCTTGTTTTTTGCCGCTCCTGTCATCGACGATTTTCTCGGCTGACAAGCCGTTTCAGTCTGTGGGGTAAGAGCTAGGAAAAAGCGGGTTGGCTCGCTGCCGAAAGGAATATTTGCAAGCAGAAACCATGTCTAGCCCCGCCTGTGCTACTCCCTGTAGGGCCTCTCCTGAAAGGAATCACCAGACTTGAGGCGGGGAAGGATGTCAGGCCCCTTGGTTTCCTTTTTTGTCGTGTATCCTCCCTTATTACCTACCCTCTTCCCGCTTTGGTTTGTGCAATCTCCAATTTCCTCACTTTCCTTCTCTTTCCTCACGAAAAGCCCTCACATAGGCTATTGAAGACTTTGGCTAAATAACGTATCAGATTTCTGAAGTTTTTTGCACATAGCTTCTGTGTAAGCCCGAAAAGCTCAGATTCAAAGCCATTTTACTGATTTTTATTCGGAGGGTCAGAACTTGGTAGGCAGCGATATTTTTGACCTCATCATTATTCTTTTGCTTGTCTTTTTTTCTCTGACAGGCCTAAAAAATGGTTTCATTCAGGAAATTGCCGGTATTCTGAGCCTGCTCATCGGCTTTACGCTTGCCAATACCCAGCACGCCAAAGTCGCCCCTTACATGAGCTTTCTCGCCAATGAAAATCTCAGGATAATCCTCGCCTACATTCTCATTTTCATTGCCACCATGCTCATTGTGTCCCTTGTAGCAAGATTGCTGCGCAAAATTCTCGAGCTCTCCTTCGCCAAATGGATTGATAACCTTTTAGGACTTGTTCTGGGCTTTGCCAAAGGTCTCTTCCTCTGTTCTCTGCTCATTGTTGTCGTACAGACCATCTTCGGGCAGGCGGCCTTTGTCCAAAATTCCCACACTATCCCCTACTTAAGCGCCCTGATAGATCACATCAAGAATTTTATGCCTGCAGATCTCACGTCGCGTCTTGGGCTTCACTGACGTGAGCTTCCCCAGCAAGTGCCTTACAATATGGCTGAAAATACACTCCCAAACGGGCACTGTTCGTGACAGTACCACGCATGCTCGTCAAAGCTAGGATCACCACAAATACGAAAAATTCCTGTTTCAATTAAAAAATCCGTATTGAGCTCATCACGGATTCATGCAAAGGAAAAACACTGGAGGCGGCATTTCCTCCCTGCGTGCAAGCAGGTTTTTCGATGCCGAATGCTGATGAATACAACTGCCCTGACAGAACTTATTGAAGTCATAAAACGTCTAACAGCTGAAGATGGATGTCCCTGGGATAAAGAACAGACACCGGAAAGCCTTGCCGACTATGTCATCGAAGAAAGCCACGAGCTTGTTTCGGCTATTCGCCAGGGCAGCGTAGCCGATGTCTGTGAGGAACTTGGTGATGTTGCGTTTCTCTTGCTTTTTATCGCTCAACTCTATGAGAAAAAGGGAGATTTTTCCTTAGCTGATGCCCTTGATGGCAATCGTGCCAAGATGATCCGCAGGCACCCCCATGTTTTTGGTGAAACGACCTTTTCCAATCGCGATGAGCAGCTCAAAACTTGGGAGGCCATCAAGCGAGCCGAACATGCCAAGGATAATAAAGAACCACAAGGCATTTTCGACAGCCTTCCCAAAAGCCTACCTGCACTGATCAAGGCTTACCGCATACAGTCCAAGGCCTCACGAGTGGATTTTACCTGGAACACGGATGAGGATGTGGAGCAACAGGTCGAAGCCGAATGGTTGGAATGGCTTGATGCCTGCAGCAACGGCGATACGGATGCACAAAAGCATGAACTGGGTGATCTTGTTTTCACGTTGGCTGAACTTGGACGCCGCAAAGGAATCAAAATTAATGAAGCTGTCGATTTGGCGAACATCCGTTTCCTTAAGCGCTTCAGCCTTATGGAGAGTTTTGCCAGAGATGATGGCAAAGATTTTGTGCAGCTCTCACGCGAAGAGAAAGAAGCTCTGTGGCAGAAAGCCAAATCAGAATCGCAAGCATAGAGGCCTTTGGCTCTAAAGAAGTAAAGTCCTAAAAAGGCCGACCTCTAAGATTGATGTTATATATTAAGCTTTATATCTAACTTGATTTTAAAAAAATTACAAATACGTCTTGTAGAAAACTACAAAACACAGTAAACTTATACTACATACATGTCAAGCCTATTACAGCACATATTTGTACGTAAAATTCAGATAATAATTTAAGCAAAATACTATAAATACATTCAATAGGTTATGCTCTCCTTCCTAAAAACTCCGCCAGATAAAGACGGCAAAAGAATATCCCTAATTCTTTTGCTCATTGCAAGCCTTGTCGTATCCTTCGCGTGCAAACCGGGCAGGCATCTTGCAGCTCACCCTAAACCTGCCATGGATGCCGGCCTTCCGCGCATCAGCCCTGCATATGTGCAATGGCTTGTCCAGCAATCCATGCTTGGGGAAGCAAAAAAACTCATTGGCGAAGTTTCCGGCACAACGCGTGTCTGGCAAAACAGCGGTACAGAGGAGCGTTTTTCCCTCTTACTCAAAGCCGCACCGAATTGGCTCGATGTTAATCCTCACGCAGAGAAGTCGCTGCAGCCGGCTCTGCGGGCCCTAGCCGCACCATCCCTGTTAGCAGAGCTACGTCAGTCCGGTCTTCAAGGCATTTTTCTTGCGCCCACAGGCGAGACTGGCGACATCTGGGCCAAAGTACCAGCCAGGGAATCTCTGGGCGAGGACATCACGGCTTTTACTTTCTGCCGTGAAGCTGGCGATGACAAGGCCTTTGCTCAATTTCTCCAAGCTACCTCTCAGGCAAATATTGAAATTGGCGGAAATCTTCCTCAGGCAGCCACAGGTCTTGGCCCTGATTTTATGTTGCAGGCACGAGGTCTGACCAGCTACGAAGGGCTCTATGCTGCTGTGGAAATTCCCCGTGAGTATTGGCCTTTGCTACCGAAAGCCCATAGCGAGTGGCAAATCAACAGACTTTCAGAAGAAGCCCACAAAAAACTCGCAGAGGCAGGTCTCCTTCCTCAACATCTGCACAAGGACCGTACTGTTTGGACTGAGCCTGCGACATGGGCTGTTACAGGGAGTGTGCAAGGTATAGATGGCAGCCAACGGCGATGGGTTTATGCCTTTGCCGGGGACAAAAAACGCCCGATACTTTTCTGGCAGGATCCATCGGGTCACGCTAAGCGTCTCTTTTCGGCCGCCGCCATACGGCACACCGGCTTTCAGCAGCATGCTCTCACAGGCCTCCCCTTTAAAGCTCTTATGGGGCTCGATGCTCTTGGTCCCATGGAAACAAACGAGGATGTCAGCCTGGATCTGGAACCGGGTCTCAGTGCTTTGGGAGAGCTCAGCCAGGCTGTTCACCGCTATGGGGGCTGGAGTCTTTTTCCTGAAACACTTCCTGCTCCAGTGTTACCGCTTCTGTTGCGTAAAGTGGATTTTGTCAAAGACAGCATTACTCCGCTTGCTGTGTGCTACGCGCTACTCACTGAAGATACGACACCTCTGAAAGACATGATCTCACTCAGTTTCAAGCTCCATATTCCCCACTCCCGCCTTGCTCACGGTCTAAATGCATGGAAAGGTGAAGATGTTCGTAGCCTGCGTGCTCTGCCACAGATGCATAAGCTTTCTTCCAGGTTTGCAGAAACTGACAGTTTTTTGCAAACACGCCCCATGTCCTGGCCTAAGAATATACCGGCAGAAGAGACAAAAAGACTTAGCCTGCTAGAAATGGCTATTCCGCTTGGCATGCCAGGCCTATTCTTCGTCTCTCCACCTGAATTGCGACTACAGCAAACATCCAAAGCGTCTTTGGTCAGTGCAGAAACAACGTTAAGCAGACTTTTACAGGCGCGCCATCTCTTGGGTCTTGCCCAGGCACAGCTTACCCCACCGCTTGCGGCACCTCACGGCTGTCTTCTTCTCAAGAATCAACTGCCAACCGGAGGACTATGGATAACCGCTGCCAATTTTTCTCGGAAAGAACACGATCTGCAACTACCACTGCGCCAGGCTCAGGAGCTTGCCATCTATGATCTGTGTACACATGCTCCGGCAAAGGAGATAACAAAGCGTACCGACAGTATTACCCTGAGGCTGCCTCCAAGACAGGCGAGACACGTCTATATCGACAAAGCTGAGACAGTGCGTTTGCACTTCTCAAAAACCCGAGTGGAAGGAAATCTTACAACTGCGAACTAGCCATCTCTTTCCTAGATACCTCTGCGCCTCTGCACAGGCCAGCGCGGCTTGCCCGGCTGTCAGAGAACCGTTTTAGGCAGAGAAGACTGAAAAAAATTTGAGCAATTCGTGCTATATCCCCGTACCTTTCAACGGGGCTTAACAGTGCGTTGGGTAAGCAGAACTGTGTTTTTTCTAAGAATTCATCGTCCTCAGAAAAACAATTGCTTTGCAACTCATCTCATTGTACAAAGTACAAATAGAATAAAAATTTGAAAAAAAGGCCAGGCTAGTATCAGCCTGATTTTTTCGTTGGTATCCTCCCCCGCTAAAGTCTGGGAACTCCTAGCAGAGACAAGCTAACACCTGCAAGCCTAGACGGGTTCCTGCGAAAACTGGACTGCCCAGAGGAACAGGTTTGGTTTTCACTTTCAAATTCCCCGAGTGGGGAATTTTACGGCTGCGAACCAAACACCTCTTCCACCAAGTCTCACTGTCTCTCCACAGGCTGACACGGCTTGTCCAGTCGCCAAAAGATATTGTGAAGCAGGAAAGGCAAGGAAAATTCCAGTTGTGGTACGCCTTATATTCTCCCCCTGAAGGGAGAGTTTTTTACGGCGCGTTGGATAAATACCGTGAATCGCACGGGAATCTACTCCTGTGAAGAGAGAATACGTCAACACAGTTTCCAGGAATTGTAGTGCAATTCTCGTTGAATCAGGAAGCACCCCTTCTGTAAAGGGCATACATTACGGAATAAGCCATGAGCACAGAAGTTCAGCAAACAAAATCTAACGAGGCAAAAAAATCTCGCTGGTCATTTTTTTCTCGCAAACGAGAAAGAGCTCCTGAGGAAGAAGAAAAATCAGCAGAACTTACTGAAGAACAAAAAAATGAGCCTGCGTTAGCTGCAGTTCATGATGAAGAGCCGACAGAAAGCAGTCAAAATCCCGTTCAAGAAGGCGTAGTTCAGGACGCAGACATCCAAGATGCTTCCGCAGAAGATGAGACATCTCAACCCCAGGAGAGTTTGCCTCCTCAGGAGGAAAATGCCCTTGAACACTATGGTTTCAAAGGTCTTCTGCTCATTCTGTTCTTTCTGCTTCTGGGAACAGCACCTGATCTCTTTCATGCCCTGCAGGGCACGGCTCTTTTCTGTCCAAAGGAAGCTGAGCATATTACCGCATTTCTCAGCGTGCGTGACAGTGGACAGTGGATCGCGCCCATTCACGCGATGCCAGCTGAATGGCCAGGATTGCATTGGCTGACATCTCTTTTGGCCCTGTGCTGTCCCCATGAGCTCTGGCTCTTCACCCTGACCGGCATTCTTTCCTCTGCTCTTGCCCTTCTGGCGGTCTGGTGTCTGAGCCGCAGTGCTGGTTACGGCAACGCGGCTGCAACGGCTTCCGGCCTTCTTCTGCTCAGTGCCCCGCTTTTCGCTCCTATCGGTCACATTTTCAGCAACGCTGCACTCGCTTCGGCGCTCTGCGTATTTTCATTAATTTTCCTCAGTCGTGGCTGGAGAGGGGATGGACGCTGGTTTTCTCTGCCACTTGGCTTTTTGCTGGCTGGACTTGCGACTCTTACAGGAGGTCTCTTCTACCTCCTATTGCCCCTCCTCTCGAGCTTTTTCTTTTTCATCTGGTGCGGCCGCTATCGCCGAGCCCAAAAGGCCGATGCCGTTTTTGGTTTTCTTTGTCTTTTGGGGCTAATTCTTGGCTGGCTTGGCTATATGTATCTTGTCGTCAAGGATGCCGCCTATATTCATAATCTCTTCCATGCGACATGGCGTAAGCCCTGGCCTTTAGACAGCTGGTGGATTCCCTTTATTCTTCTTGGCGTAGGCAGCCTTCCCTGGCTTTTCGCCATTCTCTTTCCTTCATGGATCAAAGTGGCCAAATCGGCCTTTCATACCATTAGAGCTTCACAAAAAGAGCATGCAGCGTCAACCTTCATCTGGATCAATCTTGCAGTAGGACTAGCCCTGACTCTGTGCATGCCCAAGGCCATGCAGCCAGGCTGGGCGATCACCATGATCTGCCTTCTTGCACCTCTTCTAGCCAAAACTATCGTCCGTCTAGGACCGACAGGTGCACGTCTTTTCATCAGCTGTTCGATGCTTACGTTACTCTGTGCAGGCCTAGTTCTCTTACTCGCCTATTTTTCCGTGGACAAAGCCAATCTGAGCCAATATCTGCCTTGGCTTCCCCCGGCAGACATTCTTCAGGCCCTACCCAAAATTCACGCTCTGACCATTCTAGGCGGCATCTGCATAGTGGGAGCAATCTTCCTTAAAAAGTATCTGCGCAAAGGCGATACCGGACATATGCTTATTGCCGGAACTGTTATTGCCACACTTCTGACATTACCAGCAACGCTGCTCTTGGTCCCGCAACTTTCAAGCCAACCTTTTGCCAAGCTCTCAAGTTTCAAGGCTATTCAGACAGCCTACGCTGCCAAAAAGGAAGCCCCCAAGGCTCCGGCTGAAGCCAAGGATGCTCCTAAGGCTCCGGCTACTGCTAAGGACGCTCCCAAGGCTCCGGCTGAAGCCAAGGATGCTCCTAAGGCTCCGGCTACTGCTAAGGACGCTCCTAAGGCTCCCGCTGAAGCCAAGGAAGCCCCTAAGGCTCCCGCTGAAGCCAAGGAAGCCCCCAAGGCTCCGGCTGAGGCTAAGGATGCTCCTAAGGCTCCCGCTGAAGCCAAGGATGCTCCTAAGGCTCCGGCTGAAGCCAAGGATGTCCCCAAGGCTCCGGCTGAGGCCGTGGA
>JAFXOX010000039.1 GCA_017528345.1 Desulfovibrio sp.
AATGCGATATCAGGCATTTCGTTTGTGGCAGTGGCCTCAGCCTTTTCGAGTTCTTTGGCATGCTTCCAGAATGTCGTCACCGACATCTCGCATTGACCTGCTGCCTGATAGAGCGTGATCTTCTTCGCAAACCAGTCATGACAGACTCTTGCAAAGCAATCTGGAAGCTCAAGTTTGGCACGACCAAGACTCTTTCCAGTAAGACGCGCTCTACGAATCCCTTTCTCCTGACGCATTTTGGTAAAGGCATTACGAAAGTCGATGACCGCTTGTGCGGCATCCAGGGAGAGATTCTTGAAAGGTGAGGTGCTGGCAGAAATCAGCTTTTGGTTTCGCTCACACCACACATTCACCCCCCTGTCTGCGAGATGTTTCAAAATACCTGCAGCCCCTACCATCGTTTCTGCCAGGCTAGATTCGCGTTCCACATAGAGCGTGTCGCCCGGAGCTAAACTCTTGAGGCAATCACTAAGGGCATTTGTATGATCAGCAGAGTCAGTATAGAGACGATCATACTTCCTCTTGGCCAGCAGTGGGGCACCGAGTGCACCGACCTTGTCTGATTGCAGATAAAGAACGTCCATCTCTCTTCCCCTTGCTCGCCTTCTACTGCACTACCTGCTGTTCAAAGCCATTTTTCGTGCCCACAAGCGGTGCCTTTCATTTTTCTCAAAAAGTAAACCTTTTGAAAAAATGAGAGATGCCCATGAATAGGGCATTTCCTGGTAATTGGTCATGTTTTTTTAAAAATGTCCATTGCTGTTTCGAAAAGTCAAAAAATTCATATAGTTACAGAAAAAAATGAAAAATAAAAAAGGCATTGACAGTGTCAGCACAAATGTTTGCTTTTTGATAATTGCCTCTTTCTTCCCGAAAACCAGCTTATGTTGAGGCTTTTTGGACTTTTGAGAAACAAAAAAAGGACCCAATCACCACTCTTGGTAATTGAGTCCCCAATCTGCTTCACAGCCGCTCTGGATGCGGATTTTCTCTTGGTTTTCCTTGGCTGTCTCCTTTGGACGTTTTTATAATATGGCCTCACCCCCCAAAAATGCCTGAAAGCTTGTTCATCTGCGGATTTCAGGGGACTTTTATAGAAAAGTCCCCCCAAGGCACTCAAGGGGGGCTGCACGAAGCACACCGACTTTTTGGTAAAAGCTGGCCGTCATTCCAACCGGTTGGAAAAATGTGTTGCAGGCGCGTCAACCTGATATTTTCCAATAATTGCGGGCAAATTCCACGGGGTGAGCCACCACCAAAAAACAAGCCCCCCCGCCTTTTCAGACGAGGGGCTGAATACTGTTGAAGTTCTCAACGACTACGCGGCAGGTGCAGCCTCAAACGTAGCGTCGAGATCCTGGATACCGGTTGTGCCGACAGCTGTCACCGTCAGGGTACCAGCGTCGGCTGTCCAAGCTGTGTCTGCCCAGCCCTTCATATCGAGGGCAGCGGCGTCGTAGGAATAGCCTGTACCAGTACCTGCTGTAATGGAAGCGGCGTCGGCCTTGCCATTAAGCAACGTCGCAAAGGCAGTCGCAGCATCGGCTTTTGTCAAGGCATCGGTTGCAGTGATCTTAAGGCCTGCGATGGTCACAGAATCACCCTTAGCCAGATCCTGATTGAAGACGAACTTGTCCGTTGCTGTTGCGTCGGTCCCTGCGACGTTTGTCACGCTAACTTCGGCAGAAGCAACCGTTGCTACAGCTTCAGAACCGGCGGTAGTGATTCCGGGGTCCACCAACGCGCCATTTTCACCAGCAGTAAGGGTGAGTTTACCACCGTCGACAGCCCAATCAAGTGTTCCCTTCCAACCGGCGTTGGAGAGCTGGCATTGTAGTTGGAAGGCACATTCTCGCCGGTAGCATCACGCAGAGGATCATTGGCTGTGAAGTTCAGTCCATTTGGACCAACTTGCCCAGGTCTGCCAAAGATGACGTCCATTACGGAAAAGCCTTCGCTCAGATCGGCTTCGGTCTGTACAATGATCACGCGACAAGCGAGCAGTTTCACAGCGAGCTCAAGAC
>JAFXOX010000040.1 GCA_017528345.1 Desulfovibrio sp.
CATACCCCACCCCATTATGGGGTGGGGTTTTTTGTTACATGGAGGGAAAGAACTTTGGGTAAAAGAGATGCTGTGCTTCAGGTCGTTCGAGTTAAAATGAAACATGGTGCTTTTAAAGAAGCTCTTGAGATTTTACAAAAAGACATCGATGGCGACGCTGCTTTGAATGCAGAGGTGCTTGCATACAAAACCACCTGCAGCCTGAGGGTTGGAGACGGGATTGAAGCCACTCTCTATTTGAAAACGGCGATGGAGCTTGATCCAAATAATGCGCAGGTGATTCTAGCCAAGGCACGCGTATATTCCTTTGACAAAAGGCATGACGAGGCACTGGAATATGCCCGCAAAGCCAATACGATGCTCCATACGCAGGAAAGTGCTTTGGCGCTAGCGAACTGCTTGGCAGCCAAGGAACGCTTCAGCGATGCCATCGTTCTCATGGAAGAAGTGTGCCGGAAAGATCGATATTACGTCGATGGCTTTGCGTTACTTGGGAAGTTGTACCGTTCTATAGGCGACGGACAGAGATCATTAGAGGCAGCGGAGAGAGCTGTCCAACTTAGACCTGACCTCCATCAGACATGGAGCTTTATTGCTGAGCATTACTCAAAGAACAGTGATCTCAAAAAATGTATTGCCTGCTTAGAGATGGCGGTGAAGTACGGCGGAGATGTCAATCCTGCGTACAACATCCTGCTGGGAGAGTATCTGCGGATTTCAGGTGATCTGTCTCGTTCCTTGCGAATACTCCGGGACGTTGTCGACAACAAACCAATGGCAGAACCACAGGTGGTGGCTGCGCTTGTCAATCTGGGGGCAACGCTTCAGGAAGGTCAGCGTGACGATGAGGCCGTGGAATACTACAAAAAAGCCCTGAGAATTGATCCTAATCTTCCGCAGGTGGAAAATAACCTTGCCAAGTATTATTTGCGTGACGAAAAGTTCGAAGAAGCCGAATATCACCTCTCCAATGCCATAGCGGCAAATCCCAAATATCATAAGGCGATGCATAATCTGGCATCGATAATGTCTTTTCAGGGGCGTCGCGAGGAAGCCTTTGCACAGCACAGAAATTCTATTAAGTATGCCATTGAATCGTACCCTGAAGATTTTATAGAACCTCAGAAAGATCCTATGGCAGTCGATGCAGCTGATGTGTGTCTAGTTGATGTCCATGATATTCTGGAAAAAATAGGCGTACCATTTTTCTTGGCTTTTGGTACATTACTTGGCCTACATCGTGATGGTAAACTTCTGCCATACGATAAGGATCTTGATATTGGTGTTCCGTGGGATGTCCCGAGGAAATCTCTTCTGCTTAAATTAAAGGCGTTTGGTTACACCTATCATAGCGAAGATAAAATAACTGATGATAAACCTGTGTACAACTACGGCCTGTACCACAAGCGAACGGGTGTTTCCATCGACTTTTTCTTTTTTAAACGCGAGGGAGATACATACATTACGGGTATTGACTCCAAACCTATCGAGCTGACGTGGACATTCCCGTATTTTCAGCTTCAGGAAGCGACTTGGAAAGACAGAAAATGGCTGGTTCCTTCGCCGCCGGAATTGTTTTTTGAATCGGTGTACGGGAAGGAATGGCGGACACCTGATCCCTATTTTAATACTGTTATATCGGGTTTGAACCGAAACAAAGAATCTGACCCCATTGCGCTCAATTCTGCGTATTCGGGTATCTATGACAATATGACACGTTGCGCTTGGACGAAAGCCATCGGCTGCTGCAAGCAGTTGCAGAAGATTCGGCACGATCCCTTTATCGAAACTGTAGAACACTGGCTGGAAGACAAAAAAGAACATGCCTAATATCTATACTTGCTTCTGCACAGACGTTATTCACGAAGGTCACCTGCGTATCCTTTCCGAGGCGCAAAAGTATGGCGAGCTCACAGTTGGGGTTTTGCGTGATTCAGAAATGGTCCGCTACAACCGCTTTCCGGTCAAAAGTACCGAAGAGCGAGTGGCAATGGTTGAGGCACTGCCGGGTGTATCGCGCGTGATTGTTCAAAATGCCATCATGTATGACGATGTGATTCGGGATCTGCATCCCGACTATGTGATACACGGCGACAACTGGGATCAACCGGCGTTGGCAGCAATTCGTGAGAACATCGTTTCTCTGCTGTCGACGTATGGGGGCAAGCTTATTGAGGTCCCGTACACCCGCAATGAGGAAGTGGCCAAGATTAACCGGAAAATGCGCGAGCAACTTGCCATGCCGGAGTTCAGACGCTCCAGACTGCGTAAGCTGCTTGGGATGGTGCCCATTGTCAAGACCATGGAAGTCCACAGCGGACTGACAGGTCTGATTGCGGAAAAAACCGTCGTTGCAGAAGGCGGTTGCATTGATCAGTTCGACGCAATGTGGATTTCCTCGCTCTGCGACAGCACGAATAAAGGTAAGCCCGACATTGAGCTTGTGGACATGAGCTCGCGGTTCAGGACGATTGATGACGTGATGGAAGTGACCACAAAGCCTATCATTTTCGATGGGGACACGGGGGGGCTGACTGAGCATTTTGGGTATACGGTCAGATCCCTGGAACGCATGGGGGTATCTGCCGTCATCATCGAAGATAAGACGGGGCTTAAGCGGAATTCGCTCTTTGGGACGGAAGTGCCTCAGACGCAGGACAGCATAGAAAATTTCTGCACGAAAATCCGCGCTGCCAAGGATGCACAGCTCTCAGATACGTTCATGGTCATTGCGCGTATAGAAAGCCTGATTCTTGGTAAGGGGCAGGAGGACGCTCTTACACGTGCAAAGGCATACGTCGAGGCAGGAGCAGACGGAATCATGATCCACAGTCGTGAAAAAGATCCGACTGAGATTCTCAGTTTCTGTGATGCGTTCAGAAAGACAGATGCGACGACCCCGATCGTTGCCGTTCCTTCGTCCTATAACATCATAACTGAGCAAGAACTTATAGCCCATGGGGTAAATATTGTAATCTATGCAAACCAGATGCTGCGGGCGGCCTTCCCGGCCATGGAAGCCGTTGCGAAAAGCATACTCACCCATCACAGGGCCTTTGAGATTGACCAGAATATCCTCCCCATCAAGCAGGTCATCACGCTCATTGACCAGTTATAGAAGTACCCTTGCAGGAGATCCTATGGACGGAAAAGATATCGATCTTGCCGAACGCGTCCGGCTGAAGAAAGCCGACAGGAATGAGCTGTATTCATTGCACCCGCCTTTTCCGGTCAGCAATTTTCTGATGGAGCTTTCCAACCTCTGCAATCATGCCTGTATTTTCTGTGCACATCAGAAGATGCAGCGCAAACCACGGAAAATCGATAAGGCTCTTGCTTTCAGTATACTGCGGCAGGCGTATGATCTGGGCACACGGGAAGTGGGCTTCTACGCCACAGGAGAGCCGTTTCTCAATCCTGAACTTCCGGAGTACATCGCTGAGGCAAAGCGCATCGGCTACACTTACGTTTATCTGACGAGTAATGGCTCATTGGCGACTCCCGAAAAAGTGGATGCCATCATCAATGCCGGGCTTGATAGTCTTAAATTTTCCATCAACGCTCCCAGCCGTAAGCTATATGCCTTTATCCACGGTCATGACCATTTTGACCGCGTCATTGAGCATCTGCGTTACGTTCACGAAATGCGGGAAAAATCGGGTAAAACCTTCAAACTCTACGTCACTGGCATCCTGACCCGCTTTACAGAAGGGCTGCAGTGGAAGTGGCATGAGCTGTTTGATGGCCTCTGCGATCAGGTGGTCTTCAAGCACGTCTACAATCAGAGCGGGTACATGCCGGAAATTGAAGAGTATCTGCGTTGTGACTGCGATAAGGAAGTGACGCGCCGGTGTAATCTGCCCTTTGATGCCATCTCTGTGACGCAGGAAGGCTACCTGTCCATAGAAAACGCTGACTACGAGAATATGCTGGTGGTGGCTGACCTCAACACCACCTCACTTAAGGACGCGTGGTATGGTGAGACCATGACCAATATGCGCAGACGTTTCATGGAAGATAAACTTGAAGGAACGCTCTGCGACGGATGTGTGCACCACACGCACAGCCCTGCCCGTGCGATTCTGCCTGAGTATTCCTCTGTACAAGGAGAATATGACTTTGATGACAGTCTTGTCCGGAATCGCGTGGAGCATTCCGATCTCACGGTCTATGTGCCTATGTCGGCCGATATCGTTCATCCGGGTCATATCAATATCATTCAAACGGCTCGGAGATATGGCAAAGTCATTGTTGGCCTTTTCACCGATGAAGCCATAGCGAGCTACAAAAAACAGCCGCTGATGAGCTACGAGCAGCGAAAAATCGTCGTCAGTAATATCAAAGGCGTCTCTGAAGTCATTCCCCAGCACACTCGCGATTACGACGAAAACATCTCAAAACTGAAGCCTGATTTTCTCATTCATGGGAAAGATTGGCGAACTGGCCCGCTTTCGTCATTTCGTGAAAAGTCCATAGCGACCATGGCGGAATGGGATGGTCAGGTGATTGAGCCTGATTATACGGAAGGTGTCTCTTCGTCAGATATTAAGCGCCACGCAGCTGCTGTGTGGAAATGAGCGGGAACAGTGCTGTCAACAAAGACATCGCATTTTGAGCGTGGAGGACTATGGGCATCTTAGCTTGCGATTTTATAGACCTTCTCGGATCTGACTTCTTTTGTGGGGTGCCGGATTCCAAACTGCGGCCTTTCTGTGATGCGCTGATGACGCGGTATGGTGTTGACCCTACACATCACATAATTGCTGCTAATGAGGGCAATGCCTGTGCTATTGCTGCCGGATATCACCTGGCTACGGGCAAGATCCCCGTTGTCTATCTGCAGAACAGTGGAGAAGGGAATATCATTAACCCTCTGGCTTCCCTACTGCATCCGGATGTCTACGGCATCCCCGTGCTTTTTGTGATTGGCTGGCGTGGGGAGCCTGATCTGCACGATGAACCCCAACACATGGTACAGGGGGGCGTTACCCTTTCTCTGCTCGACGAGTTTGGCGTAGCTCATGCCATAGTAGATACTGAAATAGATGAAACTCGTCTTGCTGATATACTCCATGCGTGGAAGCCCCTCTTTGCCCAGGGTAAGAGTGCCGCTTTGATTGTGCGCAAGGGGGGCTTGGTGGCCAATGAAAAACGTAGCTATGCCAATGACCACACGCTCCTGCGAGAAGATGCGCTCCGTGAAATACTGCGCCATTCAGGTGATGACCCGATTGTTTGCACGACCGGTAAAAGTAGCCGGGAGATCTTTGAACTGCGTGAGAAAAACGGCGAAAGCCATGACCGCGACTTTCTGACCGTCGGATCGATGGGGCATGCATCGTCTATTGCGCTGGGGATAGCACTGCATAGCCCTCAAAAACGTGTTTGGTGCATTGACGGAGATGGCGCTGTGCTCATGCATATGGGGGCTATGGCTGTCATAGCAGCGCACGCGCCAAAAACATTTATTCATGTGGTCATTAACAACACTGCCCATGAATCCGTAGGAGGACTTCCGACAGTAGCAGGATCCTTCACATTTACGAGCATTGCGGTGTCTCTGGGGTATCGGTACACACACCGCGTGTATGATCTGGAAGGACTTACGTCTGCCCTCAATGAACTAGACTCTTGTGAAGGCCCATCACTGCTTGAAATATGCTGCAAAATGGGATCGCGGAAGGATCTCGGCAGGCCGACAATATCTCCGCAGTCCAGCAAAAAGGCGTTTATGGGACATGTGCAGGGGTAGCGCTCTTCGTGTAAAGATGGCGCAAACCGCGCAAAAAGACGATGCAGCGATGCCGTCTTTACGACCGGTCGTAAAATCAGCCTTCCGATTTTTTGACGATTCATCTGCGATCGGGTGGTATGATTGCAGGTGGGCACGTCGTCGATCTTCGCTTTCGATACCCTCGAAAACAGCAAATTTTACCAAGATGCGGGTATGGATTGCGCCTATAACTTGTTAGGGGTTGACGAGTTTTTACGATCGGTCGTGCAACGGCCTTTGATATGTCCCATTTTTTCGGATCGAGTGGTGTACTTGAGTTTTTTGCATAATTTTTTGCCACTAGGATACATTTTTTTGCGTAGATGAGGAAACTTGCTGCCCGTTTTGTTTTTGTTGGGTAGGCGTATGTTCGAGTAAATCACATACTCACGGGTACGCCGGGTTAGAATGTAGCGCTAACTTATAATCATGCTATGTGTTTGAGAGCTGTGTAGTTCTGTAGGGGAACAACACTCAGGCCACATTCGCCATGGTGCAGAGTCTTTTTACGACCGGTCGTAAAGCGTAAAAGCTGGCTTGACGTCCACACCAGCCTGCCGTAAAAAGAAAGGGTAGTAGTTACAGCTACTGCCTTGGGAGCAACCCTCCCCATGTTTTAGGTATTTGCCCTGTGAGAGTGGCACGTAACCTAGCTCTCACAGGGCTTTTGTTATTTCTTGTTCAAAAACGAAAGAAGCAACATAGCCACAATATTTGCCGCCATTTGGACGGCAAAGTCGGTGAGAACTTGCCACATAGGGCAAACCCTCCTTTTTAGAGGAGGGCTATCCCACAGAGTTTCTATCAGTAGCTGGCAGGGATGGCAATTGCCCCGTTGACAATACCTGGGCATGTGCTACAAAAAAAGGTAGTCTTGGTATCACTACCCAATCGACAGCAAAGATCAAGAGAACCGAAAGCGGTCCCCCTTTCCAAGGGTCATTTTTTTATATGCGAAGCTCCCGGCAAAACGGGAGTTTTTTTATGGCCAGATATAGTCAGGAGCGGAAGATGGAGCTTGTCCGGGAATGGCAGACAAGTGGGCTAAGCAAGAATACGTTTTGTCGGGCTCATGGGATTGCCTGCACCACGTTTCGCGCGTGGTGCGATAAGGCAGCCTCCTTGCTAGGAAATATGAATACGATGGTTCCGGCAGAGATGCAGATTGTTCAGGTTGGGTCTATCAACTTAACGATGCAGAGACAGGTTGACTCAGGAGTACATAGGGGGCCGTCCACATAAAAACCCGGTTAATACACTGACACGCGGTATGATGCCGACTCTGTGATAGGGATATGTGGCGCGGATTACTTCATGGCACTGGGGCATTGACCCAGAAAAAGATGCCGAAGACATGGATTGCATCCGCTCCTTACTTGCAAAAGGCCTTGACATCAGGTGGGTCTAGACATGTATTACGCACTGTTTGAGACGGCGAAAGCCAACAAGGTGAGGCCGTTGGACTACCTAAGTACCGCTTTTCCCTCATCAACAACACGCCTGGAGATCGTTTAATAGATCTGTTGCCCTGGAACTGCGATCTGGCATAACAGCATTTCCTGTCTCGGTATGAAGAGGAGCCCTGGTTACCCGCCAGTGGCTCCTTTCTGTTTCTGAACAGGGGGAAATCTGCGCCATACGAGGCCTCATCCCAGGTGAATACAGGTCTGCGGAAGGATCCTGACGCCATCTTTTGTCTGTCTTATACCTTGTTTGCGGGTCTGAGATTACGCCCTCTGCGGAACGCTAGATCATACCTTAAAGTCGAGCTAACAGAATGGTGCCCCTTTCCCCCCGAGATATCTTCGGTGAACTTTTTTGACGCTTGGCCAAAAAAAGTAAGAGCTGCAGTGCGATAGCACTGCGGCTCTTTGGGTAGTCAAACACCCCGGTGGGACGCTTATCTTATATCCATGAGGAACCGCGCAGATGCTGGAACCGCACGTCCGGTGGTGTGGAAGGTAGAGTTGATAGCCTTCAACTTTTCGCTTTGCCCCGAATTTCTGCACGATTCCTTGGCACGATCAATCACCGACACGAATTTCTGCCACGTTGAATAGCCCAGCATTGGCCCCAGTTCACGGGCATACCAATACTCCACACCGTCCCTCGTGTCGTATAGACTCAAAGTTTTGAGGATGCGTTGGTTCTAAATCACCGTGCATAAAGTTGCCCCCTTTCCTCGGAAATCTTGTGAGTCGGCTCTCCTTGAACGTTTTTTCTGTGGAAAAACGCCCAACTTGTTTTTATCTGCAGCAACGCTGAATGACAATGTGCCCCGTTGACAATGCGTGGGCATGAGCAACAAAGAAAGGGTAGTGGTACTGCTAACACCACCCAAGGGGCGACAACGCCTTCAGTTATTTGCCTAAAGAGAGCGGTAGAGCAAGACGGCTCTCTTTAGGATTTTTTCTTAGTGTGGCTTCGACGATTACGCTTTTACTTCAGCCGTAGCTGCTCTCGTTCAGAGGAAAGATGCTCTGACTGCTTGATTTGCTTTTTTGGACAAAATCCGTATGATACAAGTATATTGAGTTCACAGATTTTGTGAGCTCCTTGCTTGCCAGTCTTGTTGCAAACACACTTCCTATCGAATGGAGATAACGCTGAACGATGTTTTTCGTCTATGTCTCAAGATGGAGTATACACCATCAGATGAAACTGTGATTGCTGGGTGCTCATGTTTCCAGAGATCAATGTCGGACCTCACAGAGACAGCTGATGAAACCACAAAAAATGTTATAGAAACACTGAAATTGTTGCTTGAAACATGGAGAGATCACGACGCTTTTTGACATATTTTACTCACTCATAGATTTATTTTAGATTACAAAACCTCTACTAATATTGTTAACATGATAGAGCTGCTACACAAATATATTATTACTTTAAAGGTTATAAATATATAGATTTATAAAATCATAATATTTATATTTTTGTCGCTATTAATATAAATGTATCGTCGTCTCATCGACCTTAAAGCGCGAGGTATTTACGCTGAATGTTTGATGAAAATAGAAAAAATCCACCTGAAGAATTTTAAAGTCTTTCAAAATGTCACTATAGAAGATCTACCGAAATTCTGTGTTATTGTCGGTGCCAACGGGAGTGGCAAAACAACCTTCTTTGACGTCTTTGGTTTTTTGAAAGATTGTCTCACCTTCAGCGTGGGCCGCGCACTGATGCAGCGTGGAGGCTTCAAAGAAGTTGTTTCACGAGGTCACGCCGACCCGGCTACGCACGTATCGTGATGTGTCTGCGTGTTCAAAACGAGCAGATTCAGGAGATATGGAGAACAAGGGCAAAACAATGACCGAGCACCTTACGCAGAATGCTCCTGAGATGCACCTACGCTCCACATGCAACCTATGATGACAGTCCCAGGGCAAGCTTGCAAACACGCGCAGATAGGAAGCCACTTTCTCTCTTTCTCAAAGGCATCACCTATGCTCCTCTACGCTGCGTGACGCTCTTGCTTTTTGTCTCGGAAACGGAGAAAATCATCGTCAACTCACACTCCCAAAGTATCGTCCTTAAGACTGACTTCTTTGACGCCGTGTACACGGCTTTGCAAGTTAAGCCTGCTGAACGTGTCGTTTGCATAGTTTCCAACTTTTTAGGAGTATAACGTATGGATACTTGCTCATCGCAAAGTGCATTGGATGTCATCATGAGCCGTCGCAGTGTGCGGACCTTTACCGACAAGGAGGTTTCAGAGGCACAGGTTGAGACGCTTTTGCGAGCGGCCATGGCAGCTCCAAGTGCCGGCAACGCCCAACCCTGGGAGTTTGTGGTGATGCGCGATAAGAAGCTCTTAGCGCAGGTGCCGGCCATCAATCCCTACGCAGCTTTTGCCCCCAAAGCGTCTGTCGGTATTGTCGTCTGCACAGATCCCAATCACGAGAAATTTCCAGGCTACTGGGTGGAAGATACCTCCGCAGCCACACAAAATCTTCTGCTAGCTGCCCATGCCCTTGGCCTTGGTGCTGTCTGGACAGGAGTCTATCCTGATAAGGATCGGGTTTCAGCGTTTCGCAGCCTCATTCAGGCGCCTGAGCGTATCATTCCCATGGCCTTTATCCTCATTGGCTACCCGCAAAACCTACCCAAGCCCGCTGATCGTTTTCTGCCAGAGCGTATCCATCAAAATATCTGGTAGGAGAGGCTTCTTGACGCAGCATGGACGATCTTTCCTTACAAAGCCCAAGGCCTTCAAATTTTGCCAAAGTAGCTGATGTGTGGTGTGAAGTAGCATGAAAACGCTTACCCTGTACGCTGTAAAACCTCGCCATTGAGAGTGCGGAGGATGTCAAAAATGAGGCAGAAAATGTATTTCATGCTTAATAAGTGACTGTATCACTAGAACATGACGTTCGATGTTTTAGAATACGTACAAGACCTTGAATCAGTTAGAGTTGCGAGCAAACAAGCTAAAGTCCAAGCCAGTGCGCTTCATAAAATATGTGGTATACGTTTGGTCACAAGAGAGTATCTTTGCTGAAAAATGCAGAATGTGGATGTTTGTCTTAGTGAACTCGAAGCAAAGATGCGGAAGCTTACGTATTTGTTGGCCATCAAGCTAGGTTCTATAAGAGTAGGACCTGTTGCCGTAATAGCTATGTTGCTTACCATCCTGAAATGATTTCAATTCTATTTTTTCTATATAACTGTATCTTATAGGATAAACTATATAAAAATGATAAAACTTGCTGTAGAGTATCTCCCTCCAGACCCAGATAAAGAACGTGATGCGTGGGTAGTGGGGTGTCCTGAGATTGATTTATACAAGCAAGGTGACACGTATGAAGAGGCAGCGGAAAACATTCTTGACGCTTTGTATGGGTGGTTTTCAGCGTGTATTGAGCACGGGACTCTCGAAAAAGTCCTTTCTGACTGCGGATTACCCCCTCAACGCATCGAAGAACTGCGACATTCATTCCTTGCAAATATTAGTCTACAAGAGAGAGAAGTTGCATGCCACGCATAACCTCGATGCGCTGAAAGGATCTTGAACGAGTCCTTTATGCCTGAGGGTATGTTTTTGATCGGCAGACAGCAAGCCATAGAATATACTGGAAAGAAGGGATTGAGCGTCCACTAGTGCTTGCGGATCATGGCAAAAAAGATATAAGCGTGGAAGTCATCCTTGGCTTACTGAGGACGGCTGGCATATCAAGAGACGATTTTCTCAAGATACTTGATAGCATGTAACGAATCCGCCAGATGTCCTCCGCCTCTTAGGCGGGGTTGAATGCGTGTCCTGCAAGTTTTCGCAAGTCATAACAGCTGTTAGAGATAAATCAGTTCACACATACCGTGGTTCGCACATTCCCTTGGCCTTTATCCTCATAGGCTACCCGCAAAACCTACCCAAGCCCGCTGATCGTTTTCTGCCAGAACGTATCCACCAAAATATCTGGTAGGAGAGGCTCCTTGACGCAGTATGGACGATCTTTCCACGCATGGCCTTGGCGCACATCTTTTCACGTGTCTTAGGTTTCATGGGGAAACCAGTTGTTTTCTCTGAAGTCAAAGCCTGTGTGGCCCCCGCGTATCACGATACGGGAGCTTGCGAGTTCACACGCGCCGGCTGATCTATCTCGCTGACCAGCCCATTTGCACATGTCTTTTCCTCAGCACACAAAAGGGTCTTGTACCAACTGGTACAAGACCCTATATGGTTCGCATCTTCTCAAGCTAAAGACCTGCGCCTATGGCATAGGCTTTTTCAAGCACTTGCGGCTGCTCGTCTAAGGATTTGTCGTTGGTTCCCGCAGTCACAGTTCCCAACCAGGTCATGCCCGTAAACTGACACATTTTCTGTAAAATCAGCTCAAGACCTTCGCGTCCATCGTGCTCAGCTGCTTGTCCGCTTGTCATGACAAGCATAAGCTTTTTGCCGGCAAAGATACTTTGTTCTCTGCCGGCAGCAAAAGGCAGCGCAAAGAAGCGATCAACAGCATCTTTGAGTGGTCCTGCAAGATTCCACCAGTACATGGGGCTTGCGAGGATCAAAAGATCGCATTGGCGCAATGCCTCGTAGATCTTGCCCATATCGTCTTTTTGCACACAGCCGTTGGCTTTGGGCTTTTTACAGGCCATGCAGCCTTTGCAGGGGCGGATATCCATATCCACAAGATGAAAGAGCTCAACGCTGTGCCCCTGACTTTTCGCCCCATCTAAAACCTTGGCGAGAAGTTTTGCGGTATTGCCGTTTTTGTGGGGACCGCCAAAAAGAACACAGATTTGCATCGTTACCTCTAGCGAATGAAGTTGGTACCAATCCACTTTTCCTGGACAGGCGGAAGAATGCCCTGACTGGCACCGGCTTCAATACAGCGCAGAAGCCAGGCCATATTGTCGGCAAGGGTACGCATGGTCTGCAGACCTTCGGCATCCTTCATGACATCATCTGGGGTATAGCCATGCACAGAATTCCAGTACTGGGATGAGACAACAGGCATGCGGTTGATGGTAAAATACTTGTTTAAGCGGTCGAAATTGGCACTGGCCCCGCCACGTCGGCAGCTGACAACGGCACAGGCAGGCTTATAGGCATAGGGCGTGCTCTTCATGAAAAAGACACGATCAAGGAAGGCACACAAAGCGCCATTGGGTGCCGCATAGTAGGTTGGGGAGCCCACCACAAGACCATCGGCAGCCTTGAGCTTATCGATAAAGGCATTGACACCATCGTCCTTGAAGACGCAGTAGCCAGACTCAAAGCACTTACCACAGGCAAGACAGCCACTCACAGGCTTTGTCCCAAGCTGCACAATTTCACTGTCAACGCCGTGCTTACCAAGCTGTTCAGCAACACAGGAAAGGGCCGTATACGTACAGCCCTTGGGATGCGGGCTGCCATTGAGCATCAAAACATGCATGATTGTTCTCCTTGGAACGCACAGCCTGATCTTCCAGTCCATGAGACTGTGCCATCATAAGGCCGGATCACGCCGTGCTGATTGGTTGATGAAAAAGGAAATCGTAGTATCCCTCAAAAGGCGCGTCTTTTCCCTATTTTTTTGGTGCAGGATGCGTGTATTCGAGCACACGTACCTCATCGCCAAGTTTGCGGCGTACCGCATCAAGAATGAGATCTTTATGGGGGCAGGGGAAGCCCATGGGCGTACCAAGTGTCATACAGGAAGCCATGACAATCACCTCTGCGCCGTGCTCCTTGAGCATCTTGGCCCTGCCCACAGCACGCTTGCCAGGACAGCCTCCACAGGAGACAAAACCGACGACCTCACAGGCCCCCAGGGGTTCGAAAGCGCCTTTGCCTTTTTGGGCAAACTGAAAGTCTGCCGTTCCTCCACAGAGATCTTCTGTCTGCTGACAGCGGATAATGCCAACTTTAGCCATCTCCACACTCCTTATGATACCAGGACGCCAGACCAAGCGGCAGAAAGGTAGGCCGCCATATTGATCTCTGCCGATGTCTTGGAAGCATTCCAGATGAAAGTCCAAGCAAATGCCTTGGAAAACCCTTTACCATATCTCACCTACGATATGGCACTTCACACGCAAGGTCAATCATGGGCCAAACGCTCCCTTTTTACGCTTTTTTTCTCCCGCAAACAAATCTGTTTTTCGACACACAATGCCATAACAAGCATGATGGCATGGATAGAATGTCTGAGAAAACTGCCTATCTATTGAAATTCATTTTCTTTTTTGCTATGATCTTTCGACATTTTAAGAGGCTCCAGGTTTTTCACCATTGCTCTCCATGCCAAGAGGCAGTAGAATAGGGCGCTTTGTGTTTCAGGCCCCATGTTCCTTGTATCCCGCGTTCTTCGGGAGTTTGTCATGCTCTCACATCTGTTTTCCTGGTCGGCCGCGCTTTTGCTTGCCGTGCTTTTTGCAACCAACGCTCAGGCTTTGGACATCAACGAAGATGCAGTTGCGTTTCTCCAGAAGCTTGGCAAGCAAAATCAGGAAATTCACACCTTTTGCGCCAATTTTGTCCAGGTCAAAAAAGTTGCCACACTCAACCGCACGCTTTCTTCCAAGGGCTACGTATGTCTGCGCAAAGCTGAAGCAGCGGCCAATACGCCCCAGTCTCAGTCTTCTGAAAACGTGTATCCTGCCTCAGACGCGCTGCTTTTTGCCTATACCAAGCCCGTCTCTTCTGGCTTTATTTTCCGTCAGGGCAAGGGCAATCTTTGGCAGGAAAACCCGCGCAAGACCTTTGTGGCAACAATTCCCGGGCAAAGTGTGGTTGTCGCCATTGCCGAGCACATCTATGCCTTGCTTGTGGCCAATCCCACCAATCTCCTTGCCAACTACAATGTATCGCCTGCCAATACCAAAGCCGCAAGTCTGCATTTCACCCCCTATCGGCAGACGACCTTTGCGCAGATTGAGGCTCTGTATCACAGGGAGGACGGAGGCTTACGTAACATTTCCCTGCGTGAGGCCAATGGCGATAGCGTCGAGATCACCTTTCAAGGCGTACATATCAACGATATTCTGCCCAGACACTGTGAGATGTATCTTCACTAAGCAAAAAGGCCAGGCGTACCTGGCCTTTTTTTGAGCTAATGTTTCCTCCCAAAGACGGTCTGAACCCTAGGGACCTCTGCGCGAAGCTTTTGGTTGAGCGTGAGCACAGGTACGTGTTCTCGCACCTTTCTCACGCAAGCCAGATCAAGCTGCACAACGAGCTCGCCTTCCGCTTCTCCAAGCTCATCAATGATTTCGCCATTTGGCGCCACACAAAGACTGTGACCAAGACCAAAGGCCGGAATTTGGGGATTTTTGGCCTGTCCACAGGCTACAAGATAGGCTGTGCAATCTAAGGCGCGCGCCCGAGTAAGCAGGCGCCACTGTTCAAGCTTGCCAGGCCCCAAACCCCAGTCAGCAGCAACGATCAGGACATTTGCGCCATGCAGGGCAAGGGTGAGGAAATGCTCCGGAAAGCGCAGATCATAGCAGAGAGCAAAGCCAAGACAAAAGGATCCCAAGGAGAGCAAAAGGCAGTCCTTTCCCCTTGTGATCAGGCGGGATTCCTCATAGCCAAAGGCATCATAGAGGTGACGCTTATCGTAGGTTGCCAAAAGATCTTGGCCTGTGACAAGAAGGGTATTGGTGAAGGAAGCACCCTTTCGGCGAAAGATGCCAACAATGGCGACAATACCAAGGTCTTCGGCACATCCCTGCAAAGCCTTTTGCCACTCAGAATCGAGGTTCGAAGGCAAATCCTGCAGATCTGTGCCAAAAGGACGCATGCAGGCTTCAGGCAGCACGACAATATGGGCGCCGGCCTGTGCGCCGCGCCTAAGGGCTTGTAAGCAGTGCTCAAGATTATGCTCCCAGGAGGCCTCAGCGGCAATCTGCTCAAGGGCAATGGTGAGGGAAGAAGGCATCGAAGATGCGGACACAGCGTCTCCTTTGTGGATCCTGGACCAGCATGCGAACATAAGGCTGAGAGTTCCCTTGTTATGAGGAAACAGTCTGTCGAGAGAAGGGGAGTGCGCGCGGGAAAAAAGCCTTGCAGAGAGTTAAGGCAAGGGTGATCGCCTGGGAAAGAAACCGCAATAGCATCGCAGCTGCCATCGCCGACTTCCTTTGGGGACAACACCAGAGCATCGCCAAAAAACCAGGCACTCAGGGGAAAACGATCAAGGCATCAGGCGGAATGGTGCGACGTGAGGAGAATGGGGGTGTGCTCACGCAGCCTATAGTGCACATCCTCATCGATCATGGAAAGCATGATATCGGCATAATAGGGATCAAACTGCTGCCCCCGACCCTTGAGGATTTCAGCACGGACAGTTTGCTGGGGCAGGGCACTGCGATAGCTGCGCGTTGAGGTCATGGCGTCATAGGCATCGGCCACAGCAATAATGCGGGCAAGCTTGGGGATTTCCTCGCCCTTGAGCCCCTGGGGATAGCCCTGACCGTCGTAGCGTTCATGGTGATAGTGGGCGCCAATGGCAAACCACGGCACTTCATCAATATTTTGCAGAATACTGGCGCCGATGACGGTATGTGACTGAATCACCGTGTATTCGTCGTCGGTGAGTCGGCCTGGCTTATTGATGATATTCTTGGGAATGCCGATCTTGCCGATATCGTGCACAAGGCCGATATAGTAGATCTCATCCTGTATTTCCTGGGGTTCTCCGGCTTTTTCGGCAATGGTGCGTGCATAGTCGGCCACGCGTTCCGAATGGCCCGAGGTATAGCGATCCTTGGCATCAATGGTCTTGGCAAGGGCTAAGACCATTTCCTGAAAGAGTCTGCGGCTGGCGGCAAGACGCTTTTCAGCCAGAGCCACCTGATAGGAGACCTCCTGGGTCACATGATTGTGCAGATACTCATAGCGCAGAATATGGTTGACGCGCCTGCGCACCACATCCGGGTAAAAGGGTTTTAAAATATAGTCCTTGGCGCCACAGCGCAGAAAACGCTGCTCCATACTGGCGTCGATGCCTTCGGTAAAGATGATCACAGGGGTCCGGGCCATGCTGCGTGTTTGCCGCACGCACTTAAGCAGTGGCTGATCCTCCACCTGCTCGTTGATCCGGCAAAAATCAAGGAGCAGCAGATCGCAATCATTGTCCCCAAGCCAGTCAAGCAGCTCACTGGTCTTGGTAAAGCCGACGACCGTTGCTTCAGACAGAAAAATACTCTGCAGCTGACGCAGATCACGCTCATTATCCCCAAGGATGGCAAAAGCGGGTATGTGACTTACACAGAGAATATCAGTCATGGCATCAACTCTTCAGCATGACAATCTCGCATAACGCAAGGTCTCGGCGTACTCCAGTATTTGTGCCTGGCAGAATCGGGATCCTGGACGATTTTCCTTGGTCTCTGAATTGCCTAAAGCTCGCTCTTCCCGGGCTTTTTGGCTTCCCAAGGAGTACGACCTGTCAATATGCCCGGGCCAGGCTCATACCATCACAACCAGGTCTTGCCCAAACAAAACTCGGCACGAGCTTGAAGAAACAATTTGTCAGACGAAGCGCCAGAAAAAAGAAGCGCCTTTTCAGGCCTACGCCTAAGAAAAACAGAGCTCGCCAAAGTAAGGATGGATGCGTTTACGGATTTACCTTCATCCCAAAAAGGCAGTAATCTGAAAGTCTTAGCATGCAACTTATGTATCAAAACGGCCAAAAATTGCAATCAAAAACACCGAAAGAAAACATGTTTTTTGCAGACCACGGGGCAGAAGGCCTGCCCAGGTTTTCTATCCTCTACGCGCGCGCCTAACGCAAGCTGGGGTATGGCCTTCAAGCACCAAGGCCGTCATCTGGGAAGCACTTTTTCACGCTCTTTTTTGCCAAACACGCTTCCCAAGGCTCTCGCAATTTCCTTGGCTTTCTCCCCAAAAATGGCTCTCAAGCGCTTTTGGGCATGGCCCCAAGGCGCCTGCACAAAATATGCATTTTTACAAATTTACCTCTAAAAAAATGGTGTTCTTTCACCCTCAAGAGCTAAATGTTTTCGCAAATACGCCGATAGATGAGTATCACTCTTCTTTTTCATGTCCACCTCTTGTCTTCTATCTGAGGAGTTCTCGATGAAACTCAACCTGCAAAACAAAATCCTTTTACCCAGCCTGATACCTCTTGTGGTTCTGATGCTGGCCTGCGCCATCCTGCTTTCCAAGCTGGTCGTCAATCAGCTTGTGGAAGACACGCTCTCCATGCTCAATGCCGGCAATATCATTTTAGCCAAAAACATCCGCAGTGCCGCGCAAAACTACAAAGATACCGTCAGCGGTATGACCATCTTTTCCCGGCTGAAACCTTTGGCTGACCATGCCAATGGCATCACCCCAGCCGACGGCACAAGTCGTGAAGATGCTGTCAAACTTGCCCAGAGTGCCTTACACGGGTTTAAAGACATCTACCATGCCTTTGCCCAGATCAATATGGTCGATGCCAATGGTACCCTGATTGCCAGCACCAACGACGCAGAGCTCGGCAAAATCAATGTGCGTGATCGCCGCTATTTCCAGGAAGCTCTGCAGGGCAATGTCAATATCTCTGATCCTATCGTCAGTCGTTCCATCAACGACAAAGCTGTCATCGTGGCAGCTCCCATGAAGGACAGCCAGGGCAAGATTGCCGGCGTCCTCTACGGTATTATCTCCTGCAAGCGCCTTATCACTGACACCATTGGCGGTGTGGTCATCGGTAAAAGCGGTTTTGCCTACCTTGTGGATAGCTCAAGCGGTCTGATGCTTGCACACCCCGACTACAGCAAGGTGCAGACCATGAATATGTTCAAGGGGCAGCCCTGGATGAGCAGCATTCGGGATAACGATCATGGCATTAAGGATGACTACTATTCAAGCAATGGCACACGTCGTCTCATTGCCTACTACCGGGAAGCCAATTCCGGCTGGATTGCCATCTCCTGCCTGGATGAAAGTGAACTTGAAGAACAGGTCTCCTATATCCGCAATATCACGGTAGCCCTCATGCTCGGCGCTGCCATCATTGTTGCCATCATTATGATCTTCGTCATCCGCTCCATGTCGCGTGATGTCAAGACAACCAATGTCTTTGCCCAGGCTGTCGCCTCAGGTGATCTGGAAAAGACATTGGATGTACAGCGTACCGATGAATTGGGAAGCCTGGGTGATGCCCTGCGGAAGATGGTGGAATCGTTAAAGCAGATGATCCGCTCTTCTCAGGAAGAGTCCAAGAAAGCCCAGGATGAAGCCCATAAGGCCCAGCAGGCCATGGCTGAAGCCGATGTGGCCAGAAGCAATGCCGAGCAGGCCCAGAACCGCATTCTCAATGTTGCCGAACGCCTTGGCCAGATGGTCAATGTCATCTCCTCGGCCTCCACAGAGTTGGCGGCTCAGATTGAACAGTCTGACCGCAGCGCCAATGAAAGCGCAACCCGCCTGCAGGATGCGGCAAGCGCTATGAATGAAATGAACTCAACAGTTCAGGAAGTGGCCCGCAATGCTGCCCAGGCAGCTGCTGCCTCATCCTCGACCAAGGAAAAGGCTGAAGCCGGTGCCGAAGTTGTCCGGAAGGCCGTGGATAGTATTGAGTCCATGCGCAAGGCCTCCATGGCGTTGAAGGACGATATGACGGAACTGAGCGAACACGCCCAGAGCATTTCACAGATTATGAGTGTGATCAGTGATATCGCCGATCAGACAAACCTGCTGGCACTCAACGCAGCCATTGAGGCAGCCCGGGCCGGTGAAGCAGGACGCGGATTTGCCGTTGTAGCTGATGAAGTGCGCAAACTCGCTGAAAAGACCATGGCTTCTACAGCTGATGTGGGCAAGGCGACCAAGGCCATTCAGGATAGCACTGCCAAGAGCATGGACGGCATGACCCTTGCCGTGGAACGTCTGGAAGAAGCGACCCAGTATGCGCAGCAGTCTGGGACAGCTCTTGAAGAAATCGTGGCCAATGTGGATGCCACCACAGATCAGGTCAATGCCATTGCTGCAGCCAGTGAAGAACAGTCTGCAGCCAGTGAAGAAATCAACCGTTCGGTCATGGAGGTGAACAACCTCTCCGGTCAGACTGCCCAGGCCATGAACGAAGCAGCCCAGGCCATCTCCGACCTGTCGGCCCAAACACAGAAGCTTGGTGAACTGATGCAGGAAATGCAGCACTAAGCACCGCGCAATCCTATGAAAAGAGGCCAGATCATGAGTGATCTGGCCTCTTGTGTTTGCGTATCTCTTGCCGCAGCTTCTGTGCAAGGCTTTTGCCCCAAAACGGGTGTTGTTGTGTGCGGAAAGGTGCAGCTTCAGAAATGGCAGGGAGACTGGCACAAGAAGCGTGGCTGAGCCAGACCCAGGCCCTTGCCGTTGGGAAGAACAGGGTTTTTCAAAATGCGTCTATGGCTTCTTGATCAGGAGATGGCAACGTCGTTATCTTTTCAGCTTCATGAGAAATCGTGCTGCCTAAGGCAAAATACGCAGTTCAGATATCGGTAGGTTTTCGACGAGATGACGCACTTGCCCCATGGACTTTCGTGCTTACTCTTGCATAGCCGTAAATCATCAATTTCCTCCGTATACTTACGACACTTCATTTCTCCATGTGTAATGCTCGCGGTTGGCACTCCACCTATAGAACCCGTTGCTCTTGCTTCTGTACCAGTTGTAGCTGTAACGCTAGTGGTCGGCACTCCACCTGTACCAGTAATTGGCTGAGCGTACCAGTGTCTCTGATCGCACTTTGAGAGTGTGTAAGATTCTCTCCTGTAGCACTAGAGTAGGGGATACCAATAGTTCGGTCTTGGTGTTTCTGTTCATCTGAGCTAGAGTTGCAATAAAGGAGATTGTCTTATGCCAGCAAACAACGTTGTTCTTACCGAGATTGACCCTGCCATCACAGAAGAAGCGGCCAGCGTACTCGCTCCTCTTGGACTAACTGTGTCAGATGCCTGCCGTATGCTCCTTACGAGAATAGCTCACGATAAGCGTCTTCCCTTTGACGATGAGATCCCAAACGCACTTACACAACAAACCTTGGAGCACGTAGAACGTGGCGAGAATTTACACAGGGCAAACAATCCTGATGATCTTTTCAGACAGTTGTGTATATAAATGTTAAATCCTGTATACTCATCATAATTCAAACGAGATATAAGGAAAATACAGCTACGTGGCTATAACATAAATCTTTTAAAAGATATAATGACTCTGCTTTTACAAGAAACACCTTTATCCCCTAGCAACCTGGATCACTCTTTGAAGGGTAAATGGAAAAATTTTCGTGAATTACATATTCAAGATGATTGGTTACTAATATACAAAATTTTTGATAATGATTGTATTTTTGTAAGAACTGGTACTCACGCTGACCTTTTTTCTCGCTAATCAATATGTTTATATGCAGATCTGTACCTTCACAGCCTATCCGCTTCACCGACAGTACTGTTACAGATCAGACTTTGGGAGTAAGTAAAATTATAGAACATGTCTGGCAGTTTTGTCCTTGAGCAAGCGCTACTTAGAATCGCTTCTTGAGCTCGCGTGCAAGCAAGCCTTGTCTCTTGGAGCTGTGAACCTGCGTTCGATTCAGCGTCTCATCAAAGCTCTCAAGCAAAACCCCAACAGTTTTGAACAGCAGGACTTGCTCTCTGAGGCTTCCAATACTTATGGCATAACTAGAGGCGCCACATACTTTGGAAGGAGCGAGTCATGACAGTTCAAACCACCATTGACAAGCTTCGCGAGATGAAAATGACCGCCATGGCTGAGAACTATCGTTTTCAGCTCGAAGACCGCAGCTTCAGAGACCTTAGCTTCGATGAACGGTCGCCATGCTTGTGGACATTGAATACACCTCACGCAAAAACAACCGGCTCAAACGGTTCATTCAAAACGCGGAGTTTGATCAGCCTCAGGTGAGCATTGCAGGGCTGAATTTCCAATGTGGCAGAGTCTTGGACCGAGAGCTCATCCTTCGTCTCGCTTCAGGAAGCTACATTCAAGAAGGTTTGCATGCCATCATCACCGGAGCTACCGGTAGTGGCAAAACATACCTCGCCTGTACTTTGGGCATGGAAGCCTGCAAGCAGTTTCACACTGTTCGCTGTACGGCTACCAGAGCTTCTCGTTGACCTTAAAATCGCCAAAGAAACGAACTCTATGAGAAAGGTTCTGCAGAAGTACATGCGGTTTGAGCTTCTGATTATGGATGAGTGGATGTTCATCAAATGTGCCCAAGACGAGCAGTTTGACCTCCTTAAGCTCATCCATAACAGGTCTACATCCGGCTCTCTCATTTTTTGCTCGCAATTGCGCGTTGATGGCTGGTATGAGCAACTGGGAGGGGCATCTACTCCGTTGGCCGACGCCATTATGGATAGCATCGTACATTCCTCCTGTCAGCTCAACATTCAGCCTCATAATCAGTCGAAAGACATCTCAATGCGCGAAAGCTATGGGCCCAAGGCATTGAACGAATAGCGGAAATACTGCGTAGCAGCGGTTTCTTGCGTCTGGTCAGCGTCACCAGAATGGCCGCTCATTTGCACCGTAGGCTTTGTTCAATCCTACCAGAACGATTGATCACTCTTCGCCAGAACGGTTGTTCAATCTTGCCAGATAAGCTGTTCACGGCTCGCAAGAATGGCTGTTCATCACCAGAACTGGCGCTCAATTCATGCAGAATACCTGCTCAAAAGCACAAGAATATCCAAAAAAAGCCCGGACGGTATCATTGCCCGGGCTTGAAGGCGCAAAGCGAAATGGGCTAATGCCAGTACCTTTTCAAGGCGTCATAAAAGTTTTCTCTTGTTCCCGCCATGATGACGACAATGATCTCATCCTCGCCTGTCTCTTCGTTTACCACATATTCCACAGTATATGCCAGCTCATAGTTGGTGCGCTTGTAAAAAATATCATAGCTTCTGACGCCCCTTAAATCCCCAGTTTTTTCCGTGCCGAGAGCAGGATTTTTCAAAATGGCGTCTATAGCTTCCTGAAAAAGAGATTTCAAGATTTTATCTTTCAGCTTCTTCAGAAATCGTGCAGCCGGAGGCAAAATACGCAGTTCAGCCATGGTTCACGCTTCATTGCCAAAAATGTCGCCGTATGTGGAATACTCTCCCTTTCCCATGGCAACGGCTTTCGCTTCGGCAAGCAGGGATTCGACTGCGGGACGTATTTTTCTCGTCCGTTTTTTAAACTCATTGAGCAGAGCGTCTCCTGTGAAACCTTCCTTCACCAAATCAGAGAGTATTTGTTCGGAAAATTCGCCATCGCTCACGGATTGTGCCGGCTGAATGACGAGCATTCCGTCGCCAAGCGTGCAAAAAGCTTCTTTCTCAAAGCCAAGCTGGGTGTAAAATTTTTGGGGAATCGTGAATTGCCTTTTAGCCGTTATGCGTACCCGCTTACGCTCGTGTCTTGATTGTGTTGATGGAGACATGTCGTATTCCTTTTTTCATTGTTTCCTTGAAAAAAAGATTATGGCAAAAAAACCGATCTTGCAACCATTTTCTCGGGCAACTGCATAAGCTTTCTGCTTCACAATCTGTCTGAGAGCACTCCGTTCCGTTTTTTTCCGCCCTCTTTTTATACAACGCGCCGTAAAACCCACAGTCTTTCTGGACGGGGTTTTACAGCGCGTTGGCCACGCTTCTTCTTGGCAAGAAGACGGTAAAACGTGTAGACTTTTTTTTCGGGGGAGACCTCTTAGCATTGGCAGACCCGACAGCAAGATCTGTTCACACATCTCGTTGCCCACGTTTGCGTACCTTACGTGAGTAGTTTCGCCACATTTCCCAATGGCAACCCACAGCCTGTTCGTTTTGGTAAGAGACAGTGGTGTCAACGAGACGATACTCTGTCTCAATAGCCTCCCCAACAACGTTCTCGCACTCTGCCAAATCAGTCACTTGAAAGACGCCAAAATCTTCTCATGGCATTTCCACATCGTTATTCAACATTACACTCATGGATAAAACGTAAATGGTGATATTTTTTATGGATAATCTTCAGATCAATTACGTCTTATCCCTTTTGTGCCCATAGAAATACTGGCAGGAAGATTTTCAATCGTGCGGGCATTGAGAAACATGACGGATACTTTATTTTGCAATTCTTTGCATTTCCCTGATGCCGTATACCGTTCATAAGCAGCTTTATCACGGTACAGCTGCATCGTATGGATGATGTTGGGGCGATCATGTTCCGCTGTCACAAACATTCCCATGACGCCGTCCTCATCGTTCACGGCGCGAATTGCCTCAGCAGTTGCGAGATGCTGATATTCTGCAAGTTTTTCTGGCTTCACTTCATAGCGATTCATCAATACCACGGTGGCTGTACCGCGATCCTTCTGCTCCAAAGCGATACCGTTGACTTCCAAAATGCGAAGATTTTTCAGCAAGGGAAATCGTGCCGCGCGGTATTCCTGGAACGCCTCGCTGGTGCTGTGAATTCGATAGGCTTCATAGCTTTCGTAAATCTCCAGAAGCCGCATCAAATCACGATTATTGACATCAATACCTCCGTAAAGGGCATATGTGCCGGATTCCTTTGCCGACTGCGGTCCTACTGTCTTTGCTCCGATTGCACCCATGGCCTCCAAATTCCCTGGCGTGGATTCCAGTACCGCCCAATGCACCATGGGCATATTGCCCTCAGGAGTGCGAATCGAGTACGCATTTGCCAGTGAACTTCCCATGAGGAATCCTCCCAGACAGAATATCAGACTTTTCTTCCATATTGTTCCCATGACGTCCTCCTATTTTTATATTCCGAAACCGTCATCTACGCGCCAATGAGCTCCCGTGGCATGTTGTCAACTTGGCGACTTTTTCTGCTGGCTTTCGTTTTTGTCGAAGCGAACTCTTCTTCGAGATTGCATTAGCCGTAAGAGATCATCGCTGTTGCCAAAGCCAACGGAGTAAGACGTTTCAGGATCTTTGCCGCCAAAGGAAAGGGCTGCTTTCGGGCAAACGGTCATACCATGCTAACAGGCAAACACTGTTGGGAGCCGCGGTATGCTGCGGGATCTCGTTTTCGTCAAACTCGATGGCCCAGGACACAGTCTTGGATGCACATGCCGCAAAGGACGCATTTACTGACATCTTGCAAAGCTTCTCCCAGGGAATCTTTTGTTCAAAACATGCAGGCCATTCTAGGCTTTTGCCTGCTCAACCGTAACCGCTCACGTGTTCGTACGAGAGGGGGTGTCTTCAGGTAGTTGACGGCTGCCACGAGGGGCTCTTTTTAGGATAGAGATTTGCTTTGTTTTCTGTTGACAAGTCGGCAGAATTTTGCATTTCTTTTTTCATGGGAATCTCTACA
>JAFXOX010000041.1 GCA_017528345.1 Desulfovibrio sp.
CTATCTGACAGAACTGGCAACAGGGCATGACCTCAGACAAACATTGCACAATTGGTTTAGGTTTTACAACGAACAGCGTCCCCATGCTGGCTTGGGCTATCGGAAACCCATGGACATTTTTAAAGGCATTTCCGTGAAGGGGAAAGACAACATGGATACCGGAGGCAAGGCAGCTTAACGAGATACCGTCCACCTTAACGAGGCCGCTAGGCCGCTTCGTGGCCTGGACAAGACGGTCCACCTATGTTATCAGTAAGGATTAACCTTCACACTATTGATAGTTTTTCTTGACTAACACGCCAAGGCTCATCATAAAAGTTTTGCACACTTGTTATGTAAAGCAACATCCTGCGCTAGCTGCCAGACCTTTCCTGTACGCTGGTTGCACAAGGCCTCCAAAGTGTGCCGATGCTACATTGGCATCACCGGAAATGTCATTCAAAAAAGGTATATGCAATGAGCGTTGTGCTAGACAAAATTCGACTCCATGCAAAAGCACACCCCAACAGCGTTGTGTACGCCACCCTGAAACAGGTAGCCGGTGGCTTTGAAAACGTGCAAATGACCTGGAGCGAGCTTGATGAGAATTCAAACCGCCTTGCCGGATATCTCACATCACGTCTGAAAAGCAAAACGCCGTTGCTCGTTTGCGGACACAAGGATCCCCTCATGCTTGTCGCCTTCCTCGCCTGTGTTCGCTCGGGCAGGGCCTACGTTCCGGTGGACGCATCCACCCCGGCGGGCCGCATAGGCGCCATCGCCGCCACCGTGGAGCCAGAGCTCATACTCAACGTGGAAGACATGGACGGCATGCCGAAAAGCAGCGCCGTACTGGGTAGCACAGAAATACGCGCCCTGTGCGAAACGGCGCCACGCTGTGATGACAGCGAACAGGTATCGGGCGAGGACATCCACTACATCATCTTCACTTCAGGCAGCACAGGCCTGCCAAAGGGTGTGCGTATCACCGCTAAATGTCTGGACAATTTCCTCGCATGGTCGCAAGAACTCGCTGCCGGTGTAACCGGCAAAGCAACCGGCAACCGCATATTCATCAACCAGGCACCCTTCTCCTTCGACCTTTCTGTCTTCGACCTGTACACTGCCCTCTACACCGGCGGCACAATCCAGGCCATACCCACGCCCCTGCTGGGTGACATGAAGGCACTCTTTGCCTACCTCAAGAGCACGTGGGCGGATATCTGGGTTTCCACTCCCTCATTCGCTGACTTGCTCCTTGCCGACAATGCCTTTGACCAGGACCTTTTACCTAACCTGAGACTCTTCCTTTTCTGTGGCGAGTCCCTCACAGGCAGGACTGCCCAGAGGCTTGCTGCGGCCTTTCCCAAGGCCCGCATCACAAACACTTATGGTCCAACGGAATCGACTGTTGCTGTGACGAGCGTAGAGGTCACCCCCGAGATGGCAGCCAAGAACGCGGTACTTCCCCTAGGTGCAGAGAAGACCGGCACCCGCATCCTTATCATGGATGAGAAGGGTGAAGTGCTCCCCGACGGGAAAAAAGGGGAAATCGTTATCGTCGGCGACACAGTGAGCCCTGGGTACTGGAAAAATGCAGCGAAAAACGCCGAAGTATTCGGCACCTACGATGCAGACGGCAGGCATGAGCGGCTGTACCATACCCATGACGCTGGCTACCGCAAGGATGGCCTGCTCTACTACTGCGGCCGCATGGACAAGCAGGTAAAGCTGCACGGTTACCGCATAGAGCTGGAAGACATAGAGAGGAATATCCTGGCCATCTCCGGCATGGAGCGCGTCGTCGTTATTCCGGAAAGGATGAACGGTGAAGTAAAGGACCTCGTCGCCCATATCGTCGAAAATGCCCCCGTTCAAAGCGCCATTAAGGAGCGCCAGCGCATACGCGGTGAGCTCAAGAAACGCATCCCCGAATACATGATACCCCGAAAATTCGTCTTCAAGGACAGCCTGCCCATAACGCAGAACGGCAAGATCGACAGAAAGGCGCTGGAGAACGGCGACCAATGCTGACGATTGAGCAATACAACGGCATATTCCCCATCTACGTCTATATGCTGCTCGTTCTGCCCGCAGTAGTTCTCGGGCTGTGTGGGCGCAAATCTAAACTGCTGAATCTCATCATCAGCCTCGTTATGCTCGCCCTTCTGCTCGGCACGCTCTCCCTGCAGATGTGGGAATTTGTCATCTTTCTCGTCTGCGAACTTACCCTCGTCTACGGCTACTGCTTTGCCCGCGCGGCGTGCAAGAGTGAATGGCTGTACCGTGCGGTCTTCGCGCTCTCTCTGTTGCCGCTCATCCTCGTCAAGGGCTGCGCCCGAACGGATCTTGGGGCCTATGTCGGCTTCATCGGCATCTCCTACATCAGCTTCAAGGTGTGGGAACTCATCATAAACATACATGACGAAAGACTTCCAAGCACGGCCCCCATCGACATACTGGGTTTTCTGCTCTTTGCGCCGGTCTTCAGTTCAGGTCCGATAGCGCGCTACGGCGCTTTTCTCGACGAGTCCACGCGACGTATCTCCCCTTCCAAATACGCGACTGAGTACTTTATACCCGGCGTAAAGAAAATTGTGATAGGCATGTTCTACAAGTTTACCATGGCCTTTCTCATCAATACATACATCATGGACGGCTGTCGTGAAGGTTTTTTCACCGATACCGTGGTCTATATGTACGCCTACACGCTCTACCTCTTCTTCGATTTCGCCGGCTATTCCCTCATGGCGGTCGGCACGGGCTATCTCATGGGTATACGCATAGGTGATAACTTCAACCGCCCTTTTCTCGCCCGCAACATCAAGGAATTCTGGGAGCGGTGGCACATTTCCCTCTCCTCCTGGTTCAACGACTATCTTTTTAGCCGCATCGTTCTAAGCGGCATGCGCAGCGGCCTTTTCAAGGATACGAAGCAGGCAAGCCGCATCGCCTACGTAACCACCATGTGTACCATGGGCTTGTGGCACGGCTTCTATCTGCACTACATCCTCTACGGCCTCTACCACGGCATACTACTCGTCGCGACCGATATCTGGGTGAAATCGAAGGCCTTCCGCTCCGTGAAAAAAATGCGCTATTACGACTGGGTAAGCCGGACGATCTGTTTTCAGTTCATCGCCTTTGGCATGCTCATGTTTTCTGGCTTTCTGTTTGAATAAACACTGCATACCACTGGGAGACTTGCCATGACTGAAAACGAGAAGATCGCACGTGAAGTACTCACGACAATCTGTGATACGGAGGAAATCTTAGAAGATTACGACCTCGACCTCATTGATGAGGGTTTTATTGATTCCTTCGCTGTCCTTAACGCGATTCTTGAGATAGAAAAACGCACAGACCTCAAACTTCAAGCCACGGATATCAAAAAAGCGGATATTTCCTCAATCAACAATCTGATCCATTTTTTGGACGCGAAACGATGAGAAAGCTTCTCGCCGGGATTGTATGCGCCTGCATTGCCATTGCCCTTGCAATGGCGACAGTCTGCACATGGAGTATGCACATGCGCGCAGACACGGCCCGCCTGTACACAGAACGTGAAAACGCGCTCTCTCTTGTCGGGGACGATGCAGCCAAGTACCGCGGCCTTACCTGGACGCGCGAGGCCGCAAAGCACGGCGCTCTCATGTTCTTCGGCTCATCAGAACTTTCCTCAACGGTTCCCCCCGTCATCAAGAGTTTTTTCCCAAACGTGCAGCTCCGCCGCAACATCTCCTGTTCGGGCCGTGCACATATGCAGAACTTCGAACATGCGCTCGCCATAGGAGCAAATAGTGAGGCTCTGCACGACGCAGACATCGTCATTTTTGAATCCCTGCAGTGGTTCTTCGGCGACGACATTCCCATAGACGGTTTCATGGCCAATTTTTCGGAGCAGCATTTTCAAGAATTTTTGAACAACCCACGCATTTCCACTGCAGCCAAAACCTATGCGTGCAAGCGTTTTCTCGCACTTGAAAAACGCCGCACATCCGAAAACATCCGTACCGACGTGCCAGAGTCTATCAAAACCTACAAGATCTTCAGAGCGAGGGAGAAAACACTCGACTACCCGCAAACGCATCTTCTCGCAAGGAGTTACCTTGACCACACTTTCATGGGAAACGTGATCGCCTTCGGCATGCAACCGTATTTCGCTGCAAGGGGTACGCTTCTGCGCCTGAAGGATGAATACGCCGCCTGGCAGGCCATGAGGAATGCCGATCCGTATTTCAAACGCCCCCTCTTCGACTGCCGTTGGCAGGAAAAGTTTACCGCTGCGAATGCACTTGGCGAACGCACGGCCTCACACAACCCCATCCATGCGGACGACATCTTCTTCAAAGAACATGTTGAGAAAAATTGGGATAATCTCAAGGACAGCTCGAAAGGAGCGACAGCACTTGTTTCAAGAGAATGGGACGACTACGTCTTTCTGCTTGGCGTTTGTCGTGAGCTTGGGCTCACGACCTATATCGTCCTTCTGCCGACGAACGGACACTATTACGACCATGTCGGGGTAGACCCGAAGATGAGACAGCTGTTCTATCAAAGAAACGCACAGACAGCTTACGATTACGGCATACCCGTCTTCAGCGGCATGAAAGACAGGGAATACGAACATTTCCTCTTTTATGATGAAATACACCTCTCGCAAAAAGGCTGGCTATATGTGGCAAAAGCTATTATCGAGCATTTCAAATAGCCCGTTTCTCACAGCCACCCTGAAGACGCTCGGCTGGGCATTCGTACTCATTGCCATTGTCTTTGCGACCATCATCACAGAGGAACAGGAAATCACCTTCGTATACAACGCCTTCTGAACGATTTTCACAATGGCGAAATGGTCAACGTAAAATATTCTTGGAGTCACCAGAAGAGGACGAAGATGTGTACGTCAAAACGAGCTATATGAACTTCCACAATGTTGATTTATGCTGGGCGGTCTTCAGGGTTGAGCTGGATATACTGGCAATCCTCTTGATCCTGTAATTACAGATTGCAGCAAAAAATTTGATGATACTATGATATCCACAGTCGCAATGCAAGCTAGGATATGCATATTGGATCGGCGAAGTAACAGAAAAGAATTATAACAAATCGAGGGAATGGTTTGAAAAAGCGGCAATGCAAGGGGCTGCATGCGGCCAGTGTAATCTTGGAATAATTTATAAAGACGGAATAGGCGTCATCAAAGATTATAATAAAGCATTTGAATGGTTTGAGAAAGCTGCGAATCAAAATGACGGAGAGGCGCAGCATTACCTCGGATTGTTATATCTTCTTGGCTATGGTACCGAGAAAGATGTCCATAAAGGAAAAGCATGGCTAGAAAAATCATGCAAAAATGAATATCAAAAAGCTTGCGATACTTTATATAAAATACAACAATAGCCTAGCAGATGGTTTTTCGTATACGAAGACAAAGGCCCTGCTCCGGATCACCGGGACGGGGCCTTTTCTCAAATATCTTAAATTTCCGTGGCGGTGGCCCGGCCCTTGCAGCTTGAAGACTTTTTGGAGGATGGGGAGGAGCAGGCTTTTAAGGATGAGGGAAAGGTTTGACTAACTACGGGCAAGAAATGCGAAGAGGCGGGGGCCTGCCTTATTTATTTATGCCAAATTCTTCGATAATAACTTATTACAAAATACATAATAATCATAATAGACTGTTTTAGAAAATGAAGGCGCATTTAAGCATTTCTTTCTAAAGAACTCATATCTAAAGTCACGCAGATGGCAATTCTTCTCTTTTTCGAAATACTGAGAAAGCGAACTTGTGGAGTAAAAATTCGTAAGTGGGAGAGGAAAAAATGAAGTCTACGATTTTTTCCGCCGTGCCGATCAGCATGTCATACTTTGCGGCGTCCTCATCGGCGCATGAAGCCTGGCAGTATTCGCAGCGCTGGTTGCAGCGCAGTGTGATGACCATCATGTGAAGCGCCGTGAAATCCCTCAGGAATTCCATCCGGGTCCTGTAGCGTGCGGCAAGCTGGCGTACAGACAGGTCCAAGCTGCCGCTTGCTGCGAACAGCTTGCTTTGCAAGTCCATGTAATCATCGGAATCTTCGGGCAGCGCATGCCGGACGAAGTCAGTAAAGGCCTTCGGGTGGAGGAAATGGTGCACGCCTGCCGAATTGACCAGAAGGTATTCGTCGTCAAGCCTTGAAAAGTTGAACGGCAAAATTGTGTACATGCTATTTCCTTGTTGATGAAAAAGCCTGTTCAACTATCATGTCTCGGATATGTCCATTTTCCTTTTGAAGATTAAGGCGCACCTGATGGTCAACGAGTGACTGTACAAGCTTTTTTGCTATATCGTCATTGATATCACGATCTCTTGATTGAATACGTATTGATACACAATCATTTGAATCTTCTGTTTGAACAGATAGTTTATGAGAAATTTCTGATGTAAAGTTTAGAATACTCTCTGGGATAAAGTATGTCTTTTCTGCATCTATTATATACGATGAATTGTCTATAATTTTATATTTTGTCATAATACGTACTCTTATGTAAGTTATGACATTTTATCGATGAATGACGAACCCTGCCAGACAGAATCAAGTGCTCGCCGTAATAACCGGAATAAAGGCATGCGATGGCGTCATAATCTTTTTAGTTGGTTCAGGCAAGAGGCGGGAAAAAACAAAATGCGGCAGGATATGCTTCCTGCCACATCGTGTTATTCTATGAGCCGCCCACTTGCCAAAGGCAGGGGAAACAGCTATTTAAGAAGGGAGCCCGGCATGCCGTGGCAACAGCATGCCGAGCTGGCACGGCGCGGTTAGCGCTCCCGTGCACGACTACCGTGAGTGTTAAAGTTTCAGCGACCCCGGCGCACCGCTACATGGGCCGGGCGCACCAGACTTTCAAAAAAAGCCCTTTTGAGGGCTTTTTTTGTGCCCAATTTTTTCCTTGAAAAACCCGCTGATTGGCATTATCAGCGGGTTTTCTTGTTTCTCCTCGGAATACTTTCGGCATCACATCGGGAATACCCCGAATATAAAAAATGCGGTATACTCGACGGTATGGAGTTTGCGTGAAATCCACAGAAAAACTCATACCGCCATTTTTTGTATAACACATTGAAATTATTGATTTTTTCTGTGTTTCTCGTGACATGCTATACCGACTACGAGTTTGAGACTCGGACTGACAACCTCCAGAGGAGCGGATAAAATGGGCAAGTTGAAAGACGGTATGCTCCAAGGACTAAAATTTGAGCCCGAAAGTAAAAAATGGTTCACGAAGACCTTGGAATTAAAGAAGTCTCCGAGATTTAAGGCGTCAGCTGAAGAAGCGAGAACAAAACTGACCGACGGAGATGGCCTACGCCGCCTGCTCAGCCAAAGCCCACTCCCGTCGATTCGCCCACGCCCCTTAAGCCAGCCCCTTGTGAACTAGCCACCTATTCCCCCAGGTCTCACTATCTCTCCACAGACTGACACGGCATGCCCTGCCGCCAGAGAATATTTCGAAACAGGAAAGGCTAGGAACTTTCAGTTAAAGTGCGCCATAAAACCTCCCCATGAAGAGAGTGGTTTTACGGCGCGCTTGATAAAATAGACCAACATAGGGAAGGTGCCCCACCATGCTTTCTCTAAAGAAGATCGTTATGAAAAAAATAGTATTGATGTGCTTGTCGGTTTGCATATGCTTAAGTCTTATAATGTTATCTTTCGTATCAGCAAAAGGAATTTTTATCGAAAGCGTTCCATTGGACCGCAATGATATTCTACTGCATTTGGTGCGTTATGTAAAGCAGGATGGACAAAAGAAAAAACCGATTTTATTTGTGCACGGTGTAACATATTCTTCCCATGAGTTTGATGTTGACTATGGGGATTATAGTTTAGCTCGCTATTTCGCAGAACATGGTTTTGAGGTCTGGCTACTGGATATTGCAGGCTTTGGTAGTTCGGGCAAGGTTGATGATGGGTTCCTACCGGATAGCGATTATGCTTCAGAAGATATTGAAGCGGCTGTCCGTTGTATTTTGAAAAGGCATGATCTTTCCTCCATGGATATATTGGGATGGAGCTGGGGCACTGTGACCAGCGGACGCTTTGCAGCCCGACATCCGGAACTGGTGCATAGACTTGTCCTCTACGCACCAATCGTGGCCGGTCTGGGCGATGTGCGTGTGGAGGAGTCATTTCACAAAAATTCCTGGGAACATGCAGCAGAGGATTATCAAAGAACAGAAGATGGTAGGATTGACTACAATATTGTTGAAAAGGCGGTGGCAGACACCTACCTTTCCAATGCCTGGCGCTATGACAGGGAGTCCAGTCCAAACGGCGGACGTCGGGATTTGCTGGTAAGTAACAATATTCGTTTGATTCCTACTGCAGAGATAACGGCTCCTGTACTGATCATAGCAGGTTCCAAGGATCCTTATGTAACCCCCGAACTGTGCCAAGAAGCCTATCAGACTCTTGGGAACAAGGATTCTCAACTGGTTATTGTGCCGGGAGCATCCCATGCCATGCTTATGGAACGCCCCTACTACAAGGTCTTCCGTGAAAAAATATTGGCTTTTTTGACAGCTGACAACTCTATGGGAGGCAAAGCCGATTGAGTTGTAATTGCAGTTCTTGCCCATAATGACATGGGCTACACAGACGTTAGCGATTGCGCATTTTTGCACAAAAATAGTCAGGCTACTTACACCTGTAGAAAGCCATTTCGATCGCCTAACCACTTACAAAATGAGGATTCTTGCCAAGGTGAGACCGTCGCTCCGGTACTTATTGCGCTGACGCCTTCTTTTCGGGGCAATAAAAAAACGTAAGCGTTCCACGAGGAGGCTTTCCATGCACCGTAAATCCTTTTTTGTTTCCCTGCACATTTGCGATTGTAAAGAACTTCTTCCTGCTGATTTGTGAACATTCAACACTCAGTTGTATTGATTGCTCTCTTGGCGGCTTCTTCCCATTTCGAAGGCGTAATAATATTGTCCGCAGAGAGTCATCTCCTATGAACGAGTCTCGATAGTGTGATCTCAGCTGCAAAATTCTTGATGCCGATCAAGTTTAAGAGCGCCCGGATACTTTTTGCCATTGTGAAGTGCATGCTTCTCAACGCCGGCAAAAGTGCGGCAGGCAAGCTTGAGGAGCAGCTAGCAAAGCCGTTACACGAACGCAAGCAGGTGCCTACAACGCAGGAACCTCTACAACAATGGGCTAACAACTTAGCATACAGGGAAGTCGAACTGGCAAAGTGCCTGCAGTGAAAAGGGTAACCCGAAGTTGGGTTGCCTTTTGTTACTGTATGAAAAATGTCAAATCCGATAAGTGTGTGCAGGCGCAACCTCGCTGGCAATGCATGTCGAGCTTGCCAGGTCTGCCATTTTTTTGAGTAAACACATTGGCAAGCAGGATGATGCACAGAAATACATGCTGTGACCGTGTTGTTTTCTGCCCACGCTACTAATAAAAAAAGCTGTAGGGTTATCCTCCCTCAAAGGAGGGTGCTGCCCATGCAGCACCCTCTCGTAGCCATAGCTGCTCAAGGAGCGGCTGGCGTGATCACGGCGTTTATTAATAACCTTTTAGGTCCATACAATAAAAAAGGCAGAGCATCTCAAGATGTTCTGCCTTTTTTATGTTATAGCTGTGATCGCTTATACATTTTTCATCTTTTCAACCAAATTTGCCAGTGATTCAGTTTGCAGAGCCATATCAGAAATAGCTTTTGTAGCTTCATCCATAGCTGTTGCTGTCTGCCCAGACATGGCATTCACGGCGGTAACGGACTGGTTGATTTCTTCACTGGCTGCAGATTGCTCTTCAGCAGCCGTTGCAATAGCGCGCACCTGATCAGCTGTTTCTTCAACATTACCGACGATTTGCTGCAGCGCTTCCCCGGATTGTTTGGCAAGGGATGTTGCCTGATCCACGGCTGCCAGAGCTTCGCCCATCTTGTCAACACTCTTTTGGGCACTACTCTGAATAGCCGAAATGGCCTTGGAAACATCGTTCGTTGAAGCCATTGTCTTTTCTGCCAGCTTCCGTACCTCATCAGCAACAACGGCAAAACCACGTCCGGCTTCACCTGCTCTTGCAGCTTCAATGGCCGCGTTTAAGGCAAGCAGATTTGTCTGATCGGCAATATCTGTAATCACGTTCATAATCTGGCTGATGCTTTGGGTATGTCCATGCAGTTGCCCCATGTCATCTTGAAGCTCCAAAGAGACTTTTTGTACCTGATTGATACTGTCCAAGGCATCATCGAGAATCCTTTGCCCTTTCTCTGCGTTTTGTCTGGTTTCCGCAGAGACAGAAGCCGCTGATGAAGCATTGTGAGCAACTTCCTGGACTGTGGCATTCATCTCATTCATCGCTGTCGCCGCTTCAGCTAAACGACTTGAAGATTCAGAGGCCACTTTGTCTGACTCTTCAATCTGAGCAGACAGTTCATTGGCTGCCGCTGATAAGGCGTTGATCATGCCCTCCAGCTGATTGGCCGCAGCATGCATGCCTTCCGTTTTGGCAAGTTCAGCTTTTCTGGCGGCTTCTTTAGCTTGTCGTGTTGCTTCTTCAGCATGCTTCGTCTTTTCCTCAGCCGTCTCCATAGCGGCGTGAGCCTCAGAAATTTTAGCTTTGAGGGTTTCGATCATATGACGAAGTGCCCCTATGAGATCCCCAACTTCATCTCTTCTGACACGAGCAACGAGCGACGCATCAAGATTGCCCTCAGACACTTCCTTGGCGTAGTTGACTGTCTGTTTTAAGGGTAAAACCATGGAGCGGAAGAAAAAAGCACCAAGAAGGCTGAGAATAGCAGCAATAATGGCCGTGGCTACAAGACAGGCAAAGACGATGTCACCTATGGTTGCCTCCATCTTTTCCATGCTGGTTCCGATGAAAAACATACCAATGGTGCCGCCTTCCTGATTTTTAAGCGGCCAGTACATCGTCTTGTAGGCATTACCAAAGATAGAAGCTGTCTGCAGATAGGTGCCGCCACTGTTTAAGACTGAAGAGACGACATCTGGATTATTGACCCGTGTGCCTGTCGCTCTTTGGCCATTATTTTGTATTGTCGTGGAAACACGGGTATCACCTTCAAAAACGGTCACTTCAAGCCCGGTGCTCTTTTTTAAGCCATCCACGAAGGCATGCGTACGAAAGCCCTCACCAAAAAGAATGGTCCCGAGAATCTTGCCATCTTGCACAACAGGCGTCGCACAGCCAATAGACAACCCATTGTTTTTCATCTGGACAAGGTCTGCTTTGACCTGACCACGCATGGCAACGGAAACAAGCGCATTGGTGGCAATAGAATCACCTTTTTTGTCGCTCGAAGCTCGGGCAATGACAATGCCTTTTGCATCTGTCAGTGTCACGAACCCCGCATCGGTTTCTTCCTTGGCGTGCTGTGCAAAGGTCCTCAATGTTCTGAAATCTCCAGAAAGGAAAGCTTTTTCTGCTTCTTCTGAAACGGCCAGAAGGGGGGCAAAACTTTTGAAGCGATCAAGAATATCAGCATACTTGTCGTCAACAACCTTATGAAGATTCTGCAACTGCGCTTCTAGAGACGCCTCAAAACCATCATGCACGTAGTGCCGAGAGGTGAGAAAAATTCCCATCGCCCCAATAATGACGCTCCCTGCGAGAATTAGGATGCTTTTCGATGTCATGGAAAATCGCATATCTAGTCAACCTCCACGTGATAGTGCCAAGAGCTATTGTGCTATCTTTGCTTGTATGCCATTTTTTTATCGGTTAAAAACCTGGATCTTTTAGAGCGTAAATGCTTGATGTTCCTCAGTTTTTTAGGATTACCCGAAAAGTGGCTTTGGAAGGTTTTTTTTCGGGAATTTTTGAAAAAATGTTTGTTTGCTGAAGCGTTGCAAGCGCATACAAGTAGGAACTGTTTCTGACCAAGGCTGTGTGTCTGCGTATGCTTGCCCTGCAGACAGATTCCTTTTTGGGGATGGCAATCAGGCCGTGGCTTGGCAGAAGAACAGCGCGTTACGGCTTTGGAGAAGGGGGGCAGTCTAGAAAATATGCATTTATGCCCAAAAAGCAATTGTTGCAGCAGAACATGGCTGGCATTTTTTTTATAAAAGCGTATACAATGAAGTATCTGTCGGAAGTCCATGGCTTTTGGAGGCGACGACGGCCCTCCCCTGGGTCTTCCCGACACGTTGTGAGATATTTTCAGTTTGTTGAGGGAGTAGATTATGAAAATTTTTGATTTCAGATTGCGTCCGCCCTATAAGCGCTTCAAAAACCTTGGTATTTACGGCAATCCTGTCTGCAATGAGGCTTCGCCGCAGCGCTGGCATGGCAAGCCCAGTCAGGCCGCCCGCGAGAAATCACTGGATCTTTTCTGGAAGGAAATGGATGAGGCCGGCATTAGCGCAGGTGTGATCATCGGTCGACAGGTGCCGGATGATACAGCTTCTGTGCCCAATGACGATATCCACGCCATGGCCACGGAATTTCCCGATAGAATCATTCCTTTTGGCAGCCTTGATGTCTCTCGTGGCGTTGCTCAGGCCATGGATGAACTGGAACGCTGTCTGGCTATGGGCTTTAAGGGCATTGCCATGGAGCCTGCCTACTGCATGCCCCCCAGATTTGCCGACGCCAATGTCCTTTATCCCATCTATGCGCGTCTTGAAAAAGCCGGTGTGCCTGTGGTTTTGACCATGAGCTTTTTCCAGGGCAATCTTGACTATTCCAATCCCGCTGCCGCGCAGCGTGTGGCTGAGGATTTCCCCAAACTGCAGATTGTCTTGGCCCATGCCTGCTATCCCTGGCTGATGCACGTTGTCAATCTCTGCATTATTCAGCCGAATATCTGGCTTTTGCCTGACCTCTATATGCTCAATCCCGATGCCCCGGGTAATGAAATGTACGGTCAGGCCATGCGCTGGCTGGATGGCGAGCGTATCCTCTACGGTTCAGCCTACCCCTGCTACAACCTTAAACAGGCCATTGACGACCTTGACCGTTTTCATCTCTCTGACGCGCATAAGGAAAAATTCTTCCGCAAGAACGCCGAAAAACTGCTGGGCATGCCCTTGCCCTAATGCGTAAGCTTGTGCCCCGGGATCCTCTTGTAGGGTCCCGGGGCTTTTTGTTTTTTGGGGCCTCTGACAGCGCCTCTTCAGAATATCCAGAGCTCGTCAAGGCTTCACATCAGCGCTTTTGCATGCTACATTTCCGCTGATTGACGTACGGCAAGAGCCGTCAAAGACGTTATTTTAGGTATATCCAACGCACCGTAAATGTCCGAAAGGCACTGGGATATAAGGTGCACCTTAACGAGAATCTCCTTGCCCTTTTGCCTTTCCTGCTTCAAATTATCTCTGCGGCAGTGTCGTGTCAGCCTGCGGAGAGATAGTGAGAGCCTTTCGGGAATAGCGGGAAGGTTTGTAGCCGTAACATTCCCCACAGTGGGAATTTGCAAGCAAAAACCAAGCGGTTATTCCTCTGGGCAGTCCAGTTTTCGCAGGAACCCGCCTAGGGCCGCAGATGCACGTCTGCCTCCGCTAGGAATCCCCCGACATGAGGTGGGGGAGGATGTCAAGGATCCGTGACCCTAAGGTTGTGTATGGCTTCTTTTGAAAATCAGAACGTTCAGTTTGCAGCGCATCCAAAATCCCATTTTCTCGGGCGAATCTTTGGCAACAGGCGCAACATCTTTTACATTCTTCTGATCACCTGTTTTTTTGTTCTTCCCTTTGCCGGCTCTCCCTACTGGATTGATCTCGGTGTCAGTATCGGTTTCTATACCCTTCTGGCTCTTTCGCTGAATGTCATCCTAGGTCAGGCCGGTATCTTTAATATGGGCCATATGGCCTTTTATGCCGTAGGGGCCTATACCACAGCCATTCTTAATACAGTCTGCGGTTGGCCGATTTTTTGGACTATGCCTCTGGCCGGCTGTGCGGCAGCTTTTTTTGCAGCTATTGTGGCGCGGCCGATCATTCATCTGCGTGGCGATTATCTGCTTATCGTGACCATCGGCATTGTGGAAATTGTCAGAATAGCCCTGCTTAATGATATCTTTGGTCTGACAGGTGGCTCTAACGGCATTTTCGGCATTTCCAGGCCCGTTTTCTTTGGTCTGCGCATCGTCAAGCCCGTGCATTTTTATTATCTGGTCTGGGGCATGGTGGGTGTGAGCTTTGCGCTCTTCTATATGATGCGGCGTTCACGTTTTGGCCGAGCCCTCAATTATATCAAGACTGACGATGTGGCCGCTGAAGCTTGTGGCATCAATGTTGCCCATTACAAATTGCTCGCCTTTGTGCTTGGTGCTTTCTGGGCCGGCATGACAGGCTCTATCTATGCCGCTAAAATGACGACCATTGCACCAGAATCCTTTAGCTTCATGGAGTCGTGCATTATTTTTGCCGTTGTCATTTTGGGTGGCGGCAGTCAGCTTGGGGTCCTTGTTAGCGCCTTTGTCTTCATTGGTCTGCCAGAGATCTTTCGGCAGTTCAATGACTGCCGTATGCTTCTCTTTGGTCTGGCTATGATGCTGATGATGATCTGGCGGCCTCAGGGATTGTTGCCAGCTCTGCCTAGGCTTTATTCCCTGCCTCGGAAGATTTTGGAGAAAAGTGCGGAAAAGTCGCTGTGAGCAGCGATCAGGCCGACGATAGCTGTGGTGTGAGAGTGGTGGTTTTGTGGTGAGCGGAGTGATGGATGGAGCTTCTTAGTGTTGACCATATGACCAAGATCTTCGGAGGTCTGGTTGCTGTCGATGATCTTAGCTTTACTGTGGAGCGTGCAAGCATTGTCGGCCTGATTGGTCCCAATGGTGCAGGCAAGACCACGGTTTTCAACTGTATCACCGGCAATTACCGCCCTGAACAGGGCTCTGTGGTCTTCGACGGTCAGAATATCCTGGGTAAGCATCCCCATGAGATTGTGGAATTGGGAATAGCCAGGACATTTCAGAGTATCCGTCTGTTTAGCGACCTGCCAAGTCTGGAGAATGTTTTGGCCGGGCGCCACTGCCGCATGCATTCAGGAATGCTCTCCTGTCTTTTTCATACCAGGGGGCAGAAAAAAGAAGAGAATGCCGCCGTTGCCCGCTGTATGGAGGAGCTTGCGTTTGTGGGGCTGGCCCATCACTGGCAGGATGCTGCAGGTTCTCTTTCCTATGGTAATCAGCGCCTTCTAGAAATCGCGAGGGCTCTGGCTACAGATCCCAAATTGCTTATTCTCGACGAACCGGCCGGCGGCATGAATGACCATGAGACACGTGCCCTTGTGGAAACCATTCTGGCCATACGTAAGCGTGGCATTACCATTTTGCTCATTGAACACGATATGCGGCTTGTGATGAAGATCTGTGAAAAGCTCGTGGTGCTTGAACACGGTTCTCGCATTGCCGAGGGTGACCCCGTTAAGGTTAGGCAGGATCCTGCTGTCGTGGAAGCCTATCTTGGTTCGGCCAGTGAGGAATGGTAATGTCTCTGCTCACGCTCTCTCATCTTCATGTTTGCTACGGCAGTGTCGAAGTCCTGCACGATGTGAATCTGCGTATTGAGGAAGGTGAAATTGTCACTATCCTTGGTTCCAACGGTGCAGGGAAAAGCACAACCTTGCTTTCCATTAGTGGCTTGGTACGTCCACGTCGTGGCAAAATCACTTTTGCTGGCAAGGATCTGACGTCCATGCCTAGTCATGACATAGTAGGGCAGGGGGTCTCCCAATCTCCTGAAGGCCGTAGAGTCTTTGCCACACTCACCGTCATGGACAATCTTAAACTTGGCGCTTACAGCGTTCACGATGAAGCCAAAACTAAAGCTACGCTGGATTGGATTTTTGAACTTTTTCCCAGACTGTATGAACGTCACGGTCAACTTGCGGGAACGCTTTCAGGCGGGGAGCAGCAGATGCTCTCTATTGGACGAGCTCTGATGGCAGAACCTCGTCTTTTGCTGCTAGATGAGCCTTCTCTGGGGCTTGCGCCTTTACTTGTGCGGTCGATTTTTTCCACGATACGCACAGTTAATGCCAGAGGCGTTACCGTACTGCTTGTGGAACAAAATGCCTGTGCTGCACTTAAACTGGCCACACGCGGATATGTCCTGGAAACCGGGAATGTGGTTATCGAAGATAGTGCAGCGCATCTCTTGGCTGATCCCAGCGTGCGTGAGGCCTATCTGGGAGGAGATTGATTTTTTTTGCGTTCTGCCCTGAGAAAATACTTGCCAATGACCTTCGTTTTGTATACTGTATTTGGCGGCAAGGTAGCTCAGTTGGTTAGAGCGCACGGTTCATACCCGTGTTGTCGAGGGTTCAAGTCCCCCCCTTGCTACCACTAAGACTTTTTGGTGAGTCCATATAAATCTAAGAAAACCCGCAAAGCTATGAGCTGAGCGGGTTTTCTGTTTTTTTTGAATCTAGCTTGATCTGTTTTCGCTTAAGGAAACTTGTGCAATTGCGGTAATATTTACGGGTATGTGAGAATGCCTGGGTGAGATGACTATTCTTCCCTGCCTAAAGTCGGGGAGTTTCTCGCGGGAGGTGGACTAGCACGCAACCCTAGGCGGGATCCTGTGAACCTAGACTTCTCAAAGGAACATTCACTTGGTTTTAGTCTTCACATTTTCGCTGAGGGGGAATGCTACGGCGCGTTGGATAAAAAACTTGCAGGGTTATTCACAGTTGCACGCCGCTCTTTCTGGGAGATCAGCGTCCAAAGCCTGGCGTGAAACTGTGCTCAACCGATTTCACGACCATGTCAAAAGATGCCTTTTGTTCCTTAGGTGTGGTGATTACAAGCATGTTGACCTTGTCATTCTTGAGCACATACTTGACATAGACGTAGTTATCGCGCACGTCTTCAGCGATCAGACTGAAGGTATTCTTGGAAGGCACAAAGTTCTCCTTGAGAATATTGGGATAGCCTTTGGCCTCTTCATTAAAGAGGGCTTTTAGGGAAAAACCGGCATAGCCAGTACGTACAGATGCATGAACTCGGGTTATATCCGTGTCACCTTCAGCTCCGTCGTGAATGCTGACCTCTTTGCCCCCGTCATTTTCCTGGCACGCCCATTGCCCAGGAGGAAGAGTAAAGGTAAAGCCGTAGCGGCTATTGTGATAGCGGGGATTGTCCGTGTTGAGATAGATACTGCCTGCTGAGACGAGGCAGGGGAAAAGACAGAGGCAGAGAAAGCAGGTAAGCGTTATCAAGGTACGCATGGTTACTCCTTCCTGAAGTAATAATGGAGAGCTTGGGGTGACGTAAGTTTCAAAAAAGTCTTCTTGCTGCATTCGTTGCGTTTCAATGGTCTTCTAAGAAAAGTAGTTGCGCCTTTTTCACTTCTCTAGAAATCCTTAACGTCTAATGTGATTTTCCTGGATCCGTGAGCTAATAATCAACGAAAGTATAAACGAAGTCGCGTAAATATTATTAATCATTGACTTTTTTGGGTTGGTCCTTTCGGCCGTTTTTTTCACCCAACTTTCAGTTTTTTCGAAATCTTATAGTTTAGGTCCCTACGGCTATACCAGTGCTTATTTTTTTATCACACCTTCGTCTAACTTTCTATCTTTTGAAAAACCTTTTTTGAAGCA
>JAFXOX010000042.1 GCA_017528345.1 Desulfovibrio sp.
AGCCATAGAGAAGAGGGTACACCCGATCCCATACCGAACTCGGCAGTTAAGCTCTTCATCGCCGATGATACTGCATAACGTCATGTGGGAAAGTAGGTCGCTGCCAAATTTTTTTTTCAAGCCCCGTTCGGGGCTTTTTTTATTGGCTCTTTTGCTTTCCTGAAGGATGTCACTTGCAAGATCACGCTGCTTCCCCCTATCCCGTCAAACGTGTCTGCGCTATCCACGATCTTTCCGGTTTTGGTCGCGCTTCCCTGACACTCGTTATCCCCATTCTCTCCTCCATGGGCATACAAGTCTGTCCACTGCCCACGGCTATTCTCTCCTCGCAGACTTCTGGCATGAGCGGTTTTTCCTTTTGTGATCTCACCGAAGAAATGCCGCGTTTTCTTGAACACTGGGCCAGTCTTGGCCTGGCCTTTGACTGCGTCTATAGCGGTTTCCTCGGTAATCCCGCCCAGATTGACATTGCCCGCAAGTGCATGGAGCATTTCCTTTTACCCACAGGTTTTGCCTTTGTTGATCCCGTGCTTGGGGATAATGGTCGTCTTGATCCCACGCAGACGCCGGAGATGGTTGCAGCGCAACGTCATCTCATCAGTCATGCCCAGATCATTGCCCCCAATCTCACCGAAGCGGCCTTTCTCCTCAATGAGCCCTATCGTGAAGATCTTCCCCTCTCAGCCCTCAAAGATGAGCTGGTTGAGCTTTCCAAGCTCGGTCCTGAGATGGTTGTGATCACCAGTGCCCCAGCTCAGAATGACGCTCACTGTGCGGTCCTCGCCTATGAACGCACAAGTCATCGCTTCTGGAAAGTGGAAAACAGGCGCTATCCCGTCTTTTTCCCAGGAACCGGTGATACGTTTTCCAGTGTGCTGTGTGCGGCGAGACTTCTTGGAGATAGTCTTCCCCAGGCCATAGCCCGTGCCTGCGCTTTTGTTGCCTATGGCATCAAAGTCACCTATGGCTTGCCTATTGACCCCCGTGATGGCGTGCTTTTGGAGCGGGCACTTCCCATGCTTGGCAATGCGGCCTGTGTGCTGGATTTTGAGGAAGTGTGAAAAATCTTTTTTTTACTTGACGCGCCGTGAACTTTTTTTTCAAAATGTCTTTTGTTTTTTTCTTCTTTTTTTTGACGCGCTGTCGCAGCTGTGGCAGCCCAGCTTAAGGCTATTGTATGTCGACTATTCTTGTTACTGGCGGAGCCGGCTATATTGGTAGCCATGTCTGCAAATATCTTGCGCAGCAGGGCTACACGGTTGTGGTCTATGACAATCTCTCCACAGGCCATCGTGAAATGGTGCGCTGGGGCGCCTTTGAACACGGCGATGTGCGCGATGATGCACGTCTTCGCAGTGTCCTGCGCAAGCACAAGCCAGACGGCGTGATTCACTTTGCAAGCTCCATTTCCGTTGGTGAATCCGTCATGGATCCTGGCGCTTACTATGAAAATAATGTCCTGGGTTCGTTGCGCATTATGCAGGTCTTAGCCCAGGAAGGTGTTCGTCCCCTGGTTGCGTCGGGTTCGGCTGCGGTCTACGGGCTGCCTGAGACTGTGCCCGTGCGTGAGACTTGCCCCACTTCTCCCATAAATCCCTATGGTCGCACCAAACTCATCATGGAGTGGATGCTTGAGGACTTTGCCAGAGCCCATGGCCTGCCCTGGATGGTTTTGCGCTATTTTAATGCGGCAGGGGCTGATCCTGAAGGCGAAACCGGCGAAAGTCATGACCCTGAGACGCACCTCATCCCCAATGTCCTCAAGGCTGTGCGTTTTCCCGAGGCGTGCCAGGTTTCTCTTTTTGGAGACGACTACCCGACCCCCGACGGGACATGCATCCGCGATTACATACATGTGATGGATCTGGCCAGTGCCCATGTTCTTGCCTGCGAGCATCTTTTGCAGGGGAGACCTTCGCAGAGCATCAATCTTGGCTCCGGGCAGGGCTTTTCTGTGCGTGAGATTGTGCAGGCAGCTGAAAATGTCACAGGCCACAAGGTTCCCTTTGTCATCAAAGCGCGTAGAGCAGGCGATCCGGCCCGTCTTGTGGCCGATCCTGCCAAAGCCAGGCAGGTTCTCAACTGGCAGACCCGCTTTTCGGATCTTGAGAACATTCTTGCAACGGCCTGGGCCTGGGAACAGAAAAAAGCGCGCTAGTGTTCAGATCCTTTTCCCTGTGTCGAGACTTCGGCGCCCTTGGTTGAGGAATTTTTGAGGAATACCATGGAGAAACAAGATCATTTTGCAAATACAACGGCAACAGCGGCCAATGGCAGTGAATCCACCGACTTCATTCGCACGCGCATTCTTGCGGATAATGCCAGCGGGCGCTTTCAGGGACAGGTGCATACCCGCTTTCCTCCTGAACCCAACGGCTATCTGCATCTTGGCCATGCCAAGTCCATCTGCCTCAATTTCGGAGTAGCCCGCGAATTTGGCGGCAAATGTAATCTTCGCTTTGACGACACCAATCCCGTCAAGGAAGATATGGAATATGTCAATGCCATTCGCGAAGACGTTCGTTGGCTTGGCGGAGACTGGGATGATCGGGAATTCTATGCCTCCAATTATTTTGAGGCACTCTATACCTATGCCGAGGCTCTTATTGAAAAAGGCGCGGCTTATGTGGATGATCTCTCTGCAGATGAAATTCGGGCCATGCGGGGGACATTGACGGAGCCTGGCCAGGAAAGCCCTTACCGCAACCGCAGTGTCGAGGAAAATCTCGATCTCTTTCGCCGTATGCGCAAGGGGGAATTTCCCGACGGCGCACGTGTGCTGCGCGCCAAAATCGACATGGCAAGCCCCAATATTGTCATGCGCGATCCCACCCTCTACCGCATCCGCCACACCTCACATCAGCGGACAGGTGATACCTGGTGCATCTACCCCCTCTACGATTTTGCCCACTGCCTGTCAGATTCTCTTGAAGGTATCACCCACTCACTCTGCACCCTGGAATTTGTCAATAACCGGGAGCTCTACGACTGGGTTTTAGATACCCTTGGCGTCTACCACCCCCAGCAGATCGAGTTTGCCAGGTTGAACCTGACCTATACCGTGCTCTCCAAACGCAAGCTGATTACCCTTGTCAAGGAAGGGTATGTGCGGGGTTGGGATGATCCTCGTCTGCCCACACTTCAGGGCCTGAGACGGCGTGGAGTTCCGCCTGAGGCTCTGCGTGATTTTTGTCGGCGCATTGGTATGGCTCGCGCAGACTCCACCGTGGAATACGCTCTTCTCGAATTTTGCATCCGCGAATACCTCAATGCCCACGCCCCGCGCCTGATGGCTGTGCTCGATCCCATTCACGTGGTCATTGAAAACTATCCTGAAGATCAGACCGAATATTTTGATCTGCCGCTCTATCCTGAAGACGACTCCTTTGGAACGCGCAAAGTACCTTTTTGCCGGGACCTGTGGATCGAGCGCGACGATTTCCGGGCAGAGCCCCCCAAAAAATTTCACAGACTCTATCCTGGCAATGAGGTCAGGTTGCGCTATGCCTATCTTCTGACCTGCCGAGAAGCGGTCTACGGGGAATCCGGTGAGCTGCTTGAGCTGCGCTGTACCATTGATCCGCAAAGCCGTGGCGGTCAGTCACCGGATGGCAGAAAGGTCAAGGGCACCATTCACTGGGTGTCGATGCGTCATGCCAAAGCCTGTGAAGTTCGTCTCTATGACCAGCTCTTTGCTGTGCCAGATCCTGAAAATGTACCGGAAGGCAAGACCTTTTTAGACAATATTGCGCCCTCGTCCATGACCTGTGTCTCGGCCATGCTGGAACCAGCCTTGGCTGAGCGCCCCACAGGCGAATGTGTGCAGTTTGAACGCGTGGGCTATTTCTGTAAGGATAAAGACAGTACGCCGGATCACCCCGTTTTCAACAGAACGGCAACCCTGCGTGACAGCTGGGCGAAAATGGAAAAGAAAAGCTGATCTGGCTTCTTTGTTTTTTGGGTGGAAGTTTCCTTGGACTCCCTGACCGTCATGTCTTCTTGCAAGGAGTGATTATGAAAAACTCGTGTTGTGCCAGTTGCCGTCACAAAACCCTGAAAGATCTTCTGGCCGTCAGTGTGTTTCTCTTCCTGGTGATCGCTTTTTTCCAGGATGCCTGGGCCGGTCCGGCCTATCGGCGTCTTGTCACCAACAATGCGGCCAATCAGTCGTGGCGGGATGGCATTTCTCTTTCCATCAATATGGATGAGCAGGCCTGCAAAAAATCCTATGGTGATGCTTGGTTTTACCAATGCCAGGCTCCTGTTCCCGGCAAGGTCGGACAGCGCGTTGAAGGCGTGCGCATGACCCCCAAGATCCCCGGTGTCTGGCGCTGGGTCTCGGATACAGAGATGCGTTTTACACCAGAGACGCATTTGGCTCCTAACACCCTCTACACCATTTCTCTGGAGCAGGTGCAACTTCCACAGCGTTACTCCCTGAATAAGAATATTCTCTATCGTACGCCGCCTCAGGCTGTACGCATCGACAAGGAGACTCTCTGGATTGATCCCTCGGCCAAGGCGCAGCATGTGCTTTCTCTGCCCATGAGCCTGATTTGGCCTGTGGATCCCGCCCAGTTTGAAAAACGTCTTAGCCTGGCTATGCCTGCCGGCGAGAAAAAACTGCGTTTCGGGCCCATGCGCTTTGTCTGGAATGACGGCCACGATGAGGTCATGGTCAATGTGCCCATTCTTGCCTTGCCTGAGAAAACCTGCAGATGTCAGCTGAATGTTCAGGGACTACCCGGTTGGCATTATGAGAGCGACAACCGCGTTTTTGCCACCCCTCCCAAGGGACAAAAAAATCCACAGACGCAGGTCTCCTTTGCCATTACCGGCACCGACCGCATCATGGATGTCAAAAATATCCGTATTGAGCCTGTCTATGACAGCAATCTCAGCCGCGAGTATCAGCTTGTGGTCACCACAAGCATGCAGACGAAGCCTGGCGATGTGCTCGACAAGCTTGATCTTTTGCTGTTGCCCAAGAAAGCAAAAGCCAGCCAGAACAAGGATTGTGACTGGTCCCTCATGCCGGCCTTGTCTGCCGAGGATATTCACAACAGCACCAAAATCACGCCGGTTTTGCTGCAGCCGGCAGATGAACCGGCGACGGAAATTCGTCTGCGTCTGCCAGATGTCCAAGAAAAACGCGGTGTGATGTGCGCCATGAAGACCGGCCTGCGTTCGACATCCGGCCATACCCTCAATCAGGTCAAGCGCTTTGTGCTGACGGCTCCCACCGTCAGTGCGGAAATCAACTTTTTGCAGCCGGGCAATGTGCTGCCTTTGCGCAAAGGTCAGAAGATCGATATCCACAGTGTGGGCATTGATCGTCTGGAATGGGAAGTGAGCGAGATCAGAGATCCTTTCCTGGCCTTGGCTGCTGCGAAAACAGGTTTTAAGAATGAAAACGAGGAAGAGGTTGACTATACGGTCATGAGCCAGGTGCGTACAGGTACGGTGAAGCTGCCCAAGGTGGAAGCCGGCAAGGCGAGCTTCACGGCACTTGATCTCGCAGAACTGGAAGGCGGAACTGCCAAGAGCAGTCTTATGCGTCTGAAGGTCAAGGGCTTTGCTGGTCAGAATAGTGATCCTGTGAGCAGCAGCGAACGCTTGATCCTCGTCTCAGATCTTGGATTGATGCTCAAGACCCAGGCCGATGGCACACATGCGGCTTTTGTGCGTCGTATTTCCACAGGCGAAGCCGTGGACAATGCCGATGTGCGTCTGCTTGGCGCCAATGGTTTGCCCTGCGTGAATGCCAAAAGCGCCAAAGGCCTGGCGCTTCTGCCCTCAACCTTTGGCCTGAGCCGCGAGAAAAAACCCACAGCTCTTGTCTGCGAAAAAGACGGGGAATTTGGCTGGCTTTCTCTCGATGACGCCTCAGCCATTGTGGAATTCAGTGATTTTCCTGTGAATGGCAGACATGCCAGCGAAAAAGGACTGATGGCCAGTGTCTTTACCCAGCGCGGTGTCTATATGCCTGGGGAAACCCTGCATTTTGGGGCCATTGTGCGCAATCATGTCTGGAAACCTTTGGGAGACAAGCTGCCGGTAACCGCCATCCTCTATGGGCCTGCCGGCAATAAGCTTCTGGAGCAGACGCTTGTTTTGGGACAAGAAGGCATGGGCACCCTTGACTATACGACATCTGCCGATTGCCCGGTCGGTGTCTATCGTCTCGACATTTCCCTTGTGGAGAACAAGGATACCCATATTGTCCTTGGTTCTGTGAGCACGCGCGTTGAGGAATTTCAGCCAGACACGCTGGCTCTTTCTCTGAAGTTCCAGGGGGATAGTCCCAAGGGCTGGGTTCGCACACAGGATAAGACGCGCGTGCAGATCTCTCTGCGCAACCTCTATGGGGAAGCCGCCGTGGGCAATCGCGTGCGCGCACGTTTTCTGACAGAGCCCAGACAACTGGCTTTTGCCGGCTACAAGGATTTTACCTTCTGCGATAAGGCCAATGGTGGTGAAAATCGCGAAGTGGCATTGCCCGAGCAGGTCACCGACGAAAAAGGCCAGGCGCTTCTTGAGCTACCCCTTGAGTCCCTTGGCCTTGGCACACAATCCGGCACACTGCTTGTGGAAGGCTTTGAAAAGAGCGGCGGACGGGCGGTTTCACGTTCGCTGACCCATATTTTTTCACCCAGGACTTCTGTCCTTGGCTATAAGCCCGAAGACGGAGCCAATAATCTGAACTATGTGCCCGAAGGCAGCAAGGCCGCAGTGCGTTTGCTTGTCTTGAATCATAATCTTGATCCCGTGCAGGGCGAAAAACTGCATCTGACCCTTTCAGCCAGACGTTTTGTCACAAGTCTCGTCAGCGACAGCGCCGGCAATTACCGCTATGATGCAAGCCCTGTGGATACCGAGCTCAATTCCCAGGAATTGACTCTTGATGCCCAGGGCAGTCAGTATGTGCTGCCCACAGAAAAGGCTGGCGAATATCTCATCACGGTGCGCAATGCCAAGGGTGAGGAACTGGGACAAATCCCCTTTACGGTTGCCGGTACTCGTCTGGCAGCCCCGGGCGAGGAGCCCGTTTTAGCCAATGGTTCTCTGCGTTTAACCCTTGATAAGGAAAACTACGCGCCAGGAGAGACCATTCACTTCCAGATGTCTGCCCCCTTTGCGGGCACAGGTCTTGTGACCCTTGAACGTGATCAGGTGGTGGCCCACTCTTGGTTCACCGCCAAACCCGGCGAAAGTGTGCACGAGATCACCATCCCTGATGATTTTGAAGGCCGCGGCTATCTCAATGTCTCCTTTGTCAGGGATATTGATTCACCGGCCATCTATATTGATCCCCACGTCTACGGGGTTGCGCCCTTTAACGCTGGCGTCAGTGCCCGCGATATGGGCATTGCCATTAGCGCCCCCGCAACCGTTGCTCCCGGAGAAGAGGTGAAGATTCAGCTTACGGCGAAAAAGCCCGGACTGGTCCAGCTCTTCCTCGTGGACGAAGGTGTCCTGCAGCTGACAGATTTTGCGGTGCCGGATCCTTTGCGCGATCTTTTGACAGACCGCGCCCTTGATGTGGTCACGCGTCAGGCCTTCCACCTTTTGATGCCCGATCATGAGCGTCTGCGTGGGCGCATTCCGGGTTTCGGCGGTGGCATGGGCAATGCCGGTGGCCGTTTCCTCAATCCCTTCCGACGCAAGAGTGAGCCGCCCTTTGCCTACTGGGCGCCTGTCCAGACTGTCGGCAAGGATGGCTGCGAAGTGGTGGTCAAAGTTCCCGAATACTTTAACGGTGCCTTCCGCATCATGGCTGTGGGCAGTTCTCTTGACGACGGCAAGCTTTCCGCAGGTAAGGCCAGGGCCAGAGCTGAAGTACGTGGCAATCTCATTCTGAAGCCGCAGCTGCCTCTCGTTGTCACCCCTGGCGATACCTTTGAAGGCGCGCTCATTCTCGCCAATACCGTCAAGGGCAGTGGCGACAAGGCTGAGGTCTCTGTCCACCTTGATCTGCCGGATTCCCTGGCCATGGCCAAGGGCAAGAAGGACCTGAACATCATTGTGCCGGAAAATGGCGAGGTTGTTGTGCCCTTTAGCCTGGCTGCGCGCGATGCCCTAGGCGAGAGCAGCATAGGCTTTAGTGCCCGTCTGAAGAATGCCAAGACCCCTGTTACGCGCAGTCAGAGCCTGAGTATTCGTCCGGCAACCCACAGAAGCCTTCAGGAAACCGCCTATGCCTTTGGCGAACTGCCTCAGGAAGGCGCTGAGTCCATTGTCACCTCCAACCGTGATCTCTATGCCTTTGAGGCGCAAAGCCGTATCACCGTGGCCGATGCGCCAGTGCTTGCGCTGCGTGCCCTCCTGGACCGCCTCGACAGCTATCCCTATGGCTGCACCGAGCAGAAAATCAGTAAGGCCATGCCCTATGTGGCGCTTTTTGATGCGCCGGCTCTGCGTAAGCTCGTTTTGGCCAATCCCAAGAGATCCATTGAGGAACAGCAAAAGCGCGGAGAAAAGGCCATTGCTGATGCGTTAGCCGCTATCTGGGCTTCCTTCCAGTACGACGGCATCTCCACCTGGCCAGGTCCGCATTCTTCCTCGTTCAATGTCACAGCCTATGCGGCAGACTTCCTTGTGAGCATGCATGAACATGGGCTGGAAACACCCGGCAATCTCTCTGATCGGCTTTTGAACATTCTTGAAAATGAGGTCTCGCGTACCCCTGAATCTGTGGATGACGGACGTCTGAAGATCTACGCCGCCTGGATTCTGCAGCGTGATGGCCGCATTATGACCAGTGCTCTGAGCAATCTGGAAGAATGGTTTAAGGAGCATACCAATGGCTGGGAGACAGATGTCCTCTCCAGTCTGCTTGCCGACAGCTTTGTGACCTTGCGTCTCAAGAAGCGTGGCGAGGCAAGACTGCCCAAGGGCCAGGTGAACACCACCAATGATCCCTTCCTCTCTTCAGGTGTGAGCCGTGCCCTGCACGCCTTGATCCTCATGAAGACCTTTGCGATGGGAGCAGAAAAGGCGCAGATCATCGATTCCGTCAAGGATGCGGCTTTTTCTGAACATGCCACAACCGTTGACCTTGCCATGAGCAGCCGTGCGCTTGTGGAGCTTGCCAAGCAGAAGAACAGCGCCTTTGCTGAAATGACGGCGCGCTGCGCGGAGTATGGCCAGGGCTTTGGCGGCGCTGAACAGCGTTCAGGTCTTGATGGACTTTTTGTCCTGGAAGCCCCGGGCTGCCGTAAATTTGCCCTGACGAGGCCAGCTGATGCCTCCTCATTGTCGGTCCTGCTTACAGAAGACGGCTTTGATCGCAAGCCTGCGCCTGCCAAGGGCAAGCTTGAGGTGACCAAGTCGTTGCGTGATGATCACGATATGGCCGTGAAGAGCGTAGCTCTCGGCGATGTGGTGACGGCCAAAATCTGCGTGCGCTCTCCCGGTCAGTCCGTGAAGGACGCTGTGATCGTGGATCTTGTTCCCGGTGGTCTTGAGCCCATTCTTGAGAAGGGCGATGCCCCTGAAGCTGAAGGTCTGCAGCGCTATGAGCGCAGGGAAGACCGTGCTCTCTTCTTTGTGTCGCTGAGACCTGAAGAGCGCTGCTTCAGCTACCGCCTGCGTGCGACCAGCAAGGGACGTTTTGTCGCCCCTGGTGCTGAGGCGGAAGCTATGTACGATCCGGCTCTGAACGGCTCAAGCCAAAGCGGTTGGATTGAGGTTAAGTAGCCGCATGGCTTAGCCATGAACGAACCTGTTTCACGTATACTCCAGGCCTGCAGGAAGCTTTTTCGACGAAAGCTTTCTGCAGGCCTGTCTGTGTTTTTGCTTTTGGGTTTTGGTCTGTGGCTTGTCACGGGCATCTACCCGCTTCCCCATCCATTGGCGGATCGTGATTTTTCCCAGGTCATTGTTGATCGCACAGGCCATATCCTGCGCATAGGGCTGACGCGTGATGACAAGTACCGCTTGCGTATGGCGCTTTCCGAGCTTCCCTCCTGGGCGCTTGAAACCATCATTGCCTATGAAGACAAGTGGTTTTGGCAGCACCCGGGCGTCAATGTGCTTGCCCTGCTGCGTTCGGCGGGCAGCATGCTTCTGGGTGGCCGCCGCATGGGAGGCTCAACCCTGACAATGCAGACAGCGCGTCTGGCCTACGGCCTTGTGACCAATACCATTATCGGGAAATGTCAGCAGATCTTTCTGGCGCTCTGTCTTGAACGTCAGTATTCCAAATCTGACATTCTCGAGGCCTATTTCAATCTTGCTCCCTATGGCGGCAATGTGGAAGGGCTTGCCAGTGCCGCCCAGATTTATTTTCACAAGTCTCCGCAGCAGCTCTCCAGGCTTGAGGCCAGCGCCTTGATGCTGGTCCCGCAAAATCCTGTGCAGCGGAGACCTTCTGCCAAGAATCGACATTTTTTTGAGGCCCTGCAGCGCAGTCTGCCAGGAGCCGAAGACGTGGTCAGCCTGAGACTGTACGGACCAGGTGATATGCCCTTTCAGGCGCCACATCTGACAAGCCAGCTTTTGCAGCAAAAGCCTGTGTCCACGGGACTGAGAAAGACAAGTCTTGATCTTGGCCGACAACAGTTGCTTGAAACCCATCTCTCCCGCTATTTAGCCCGCCACAGAGCCTTTGGCATCAAAAATGGCGCGCTTTTGCTTGTGCACTGGCCAACCATGGAGGTGCGGGCCTCCATAGGCTCGGCAAATTTTCAGGACACAGACATTCAGGGACAGATTGACGCCTCAAATGTGCGGCGTTCACCAGGATCGACGCTCAAGCCCTTTATTTATGCCCTGGCCCTTGAACAGGGACTTATTCATCCCATGACAGTGCTCTATGATACGCCAAGGAGCTTTCAGGGCTATGATCCGGAAAATTTTGACCATACCTTTCGCGGCCCGGTCTCGGCCAGGGACGCTCTGGCCTCCAGCCGCAATCTGCCCGCGATTACCCTTGCCCAGAAACTTAAAAATCCTGATCTCTATGAGCTTTTGCAGAAGGCACACGTAAACTTTGCCAAAAGCCGTGATCATTACGGGCTTGCGCTCGTCCTGGGAGGAGCTGAAGTGACCATGCGGGAGCTTGCCGCGTTGTACGCCATGCTCGCCAATCGCGGGGTCTGGAAACCGTTGCGTTTTGAGGATGCGGATGCACCTGGGCGGGGTATCAGTTTGTTAACGCCGGAAGCGTCATTTGTGACCCTTGCCATGCTTGGAGAGCCTGGAGACGGGCACAATGTCCGTACACAGGGAGGAAGGCAGGTCTCGGTGCGGTGGAAAACCGGAACAAGCAACGGCTTTCGCGACGCCTGGACATGCGGCATCATCGGTCCCTATGTCCTTGTGGTCTGGTTTGGCAATTTCGACAATCGCGCCAACCCCCTGCTTGTGGGTGGCCGTATTGCCCAGCCCTTTTTCTTTGAACTTGCCCAGGCTCTTGCCTGGTCTGAGCCTTTGCATGATTACCTGGCACAGCCCTGGCCTGAACTCGGCGTTGAGAAAATTCCCGTATGCCGTGCCACAGGCGATCTTGATACAAGCCTTTGTCAGGATCAGGTGGAAACCTGGTTTATACCGGGCGTATCCCCGGTTAAGAATTCCGGCATTCTCAGGCGGATCTTTGTGACCGATGACGGGTATCAGGCCTGTGTGCCTGAGGAAGGGCAGGAGCGCATCTGGGAATTCTGGCCAAGTGATCTTGCGTTGATGTTTCAAAGGGCAGGAGTCTACAAGGCGCCGCCTCCCCCCTTTGAGCCCAAGTGTGCACGTGAGCAGCCCGGACAGGCGCCGAGAATCACAAGCCCCAAGGCAGGGTTGCGCTACTATGCCAGTCTGAGTACTGGTGGGGTAGCTTCTCTTGTGCTTTCGGCGCAGGCTGATGCCGGTGTTGAAAAACTCCACTGGTTTGTGAATGGGCAATATCTGGGAGAAAGCGCTCCTGGCGGAACGCTCTCGCTTTCACTTGCTCCGGGATTGTACCATCTTCTTGTCTGTGATGAGAAAAACCGCTCAGCTGTTCGCAATCTCAATATCCTCTCAACCAAATAAAAAAACCCCGCATGGCGGGGCTTTTTATTTGAGCAATGGCCGAAACAGTCGTTAGTCGATTGTAACCGTCGATTTTTTGAGAAAGGTGACTGGATGATAGCTTGTTTTGGCCATACGCAGACCTTCTTCATCGAGATCCTGGGCGCGATTGATCAGGGAAAAACTTTGGCCTGCATGACGGGCAAATTCACGATTGATGGTCTGGTAAATGCCTTTATAGCCTAAAAGGCCTTTTTCATAGTGTACGCCGAGATTCTGCGCATCAAGTTTTTCACCGATGCTGAAGGCCGCAATGCGCCCGTCAATATAGAGGGCACCGCCTGCCATATCCTTAAAATAATCCCAATGCGAAAGCACTTGATTGATGGCATTGTTTTCGGCCTGCAGCGAAGGTGAATCCTCACATTCATGCCACTGACACCATTCATCCTGAAGACCTAAAACATCTTCCACCATATTGTCGTCAAGCTCCCGGTAGTCCGGCTCTCCGTATTCCCGGACATAGCTTGAACAGTGATTCTTTTTTTTGTGGAAGTTTTTGCCTGGAAGGTTGGCCAGGTCACTTTGCTGATAGAGGTATTCCCACTGTCCCCGGTCTTCATGGACTGTGATGCGATTGGGAATTTGTGCCTGCCAGATCGTGACAAGGGCTTCCGGGACGCGAATGAAGGTCTTGGGGGAGTCGGAAAGCTTGCTCAGCTCTTTTTCCCAGTCCACCTGTTCCCAGTCGCCCAGAGGCGCCCAGAAAACAGGCTTTGGCCGATTCTGCTGCAACCAGCAGACAGTATCGTTAGCGGACCAGGAGAGATCGAAATAGTGTTGCCAGCCCCAGATATTGGCGAGGGTGTAGTCAATGGAGTGGCAGGGTGTCTTCTCCCAGAATGCGTAATAGCGGTCGTGTTCTGAGAGGGTAATGGGGGTAAAGGGCATGAAACATCCTTAACAGTGTTTTTTTACACACAAAATGTGTGTCAGCATTTGTGTGCCTGATGCTTTCGCAGCGTATACTGCGTCCAATGCGCGTATTTGATGACAAGAATCATGATGGTCGCCTGTACGCATTGGGAAATGAGCATAGCACAGAAAATGCCCTCGGCGGAGAAGCCGAGATAATGTCCTAAAAACCAGCCAAGCGGTAGCCGGATCAACCAGGAACAGCCTCCGTAGACGGCAAGATTGTATTGCGTGGCACCTGCCCCCACCATAACGCCGCCCATGACCGTACTTGCGATGGAAAAGGGCGTTGAGAGGAGATTATAGGTCAGGTATGCGATAATCTGCGTTTGTGTTGCAGGATCCGTGGCAAAGAGGGCGGCAATAGTCTCCCTGAAGGGCCAGATGGCCAGGGCTACAAAACTGAGAGCGACAGTTGTTGCGGCTGTAACAATGAGAGATAGGCGCCTGGCATCCCGCTCTCTGCCAGCTCCCAGGCAATTGCCAACAATGACGGCAATGCTTGAGTTGACAGCCATGCCGGGCAAAAAGAGCAGAGACTCAATACGCAGGCCTGCTGTGAGTCCTGCAAGAGCTGTGACACCGTGGACAGGGAGTGAGGCAACCAGAACAAAGAGGAGCAGATAGCCACTTTGCCAGACAAAACTGGCAAGCCCTGCCGGCAGGGCAACCCTGATGAGATAGGGCAGTCCCTGAGCCAGCCAACGCAATGAGGGTAGCTTGCCTAAAGATAGGTAGCCTGAACGCAAAAGCAAGAGGCAATTGAGAATGGCCCCCACACTTTGGGCAATGACATTGGCGATGATCAGCCCCGCATAGCCCAGGACCGGGCAGTTGAAGTAGCCAAGGCCCAGACCCAGGCAGAGCAGGGGATTGAGAATATTGATGATCAGACTGATCCAGAGTGGCGGAATGACATGGCGGGTGGCGCGGAACATGACACCAGTTGCCGCATAGACATGCTGGGCAGGCAGCGCATACATGGAAAGATCCCACATATGCTCTGTGAGAGGGAGAATGGCTTCAGGCACCTGGAGTAGGCGCAAAATCCCTCTGCCGTGGCCATAACCCAGCGCCGCCAGAAGAAGACCGAGCGCGAAACTGCCGAGTACCGTAACCACAATATAGTTTTGGGCACGTTGGAGTTTGCCGGCTCCTAGGGACTGACTGACAGCTGCTGTGGCTCCGCTGGAAAGAGCCATGATCACAACCATCAGAAAAAAACCGCATTGATTGACCATGCCAAGCGCACCCTGGGTATCGGCATTGATCTGGCCTGCGGTCCAGACGGCCGTAAGACCGGTCAGGACCACAGAGTACATGGTGACCATTTGCGGCCAGATCAGATTCCAGATGCTGCGCATCCGAAAATCCTGGTGGATACTTGCTGACATGGGTGTGTGCGGCAGAACGGTTAGAAGAGCCCTTCAACGGTACGGGTGAGGTCATCGAGGGATTCGCGGCGTCTGATGAGTCTGGCTGAGCCGTCTTCCATGATGAGAACCTCACAGGGGCGCTGGCGTTGATTATAGGTTGAGGCCATGCTGTAGCCATAGGCGCCGGCATCAAGCACGGCTATGAGATCGCCCTCGTACATGGTGGGCAGATCCCGTTCCTTGGCCAGAATGTCACCGCTTTCACAGATATTGCCTGTGACTGTTTGGGTGAGCATGGGGCGCGGACGGTCATCTGCAGGGTAGAGCTCAATTTCGTGATAGGAATCATAGAGCACAGGCCGCATCAAGACATTGAAGCCAAGATCTGTGCCTGTGAAGTGCTTTTCGCCATTATCCTTAATGGCTGTCACCTGTCCGACAAGAACGCAGGCTTCAGCCATGACATATCTGCCGGGCTCCACGAGAAAACGGCCCTGATACTTGTGTTGCGTTGCCCACTGCGAGAGTTTTTCATGCAGTGCATGACCAAGAGCAGCCATATCAAGAGGCGCTTCACCTGCGTGCTTATGGTAGGGGATACCGAAGCCTCCGCCAAAATCAATGACGGTGAGCTGCTTGCGGATATCGGCAGGCAAGCGGTCTGCGAGGTCGAGGAGAACAGAAACGGCAGAAAGATAGCCATCGGGCTGCATGAAGAGCGAGCCTATATGCTGATTGATGCCAGCAAGGGTCATATGATATTTTTTGAGAATGGCCAGTACGTCATCCAGCTTTTCGGGGATGATACCAAATTTGGTGGCTTTGCCGGCGGTGATCACTTTTTCACTGTGGCCTGCGCCAATACCTGGATTAAAGCGCACCATGACACGACCGCCGGGATTGAGACGGCCACACTGCTCCAGCTGAGAGAGAGAATCGACACTGATCAGTAGACCGTGAGCCAGGGCATTGGCCATTTCCGTGACGGAATTATTGTTGGAGATATAGAGTATTTCCTCAGTTGCAAAGCCCGCGAGCAGATCGAGATGCAGCTCTCCCGGACTCATGGCGTCGACGACGAGACCTTCGTCATGTAAGATGCGCAGCAGTCGTGGATTAGCATTGGCTTTGACGGAGTAGTTGACGCCAAAACCTGGCAGAGAAGAGAGGGCACGCAACGTGCGGCAGTTCTTTCTGAGAATTTTTTCGTTATAGACATAGACCGGCGTGCCAAAGGCTTGGGCCAGGGCTTGCGGATTGGTGCTTCCGAAAAAATGGACAGAATCTGTATATGGGGAAAACGTCATTGTAACCTCCGTGGCAAAAAAGTCGGGCAAATATTTTCTTTTTATGAAGGCCTTTTGTCAAGAGTTTTTGTACATTATAACTTTTTTCTAGGTTAGCTGACAGAGGAACTTCGTTTTTTATCGCGAACTTAAACTATATGGAGAATATTTATGGGAAATGTTGTTCAAAATGGCAGTACGGTTACTGTGCACTACACGGGAACACTAGAAGACGGCACCGTTTTTGATTCATCCCGCGGTCGGGAGCCATTAGTTTTTGAACAAGGGAAAGGCATGCTTATTAAGGGTTTTGAAAATGCAGTTGAAGGTCATAGTGCAGGTGAGACGGTAACTGTCACTATTCCACCTTCCGAAGCCTATGGTGAGTATGATCCAACACAAATGTTTTCAGTGGCAAAAGCACAAGTACCGGACTCTATACCGCTTGAAATTGGGACAAAATTACAGTTATCAAGCGAGAAAGGTGTCATGTACGTGACAATCAGTGAGATCACTGATGAGGAAATTGTGCTCGATGGCAATCACGAACTGGCCGGAAAAACGTTGACATTTGAAATTGAAATTCTCTCTGTTGCTTAGAAGCTGCGGGCGCAAGAGCTGAGAAAAGAGCGAAAGTCGTTTTTTGTGAGTACTTTTGACACTGTCGAGGCTTTTTGGTAAATTCTATACTCGGCATCAAAAAGATTTTTCATGAGCTAAGCCATTGTCATATGCATGACTTTTGTTAGAGAATCTCCTTATAGCATCTGGAGGTTCTCACTCATGCCAAAGAACTACAACAAGGCGCCTAAGCCACTATGCATCCCCAGAGAAGTCCGCTATCTCAGAGCGATTGTCCTAGGAATCATCGCATTTCTCACTTTGTTCATGAATAAGACTCTTGCCGTCCGTCTGGTAAACATACTCTTCATCGCGTCAGGTAAAACCAACAAAGAGATCTCAATCATTGTAGGGTGCTCATTACCCACCATCCGTACCCTACGTCTGAGAATGAATGCTGAGGAAGTCTCAGAACTTATGGTCATAGCTAAAGGCAGTGGGCGTCCACCTACAGCTTCTGCTCTGACTGTTGATGCGATCGTTGAAAACGTGCTTGCCGGGGCATATTCCTGCCTGAGGCAGATAGCCGATATGATAGAGAAATGCTTCTCGCTGAAACTCTCTCAAACTTCGATCGCGAAGATCCTCAAGCTTCGTAATATCCGTAAGCTTAAGAGCGCGTCCTTACCCGCCAAAGCTGATCCAACTCTTCAGCGATCATTTTACGAGAATGAGCTTTTCCCTTTGATGAAGAAATCTCAACAAAATGAGTGCATTCTCCATTTTATGGACGCAGCCCATTTTGTGATGGGATGCGACTTCAGAGGATTTTTTTACGGTCTTGGCCGCAGGTTTGTGAGGACCTTCAGTGGACGTATGCGCTACAATGTCCTTGGTACGATGGAATATGGCTCGAAGAAAGTGTACACCGTGACCAATGACACCTACATCACCTCAAAACAAGTCTGTAGGCTACTGGTTAAAATTTTCAAGGCCTACCCGGGACAAAACATATACGTGGTCCTCGATAACGCCCGCTATCAACGCTGCGCGATTGTTCAGAAGGTTGCACGAAAGTTGAAGATAAAGCTCGTATTTCTTCTTGCCTACAGCCCGAATCTTAATCTGATTGAACGGTTCTGGAAGTTTGTGAAAGGAGAACTGCGGTCGAAGTTCTACGACAATTTCTCGGAATTTTGTACCAGTATCGATTCGATAATTTCAAGTTCTTGCGGGGAAAACAAGGCCCGGGTGAATACACTGATCGGAGAAAAGGTTCAATTTTTTGAGGACCTTACAAAGGTCAGTAAGAACTTTTTTGAACAAAGCCATCTCAGTCAGGCCCATCAAGAAAAAGAATCACAGGCTGCGTAGTGAGGCTGATTAGCGCTTCAGCATCGAAGCATTGACAGATACAGCTCTCCCTTGAGAAAGCGAATATGCCGCGGTCTCTTGTTGCGCTGACAGCAAAGCAGCATTCCTAAAAATGGACTCGCCTTACACAATCTAGATAAAACTGGAGCTCGGTACCTACCGGTACGAAAGTCATCCTGACGTGCAAGCAGCTCGCTAACCCACCCAAAGAGAAAAATCTTTTTGATGCTGAGTATATAAAGAGCTTATCAGGTAAAAGGAGTGAGTAGGGAGTAATGAGCGTTTGCGTTTTTTTAAAAGGCGCCTTTAGCGATAGGTAGCACGTATGATCAAAGATTGGGCGAAAACCACTTCAGATGGAAAACCTGGGATTTCAGTAAGGCAGCATTGTCACGCTGTGAAATACGTTGCTAGGGAATTGTTACGGCGTTTCCCACTTTTCTTTAAGCACACAGAGATTGACATCAATGCCCTTCTTTTTCTTGCCGCTAGCCATGATGTTGGAAAAATTTCTTGGGATTTTTTACAAAAATGCCAAACATGGCTTGTCAATGAGCATTTACGTGATAGAGCGCGGAATGAAGGGTGGAGCACAATCTACACGCATTGGCATCCCGAGCTCTCACAGCAGAGTTTGCGACTGTTTTTAGAAAATCATGGTCATGATTATGAAACAGCCTATTTTTGGGCTGTTGTGGTTGGGGCTCATCACGGGAGATTTAAAGCATCGGGAGCACCTCGGCCTGTGCAAAAAAATAATGACCTTCATGCCCTAGAAGAAGAACGTCAGCAATGCCTTTCTGAATTTTGGCAGGAGTGTGGAGAACCCACTTTGCCGAAAGTTCATAACGCTGATTCTCGCCTTTGGAGTGTAGCCGGCTTAATTACATTGGCCGATTGGATTGGCTCAGATGAGGACTTTTTTCCCGCAGACAGGGCCCTTTCCGACGAAACATTGCAAAAGATTGCATGTGAGGCGGTAACGGAAATTGGACTAGGTAAGCCGATAGTTCGAAAAGATCTTTCTTTTGAAGATATTTTTAATGGTATGACAGCATACCCGATGCAGATTGCTTGTCAGGAAGCCATTACCGGTCCAGGTGTCTATGTTCTTGAAGCACCCATGGGCATGGGAAAAACCGAAGCAGCACTATTGGCGGCATATAGTCTTTTGCAGCGAGATTTGGCTAACGGTATATACTTTGCTCTGCCAACGCAGGCTACAAGTAATCGCATGTTTGAACGCATGGAAAGTTTTGTTTCGAAAATTTGTCCCGATGCCGTTCCAGCTCAGTTAATTCACGGCAATTCTTGGCTTCGTGATGATCTGAAATCTCTTATGGTGCCAGGTTTTGCTGACGTAGATCAGGATGAGCAGAAACTAGCTTCTAACGTTTTGTGGTTTAACTCGTCGCGCAGGGCCCTTTTTGCTCCTTTTGGTGTGGGTACTATAGATCAGGTGCTGCTTGCTGTTCTGGCAGTCAAACATTTTTCGCTGAGACGATTTGCTCTGAGTGGAAAAATTGTGATTCTCGATGAAGTCCACACGTACGATGTCTATACAGGACGGCTGATTAAAGGCCTTTGTAGAGAACTTGAGCAGCTTGGCTGTACAGTTATCATTCTTTCGGCAACCCTTACGGCAGCAGGTCGCAGAAATCTTTTAGAAAACGACGACGATTGCGAAGACGAGAATGCTCCGTATCCCATGTTGACTGGTCGCGTTCAGAGTGGATTCATAAAACCACGGACACCACCACCGTTACCAGATAAAGAAATTGAAATTCGCCATGCCGAGCAGTCAGAGGCAGAACAAATGGCCTCCATGTTTGCCCAGCAAGGGGCTCATGTGCTTTGGGTTTGCGATACTGTGCAAAGCGCACAGGAAACTTTTTTCAGGCTCCGTCAGTCTTGCCATGACAGCTTTGATCTGGGGCTGCTGCATTCACGTTTTCCCTACTTTATGCGTCAGCAGATAGAGGAAAATTGGATGATCCGTTTTGGCAAAAAAGTCCGAATACGTGGTCGGGGAGCTATATTAGTTGCCACACAAATTGTTGAGCAGAGTGTTGATTTGGATGCAGATGTTCTTTTTTCTGAATTAGCGCCAACTGATATGCTTTTGCAGCGTTTAGGGCGGCTTTGGCGACATATACGTAATAGCAGACCTGTCAAAAATCCCATATTTTATATTATTGAAGAAAAAACATCTTTAGATGATTTACGTCATATGGAAGCTCAAAGTATTAAAAAATCTCTTGGAAGTAAATCTTTTATATATAAACCTTATGTATTGTTACGAACATTAGAACAGTGGTCACGGAGATCACAAATTATTTTACCGAAAGAAATTCGTTCTATAATTTCAGAAACGTATAATGATAAAGAACTTCCAGAATCTTGGAATGAACTTTCTGCTGAACAATGGGCTGAAGACTTAGCTTCAAAAAGATTAGCTGATATGAATACAAATATATGGTCATCAACCGTTGACGATGACGTAAATATTTCAACGCGTATTTCAAATCATAAAGAGATGACTTTTGTACTGACTTGTGAGGATGCAGGTAAAAGTATAAAGCTTTTAGATGGTAGTGAGATAAATTTAGATCAAAAAAATACACAATTGAATTGTGCAAAATGTTTGCATAAAAATATAGTTAAAATGCCTGAACATTATTTTACAAAATATGAAGAAGATAAAAGATTAAAAAAATATTATATTGATGGATGTATACTGATTAGAGAAGGAGAAACTAGTATTTTAGGATTAAAAAAAGGATATATGGTGATTTGGGATAAGGAGTTAGGTCTCCTAGTGCAAAAGGAGTCGGCATGAATCTTGCTTTTGATGAATGGATTCCCTGTGTGCGCAATAATGGTTTAACATCGTATGCTTCATTAGCAGACTGTTTGAGTGACACGGATATTACTGATTTAGTGGTACGACCACATGAACGTGTAGCTCTTATGCGACTTTTACTTTGTATAAGCTATGCTTCTTTGGGTATACCTAATAATTATAAAGAGTGGTTAGAAGTTAGAGATAATATTACTGATGGAACAAAAAATTACTTAAAAAAATGGAGAAATTCATTTGAACTTTTTCATAAAGAAACTCCATTCTTGCAAATATCTGGTTTACAAAATCCATCTAAAAGTAAAAAAAATAAAAATAATTCAGATTCGGTAGATGAGGAAGATGGAAGTCTAACGTCAACAGCTAAATTGGATTTTTCTCTGGCATCAGGAAATAACTCTACTCTTTTTGATCATGAAGCATTGAATAATAATCGAGCAGCAACACCTGAAAAATTAGCATTAGATATTTTGACGTATCAGATGTTTAGTCCGGGAGGACTGATCGGCTCGGTTGTTTGGGATGGTCAGACGACGGGCAGAACTTCAAGCGATGCACCTTGTGTGCCGGGATCTATGCTGCACACATTTGTGCGAGGGGACAATCTTTTAGACACGATTCATCTTAATATTTTAGCTCAGGATGAACTGTCAGACTACGCAGCCTTGGGTGATGGATGGCAGGGAAAGCCGATTTGGGAATTTTTTCCGAAGGGACCTCAGGACAGTGAAGCGGTCAAGAATGCCACACAGACGTTTTTGGGACGAATGGTTCCTTTAAGTCGGGCCATTCTCCTTTTTCCTGACGGAAAAAGTATGCTAATGGGCAATGGCCTTACTTTTCCCTCATTTTCTAATGCAAAAAATCCTTTTCCTTCGGAACCTTCGGCGACGGTAGTCCTAAGGCAGGGGAAAAAGAATGAACAGGAGCTTGTTCTTCTTGGCGTGCACATTGGAAAATCATTTTGGAGACAGCTGCATGCTCTTACCGTACAGAGACTTGATAAAGGAAGTGTTGGTGGCTGTCTAGCGCTGACTCATGCTTATCAAGACTCCAGTAAGGGTATTGATATTATTGTTGACGGTCTTGCTCGAGATCAAGCAAATATTGTAGATGTAATAGAATCAATATTTCATGTGTCAAAATCATTACAAAGTAAAAATGGTCATATGTTTTATAAATCAGAAGTAAAATGTGCTGAAACTATAGCAAGTGCATTAAACTTTGCTATTGAACGCTGGAGATTTTTAGTTGATGGAGGCTGGCCTGTCCGTTTAAAAGTGGCCGGAGCAAAAAAACGTGAAGAAAGTACCAAACTTAGTGCTCAAGCAGCGCGAAATTATTGGACGAGTGTAGAACAAGGGCTTCATTTTCTCATGGAAGCTATGGATGCATTAGGTACAGATGCATTTTGTGAAAAGCAGCAAATATGGCATCGCTTGCTTAAAAATTGTGCCTTATCTGTGTATCGAGAAACTTGTGGGCAGGAAAGCGATCGCAAACTACGCGCTTTTATCATGGGTAAGCGTGTACTTCTTGGAAGTATTTATAAGCATTTGAATCTTCCCGCTGCAAAGGAGTTGGCATGAGCGAATTGATAAATTTTTTACTAAAAAATCGTGAAAATAAACGAGTGCTCGCATGTTTACGTCAAGGACTTGTTGAGACAACAGAGTTTCGTGCTTGGCCTTTGCTTGCTCGTTATGGTGGTATTGGTCATGATTTTAAAGCTCACGTTATACGTACGGTAGCTGGTCTTTTTGCTTATCATCCGAATATGATACATATTGGAAATATTGGTACAACATGTCGCCAACTCTGTGATCCTGAAGTAGAAAAGCCGTGGGAAGATATGGATGCCAATGGTAAGGTTTTACGTCCTGGGCCTGTTAGTCGCAAATTTGGATACTTGTTGGCTGCCGAAAGAGATGAAATTTGTGATCGAGTGATACGTATTGTTCTTTATGCAAAAAGCAAAGAGATTCCTGTGAATTATGATGCATTGGAGAATGATCTGGTAAAGTGGCCCAGATCGCGAGAGTTTTGGGCAAGATCTTTCTGGGGCGGAGATCGTACCGAAAAATCCGAGACAGATGGTGGAGATGCGTCATGACTTGGCTTGCGCGTTTGACTCTCTCTCGAGACGATGTGGTTCGCCAAGGCCTGTTTGACTCCTATGATTGGCATCAGGCCGCATGGCAATGCTTTCCTGCAATGTGCGGTCAGCAGCGAGATTTTCTTATGCGTTTGGACTGGCTAGCAGATTCTTCTCGACTTTATCTTTTATCTGGATCCCTCCCCTCAAAACCTGCTTGGTGCCCGTCTACTGCTTGGGCTTTGAAAGAGATCCCTGATGGGTTTCTTGATCATACTCGTTATCGTTTTGATCTTTTGGCTAATCCAACAAAGAAATTAATTATTCGTGATAGTTCAGGTGTGCAAACAAAAGGTAAACGTGTACCATTACTCCACGAGGATGAACAACGTCAATGGTTAGAAAAAAAAGGTCGTCAACACGGATTTTGTATTTTTGAAGATTTTCGATTAGCTATAGATCCTGCTAAAACTATTTTATTTAGGCGTAAAAATATAAAAGGATCTCATGTAGGCGTTCGTTTTCGTGGGGTTCTTAGCGTAACAGACCATAATTGTTTTTCTGAAGCTTTTCGCAAAGGTATTGGTAGCGCTAAAGCATTTGGTTTTGGCATGCTTTTGCTTCAACCATTATTTTGAAATTATAACTATATAAGGAAATATTATGCGTCATCTAGAGTTGCATATTTTACAGTCAGTCCCTGTGGCTTGTTTGAATCGTGATGATTTCGGTTCACCAAAAACAGCATTTTTTGGCAATGTACAGCGTGCTAGAGTTTCTAGCCAGTGCTGGAAACGAGCTATTCGTGAGCAAATGCAAGAGGAAGCACCGGACCGTTTTGGTGGCAAGCGTTCCCGTTTAATAATTGATCCGTTGCGTAAAAAGCTTAAGGAAAAAGGTCTTTCAGAAGAAGAAGCACAGCAAGGAGCTGAAAAAATTGGTGATGCCTTGTGTAAATTGGACAGCAAAGACTCTTCGCGCGTGACCACGCTATTTTTTGCTTCTCCTATGGAGCTAGATCTTCTGGCATCTGACTACGTACAAAATAAAGATGCCAAAAAAGCGAAAAAAGCACTTAGCAAAAAACTCCCTAGTGATGCTGCAGATATTGCTCTTTTTGGTCGCATGGTGGCTAGTGACCATTCTTTGACTCTTGAGGGCGCGGCAATGTTCAGTCATGCCATTTCCACACATCGTGTTTCAAACGAAATAGATTTCTTTTCTGCTGTAGATGATTTGAAACAGGAGGATGCTGAAGACGCGGGCGCTGGTATGACAGGTACTCTTGAATTTAATTCTGCCACATATTACCGTTTTGCTGCCTTAAATCTTGATATGTTGGCTGATGAAGCACATTTAGGAACATTGCCTCTTGAAGATCGACAGGAAGTCGTTCGTATGTTTGTCCGTTCAACAGTTACAGCCATGCCATCAGCTCGTCACAATTCTATGCATGCATCAACATTTCCGTCCTTTGTACTTTGTGTAGTGCGCGATAAGGGGCATCCCATCCAGCTCGTTAATGCCTTTATCGAACCTGTGTGGAGTTCACAAAAAAGTATAGTGCAAGTATCTCGAGAGAAGCTTGAGGAAGAATACAAACAATTAAAGGAGACATGGGGAGTAAGTGCCCTTTTGGAATGCATTGTGCCTGACAAGACTTTTGATCAACTCTTGCATGAGGTTTCGACGCATGTCCGCTGATACAGCTTGTCTGGTTTTATGCCTTGAGGGCCCTCTCCAATCCTGGGGAACGACAAGTCAGTTTAATCGTCGTTTGACAGATCTATTTCCCTCGCGTAGCGCTGTGACAGGTCTTTTGTGTGCAGCTCTTGGCTGTAACCGTGGTTCAAAAGATGAGCGCGATTTCTTGGAGCGGTGCAGGGAAATACATATGCTTGCTGTGGCAATCCCTAAGCTGAAACATGATAAGGAAGTTCCCATTCGGCGTCTTGAAGACTATCATACTGTAATGAATACACCAAAGGCTGCCGGCGGAATTAAAGATTGTCATATCACGTATCGCCATTACCTCCTTGATGCTGCATTCCGTGTTTTTTTAACTGGTGAGCGGCAGCTACTTCAGCAACAGGCGAAAGCTTTGCAGGATCCAGTTTGGGGTATCTGGCTTGGCCGAAAATGCTGCATTCCGTCAACTCCAGTTTTCGGTGGACTCTTTGACAGTCGGGCACTTGCAATAGCTGAAGTTCTTCACAATCAGCCTTTGCAGAATTATGCCTGCGTAGAGGATGCCAATACTTTTTCTGAGGGAGAAGATAGTCTTCTGGATATGCCTTGCTCTTTTGCCTCTGAATCTCGACAATTTGCATTACGTCGTATAGTGCGTCATCATGGAAGGAGTGCTGATGCGTCTTGATTCTGAGGTTATACCCATCAAAGAACGTAGTTCCATGCTCTTCTTGCGTTATGGTCGTCTTGATGTGGAGGATGGTGCGTTTGTTCTGATTGATGAAAAAAAAGTCAGAATGCAGATCCCTGTAGGAGGTCTTGCCTGTCTTTTGCTTGAGCCCGGTACAACGGTGACCCACGCGGCAATCGCCCTGGCGGCCGATTGTGGCACACTGATACTGTGGATAGGAGAAAATGGAGTGCGACTTTATTCTGCAGGTCAGCCAGGGGGAGCAAGAGCTGATCGCCTGTTGTATCAGGCTAAATTGGCTTTGGATGATACCTTACGTCTTAAAGTCGTTCGCGCCATGTATCGTTTTCGTTTTGGTGAAGAGAGTCCTCAGCATCGAAGCGTTGACCAATTACGGGGGATAGAAGGAACTCGTGTTAAGGCTTTGTACAAGCTACTGGCTACGCAGTATAAATTGACGTGGAATAAGCGCAGCTATAACCCCCATGAGTGGGATCAAGCAGACCCTTTGAACATCGCAGTTAGTGTCGCCAACCATTGTCTTTATGGAATTTGTGAAGCGGCTGTATTGGCTGCTGGGTATGCTCCTGCCATTGGTTTTATCCATACGGGTAAGCCATTGTCTTTTGTGTACGATGTAGCTGATCTGTTTAAGTTTGATACGGTTATACCGGCGGCTTTTCAAGTCGTAGCGAAAGGCAGTACCAATATTGCTCGTGACGTACGACGACGGTGTCGAGATCTGTTTCGCGAACAGCGGTTATTGCGTCGTATTATTCCCGTTATCGAAGATGTTTTGGGAGCGGCTGGAGAAACTCCGCCTCCTCCGCATCCAGAGGCAGTGCCTGTAGCAATTCCAGATAAGGAAGGGCTTGGAGATGTTGGTCATCGTAACTGAGTCTGTACCACCACGTTTAAGGGGCTTCCTTTCTCGCTGGCTTTTGGAGGTGCGCGCAGGAGTCTATATTGGAGATTATTCTATTCGTGTACGTGAACGCTTGTGGAATGTCATACTCACGCAGCTTGAGGAAAGTGGAAATGCTGTAATGGCATGGAGTACCAACAACGAGTCGGGGTTTTCATTTCAGACGGCAGGGCAGAATAGAAGAGAACCGTTTGAAATTGAAGGGTTTTCGTTGGTGAAGTTTTTGCCACAAGAGAACGATGCAGTAAAAGAAGCAAGTCTTAACCAGGAGGATACCAGCTCGTTTATGACAGAAGTAATTGATTTTTGAATGAGAGTGACGATTGGTTTGGTAATTTTTTAACATGCTCTAACTATTTAAAATAATACACTTTTTTAGGAAGAGTGTTCCCCACATACGTGGGGATGATCCGAGCGGTGATTTCCCTGCCAATCCTAGAAGCCAGTGTTCCCCACATACGTGGGGATGATCCGCACCTTGGACGCAGATTAATTTTGACACGGCTGTGTTCCCCACATACGTGGGGATGATCCTGCATTGTCTGCAAATGTGCTGGCTTGAGATGCGTGTTCCCCACATACGTGGGGATGATCCGCTCGAAGAAGACTTGCGGCGAGCCCATGAGGAGTGTTCCCCACATACGTGGGGATGATCCGTAGCGCATTACCTTCAGGAATAACGTTGATTTGTGTTCCCCACATACGTGGGGATGATCCGCTCATGTCTTACGCATATGTTGAGGTCTGCAAGTGTTCCCCACATACGTGGGGATGATCCGCCATACCTACCATCACCAGACAGGCACGATGAGTGTTCCCCACATACGTGGGGATGATCCGTTGAGTTAACTTTACACCACAGGAGAGAAAACGTGTTCCCCACATACTTGGGGATGATCCGCAGTAAGGGTAGAAAAGCGGCTTTGGTTGGTTGTGTTCCCCACATACGTGGGGATGATCCGCGTACATATCTGAAAGGCAAGGTAGGCAGTTGGTGTTCCCCACATACGTGGGGATGATCCGCATCTGTGTAATGCTGTTGCAAGGGGAATGAGGTGTTCCCCACATACGTGGGGATGATCCGTGGTGTCAGACGGTATCAAGCTCATTGATGGCGTGTTCCCCACATACGTGGGGATGATCCGCAAGTCAGAGCCAAGTCCATCACGGCAGATCAGTGTTCCCCACATACGTGGGGATGATCCGTGTCCATAGCGTGCGGCATAAAGGCGTCTCAGGTGTTCCCCACATACGTGGGGATGATCCGTCTTGCCGCAGACAAGACAGGTGCGGATGCCGGTGTTCCCCACATACGTGGGGATGATCCGCCTTTATATTCACTTTCACACGGCATATATCCGTGTTCCCCACATACGTGGGGATGATCCGCAGGTGGTTGCAGGTTCAAGTCCTGCTGCCGGGTGTTCCCCACATACGTGGGGATGATCCGATTGGTGGCACGCTTCGTCAATGAAGAAGAAGGTGTTCCCCACATACGTGGGGATGATCCGCACTATTTGTACATCATGGACAAGCAAAAAATGTGTTCCCCACATACGTGGGGATGATCCGGTAGCGAAGTATCAAGAGTATATCCTTGCTGGGTGTTCCCCACATACGTGGGGATGATCCGCCAGATCTCTACGACGATGAATACCAGCAGTAGTGTTCCCCACATACGTGGGGATGATCCGCATATATCATCGTTATGTTTGGGAGGGAAGCGGTGTTCCCCACATACGTGGGGATGATCCTGGTACGTCAGAATCCACATCACCGGGTATTACGTGTTCCCCACATACGTGGGGATGATCCGTTGGAGCAGGTAGCCAAGCGCAAGGGGCAAAAGTGTTCCCCACATACGTGGGGATGATCCGCAGGTCAGCGATAGAATCAGCGGTATCAGCATGTGTTCCCCACATACGTGGGGATGATCCGCAGATTGGGTAGTCTAAGGACTTGAGAAAGGTCGTGTTCCCCACATACGTGGGGATGATCCGCTAGCGAGGAGCACCAGCGCAGCGGCTATATAGTGTTCCCCACATACGTGGGGATGATCCGGTTTATGACGATGTAGATCGATACTTCTCCCTGTGTTCCCCACATACGTGGGGATGATCCGCTTTTCTTGGAGGTCGATTATGTAGCGAGTCGGTGTTCCCCACATACGTGGGGATGATCCTGTTATACATAAAGGTAAAAATATGTATAATTCGTGTTCCCCACATACGTGGGGATGATCCGCCAAAGGAGATGACGTAAGCTGGTTCTACCCCGTGTTCCCCACATACGTGGGGATGATCCTTGTGGGAAACGCTATGCTTCTTTCTCTTTCTTGGTGTTCCCCACATACGTGGGGATGATCCGTGACGATGCCGCTGATCACGGCGGACTGACGCGTGTTCCCCACATACGTGGGGATGATCCTTCGGAATCTGTGCCGAAATAAGCGCCTAC
>JAFXOX010000043.1 GCA_017528345.1 Desulfovibrio sp.
ACTGGCTCCGCCAAAAATCACTGCGAGTCTGCGGCGCAAAATGACCAGGCTGAGCAAGGAGACAAGAATAAAAACCACAAGCTCGCCCTGCAGACTCAGCCCCAGAAAATGTCCAAGACAGGCCGCAAAAGCGCCGATGCCAAAAAACATCAGCACCTGATGCGGCAGGAGAAGATCAATCCCCAAAAAGATCAGACCGGCAATGAGCCAGGCAAGGGCCGTACTCATGCGCCACTCTCTTGGGATTTTGTATCATCAATATCAATCACGCGCCCCTGAAACCAGACATAGGCGTCAATCTCATCTCCCACCTTGGGCTCATAGCCTTTCAAATTGAGCTCAGCCACATATATGGGAAGGTTGAGCGGAGGCCGGTTTTCAAAGGGAAAACGCGTATAGAGAATCTTCATGGGCATTTTTTCCAGCTGACAGGTATCAATATCCTGGATTTGCGCACGGATCTGGTATTCCGCAAAGGCCTGCCCGGGGTGGATGATGTGCTTACCGGCCACAGGGACCTTAAAGGGCGGCACATCAAGACGACTTTTCCCAGGGTTAGCGGCAAGCCAGGCCTCGGCATAGGCCTCATAGTTGGGCCCTTGGGTAATGGTGATTTCGTCAAGCAGAGCCTTACGGACGCCAAAAGCAAGAGCTGCCAGCAAAAAGGTATGCGTCACATCTTCCGTCAGATCGTTTCTGTCGCGCGTGTAAAGGGGATCGTAAAACCACATGGGCTGTCCTTCTTCAAGCATGGCAACCCCAACATTGGCACCGCCTCCCTCATCCCAGGGATGCACACTGCTCACCGTGAGATCATTGGGCAGCCCTTCAAGCAGAGGCACGGCACTGACAGGCCGAAGTTCACCGTCCTTGTCGCCTGACAGAAGCACTGAAGCGCGCAAAGGCTGCTCCTTGGGCCAGGCCAGAAGCACATAGTCTTTGCCAGCTGCCTGCCATTGCCACGCAGGCCTGGTTCCACCTTCCTTGAGGACTGTGGCAACCACCTGCGGGATCAGGACGTGCGGAACAATACCGGAAACAGCTGCCCAGGCGCTTCCAAGACTTTCCAGATGCCTGCGCTGTTCGCCAAGCGTCTGTTTGACGGCCTTATCTGCAGGCATTTTCTCCTTAGGCAACGAACTGTCAGGAGAGCCGGATCGCAATTGTGTCTTATGGTCTTTTGTCTTGTCACTCATAGCTAGCTCCTGGGTCCACGGCCGCGGCCTCTCTGGCCTTCACGCTCAGCGTGCGGTTTGCGAGGAGGCTCTGGCTCCCAGACCTGTCCCTGTCGCTCGAGCAATACAGCCTTACGGCTGGCCCGTACACGGTCACCGACGATTTCGATCACCTTGACTTCCATCTCCTCGCCCACGCGCGCGATGTCCTCCACCTTCTGTACCCGTCCTGTGTCAAGCTGGGAGATATGCACAAGGGCTTCCACATTAGGCAGAATCTCCACAATGGCCCCAATTTCCAGAAGCTTGCGCACCTTGCTCTGATAGTTCTTCCCTACTTCAGGGCGCTGATCATAGTAGGTGATGAGCTCGGCCGTTTTTTCCAGGGCTTCCTTGGTCGGAGCAAAAATAGAAATTTTTCCGGAATCGTCAATATCCACAGAAGCGCCAGTGGTCTGCGTGATGGCCTTGATATTTTTGCCTCCAGGACCAATGATCAGACGAATAATATCAGGATTGACCATGATTTCCCTGTGCTGCGGAGCATAGGCGGACAATTCACCGCGCGGAGCAGCAATGATCTTGGTCATTTCATCCAGAATATGCAGGCGCGCCTCATGGGCCTGACGCATGGCCTGACGCATAATGTCCGTTGTCAGCCCCGTGATTTTAATGTCCATCTGAATGCCGGTCACACCGTCCGCTGTGCCGGCAATCTTGAAGTCCATATCACCCAGGGCGTCTTCGTCTCCGAGAATATCTGTGAGAACCACAACGTTGTCGCCTTCTTTGATCAATCCCATGGCCACACCGGCCACAGGCGCACTCACAGGCACGCCGGCATCCATCAAAGACAGGCAACCGCCGCAGACTGCAGCCATAGAGGAAGAGCCGTTGGATTCCACGGTTTCGGAAACAACTCTGACAGTAAAGGGAAAGTCCTCGGCAGAGGGCAGAGTGGGTCGCAGCGACTTCTCAGCCAGGGCCCCGTGGCCGATTTCACGGCGCGAAACACGGACAGGTTTAACCTCACCCACACTGAAGGGCGGGAAATTATAGTGCAGCATAAAACGCTTGCTGACATCTCCGGTCAGAGAATCGACTTTCTGCTCGTCAGCGCTGCTGCCAAGCGTCGTAATAGCCAGCGACTTGGTCTCTCCCCTACGGAAGATAGCTGAACCGTGGGCTCTTGGCAGTACACCTGTCTGAATCTGAATGGGACGCACTGTTTTGGTATCACGACCGTCAATACGCAGTCCTTCGTTGATGATACGCGCGCGCACAAGTTTTTTCTCGTATTCGCCAATAAGGTCGCCCACACTTTTTTGCGCTGCTTCATCCTCGGCAAACTGGGCATCGGCAGCCAGTTCCTCCTGCACTTTGATACGCAGGTTCTTGCGTGCTTCCTTACGCTCCATTTTCTCAGGAATTTGCATGGCCTTTTCAATACCGTGCTTTCTGGACAGTTCTTCCACACGCTCACGCAGTTCAAGATTTTCCGTATGCGGCTCATAGGGCATTTTGGCCTTGCCAGCTACACGTGCAAGCTCCTCCTGCGCGTCAATCAGGGGCTGAATGGACGAGCGCCCAAAATCCAGGGCATCAATGATCACATCTTCCGGCACAAAGCGCGCTTCGCCTTCAACCATGGTCAACGCGTCGCGCGAGGCTGCAAAGACAATATTGAGATCACTCTCCGCCTGTTCGGCAAAGGTCGGATTGAGCACAAACTGCCCGTTGATGCGTCCAACACGTCCGCCGGCCACAGGTCCCGCAAAGGGCAGGGAAGAAATAAGAACGGCAGCCGATGCGCCGGTCAGGGCCAGGACATCTGATTCATTTTCCGTATCCGCAGAAATGACTGTTGCCAAGACCTGCACATCCTGCATGAGATCCTTGGGAAAAAGAGGTCTGATGGGGCGATCAATCAGACGTGAAACAAGGGTCTCACGCTCCGAAGGCCTTCCGATCTCGCGGCGGAAAAAACTTCCAGGGATACGACCTGCGGCATACATGCGCTCACTGTACTCAACGGTCAGCGGGAAAAACCCTTTGTCCGCCTCAAGAGCCTGAGAACAGACCGTGACAAGCACAACAGTTCCCCCACACTGAATCCAAACCGCTCCGTCCGCCTGATTGGCAAGACGGCCAGTCTCAAAAATGATTTCTTTCTGTCCAAGTTGCGCACTGATGCGCGTCGGCGAAAAAATATCCTGCAACATAGACAATCCTTCAGTAGCCCAAAACAGGCCAATGCTACATGTGATCAAACATATTTTTTTCCACGTTGAAGGGGTGTCCGGGGAAAACAGCTGCCGCGAGCTGCTTTTCCCGGATCCCCCTTCCTCAACGACATGCGGTCGCTAAAAGCCCAAAAAGACAAAAGGGGGAAGACAAAGCTCCCCCCCTTTTGTCCGTTGCTATTTCCGCAGGCCAAGTTTTTCAATCAAGGCACGGTAACGCTGTACGTCCTTTCTTTTTAAATAATTCAAGATATTGCGCCTGCGTCCAACAAGCTTGAGCAGGCCTGTTCTTGAATGGAAATCTTTTTTGTGTACTTTAAAGTGTTCCGTCAGATCTTCAATACGTGCCGTCAAAAGTGCCACCTGAACTTCGGGGGAACCGGTATCACCCTCATGTTGTGCGTGCTTGGCAATAACGGCCTTTTTGGCCTGAGTATCCATAACCACAGCGATGTCTCCTTGTTGAACAATGACGTATGCTAACTCCACAATCCACGCGTTACCTCCCAGGAGGGCTCGCCGTGTTCTTCACAACGGCTCGCCAACGCCAACTCAAGCCCCTGATGCATGAGGATAGCCTGCTTGCTCTGACTTTCTGCAAGACAGCTGTAGGGCAAATGCTGACCATTTTTGACGGCACTCACCCACGCGGCAGGCACTTCAAGGCAAGTCCAGTCAGGCAAAGCCTCTCGCAGTGGCCTCAGTACCCGCAGAAGCACAGCAGGGTCTGTCTCAATCTCCTCGACAGTGCATGAGCGGTCAAGCCCAAAGGGGTAACTGAATTCCCGGGTCAATTGGGTAAGCAGGGCCCCGCACCCCAAACGCATCCCCAAGCTGTGGGCCAGGGACCGTATATAGGTGCCGGAACTGCAATGAACCCGGAAACGCACAAAGGGCAGATCCATGTCCAGGACCTGCGCCTGAGAAATATGTACAGTTTTGGAACGTTCAATCATGGTGCCCTTGCGGGCAAGTTTATACAGGGGCTGCCCGTCGAGCTTGGCTGCCGAATACGGCGGTACAGGCTGTTCACGCAGCTCAGTCCAGGCAGCGATCTCTTCCCTGACCTGCTCCTGGCTCATGGAAGAAATATCAGCTTGAGCAAGCACCTTTCCCAGACAGTCCCAGGTATCACTGGTCTGGCCAAGACGTAATGTGCCCTGATAGATCTTGCCTCCGCCTTGCTGCAAATAGGAGGAGAGTTTGGTTGCCTGTCCAAGCAGAACCAAAAGCACGCCTGAAGCTAAAGGATCAAGGGTGCCGGCATGGCCGATTTTTTTCTGTCCAAGACGTTTGATCTGCATCAGACAACGGTTGGACGAAGGGCCACTGGCCTTGTTGATCACAAGAACGCCATGCAGCTGCGGCAGTTTCTGATGATTCCTAGACTCAGACGGAGAAGGCAGCGTGTTCAGCATAGTCGAGCGTCACAAAAAAGTCAAAAAAGCACGGATCTCAACGCCTGCAGGATCATGTTTTTGGCTGTGGAAAGATCGACTTTGAGATTGCCTCCAGCCGCGTTGCGATGACCACCGCCCTGCATGGTTTTTGCGACAGCACAGACGTCAATAGCCGACTGGGACCTGAGGCTGAATTTACAGTTTTGAGGCTCATCCTCACGCACGACGGCAGAAAGCGTAACACCGCGCAGACGGCGCAGATATTCCACAAAGCCCTCAAGATCCTCACGCTGGGCACGGGCTTCGGCCAGCATCTGGCGACTCACAGGGCACAGGGCAATCCGGCCGTTGGCGTGAAACTCCACATGCTCTGTCAGTTTTCCCCAAAGTCTGAAACGTTCATGGCGAATATTGCTGTCAATGTCTTCTCGCAAAGACGCCATATCCAGGCCGTTGCGCATCAGAAGAGCCGCAAGATCAAAGACCTCGGCTGAAGTATTGCCATGGGCAAAACCGCCGGTATCTGTCACAAGCCCGAGTCCAATGGCTCGGCCAAGCTCTCCCTGAAGCGGAATATTGAGCGCAAGGGCTACATAGGCAATAAGCTGGGCACAGGCCGCAGCCTTGGGCTCGACCCAGCAGGCCAGAGTGCCAATACCCTCCCCTTCATGATGGTCAATATTGACGATGGGCAAGCTTGTGGCATAGGTCTCCAGGTCCCCTCCGATTCTGTGAAACTGCCCGAGATCAACGAGAAGTGCCTGCTCCGGTGTAAACGGCAGGGAGGAGAGATCGGAAAGAAGAGGTGCCGGCAAAGGCAAAAAACGCAGGAATTCAGGGATCCCAGAGACACTGTAGAGAACAACATCCTTACCCAGATGCTGCAACAGATACGCACAGGCAGCCACCGAGCCAAGGGCATCGCCATCAGGGTTGAGATGCGCTGAAATGATCACCCGGCCAAGGTTTGGCAGAACCTGCGCCAGCTCCATAGCCTTCTGGCGATAGGGCTGGGGAATATGGTCAGTCAACGGCATAGACCTCGACCTCACTGTATGTCATTTCCTCGGGGCAGACCGCTTCCATCATCGAACAGCATTTATCCAGACGGCTCCGCAAATGCTGTTCACTATTGGAAAGCGAGACCACGGCCAGCCTGAGACGCGTCAGGCAGTTCTCCGTTTCTATCTCGGCCACGGCAACATTGAACTTATTGCGAACCTTCTGTTTGAGACTGTTGGCCACACGACGTTTGGCCTTGAGATTATCGTTGCCCTCCAGGCTGAACTCCACTGTCAGAACGGCAAAAAGTGTCGCCATAGTGTGCCAGATTTTTACAATTGAGCGGCTTCTTCCACGGTTTCAAAAGCCTCAATGACATCACCGACTTTGATGTCGTTGAAATTCTCAAGCCCTGCGCCGCATTCGTTGCCCTTGACCACTTCCTTGGCATCATCCTTGAAACGCTTGAGGGAAGCGATCTTGCCGGTATAGACAACCACACCGTCGCGCAAGAGTCGAACACCGGCATGACGCTGAATCTTCCCATCAGCCACATAGCAGCCGGCAATGGTACCGACCTTGGGCAGATTGAAGGTATTGCGCACCTCCGCCTGTCCCAGATACACTTCCCGCTGGACAGGGGCCAGCAGACCTGCCATGGCACTCTTGATATCTTCAACGAGCTTGTAGATGATATTGTAGAAACGGATATCCACATTCTCGTGCTCGGCAACTTCCTTGATTTTGGCTGTGGGGCGCACATTGAAGCCAATAATAATGGCCTGAGAGGCCGATGCCAAGAGAATATCCGACTCGGAGATGGCACCTGTGCCGCCATGCACAACATGCACGGCCACCTTGTCCGTACTCTGCTTGTTCAAAGCCTCAATAATGGCCTCCAGGCTACCCTGGACATCTGCTTTGACAACGAGATTGAGGGTCATGGTCTCGTGATCACCGGCATGCTGTGACAGGAAGGTCTCCAGTGTCACACGCGATTCCTGAGCAAGATCACGTTCACGCTGCTTGCTTGCGCGCGCATCGGCAATACGGCGGGCCACCTTTTCGTCGGCCACCACGATGAATTCCTCACCGGCCTCTGGCACGCCTTCCACGCCCTGCACCTCAACAGGCATGGAAGGGCCGGCCTCTTTGACCTTCTTGCCCTGATCCGTGAGCAGTGCCCGCACACGTCCTGAGAACTGACCGCAGACAAAATTGTCGCCATGGTGCAGGGTGCCTTCCTGAATCAAGACGGTAGCCACAGGACCGCGTCCCTTGTCCAGACGCGCTTCCACGATATGGCCACGGGCGGGCTTGTCGGGATTGGCTTTGAGTTCCATGATTTCAGACTGCAGCGCAACCATTTCCAAAAGTTCGTCGAGACCCTGGCGGGTCTTGGCCGAAACCCTGGCCACGATGGTGTCGCCGCCCCAGTCTTCAGGTTGCAGACCAAGTTCCGCAAGCTCGCGCAAAACACGGTCAGGGTCTGCTCCAGGCTTATCCATCTTATTGACAGCCACCATGATCGGCACATTGGCTGCACGCGAGTGGTTAATGGCCTCGCGTGTCTGCTCCATGACACCGTCGTCAGCAGCTACCACGAGAATCACAAGGTCCGTGATCTGAGCGCCACGGGCACGCATCGCCGTAAAGGCCTCATGACCCGGCGTATCCAGGAAAACAATGTCTCCACGCTTGGTCTTCACATGGTAGGCACCAATATGCTGGGTAATGCCACCGGCTTCACCACTTGTCACATGCGACTTACGGATGGCGTCAAGCAAAGAGGTCTTACCATGGTCCACATGGCCCATAATGGTAACAACCGGAGGACGCGGCTTCAGGCTTTCGGGACTATCGGCATCCTTGGAAATAAGATATTCGTCTTCGGAAAAGCCCGTCTTTTCCACTTCATAACCAAATTCTGAAGCGACCAGACTTGCGGTATCAAAATCCAGTGTCTGATTGATCGTGGCCATGACGCCAAAAGACGAGAAGAGCACCTTGATCAGCTCATTGGCCTTGAGCCCCATCTGCTTGGCCATTTCCGAAACCGTGATCACTTCCACAATACGGATTTTGCGTTTGGCCGCCTTAATGGGCTGGGTGACAGGTTGCACCACACGCTGCTGTTGGCGGTTACCCTTGCGCTTACCACGGCTGCGGTTCATGCGCGGCACATCTTCATCTTCGTTCTGACCAAAATCGCCCTGCTGGAAATCCACTGTTCGGCGACCCTTCATGCGCTTTTTCTTGCTCTGGGTCTCCTGCATGTCAGGCATGGGTACAGGCTGCTGCTGTCTGAAGCCCGATCCGGTACGGGCGGGGCGGTTCTGATCACGCTTGGGCTGGCCGGAACGCTGATTACGCTCACGTCCCTTATTGGCAGCCTGCCCGTCAGAGCTGGCAGGCTTTTGCGTAGGTCTTGAGATAATGCGCACTCTTGGCTGGGAAGCAGGCTCAGCCTGCTCAGCTTTTTCTTCTTTTGGCGCTTCCGTTTCAACTGGCTGCTCAGCCGGACGGGCTTTCTGCTCCGTCAACGTCGGCGCTGAAGAACCTTCAGGCTCAGCTGAGGCATCTGCCGATGAGCGGCGAACAAGTTTGACCGACTTAGCCAATGCATCTTCAGACTTAGGTTCTTTGGGGGCACTGACATCTTCCGTCTGCGTCGTCACAGTGGCTGCAGGCTGCTCAGGCTCTGGCTGCTGCACCTGAGCAATAGGCTCTTCGACCGGAGAAGCCGGAAGCGGGGGTAGATTCTGTTCGGCAGTCTCCTGATCCTTACTTTTGTCCTGACCGGGCAGTCGAATGACGCGGGCCTTCTGCTCCGGGGCAGGCGGAGCAATAATTCTCGCTTTTTTGCTTTCTTCATGACCCTTGCGCTCAGTCTGCACGTCACGGGTAGCCCCTGTTTCCTTGGGCTCAGAGACAGGTGGTGGCGTCTCTTTTGCCACCGGCGCATCTGCTTGCTCTGGGGAACTTTTTTCTCTCTGCGGCACCTGAGCAGAACTGGCCTCTCGGCGACGGCGACGGACAATGACATCAGGCTTTTTTTTGTCATTTTCCCGATTCTTCTTCTGTTCCTGCAGATACTGACGCAGTTTGTCCGCATCCGCTTGCACAACGGAAGCCGTCTTGGCATTTACCTTGAGACAATCCCGTACTGCAGCCTGCACATCGTCAATGTTCAGACCAAGTTCTGTGGCAAGATCTTTCAGCTTAATACGATCTGCTGCCATACACATTACCCCCTTCGCGCACGTGACACAGGACGAAACTTTGCGAATTTCTGTGCACACTGTGCATCTCGACAAATATACCAGCCCCTGCCCGGGCTATTTTTTTGCTCATCTTTGCAGAAAACACCTTCAGGTGTCAGGCAATAGCGCGTCAGTTCCGCCTTGGGAAAACGTCCGCGGCAGATGACACACATCCGTACGGGTTGAGAAACAGACCCGTTAGTCAAGAGCGTTCTCCTGCTCAGGCTCTGTTTCAGCCTCATCGGATTTCTTCGATGTAACCTCGTCACCTTCGCTCTTTCTCGACACTTCCATCACTTCTTTGGAAACGGCCGAGGATTCCATTTGTTCTTCGACCACAGGTGCCAAAAAGTTGATAGCCTGACGCAGTTCAGAAATACGCAGAGGCGTGATCAAAAGGTTGTCAGCAAGTTCCTGATCGCTAGCGGCACGGAGCTTATCCAGCGAGGTGTAGCCGGCCTGCACAAGTGTCTCGATAGAAACCTCAGCCACGCTGGCCACCTGCTCAAGTCCGTGACCAATGGCATTGGCTTCCTTGTAACGGCTTTCGGTGAAGATATCGACTTTCCAGCCCAGAAGCCTGGCCGCGAGCTTGACATTCTGGCCCTTGCGGCCAATGGCATTGGTCAGCTGATCATCAGGCACAATGACTTCAAGCAGGTTTTCCTCTTCATCCACGACAATACGTGTAACCAGGGCCGGCGCCAGCGCATTGCGGGCATAGGTGGCAATGTCAGCACTCCAGACCACGATATCAATACGCTCGCCGTGAAATTCCTGAACAATATTCTGAATACGGGAACCACGCACACCAACACAGGCGCCCACAGGATCCACTTCACGTTCTTTGGAGTAGACAGCGACCTTGGCTCGTGAGCCAGGATCTCTGGCAACCCCCATGACGCGGACAACTCCTTCATCCACCTCTGGCACTTCCCTGCGAAAAAGGGCGGCCATAAAATCTCTATGCGAGCGGGAAATAACCACCTGCGGGCCGCGTCCTTCACGACGCACATCGATAATGAGCGCCTGCACGCGGTCTCCACGCTTGTAGTGTTCTCTGGGAATCTGCTCTTCTCGAGGCAGGATGGCTTCCGTCCGCCCTAAATTAACCACCCAGCCACCCTTGTCGCGACGCTGGATAATACCGCTAACGATCTCTCCCCGGCGGTCTTTGAATTCGTCGTAAATAATACCCTGCTCAGCATCACGCATCCGCTGGATAATGACCTGCTTTGCCGACTGTGCGGCAATACGGCCTAGGTCCTGAATCTTGATTCTGAACCCCACTTCATCGTCCAGCTGCACATTAGCGTCGTGCTCGCGGGCATCTGCAAGGGCTATCTGGGTATTTTCATTGGCCACGTCACCGTCTTCAACAACAACCTTGAACTGATAGACCTCAATGTCACCTGTCTCGTCGTTGTAGGAGACCTCCACATCCATGTCATCGCTGAAACGTTTCAGCACAGAGGTTCTCACCGCATCTTCGAGGGTGTTGACAAGCATTGTGCGATCAAGACCTCTATCTTTGCTGATCTGATCGATTGCTTTCTTCAGTTCTATATTCATGAAACCCTCCATTATCCCCGCTCAAGCACAAAATCGCTATATATCGCCTGCCTGGGCTATCCGCATCACGCTTTCTTCTTCCCGGGCTTCGGAGCCTTGGGAAATAACGCTACTCTGTTTACCTTCCGCACACAGTTCCAGGGTATACATACGGCTGGCTCTGCTGTTGGCTGGACCTGATCATCTTCTGTGATAAGCACTGGTTCCAAAGAAAACGACGCGTCAGTCACCTCAGAGAGCTTCCCGAGCCATGTTCTGCGGCCGTTTTGACCTGTGGGAAGCGGCGAGACAAGACGAGCTTCGACAATCTCTCCCAGATAAGCGGTCATCTGTTCAAGAGCAAAAAATCTGCGGGCAAGCCCAGGTGTTGAAACTTCAAGCTGCCAGGGTCCGGGAAAGACATTGTCCACATCCAGGGCAAGGCCCAGATCCCGGGAAATTTCTTCACACTGTTGCAGATCGGCAGCTATACATACCTGAGAACTGGCTTCCTCATCATTATTAGCCGCAGAGGCAGATTTTGGGGCATCAATATAGAGACGCACAAGAGGCCTTTGTGAGGCAACAAGTTCCAAGCCCCAAAGCATAAGGCCACGCGCTTTGACCAAGGGCAGTGCAAGCTCACGGATGCGTTCTCGGAGATCTTCTGACATGGCAATGAGCAGGTAGAGGCAAGTTAGGTAAAAAAAAGGGGAGGCCTCGGATAAGGCCACCCCTTTGTGAACACAGTGTTCGCAATCAGGATGAGGATCAGAGCGTACACCCAGATCCTAAGTGGGATCATTTGCCTAAAAAAGGCCGGAAAGTCAAGAGAAAAAACATGGTTCAGACAATATTTTCCGAAAAATTGTCCAGATAACGTTGCAGCGCAGTGCGATGTGGCGAGGGCATGGGAATGCGGGAAAAGTCTGCAGGCTCAACCCAGACAAAGGGGGCTGATACCTTGGCCTGAGGCACGATATATGCCCATACCTGCAAAAAAATCTGCCACTTGGTATAGCTGTGTTTGAGCGTGAGATGCCAGTTTTGCGCTTTGCCCAAGAGCCCGGTTTTTTTGGCAAGAAAGGCTTGATAATGTCCGCAAGAAAGCTTGTCTTGTGTGGCCTCACAGTCAGGCAGCGTCAGGAGATTGGCCCAGATCCCCGTATCCGGTTGACGACACAGCAAAAGACGCTTTTGCGTATCAAAGACCAGGCCAGCCATCTGATAGCGTACAAGCCTCGACACAGCCTGCGCTTTTACAGGACGCTGAGATACTGTGCCATGGGCATGGGACAGACAGCTCGTTTCCCAGGGACATTGCCGGCAACGAGGACTGCGGCCACAGATCAAGGCCCCCAGTTCCATAAGCGCTTGTTGATACTCGCAAGCACGGCCCTGAGGAAGGAGTTTCAGGGCAAGATCTTCCATGATTTTTTTGCCAACGGTTGTTGACACATCTTCTTCACAGTCAAAAAGCCTGGCAAGCACGCGCAAAACATTGGCATCCAATCCAACACACGGCGCTTCAAAGGCAATGGCGGCTATGGCCGCTGCCGTATACGGACCAATACCTGGCAGCGTCTGCAGCGTCTCACAGCTTGAGGGTATCTTCCCATCATAATCGGCCATGATCTTACGGGCTAAGCTGTGCAGATTTTTGGCACGTCTGTAGTAGCCAAGCCCCTGCCACAGCTCCAAGACTTCATCTAAATCAGCCTGGGCCAGATCCTGAAGTGTTGGAAAACGCGTCATGAAGCGCGTAAAATAGAAAACAACCCGCTGCATCTGTGTCTGCTGAAGCATGACCTCTGAGACGAGGACTTCATAGGGACGGTAGTGTACGCGCCAGGGCAGATCCCGACGGTTGGCGGCAAACCAGGCAAGCAGGCTGTTGCTGACCTGCTTGCACCAGGTACTGTCAAAATTCGTTGCATATGGCATATTGCCCCTTCTTGCCAAGGCTAACGCAGGATTAGCTAAAAATATCAATGTTGGATGATCTTGAGAGGCGCAGGATTTTTACGTAAAAGAGAAATTTCGCTTGGCGAAAGCCCTTTTGCGAGCACAAACAGCTTCCCAGACAAGGAGAAGATCATGTCCGAAAATCCCGTTGTACTGCTTGAAACAAGTTCCGGCGACATTCTCGTGGAACTTTTTCCCGACAAAGCCCCCAAAACAGTGGAAAATTTTTTACAGTATGTTGACAGCGGTTTTTACAGCAATACTATTTTTCACCGCGTCATTTCAGGCTTTATGATTCAGGGCGGCGGACTCGACGCACGCATGAACGAAAAGCCTACACAGGCGCCCATCCCCAATGAGGCAAGCAATGGTCTGAAAAATGATCGCGGCACCATTGCCATGGCCAGGACTATGGATCCTCACAGCGCCACAGCGCAGTTTTTCATCAATCTTGTGGACAATGATTTTCTCAACCACCGTGCCCCCAGCGGAGACGGGTGGGGTTACTGTGTTTTCGGGCGTGTGACCGATGGCATGGATGTGGTGGATAAAATTGCCAAGGTCAAGACCAAAAGTGTCAATATGTACGACGATGTGCCGGCTGACATGGTGCTCATCACAGGCGCCAGCCGTTTTGCCTAACATCAGGCTCGTAGGCATAAAAAAAGCGGATTACGTGGTGATCCGCTTTTTTTATGCATTAAGAACACTTTGGGGCAAAAGAAGACACGCACAATCTAGCCATCAAGACCAACACTGCCCACTGACTGCAGGCGCACATCAGGAGGAATCTCAGCCTGGGAAATAATGGGAACAGCCGGCAGGAAACGCGTCACAAGCTGGGCCAGGTGGGGACGGATCATGGGTGTCGTTAAAACAACCGGCTGACCGTCGGTGGATACCGCCTTTTCCACGGCTTGGCTGATATTCTGTACCAGTCTCTGGGCCGTAACAGGATTTAGGGAAAGGAATGTTGCGCCATTTTCGGCCTGCCGAATACCCTCCTGAACCTTACGCTCGGCATTCCCATTGAGCGTTAAAACAGGCAGGGCGCCGGAACTGTCCAGATACGGCCGCACAATAGATCGTGCAAGCTTTTCACGCACATATTCAGTAAGCATTTCCGGCGATTTGACCATAGGCGCATAATCACCAAGGGTCTCGGTAATGGTCAGCATATCGCGGATGCAGACATTTTCACGCACGAGCATCTGCAAGACCTTTTGCACAGCCCCAAGCGTGATCACGTTGGGAACGAGATCCTCGACGGCCTTGGGTGAGGTCTGGGAAAGCGTATCCAGAAGACCTTGCACCGCCTGTCTGTCAAGAAAATCGGCAAGATGACGACGAAAGACTTCCGTCAGATGCGTAGCAATAACTGTCGCCGGGTCAACGACCGTATAGCCTGCCATCATAGCTTCTTCGCGCTGTACGGCAGGAATCCAGATGGCAGGCAGATTAAAGGCTGGCTCCCGCGTTTCCACGCCATTGATCTTGGTGGTGACATTGCCAGGATTCATGGCGAGAAAATGATCCACCAGAATCTCTGCAGACGCCACCTGATTGCCCTTGATGAGAAGTGAATACTGGCCCGGCTTGAGCTGGAGATTGTCGCGCAAATGCAGCGAGGGAATAATGACCCCCATATCAAGCACAAACTGCCGTCTGATGGAACGGATGCGAGCTAAAAGATTGCCGCTTTGCTCCTCGTCAACCAGAGGAATCAATCCGTAACCAACCTCAAGCTCCAAGGTATCAAGAGGCAGAAGGGCCTGCACATCCTCAGGGGTATCGGGAGTGCCAGAAGTCTTGGCCGCGCCCTTGCCAGACTTACTCCCTGCCTTACCATCCTTGGCGTTTTCCCCTTCCTCTTCATCCGGAGAAAGACGGCTGCCAACATAAATCATGGCGGCGAGGCAGAGAAAGGGCACTGTCGGCAGGCCGGGAATCAAAGAAAACAGCACGAGAATACCCGCCACAAGCTTCAAAGCCCTGCTGTTGAACGTCAACTGGGCCATGAATTCTTCGCCCATCTTGGCTTCCGACGCCGCTCGGGAGACCAGAAGACCTGTGGCGGTAGAGATAATGATGGAAGGAATGGTGGACACAAGACCGTCGCCGATGGTCAGCAGCGAATAGGTGGTCAGAGCTGTTTCCCATTCCATACCTTTTTGCACCACACCAATGATGATGCCACCAATAATGTTGATCATGGTGATCATCATACCGGCTTTAACGTCACCAGAGACAAATTTACAGGCACCGTCCATGGCACCGTAGAAATCGGCCTCCTTACGCAAAGCGTGCCGACGCGCCGTAGCTTCTTCTTCATCAATAAGACCGGCATTAAGATCGGCTTCAATGGCCATCTGCTTACCGGGCATGGCATCAAGGGTAAAACGGGCGGCAACTTCAGCGATACGTGTGGTACCGGCTGTGATCACGACTTTATTAAGTATGAACATGATCATGAAGATAACGGCGCCGACCACATAACTACCACCGACCACAAATTCACCAAAAGAGCGGATAATGCTGCCTGCAGCATCAATACCCATATCACCGTTGAGCAGAATAAGACGCGTGGAAGCGACGTTCAAGGCAAGGCGCAGCAGGGTTGTCACCAAAAGCAATGATGGAAAAATCGTGAATTCAAGCGGAGAATTCATGAACATGGTCATGACCAAAATGAGTATGGAAATGGAGATGCTTACACAAAGCATCACGTCCATGAAAAACGTGGGGAGAGGCACCAGCATGACAAAAAGAATGGTCACCACCCCAATGGACAGAAACACTTCTCCGTACTTGGAAAAGCGAGAATAATCGATATTTGGGAGAACCGATGCCATGGCGTACCTCAGAGATTATTGTGACGGCTTCTGCACTCTGGGCTTGAGACGCCAGATACTGGCCAAAATGGCCGCAACAGCCTTATAAAGCTCTTCAGGTATCATATCGCCGATCTCACAGGCTTTGAAGAGCGCGCGTGCTAGAGGGACATTTTCCCGGATCGGTACACGATGTTCCCTGGCGATTTCCTTAATTTTTTCGGCAATGCGTCCGGCCCCCTTGGCCAGCACAATGGGTGCCGGTGCTTCAGCGGTATTATAGGAGAGAGCCACCGCAATATGCGTAGGGTTGGTGACGACCACATCCGCTTTAGGGACCTGTTTCATCATCCGCTTCATCGCGATGGACATCATCTTCTGACGCATCCTATTTTTGACCTGGGGGTCACCTTCAGCCTGCTTTCTTTCGTCCTTGACCTCATCTTTGGTCATTTTCATACTTTCATTATAGGCAAAGCGCGACTGCCAGACATCAAAGGCCGCTATGAGCAAAATTGGCACGAGAGCATACTTCACCAGACGAAAGGCAATATCCAGCATATAGGCGGCAATGCCCTCTGGCGTCTCGTAGTAGAGTTCCAGAAAATGATCTTTCTCGTCATTGAGGACTAATGCCGGAACTATGGCCAGCGCAATACAAAAGAGCAGACTTTTGAGAACACGCAGCACTGTTTGCGGCGAAATGAGAAGACGCTTGATACCTCGGATGAGATTGAACTTGTTCCACTGCGGCTTAAAGATCTTGGGGGACCAGAGTTTGCCAACCTGCAGACGCTGGGCAATGATGGCAAGGACTGCCAAAAAAAGCACTATTGGCAGGATCATATAGGCAATACGCAGACTGAGCTCCACAGATAGCGAATAAATACTCTGCAGCGAAACATCAAAAACGCGTGAACAGTCAAGAAATTGGCGAAAAAGCTCACGTAACGTCTGGTACACAGAATCCAGCCAGAAGGTCAGAACAATCAGTCCTCCTGTCAGACTGACCGCTTTGCCCAGTTCTGCGCTTTTGGGCACATTCCCTTTTTCGCGCTGTTTTTTGACGCGCTTGGGCGTGGCTTTTTCTGTTCTGCTTGGATCCTGTTGTTCGCCAAACATACGGTTTCCTGATAGCTCTGTTTGTTTTTCCTAAAGTAAGCAAAAACTATACCCATCTGCCCGCCAGCACAAGGGAAAAGCCCAAAACAAAAACAGGACGGCTCACCTGAACCGTCCTGTTTTTTTATTGATTTGTGGCAAAACTATCGCTTCATACCGATAACCGTTTCAAGCATGGTATCTGTGGTTGTGATACTCTTGGAATTGGCCTGGAAACCGCGCTGACAGGATATCATGTGCACAAATTCCCGGCTCATGTCCACATTGGAATTTTCGATGTAGTAGGAATTGATTTCGCCAAAAGTTCCTGTACCGGCGACGCCCTCAACTGGAGTTCCGCTTTCATGAGTGGGACTGTAGAGATTGCCGCCTTCACGATAGAGGCCCTGCAGATTGTGGAAGTCATACATGGCAATTTGATACAGGGGGATATTCTCACCATTGTTGTAATACCCGTAAACAACTCCACTCTTGTCAATGGTGTAATTGCTGAGTACACCAGCAGCATAACCATCGTCCTGAATATCTGTCATAAAAGTTGTACCGTTATTTGCAGTTGCATTATCATCTCGCTCGGCACTCATCATGCGCACCGTACTTAAAAAATCAACCTTATTACTTGTGGCATCCTTCGACAAATCTGCCAAGGAACCTGTTGTATAAAACTCATGATCTGTTGTTTCAATAGTCGAACTCCATCTAGCTGTACTACTTGACAGTCCTAAATCAAGTTCTATAATTGCATTCTCTGCATTTGCTTCCCAAACGCTGTTTGCCAGCGGATCACCAGAAAAATTTGCTACAAATACAGGAAGACCATTATTTGAAAAACGCGTTGGCTGCCACATTGTCTTTGCTAATGTCTTTGGATCATCAGTATCCATACTAGGATTAAACTGATCTGTACCAAGAGTTTGCGAAACATCTGTTGATGAAGGATCAGTCTTTCCTTGTCCAGCATATGTATAAGCTGTTTGTGTCACAAGCTGCCCAGAAGCATCAAAAATCATAACACCACTCATAAGGATTCCAGCGCACTTCAATGTATCGTATTCACCTGTCTCTGGATCAGCGGTATCATCATAAAAAGGCGTAGGCTGATCACCATCGAACAATCCGGTTTTTGAATTATATTTAGTTCCACCATATGTTCTCTTATCTTCAGATGGATCAATTGTTACGAGATATTCATACATATTATAACCAGCTGGCAGACTTTCAATATCATATATGAGATTACCAGACGAATCTACAGTATGGTTCTTCACCTTATCCATGTAAACAGATACTGTATGCATCTTGCCGCCTTCATCATACGCGGTGATCGTACTCTGAGTAGCATATGCATCATCAGATATAGGTGGATTCTTTCGTCCGTCCCATGTATCAAAAAGTGCAGTCAAAGGAGATGTATCGCTACCACACACATCGTATTGATCGTCATTAACTAGACCATTAGCTATTGTTACGTTTGTTGTTCTCTGAGGTGGTATATTCCATCTATCCAAAACAATATCCTTAACCGTACCACTACGTCTAAAATCGATATCATTTGCTCTAGATATAGTACTCGAGCTAAACCCTACAGTCTTATTTACGGTAGTTTCCCAACCCTGTAAAATCATACCATTAGGATTGATCAGCTGCCGATCTTCATCAAAGTAGAAGTCACCGGCACGTGTATAGTAATTGGTATTATTGGCGTCGTTACGCACCTTAAAAAAGCCATTGCCGTTGATAGCAAGATCTGTGGCTGAATTTGTGTTTTCAAAACCGCCCTGGGAAAAGTCGCCGATCAACGCACAGATACCGACGCCCTTACCGACCTGATCGGCACCGCTTGTTGTGCCGTAGTCGGTATAAATGAAGTCGGAGAAATCT